>NZ_JBVJFB010000002.1:0-309614 GCF_055588065.1 Streptomyces sp. NPDC046308
CCCCCCCCCCCCCCCCCCCCCCCCCCCCCCCCCCCCCCCCCCCCCCCCCCCCCCCCCCCCCCCCCCCCCCCCCCCCCCCCCCCCCCCCCCCCCGCGCCGGGGCGTCTCCTCGGGCGCCGAACGTGACGAGGGGTCGGACAGCGCGGCGGCAGTGCGTTCGACGCCCTGCGGGGATCACCCCGACACACACCCACCCCCACCCCAACCGACCCGGCTGACCCCCCCAACCCCTGCACCCCTCGGCTGCGCCGCACCACCCACCCGTGCCGCACCACCCACCCGTGCCGCACCATCCAGCCTCCGCCGCACCGATCCAGCCCTCGCCGCGCAAATTCAGCCCCGCCGGCGTTTGAGGCGCGGGGTCCGGGGCGGAGCCCCGATCTTTGAGCCGCACCGTCCAGCCGTGCCGCACCATCCGGCCTCCGCCGCACCCATTCAGCCCCGCCGGCGTTTGAGGCGCGGGGTCCGGGGCGGAGCTCCGGTTCTTGAGCCGCACCGTCCGGCTGGGCCGCTCGCCGGCGATTGAGGGGCGGGGCCGCGGGCTTTGCGCCGGGCTGGCCAGCCGGGCCGTCGGCGCAGAGGGCGGGCGGGACGAGGGAGTCGCCCCGCGGACCGCTTCAACCGGCATGGCCGGGCTGGCGTCCTTCAGGAGGAAGCCGGACTCCGCCGTGGAGTGCCGCGGGTGGTGAGGAGGACGATGTGCGGAGTGTCGCTGCCGGACCGGCGCCGGGTCGCTTCGGGGCCGTCGGGACGGTGCTCCGCGACGACCTCGCTGATCGCCGCGCGCCGCCTGCCCCGCTCTCGCCCGCCGCTGCCGCCGGTGCGTGCGTCGGCCCGCGACCGCACGGCGCTTGGACCGAGCCCGCGCGTCCTTCCGGCCGGGTCGCGCCGTGCGCGCCCGGTCGGAAGGACGCGGGAGTGCTACATGCTCGCCGCGGCGCTCTTGATCGCGGCGGCGAAGGTGGAGACCTCGGTGTAGACGCCGGGGTAGTTCGGGCGGGCGCAGCCTTCGCCCCAGCTGACGATGCCGACCTGGATCCAGGCGTTGTTGTTGTCGCGGCGGAACATGGGGCCGCCGGAGTCGCCCTGGCAGGTGTCGACGCCGCCCTGGGGCAGGCCGGCGCAGATCTCCTCGGCGGGGACGAGGTCGCTGCCGTAGGAGGACTGGCAGCTGGCGTCGGAGACGAAGGGGACGTTGGCCTTCAGGAGGTAGCGCTGCTGGGCGCCGCCTTCGCGGGCGGCGCCCCAGCCGGCGACGGTGAAGGTGCCGTTGTCGTAGGCCTTCGTGTCGGCGATCTTGAGGGTGGGGAGGTTGATGGGCTTGGCGAGCTTGATCAGGGCCCAGTCCTTGCCCTTGCCGTTGTAGCCGGGGGCCTGGAGGACCTTGGTGGACTTGACCTTGATGGCGCTGGAGCTGTTGAGGTCGACGACTCCGGCGGTGGCGGTGATGGAGGTGTTGTTGCCGGAGCCGTTCACACAGTGGGCGGCGGTGAGGACGATCTGCTGGGTGTAGAGGGCGCCGCCGCAGCCCATGGAGAGGCGCACCATGAAGGGGAACTCGCCCTGGGCGGCACGGGTGCCGCCGACGACGGGGGCCGTGCCGGCGGAGGCGGAGCCGGGCTGGAGGCTGACCGCCGCGAGGGCGACGGCTCCGACGGCGAGGCTGCGCTTCATGAACTGCACAAGGGTGGTCACAGTCAACACACTGCCTTTCGTGGGGGGTTGGGCCGTGCGTGTCATCGGGTGAATGACGGGTCCATGACACATCAGCGGTATGGGCGCCATCAAGAACGCATTTTCGGCCAATCATCCGTTCGGACGGCAGGGATTGCGGCGAAGGGGACGCGATGACGCACAACGGTGGGCCCGGAGGTCCGATCGAGCACGGATTTCCGCATCTGGCGACGGTGCGCGCCTCGATCACCGCGCTCTTCCGCCGCTTGTCGGCGGAGGGGATCCGCGCCTACGCCACGAGCGTCGCGCCCGCCGACGCCGCCTTCGACGCCGCCGACGACCTGCACCTGGGCGCGCAGCGGGTGGCCTCGGCGATGGTGCGCGCCCTCCGGCTGCCCGATGCGCGCATGGTGGTCGCCTTCCGGCCGATGGAGCAGGCGGCCACCGTGGAACTGGCCGCGGGCCCCGAGTACTTCGTGGAGGTCAGCGACCGCTTCCGTACCCACCGCCGGGACCTTGCGGCCGCCCTGTCCCACGAGGTCACCCACGTCCTGCTGCACCGGCTCGGCCTGCGCTTCCCCGGCACCGCGGCGAACGAGATCCTCACCGACACCGCCGCCGTCTACCTCGGGGCGGGCTGGCTGCTGCTCGACGCCTACCGCGAGGACGCGCTCACCCACCAGAAGTTCGGCTACCTCACACCGGAGGAGTTCGGCTACGTCCTCGCCCGACGGGCCGCCCTGTTCGACGAGGACCCCTCCACGTGGTTCACCAGCCCGCAGGCGTACGAGGCGTACGTGCGCGGGCGCGCGCAAGCCGAGCGGGACCACCGGCGACCCCCGCTGGCGGCCGCGGGCCCGCTGGCGCGGCGGCGGTACGCGAAGGCCCGGCGCACCGGAGCCACCCCGGGGGACGGGCCGGCGGCCGGACCGGCCGAGGGGGCCCCGTACCGCTTCGAGCGCGAGGACTCCGGGCCCGGGGTGCGGGTGAGCTTCCCGTGCCCGGTGTGCGGGCAGCGGCTGCGGCTGCCCGTGCGCGGGCGACTCCGGGCCCGGTGCGGCCTGTGCCGCACCGTCCTCGACTGCGAGACCTAGCAACCCGGGGTATCCGGACGATCTTCATTCACCGGTCGGCCACGAAAAGTTTCTTACCGGCCAGTAGACAGGGGAGCGGATCTCGCCAACTCTGGTCGCGTACACGTCAATTCGTGACCGAGGAGCGCCCCCCATGCGCAGCACCCGCCGCACCCGTATGTCCCGTACCACCGCCGTCGGCGTGGCCGCGGTAGCCACCGTCATGACGCTGGTTCCGGCCACCGCCGCCCAGGCGGCCCCCGCCGCCGCGCCCGCCCCGGCGCCCGTGGCCGTCTCCGCGTCCGGGTCCGCGTCCGCGTCCGCCCCCGGCGGCAACGCGGCGATCCTCGGCATCGACTACGCCACCTGGCAGCGGGCCGTGGCCGCCGCCGTCGACGCGGCCCGCCCCGCCATCGAGCAGCGCATCGCCGCCTCGCCCGCCGGCGAGAAGCCGGCCCTCGTCCTCGACATCGACAACACCTCGCTGGAGACGGACTTCCACTGGTTCTGGACGTTCCCGACCCCGGCCATCGCCAAGGTGCGCGACCTGACCCAGTACGCGAACGCCCACGGAGTCGCCGTCTTCTTCGTCACCGCCCGCCCGGGGATCATCCACTCCCTCACCGAGCGCAACCTCAAGGCCGTCGGCTACCCGGTCTCGGGGCTCTACGTCCGCGACCTGCCCGACCTGTTCGACGAGGTGAGCGCCTACAAGACGGGCAAGCGCGCGGAGATCGAGGCCCGCGGCTACACGATCATCGCCAACATCGGCAACAGCCCCACCGACCTCGTCGGCGGTCACGCCGAGCGCACCGTCAAGCTGCCGGACTACAACGGCAAACTGTCCTGACCCCCGAGGGTTCGAGCGCCGCGCGGTGCCGGACGGGGCCGAGGTGGTCTGCCCGGTGCCCTCCCGGGTCGGCGGCCGGATGCCCGCCCGCTCCACGGCCGCAGGCACGGCGATCCTCGCCTTCGGCGACCCGGGGGCGGTGGAGCACGCCCCGGCCCGGGGCCTGCGGCCGCGCACGGACCGGACGCCGATCAGGCCGCTCGCGCCGCGCGCCGAGCCGGCGGCGCGGGCCGTCTTCGAACGGTCGCAGGGCCTGGAGCCGGCGGTCTCGGAACAGGCGAGGGACAACATGTGGGCCGGCTGCGGTTCAGCGAGTGGATGGAGCGGGTAGTCCTATCCCACCGCAAGAAACGAAGACCCGGTCCCGACCCCTCGCCAGGGGGCCGGGCCCGCTTCGTTTACGGCTCCTGGACGGGCGGCTCCACCGGCTCCACCGGCTCCACCGTGCCGGAGCAGCGGGCCCGTTCGGCGGCCAGCACCGTCAGGTGGCTGGTGAGCGACTCCCACGGGCCCGACCTGACCAGGCCCGGGTCGCCGGTGGCGACAGCCGCCACGAAGGCGTCCATGAGTCCGGCGTCGCCGCCGCCGTGGCCGCCCGCGGCGTCCATCGGGCCGCCCTCGCCGATGGCGACCTGCTCCTCGGTGCGGGTCAGGAAGTCGTAGACCGTGATGCCTCGGCCGTCGCCCCGCAGTTCGCCGCGGGTTCCGAAGATCCGGGTCTGGCGGTCCGCCCGCTCGGTGAAGGCGGTCATGGTGAAGGTGGCCGTCGCCCCGGAGTCGAACTCCATGGCCACCACCTGGTGGTCGACGACGTCGTTGTCGCACGCGTACACGCACCGCCCGTAGGGCCCCTCCCGCAGGGCGGTCTCCAGGGCCTGCGGGGTGAACTCGTCGACCAGCACGCTCAGCGGCCAGCGGTGGCGGCCGTCGGCCAGCCGGTCCCCGTACTCGCGTGCCGCGGAGTACGGGCAGTCGGCCTCCACCGCGCAGTCCAGGCAGCGGTCCGCCGCACCCGGCGGCCGGTTCTCGGGCCGGAAGTGGGAGAGGCGGCCGAAGCTGGAGACCCGTACGGGCGGGCGCCCCAGCACGTACTGGAGCCAGTCGAGGTCGTGGCAGGACTTGGCCATCAGCATGGTCGTCGCCTCGTCCGCCCGCCGCCAGTTGCCCCGGACGAAGGAATGGGCCTGGTGCCAGAAACCGACCGGCTCCAGGTGCTGGACGCTCACGACGTCGCCGATGCGGCCGGAGTCGACGACGCCTTTGAGGGTCCGCGTGTAGGGCGTGTAGCGCAGGACGTGCCCGACGGAGAGGATCACGCCGGCCCGCTCGACGGCGTCGACGATGCGCCGGCACTCGTCCTCCGTGAGGGCCATCGGCTTCTCCAGCATGATGTGGTAGCCGAGCGCGGCGAACGCGAGGACGGGCTCCAGGTGGTCGCGGTCCAGGGTGCAGACGAGCACCGCGTCCGCGATCCGGCCGAGGGCGGCCAGCTCCCGCCAGTCGCCGAGCACGTGCCGGGCGTCGATGGCGTGGGCGGCGGCCAGCCGCTCCCGCCGCGGCGCGCGCGGTTCGGCGACCGCGACCACCCGGGCCCGGTCCGGATGGGCCAGGGCCCATCCGGCGTGGCCGCTCCCCCGGTCCCCCGCCCCGACGACGGCGAGCGTGATGGTGTCGGACATGGGCCCAGCCCCGCTTCCCGAACCGGTTGCCGTGCGCAGCAAGCGCTTTGCCGGAGAAGCTAGCGGCCGCGCGTCCTGCCCGACAGCCCCTTCACCCGTACGGGATCCGCGCGGCCGGGGGCCTCGTTGCGCCACCGGACCGCCGACCGCCCAGCCCGTCGCGCCCCGGCCGGGGTGCGTGCACCGCGCCACCGCAGGCAGCCGTACCTCCTGCGCGTCCCGCGCGTCGAGGCCCTCGTAGAGCCTGTCGCCGCTCCGGGCCGAGCCGCCTCGCTCCGTTAACTCCATGGTCCAACGACCGTTTCGATTGCGTTAAGGGCCGTCAGTAGCCCCCTGACCTGGGTTTCGATCGTTACTAAACTCTGTTAAGTTTTCTTCTGCCGATAACTCCTGAGGAGGGGGAAATGGCCACAACTCTGGGCCCCGCCATGCCCGTACCGGACGATCTCCGGTCGGTGATGCGCCTGTTCCCGACCGGCGTCACCGTGCTGTCGTCGGGACAGGGCGCACACGCGGCGGCGATGACCGCCAACTCGTTCGTCTCGATCTCGCTCGAACCGCCCCGCGTCCTGGTCTCCGTCATGAAGTCCTCCCGGACCTACCCGGCGATCGACACGACCGGGGAGTTCCAGGTCCACCTGCTCTCCGACCGACAGGGCGACCTGGCGCGGCTGTTCGCCTCCCGCGACAAGCCGTTCGGGCGGGAGCTGGACACGCACTTCACCACCGAGGGCGAGGGCGTGGAGGCCCGCCCGTACCTGCCCGGCGCCCTGGCCTCCCTCGGCTGCCGGATCGAGGAGCGGTTCCCCGGCGGGGACCACACGCTGTTCCTCGGGCGCGTCGAACACGTGCGCCCCGGCGAGGACACCGGAGGGGCGCTGCTGTTCCACCGGGGCCGGCTCACCCCCGCCCCGGCGGGCGCGGAGTGAGCCGCGGGGCCGCGGCCGGACCGGCCGCCCCCGCCGCACGGGCCGCGTCGTCGGCCGTACCCGCCGTACGCGCCGTACCCGCCGTACGCGCCGTACCCGCCGTACGCGCCGTTCGCGGCGCGACCTCGGTGGCCGAGGACACACCCCGGCACATCGCCGCCGCCACCCGCGCGCTCGTGGGCGAACTCCTGGCCCGCAACGGCCTGGAGCGCGAGGCCGTCATCAGTCTGCTCTTCACCTGCAGCCCGGACCTCACCAGCGACACCCCGGCCCTCGCCCTGCGCGAGGACGGCTGGGAGGTGCCCGCGCTGTGCGCGGCCGACACCGCCTGGGCCGGCGCGCCGGCCCGCACCGTACGCGTCCTGGCCCACGTCACCTCGTGCGGCCCGCTCGCGCCCGTCTACCTCGGGGACTCCGCGCCCACCCGTCCCGCACAGTCCCCCGCGTAGTCAGTCCCACCCGTCGTCCACCTCACCGACCACCCACATCACGATCGAGGTCGAGGCATGCCAGACCCGTACCTGTACCCGGATCTCAAGGCCGTGCTGGAAGAACTCCGGCAGGCCCTCGGCGCGGAGCGCGTGCGGCACGACGCCGCCGCCGGACCGCTGCCGCCGGACCCCAACGTCTCCGCGTTCGCCCCGCGC
This sequence comes from Streptomyces sp. NPDC046308, assembly GCF_055588065.1. Lineage (NCBI taxonomy): Bacteria > Bacillati > Actinomycetota > Actinomycetes > Kitasatosporales > Streptomycetaceae > Streptomyces > Streptomyces sp. NPDC046308. Next base: position 6,853 of record NZ_JBVJFB010000002.1, read on the forward strand.
GACACCCGTGCCGTCCTGCGCCCCGGCTCCGTCGCCGACGTACGCGCCCTGGTCGGCGCCTTCCACCGGGCCAAGGCCTCGGGCAGCGAACTCCCCGGCCTCCAGCCCGTCTCCACCGGCCGCAACTGGGGACTCGGCTCCAAGGAGCCGGCCGCCGGCCCCGTCGTACGCGTCGAACTGGACGGGCTCGACGCCCTGCGCGCACTCGACACCGAAGCGGGCTACGCGGTCGTCGAGCCGGGCGTCACCCAGAAGGAACTCTCCGAACTGCTGTCCGGCACCGGGCGGATGCTGAACGTTACCGCGTCCTCCGGCCACACCAGCGTCCTCGGCAACACCGTGGACCGCGGGGTCGGCCTGCGCCACCAGCGCACCGAGGACCTGCTCGGCCTGGAGGTCGTCCTGCCCGACGGCGCGGTCGCGCACATCGGCTGGTGGCCCGGCGACGCCGCGCACGGCAAGGGCGACGGCTTCAACCCGCTGGGCCTCGGCCCCAGCCTGCTGCACCTGTTCACCCAGTCCGACCTCGGCATCGTCACCGCCGCCGTGGTCCGGCTGCTGCCACGCCCGCAGCGCCAGAGCACCGTCCGCGCGGGATTCCACCGCGAGACGCTGCACCGGGCCGTCGACGCGCTGCGCGTCTGGAAGGCGAACGGCCTGATCGCCGGCGTGATCAAGGTGTACGACACCGCCTCGACCGCCACGTACGGCGGCGGGGACACCGCCGGCGGCTACGTCGCCCACCTGAGCGTGGAGGGCACCGAGCGCTCGGCCGCCGCCCTCAAGGCGGCCCTGCTGGCCGAGATGGCCGAGACGGGCCTGTTCACCTCGGTCACCTCCAGCGACGAGGAGCCGCCCGCCGACGAGGACGTCGTCGCCCACGTGGTGCACGCGGCCTACAGCGGTTCGGTCGCGCACAACGAACGGATGCTCGCCTCGGCCACCGGCGCCGCCGCCGGGCGGGTGGACGCCGACGGCAACGGCTGGCTGTTCTTCCTGCCGTTCCTTCCCTTCGACGGCGCCTCGGTGGTCCGGGCCCTGGACATCCTCGACCGCATCCACCTGGCCACCGGCATCCGGCCCGGTTCCACGGTCAACGCCCTCGACGCCGACGTCATCGACCTCGTCGTGTCCTTCCCCTTCGACCGCGCCACCCAGACCGAGGCCGCCCACCGGGCACTCGACCTCGCCCACCTCTGGTTCGGCGAGGCGGGCCTGCGCCCCTACCGGCTCGACTCCGGCCACTCCCGGGCGGCCACCGGTACGGCCGCGACCGCCGAGACCGCCGAGACCGCCCTCCAGCGCGCCCTGCGCGAGGCCGTCGACCCGCACGGGGTCATGGCTGCCGGCCGCTACGCATGACCGCCGCCCCGTCCCGCCCGCCCCGCACCCCTGATGAGAACGTGATGACGACGACGCCGTACGTACCCGACACCGCCGAAGCGATCCTCGACCGCGCCCGTGCGCTCGTGCCCGTCCTGCGGGAGAGCTCCCCGCGCATCGAGGCCGAGCGCCGGCTGCCCGAGGACATCGTCGAACTGCTGCGCGGGGCCGGTGTGTTCCGTGCCGCCATGCCCAAGACCTGGGGCGGCCCGGAGCTGACCTCGATGCAGCAGGCCGAGCTGCTGGAGATCCTTTCCGCCGGTGACGTCTCCGTCGGCTGGTGCGCGATGATCGGCATGGACTCCGGCATCTACTCCGGCTACCTCGACGACGAGGTCGCCCGCGGCATGTGGCCCACGCTCGACATGGCCAACTCCGGCTGGATCTATCCGCAGGGCAAGGCGGTCCGGGTGCCCGGCGGCTTCCGGGTCACCGGCCGCTGGAAGTTCGGCTCCGGCTCCTCGCACTGCGACTGGCTGGGCGCCGGCGTCCACGTCTTCGGCGAGGACGGCGAGCCGGAGGCCGACCCGGTGACCGGCGCCGCGCGGCACTGGCGGGTGATGATCGCCCGCCCCGGCGACTACGAGTTCCACGACACCTGGCACACCACCGGCCTGGCCGGTTCCGGTTCGCAGGACTACTCCTGCACCGACCTGTTCGTGCCCGAGGAGCGCTCCTTCTCCTTCTCCGAGCCCAGGCGGACCGGCCCGCTGCACGCCACCCCGGACGCCATCCTGCGCAAGATGCCGGGCATCCCGCTCGGCATGGCGCGCGCCGCGCTGGACCACGTACGCGAGCTGGCCGCACAGCGGACCGACCGCGAGACCGGTGTGCCGTGGCGCGAGGACTACCGGATCCAGTCGGCGATCGCCCGCCTGGAGGGCGAGCTGATCGCCGCCCGCGCCGGTGTGTACACCACCCTGCGGGTGCAGTGGGACGCGCTCGCCTCCGGGGACGTGCTGAGCGACGACGCCCGCGTGGCCACGGCCATCGCCCGGCGCCACGCCTTCCGGACGGCGCGCTCCATCGTCCACGAGCTCTTCGACCTCGTCGGCGGGTCGTCCGTCTACAAGCCCAACCCGCTGGACCGGTGGCTGCGCGACGCCAACACCATGTGCCAGCACGCCGTCGCCCAGGACTCCGTCCTCCAGCTCACCGGCAAGGTCCTGCTGGGCGGTTCCTCCACCTCCCCGTTCTTCTAGAGACCGAGACGAGAGAAGCGTCCGACCGTCATGGATTCCATACGTGTTGTGCTGTTCACCGAAGTCAACTCCAAACTCGGATCACCCTTCCTGAGCATCCTGCACGGCCACCCGAACGTGGAGCTGGCCGCCCTGGTCACCTCGCCGCCCGGGAAGCTGTGCGCGTACTTCACCGATGACGAGGAAGCCGTCGACGTCGCCGACCAGGCGCGCGCCCTGGGCGTACGCGTCCTGCGCCCGCGCTCGGTGAACGACCCCGACGCCGTGGAGGCTCTGGCCGCCCTGGAAGCCGACTACTTCCTCGTCGGCAACTTCCAGCAGCTGCTGAAGGCTCCGCTGCTCGCCCTGCCGCGCCGCACCGCGGTCAACTTCCATCCCTCGCCGCTGCCGGAGTTCGCGGGGCTGGCGCCCTTCTACTGGATGGTCCGCGAGGGGGCCGCGGAGAGCTCGGTCTCCGCCATCGAGATGGGTGTCGAACTCGACGACGGTGACCTGCTGATGCAGCACCACATCCCGCTCTCGGGCCGTGAGACCGGCTTGGAGCTGCGCACCATGCAGGAGCGCGCCAACGTCCTGATGCTGCTCGACCTGATCCCGCACCTGGTGGAGGGCACCCTGGAGCGCACGCCCCAGGACCTGTCCCGCCGCTCCTACTACGGGCGGCCCCGCGACGAGCACTACCGGCTCGACTTCGGCCTGCCCGCCGCCGTGGTGGAACGCCACGTACGGGCCGCCTACCGCCATCCCGGTGCCTGGTTCACCGCCCCCGGCGGGCAGCGCATCCGGCTGCTGTCGGCGGCGTACGGCGAGGGCGGCGGGCCCGCGCCCGGTGGGCGGCCGCCCGGCGCGCTGGTGCGCCACGGCGGCGGGCTGTACGTGGCGTGCGCGGACGGCGAGTGGCTGCGGCTGGTCACGGTGGAATGCGGTGGACGCGAGGTGGCGGTCGACGACCCGGCCCTCGCGCTCCTCGGCGAAGCGACGACGGTGGGTTGAGAGATGTCTTTGTTCGAAGCGACGCAGCAGGCCGAGGTGCCCACCGAGGTGCGGCGGGTCCTGCACGTCCCGGCCGGTGGCGGCAAGGCCACCTGGCTGTCCGGTGACGTCTACAGCGTCAAGGCGGGCGCGGTCGAGACCGGCGGTTCCATCGCCGTGCTGGAGGCGTCCGTACCGCCCGGCGGCGGGCCTCCGCCGCACCGCCACGCCGACGAGGACGAGGCCTTCTACGTCCTGGACGGCCGGCTGACCATCCGCGTCGGCGCGAACACGTACGAGGCGGCCACCGGCGACTTCGTGTTCGTGCCGCGGGGCACGGCGCACCAGTTCCACAACCACTCCCTGCACACGGCGAAACTGCTGCTGATCTTCACGCCGGGCGGGGTGGAGAACTTCTTCCTGGAGGCCGGTACGGAGCCCACTCCGGGTGTGCCGGTGCCGGTGGAGGACCCTCCGGGGGTGGCCGAGGTGGGGGCGCGGTACGGCGTGATTCCGGCCGCTTTCGACTGAGACCGGACGGTCGTGCCGCCTTTCTGAAACGAACGGTTGGGAATGGGGTAGCCTCGTGCTCATGGCAAGGCCCAAGGAGTTCGACCCGCAGACCGCCCTCGTGGCGGCCATGGAGCTCTTCCGCCGCCAGGGGTACGAGGCCACCTCGATCCAGGACCTGGTGGACGCGCTGGGCATCAACCGCTCCAGCATGTACGCCGCCTACGGTTCCAAGCACGACCTCTACCTCAAGGCGCTGGACCTGTACTGCGCCGTCGAGGCGGACCGGGCCCGGCAGAACCTCGCCGAGTCCGACGAGGGTCCCGCCCTGCCGGTCCTGCGCGCCTTCCTCCTCTCCTACGTGGACTCCGCGCTGGCCGATCCGCTGCGCGGCGGGTGCATGGTCACCCACGGCGTGCTGGAGCGGCTGCCGGGGGACGCGAAGGCCGCCGAACGGCTCGGCGGAGCGCTGGGTTCCCTGGAGGAGGCCTTCGCCTACCTCCTGCTGCGGGCCCGGGTGGCCGGGGAGCTCGCGCCCGGCACCGACGTGCGCTCCACCGCCCGCCTCCTGGTCACCCTCACCCAGGGGCTGCGCGTCATGGAGCGGGCGGCGGACCGGGCCTACCTGACCCAGGTCGTCGACGAGGCCCTCAAGGGCCTGTCCTGTACCGGCTGACACCCGTCCGACGTCCGGCCCGGCGGTCCGACCGGCCGACCGGCTGACTGACTGACTGACCCGCAATCACCGTGCTCTGCCCCTGGGTCGCGCCTGCCCAAGTTCTGGAACGATCGTTTAGTTATAGAAAGGTGGTGACGGCCGTGCCCAAGGCCGTGTACGTCCTCGCCCTCGGCATCTTCGCCATGGTCACCAGCGAATTCGTGGTGGCCGGCCTGATGCCCCAGATTTCCGAGGGACTCGGGGCCACCATTCCCCAAGTCGGCTATCTGATCACCGCGTTCGCCGTGGCCATGGCCCTCGGCGGGCCGTTCCTGGCCACCGCCGTGCTCAAACTCCCGCACAAGAGCGCCCTGATGGTGCTGTTCGCGGTCTTCCTCGCCGGCAACGTCCTGGCCGCCCTGTCCACCGACTACGTGACGATGGCCATCGGGCGCGTCATCACGGGCGTCGCCTCCTCCGCCTTCTTCGGCGTCTCGCTCTCGGTCGTCGCCGAGATCACCAAGCCGGAGATGCGCGGCAAGGCGATCGGCGCCGCCATGAACGGGCTGATGCTCGGCACCCTGCTCGGCCTGCCCATCTCCACCTTCGTCGGCGGCCAGTTCGGCTGGCGGGCGGCGTTCTGGGCGATCTCGGGGCTGACCGTGCTCGCGGCCCTTGCCACGATCGCCGGCGTCCCGTCCGTGACCGGCGCCGAAGGGGCGCACGGCCCCTCGGTGAAGGAGGAGATGCGCGCCTTCAAGAACCCGCGCCTGTGGCTGGTGTTCTCCACCTCCACGCTGATCATCGGCGCCACCTTCTCCGCCTTCAGCTACTTCACGCCGATCCTCACCGAGCTCACCGGCTTCAGCGAGGGCTCGGTCCCCTGGCTGCTGGTCGCCTACGGAGCCGCGACCGTCGTCGGCAACAACATCGTCGGGCGCTTCGCCGACAAGCACACCATCGTGACCCAGCTCGTCGGGCTCGGCCTCAACATGGTCTTCCTGGCCGGTTTCGCCGTCTTCGCGGAGGTCACCGCGCCCGCGCTGATCTTCATGATGGGCATCGGCCTGGTCGGCGTCACGATGAACCCCTGCATGATCACCCGGGTCCAGCGCACCGCGAATGCCCGCCCGCTGGTCAACACCGTGCACTCCTCCTTCATCACTCTCGGCATCGTCATCGGCTCCTGGCTCGGCGGTGTCGGCATCAACGCCTACGGGCTCCGGGCCCCGCTCGTACTCGGCGTGATCATGGCCTTCCTCGGCCTGTTCACCCTCCTGCCGGACCTGCGCGCCAAGAAGGACGGCGGCGGCGCCACGGCCGCCCCCGAGCCGCAGGCCGCCACGGCCTGAGCCCGCCACCCTTGCCCCTCGCCCCACTCCCCCGCACAGAAAAGGAATCAATGTGACCACCACCCTCCACGGAGTGGCCCTCGTGACCGGCGGCTCGCGCGGCATCGGCGCCGAGATCGCCCGTACGCTCGCCGCCCACGGCGCCGACGTGGCGATCACCTACCGCTCCAACAAGGAACAGGCCGAGGAGGTCGCCGGGCAGGTACGGGCCCTCGGGCGGCGCGCCGTGGCCGTCGAGGCCGACGCCGCCGACGCCGGGGCCGTGACGGCCGCGGTGGAGCAGGTCGTGCGCGAACTGGGCCCCGTGCGCATCCTCGTCAACAACGCCGGCTACGCGGACATGACCTGCCCGCCGCTCGCGGAGGTGCCGCTGGCCACCCTCAACCGGACGCTCGACGTCAACGTCCGCGGCGCCTTCCTGACCGCGCAGGCCGTCTCCGTGGCCATGCCCGACGGCGGCCGCATCGTCAACGTCGGCTCCTGCCTCGCCACGCAGGTCCCCGCCCCGGGCTTCACCCCGTACGCCATGTCGAAGGCGGCGATCCACGGCCTGACCGTGGGCCTCGCCCGCGACCTGGGCGAGCGCGCCATCACCGTCAACCAGGTGGCGCCCGGCTCCGTCGACACCGACATGAACCCGGCCGACGGCCCGTCCGCCGACTTCCAGCGCGGCCTGAACGTCTTCGGCCGCTACGGCCGGGCCGCGGAGATCGCGAGCGCGGTCCTCTACCTGGCGAGCGACGAGGCCTCCTTCGTCACGGGCACCACGCTGACCGTCGACGGCGGCGCCAACGCCTGACCGGCGGGACGCACCACCCCCTGGACGCCGGGCCCCGGAGGCGCATCGAGCCCCCCGCTCCCCTCCGGGGCCCGGCCCCCGCCCAGCCCCGCCAGACCTCCATCGCACAGCCCCGTACCGCTCTCGCGCCACGCAAGGGAACCTGTCATGCCGCCTCTGGACCGCCGCGGATTCCTCGCCGCCTCGGCCGTCACCGCGGGCGCCGGGATCGCCGGCCCCCTCACCGCCACGGACGCTGCCGCCGCCCCCGCCCCCGCGGCGGCGGGCCCGAGGGTCCTGCCCTCCGACGCCCGCTACCCCTCCCTCCAGACGGGCATCAACCGCCGCTACGTGGCCCGGCCCGACCACGTCAAGCTGGTCCGCTCGGCCCGCGACGCCGAGAACGCGCTCCGCGAGGCGATGGCCGGCCGCAAGCGGGTCTCCGTCCGCTCCGGCGGCCACTGCCTGGCCGACTTCACCTGCAACCCGGAGGTGGAGGTCCTCCTCGACTTCTCCGAGATGACCGGCGTCGGATACGACGAGCGCCGCCGCGCCTTCTTCGTCGAGCCCGGCGCCCACCTCATGGCCGTCTACGAGGCCCTCTACAAGGGGTGGGGGGTCACCCTGCCCGGCGGGGTCTGCCACTCCGTCGGCGCCGGCGGCCACATCAGCGGCGGCGGCTACGGACTCCTCTCCCGCGACTTCGGCCTGGTCGTGGACCACCTGTACGCCGTCGAGGTGGTCGTCCCGGGCAGCGGCGGCCGCCCCCGCACGGTCGTGGCCACCCGCGAGGCCGGCGATCCGCACCGCGAGCTGTGGTGGGCCCACACCGGAGGCGGCGGCGGCAACTTCGGGCTGATCACCCGCTACTGGTTCCGCACCCCCGGCACCGCACACGCGCCCCCGGAGCGGCAGCTGCCCGCCCCGCCGGCCCGGCTGCACGCCTCGGCGATCGACCTGTCCTGGAGCGAGCTCACCGAGGACCGCTTCGTACGGCTCCTGCGGAACTACGGCACCTGGCACGAGCGCAACTCCGGCCCCGACTCGCCGGGCCGCCACCTGTCCACCCTCTTCAACGCCAACTCCCGCCGGTTCGGCTCCCTCGCCCACTACGCCCAGTCCTCCTCCCGGGCCACCCTCGACGCCTACCTGGCCGCCCTGCTGGACGGCACCGGTCTGACCCCGCGCCCCGTCGAGCGGCCCAGCGGCGAACTGGCGGCCATGCCGAACCTGTTCACACCCCGCGAGCTGCCCTGGCTGGACGCGGCCCGCATGGTCGGCTCGCCCAATCCGGTCTGGGCCAACCCGCTGGCCCGGGTCGGCCTCAAGTCCGCCTACCACCGGCGTGACTTCACCGAGCAGCAGCTGAAGGCGGCCTACCGGCACCTGTCGCGGACCGACAACCCGGACACCTCCATGGTCCTGCTCTCCTTCGGCGGCGCCATCAACGCGCGCGGCGAGGCGGACACCGCCGCCGCCCAGCGCGACTCCGTCTTCAAGGTCCTCTATCAGTCGATCTGGTCGGCCCCGCAGGACGACGAGAAGGAGACGGCCCGGCTGCGCGCCTTCTACGCCGACGTCTACGCCGGGACCGGCGGCGTCCCCGTGACCGGCGGCGGGACCGACGGCTGCTACATCAACTACCCGGACACCGACCTGGCCGACCCGGCGGTCAACACCTCCGGCGTCCCCTGGCACGAGCTCTTCTACAAGAAGAACTACGAGCGGCTGCGGGCGGTCAAACGCGCCTACGACCCGCACGACGTGTTCCGGCACAAGCTCTCGGTCGCGCCGTGACGACCAAGGACGCCGGGCAGGTGTTCCGCGGCCGCCACCTGACCATGATGGCCATGGGCGGCGCCGTCGGCACCGGTCTCTTCGTCGGTTCGGCGCAGACCATCCGGACCGCCGGCCCCGCCGCCCTCGTCAGCTACGCGCTGGCCGGGCTGCTGGTGCTGCTGGTCATGCGGATGCTCGGGGAGATGGTCGCCGCCCGCCCGATGGCCGGGTCCTTCGCCGACTACGCCCGCCTCGCCCTCGGCGACTGGGCGGGCTTCACGGTCGGCTGGCTCTACTGGTACGCCTTCGTGGCGATCGTGGCCGTCGAGGCGATCGCGGGCGGGCAGATCGTCCACGCCTGGCTGCCGCAGGTGCCGGCCTGGACCTGCAGCCTCCTCCTGCTCGGCGGGCTGACGGCGGTGAACCTGCGCTCCTCCCGGTCCTTCGGCAGCGCGGAGTTCTGGTTCGCGGTCGTCAAGATCGGCGCGATCCTCGCCTTCCTGGCCCTGGGGACCGCGTACCTGCTGGGCGGGGGCCCGGCCGGTCCGCCGCTGGGGAACCTCACGGCTTACGGGGGTTTCGCCCCGCACGGCTTCGGCGCGGTCCTCACCGCCACCGTCGGCGCCGTCTTCGCCTTCGGCGGTACCGAGATCGTGGCGGTCGCCGCCGCCGAGTGCCCCGACCCGGGCCGGGCCGTGGCCCGCGCCACCCGGCAGATCGTCTGGCGGATCCTGGTGTTCTTCCTCGGCTCGGTCCTGCTGGTGCTCGCGATCGTGCCGTGGCCGCAGATCGGCGGTGGCGAGAGCCCGTACGTGACGGCCCTGACCCGGATCGGGGTGCCCTTCGCCGGAACCGCCATGAGCGCGGTGATCCTGACCGCGCTGCTGTCGGTGCTGGGCTCCACGCTGTACGCCTCCTCGCGCATGCTGGCCACCCTCGCCGGGCACGGCGACGCGCCCCGGTGGGCGGCGGTGCCCCGGCGTGCGGTCCTGCTCGGGACCCTGGCGGGCGGCGGGGCCGTCGCGGCCCAGGCGGTCAGCCCCGGGCGGACCTTCCCGTTCCTGCTCAACTCGACCGGCGCGGTGCTGATCATCATGTACCTGGGGATCGCCGTCTCCCAGTTCGTGCTGCGGATCCGGACCGAGCGCACCGCCCCGGGCCTGCTGACGTTCCGCATGTGGGGCTTCCCGTACCTGACGCTGCTGGTCATCGCGGCCTTTGCGGCGATCCTGTGCTCGATGCTGTTCACCGCGCAGACCCGGCCCCAGCTGCTGATGAGCCTGGGCAGCCTCGCGGTGGTGCTGGTGGCGTGCGCCCTCACCAGAGGCCGCAGGAGGACCGCCGAGTTGCGGTTCGTCAACACGGTAAGGTAAGTAAACGGTGTTTGTACGGGGGTAGAAGACACTCTCGCCGTGTCCCTGAGGAGGAGCCCCCGCCATGCAGACCCTGTCGCGCCGTGAACGTCTTCGGATCGAGACCACCGCCGAGATCAAGGAGGTGGCGCTCGCCCTGCTCGCCTCCGGCGACGTCGCCGGGATCACCCTGCGCGGCATCGCACGCGAGATGGGCATGACCGCGGCGGCGCTGTACGGCTACTTCGACACCCGCGACGACCTGCTCGCCACCCTGGCGGCCGACACCTACAACCGGCTCGCCGACCAGCAGGAGCTGGCCCGCGACGCGCTCCCCGAGGAGGCGACCGCGGCCCGGCTCCTCGCGGTCGCGGACACCTTCCGGGAGTGGGCCCGGACCCGGCCGGCGGAGTTCCGCCTCACCTACGGGGACAGCTCCCCCGGGTACGCCCCGACGCACGACATCGTCGTGGCGGCCGCCCGCCGATGTTGCATGATCCTCCTCGGCCTGGTCGATGCCGCCTGGCCCACCGCTCCCGAGCAGCTCAAGCGGGCCGAGGCGCAGTGGAGCGACTTCGTCCCCTCCCTCGCCGCCCTCGCCCGCGAGTGCTTCCCCCACCTCCCGCCGCAGGCGCTGCTGGCCTCGCTGCGCGTGTGGGGCCGCATGTACGGTCCCGTCGCGCTGGAGGTCTACGGCCAGTTCGGCCCCGAGGCCAATCCCCGCGTGCTGTTCCAGGCGGAGATGGACTCGGCCCTGGAGATGCTCGGCCTGGAGCAGCCCGGGCCGGGCGGTGCCGGGGCCTGAGCCCGGCCCGTCATCCGTCCGCGCTGGGCGGGGCCGCGACGTTCAGCTGCCAGGAGACGCCGAAGCGGTCGTTGACCCAGCCGAACCGGTGGCTGAATCCGTACGAGCCGAGGGGCATCAGCTCCTGGCCCTGCTCGGCGAGCGCGCCGTAGAGGCGGTCGATCTCGGCCTCGTCCGCGCACTGGACGTACAGCGACACCGCGGGCGTGAAGCCGAACGCGTGCCTGGCCGGGCTGTCGATGCACATGAACTGCTGGCCGGCCAGGGAGAAGGTCGCGTGCCGCACGGTTCCCTCGGGCCCGGCCCCGGGTCCGGTCTCGTCGGGGCCGTAGCGGCTGACGGCGAGCACCTGCGCGTCGTCGAAGAGCGAGACGTAGAAGCCCATGGCTTCCTCGGCCCGCCCCTCGAACATCAGGAACGTGGTGATCTTCTGCGGGGTCGGCGTGACGGCCATCGTCGGTTCGTGTCCCTTCGGCTGGTGTCCCGGACCAGGAACCCTAGCCTCCGCCCCCGGTGCCGGGACCGGACCGGCTCCCGCTACCGCGCGCCGTACACCGGCGGCGGAGCCTGCGCCGCGGCGAGGAGTTTCAGCGTGGCCTCGCCCGCCTCGGCGGGGGTCCAGCGGGAGTCGCGGTCGGCCGTGGGGCCGGGCCGCCAGCCCTCCATGACCGTGATGCGGCCGCCCTCCGCCTCGAAGACCCGGCCCGTGACCCCGGCCGAGGCCTCCGAGCCCAGCCACACCACCAGCGGGGACACATTCTCCGGAGCCATCGCGTCGAAGGCGCCCTCCTCGGGGGCGGCCATGGTCTGCGCGAAGGTCTGCTCCGTCATCCGGGTCCGGGCCGCCGGGGCGATCGCGTTGACCTGAACCCCGTACCGGCCCATCTCCGCCGCCGCGACCGCGGTGAGGCCGAGGATGCCGGCCTTGGCCGCGCTGTAGTTGCCCTGGCCGACCGAGCCCAGCAGTCCGGCCCCCGAGGAGGTGTTGACCACCCGGGCCGCGACCTGCCGGCCGGCCTTCGCCTCCGCCCGCCACCACCGGGCCGCCGCCTTCAGCGGCAGGAAGTGCCCCTTCAGGTGGACGCGCACGACCGCGTCCCAGTCGTCCTCGTCCAGGTTGAGCAGCATCCGGTCCCGCAGGAACCCGGCGTTGTTGACCAGGGTGTCCAGCCGCCCGAACGCGCCGAGCGCCGTCTCCACGAGGGAGGTCGCGCCCCGGGAGGTCGCGATGTCCCCGCCGTGCGCCACCGCCTCCCCGCCGAGCGCCTCGATCTCGGCGACCACCCGCGCCGCCGGACCGTCCGGCCCGGGCAGCCCGTCCAGACCGACGCCCAGGTCGTTGACGACGACCCGCGCCCCCTCGGCCGCGAAGGCCAGCGCATGGGCCCGGCCCAGCCCCCGCCCCGCGCCCGTCACGATCACGACCCGGCCCTCGCACAGTCCCGCCATCTCAGCTCCCCTTGTTGACAGTTGCCGCATCCAGAAACGCCGGGCGCTCCCCGCCGCCGTGCACCAGCAGGCTCGCCCCGCTCACGTACGCCGCCCGGCCGGAGGCCAGGAACACCGCCGCCTCCCCCACGTCCGAGGGCTGGGCCAGCCGCCCGAGCGGGACGGTCGCGGACACGGCCGCGACCCCGGCCTCGTCCCCGTAGTGCAGGTGCGTCAGCTCGGTCCGCACCATGCCCAGGACCAGCGAGTTCACCCGTACCTCGGGCGCCCACTCCACGGCCATGGACCGGGCCAGGTTCTCCAGGCCCGCCTTCGCCGCCCCGTACGCCGCCGTCCCCGGTGAGGGCCGGGTGCCGCTGACGCTGCCGATCATCACCACCGAGCCGCGGGCCTCGCGCAGCCACGGGTACGCGGCGAGCGAGGCCGTCATGGGCGCCACCAGGTTCAGCTCGACGACCCGCGCGTGGCGTTCCGCCTCCCCCTCTCCCAGCAGCCGGTACGGGGTGCCGCCGGCGTTGTTGACCAGGCAGTCGAGGCGCCCGTACCGCCTGGCGACGGCGCCGAAGAAGTCCTGTACGGCGACGGGATTGCGCAGGTCGACGGCGCTGAAGGAGGCCTTCCGGCCGTCCGCCGAGACCGGTTCCTCCGGCGGCCGCCGGGCGCAGACGGCGACCTCCGCGCCGGCCGCGAGGAACGAGCGGGCGATCCCGGCTCCGACGCCCCGGGTTCCTCCGGTGACGACGACGACCCTCCCGTCGAGCTCCATGGGCTGCTACCTTCCTCACCTAACAAATGTTTGGTGGAAAGGTAGCTGATCCGCTCATGGGTGTCTCCACCTCCGGCCCGGACAAGGGCATCGCGCTCGTCACCGTCGACTTCCCGCCCGTCAACGCGCTGCCCGTGCGGGGCTGGTACGACCTCGCCGACGCCCTCCGCGCCGCCGGCCGCGACCCCGAGGTCCGGTGCGTCGTCCTCGCCGCCGAGGGCCGCGGCTTCAACGCCGGGGTCGACATCAAGGAGATGCAGCGCGACAGCGACCACGCCGCCCTCATCGGTGCCAACCGGGGCTGTTACGAGGCCTTCGCCGCCGTCTACGAGTGCGAGGTGCCGGTCGTCGCGGCCGTGAACGGGTTCTGCCTGGGCGGCGGAATCGGTCTCGTCGGCAACGCCGACGCGATCGTCGCCTCCGACGACGCCGTCTTCGGCCTGCCGGAGCTGGACCGGGGTGCGCTCGGCGCCGCCACCCACCTGGCCCGCCTGGTCCCGCAGCACCTGATGCGGGCCTTGTACTACACCTCGCGCACCGCCACCGCCGCCGAACTGCACGCGCACGGCTCGGTCTGGAAGGTGGTCCCGCCGGGCGCACTGCGCGCCGCCGCCGTGGAACTGGCCGCCGAGATCGCCCGGAAGGACGGCTACCTGATCCGGCTGGCCAAGGCGGCCATCAACGGCATCGACCCCGTGGACGTCCGCCGCAGCTACCGCTTCGAGCAGGGCTTCACCTTCGAGGCCAACCTCAGCGGAGTGGCCGACCGGGTCCGCGACACCTTCGGGAAGGGAGAGCGCTCATGACCGACAAGTCCATGACCCCCGAGGAGGTGGTCGGACAGCTGCGCAGCGGGATGACCCTCGGCATCGGCGGCTGGGGCTCCCGGCGCAAGCCCATGGCCCTGGTGCGGGCACTGCTCCGTTCCGAGATCACCGATCTCACCGTGATCTCGTACGGCGGCCCCGACGTCGGCCTGCTGGCCGCCGCCGGCCGCGTCCGCCGGCTCGTCGCCCCCTTCGCCACCCTCGACTCCATCCCCCTGGAGCCCCACTTCCGGGCCGCCCGCGAGCGTGCCGCCTTCGCCCTCACCGAGCTCGACGAGGCCATGTTCATGTGGGGCCTGCACGCCGCCGCCAACCGGCTCCCCTTCCTCCCCGTCCGCGCCGGCCTCGGCTCCGACGTGATGCGGGTCAACCCCGAGCTGCGCACGGTCACCTCCCCCTACGCCGACGGCGAGGAGCTCGTCGCCGTCCCCGCGCTGCGGATGGACGCCGCCCTGGTCCACCTGAACCGGGCCGACCGCCTCGGCAACGCCCAGTACCTGGGCCCGGACCCGTACTTCGACGACCTGTTCTGCGAGGCCGCCGACGCCGCCTACGTCTCCTGCGAGCAGCTCGTCGAGACCGCCGAGCTCGCCAAGGCCGGCCCCCCGCAGTCCCTGCTCGTCAGCCGCCACTCCGTCACCGGGGTCGTGGAGACCCCGAACGGCGCGCACTTCACCTCCTGCGTCCCCGACTACGGCCGCGACGAGCCCTTCCAGAAGCTCTACGCGACCACCCCCTGGCCCGAGTTCGCCGAGCGCTTCCTCTCCGGAGCGGGCGAGCACGACTACCAGTCCGCCGTCCGGACCTGGCACGAGGAGCAGCAGCCGTGACCACCACGCCCACCACCGCGACCGTCACCCGCGCCGAGTACTGCGTGATCGCCTGCGCCGAGGCCTGGCGCGACAACGGCGAGGTCCTCGCCAGCCCGATGGGCCTGATCCCCTCCTTCGGGGCCCGGCTCGCGAAACGGACCTTCTCCCCCGACCTGCTCCTGACCGACGGCGAGGCCCTGCTCGTCGGCCTCGACGGCACGGCCGAGGGCTGGCTCCCGTACCGGCGCCACCTGACCATGGTCACCGGCGGCAGGCGGCACGTGATGATGGGCGCCAGCCAGATCGACCGCTTCGGCAACCAGAACATCTCCTGCATCGGCGACTGGGAGCGGCCGGCCCGCCAGCTCCTCGGGGTGCGCGGCGCTCCCGTCAACACCCTCAACAATCCGGTGAGTTACTGGATCCCCAAGCACTCCCCCCGGGTCTTCGTCGCGCGCGTGGACATGGTCAGCGGGGTCGGCTACGACCGCGCCGAGGCGGCCGGGGTGACCCGCTTCCACCACCTCCCCCGGGTGGTCAGCGATCTCGGCGTCCTCGACTTCGGCGGCCCCGGCCACGCGATGCGGCTGGTCTCGGTGCACCCCGGGGTCACCGCCCGGGAGGTCAGGGCGGCCACCGGGTTCGAGCTGGCCGCCGCCGAGGAGGTCCCGTACACGCGGGAGCCGACGCCGGACGAGCTGCGGCTGATCCGCGAGGTGATCGACCCCGAGGGGCTGCGCGAGCGCGAAGTGCGGGGCTGATCCGATGGAGACGGCATTCACCAAGCTGGTCGGCGTCGAGCACCCGATCGTGCAGACCGGCATGGGCTGGGTCGCCGGCCCCCGCCTGGTGTCGGCCGCGGCGAACGCGGGGGCGCTGGGGATCCTGGCCTCGGCGACGATGACCACGGACCAGCTGCGGTCGGCGGTCCACGAGGTCAAGTCCCGCGTCCCGGAGGGAACTCCCTTCGGGGTCAACCTGCGCGCGGACGCCGGGGACGCGGCCGAGCGCGCCCAGCTGATCATCGACGAGGGGGTGCGGGTCGCCTCCTTCGCGCTCGCGCCCTCCAGGGAGCTGATCGGGCGGCTCAAGGAGGCGGGCGTGGTCGTCATCCCCTCGATCGGGGCCCGGCGGCACGCCGAGAAGGTCGCGGCCTGGGGCGCCGACGCGGTGATCGTCCAGGGCGGCGAGGGCGGCGGGCACACCGGGGACGTGGCCACGACCGTGCTGCTGCCCCAGGTGGTGGACGCCGTGGACATCCCGGTGGTCGCGGCGGGCGGCTTCTGCGACGGCCGCGGGCTGGTCGCGGCCCTGTCGTACGGGGCCGCGGGCATCGCCATGGGCACCCGGTTCCTGCTGACCTCGGACTCCACCGTCCCGGACGCCGTGAAGGCCGAGTACCTGAGGGCCACGGTCAAGGACGTCACCGTCACCACCGCCGTGGACGGGCTGCCGCACCGGATGCTGCGCACCGCGCTGGTCGACTCCCTGGAGCGGGCGGGCCGCACCCGGGCACTGGCCCGGGCGGTCCGGCACGCGGCCGGCTTCCGGAAGCTGTCGGGGCTGAGCTGGCCGCAGATGGTCCGCGACGGCCTCGCGATGAAACACGGCAAGGACCTCTCCTGGAGCCAGGTCCTGCTCGCCGCGAACACCCCCATGCTCCTCAAGGCGTCCATGGTCGAGGGCCGCACGGACCTCGGCGTCATGGCATCGGGTCAGGTCGCGGGGGTGATCGACGATCTCCCGTCCTGCGCGGAGCTCGTCTCCCGCGTCATGGCCGAAGCACAACAGGCACTGAAATCACTCGAAGCACTGCACTCGCTCCGCACCCTGCCACCACCAGGGTGATCCCCCTTCTCCGTCACAGGAGTCGCCTCCATGAGCCGTGCCCGAATCCGCCTGGCGACCGCGGCGGCCGCCGCCGCTCTCGCCATCGGGACCCTGCCCGCCGCCGCGTACGCGGCGGCGGCGCCCGGAGCCGGGGTCAGCGCCCGGCACCACCAGGTCCAGCCACAAGAAGAAACGATTCGTCAGATCCCCCTCCAGGGCGCCGTCAACGTCCGTGACCTCGGCGGCTACCGCACCTGGACCGGCGGCAAGGTCCGCCAGGGACTCGTCTACCGCTCCGACGCGCTGAGCAAGCTGACCGACGCCGACGTCACCACCGTCTCCGGTCTCGGCCTCACGAAGGTCGTCGATTTCCGCATTCCCATGGAGCTCCAGTACGACGGCGCCGACCGGCTGCCGTCCGGGCTCACCGCCACCTCGCGCCCGGTCAGCGACCTGGGCCTCTACGGAACCCTCGTCGGCGCGATCGCCAGCGGCGACCCCGCCACCCAGGAGCAGATGCTCGGCGGCGGCCGCGCCGAGGCCTACATGCGCGACATCTACCGGACGTTCGTGACCGGCCCCGAGAACCGGGCGCAGTTCGCGGCGACCCTGCGGGAGATCGCGGACGGCGGCCAGGGCCCGCTCCTCTACCACTGCACGTCCGGCAAGGACCGGACCGGCTGGATGAGTTACGTCCTGCTGCGCGCGCTGGCCGTCCCCGAGGACGCCGCCGAGCGCGACTACCTGGCGTCGAACACCTTCCGCGCCGCCTACGACGCCCGGCTGCGGGCGGGCCTCAAGCAGTCGGGTCGCATGCAGAACCCCGACCTGCTGATCCCGCTTCAGGAGGTCCGCCAGGACTATCTGGACGCGGCGACGGCGCGGATGGAGGCCGACTACGGCAGCTTCTACGGCTACCTGACCGAGGGCCTCGGCCTGGACCTGCGGACGCTGGCGAAGCTCCAGAACAGGATGGTCCGCTAGCGGACGGCACGACGCCGGGCCGTGCGAGAAGCACGGCCCGGCGTCGTGGTCACCTGTACGTCAGACCGCGCGGCGGCGGCCCTGCCCGCCCGATCCGACGCGGCTGCGCGCCGAGGCCGCGGCCGCACCGCCGGAGGCGGCGCCCCCACTGGTACGCCTGCCGCGCTCGCCGGAGCCGGCGGCCGCGCCGCCGCCCTGGCCGCCGCGCCGGGCCTGGCCCGTCCCGGAGGCCGCCGGAGCCTGCCCGGAAGCACCGCCACCGGAACGGCGGCCGCGACCGCCGGCCGCCGGCTGGGCTCCGCCCGTGGCGGAGCCGGTGCGCGGCCCGCCCGAACGGCGGCGCGAGCCGGAGCCCGAACCGGAGCCGGAGCCGGCGCCGTTGCGCGGCTTCGGCGGCGTCGGCTGCGGCACGTCCAGCACCACCGGGATGCCCGAGGGCTCCTTGGCGCCGGTCAGCCGGGACAGCTCCTCGTCGGAGGACTTGATCTGCGCGGTGCGCGGGGAGATCCCGGCGTCCGACATCAGACGGGTCATCTCCCGCTTCTGGTCGGGCAGCACCAGGGTGACCACGCTGCCGGACTCGCCGGCACGGGCGGTACGGCCGCCGCGGTGCAGGTAGTCCTTGTGGTCGGTGGGGGGGTCCACGTTGACGACGAGGTCGAGGTCGTCGATGTGGATGCCGCGCGCGGCGACGTTCGTCGCCACCAGCGCGGTGACCTCGCCCGTCTTGAACCAGTCCAGGGTGCGGTTGCGCTGCGGCTGGGAGCGGCCGCCGTGCAGGCCGGAGGCGCGGACGCCGTCCGCGAGGAGCTTCTTGACCATGCGGTCGACCCCGCGCTTGGTGTCCACGAACATGATCACCCGGCCGTCGCGAGCGGCTATACGCGTCGCCACGGCCTTCTTGTCGGTCTCGTCCATGACGTACAGGACGTGGTGCTCCATCGTGCTGACCGCGCCGGCGGACGGGTCGACGGAGAAGGCGACCGGGTCGTGCAGGAACATCTTGACGAGCTTGTCGATGTTCTTGTCGAGCGTGGCCGAGAAGAGCATGGTCTGGCCCTCGGGCCGCACCTGCTTGAGCAGCGCGGTGACCTGCGGCATGAAGCCCATGTCGGTCATCTGGTCGGCCTCGTCGAGCACGGTGATGCCCACCTGCGAGAGGTCGGCGTCACCGCGGTCGATCAGGTCCTTCAGACGGCCGGGGGTGGCGACGAGCACCTCGGCGCCGCGGCGCAGGGCGCCGGACTGCCGGTTGATCGACATGCCGCCGACGACGGTCGCGATGCGCAGGTTGACGGCCGTGGCGTAGGGGGCCAGGGCGTCGGTGACCTGCTGCGCGAGCTCACGGGTCGGTACGAGGACCAGCGCGAGCGGCTGCTTCGGCTGCGCGCGGTGGCCGGCGGTACGGGCCAGCAGCGCCAGGCCGAAGGCCAGGGTCTTGCCGGAGCCGGTGCGGCCGCGGCCGAGCAGGTCACGGGCGGCGAGCGAGTTGGGCAGCGTCGCGGCCTGGATCGGGAACGGCTCGGTGACGCCCTGGGCGGCGAGGGTCTTCAGCAGCGCCTCGGGCATGTCCAGGTCCTCGAACGCGGCGACCGGCGGGAGCGCCGGGGTCAGCGGTTCGGGCATGGTGAATTCCTGGGGCCTGGCAACGGGGGCGGACTTCTGCCGTCCCGCACCAGCCTTCGGACGTCCCTGGGCCGCGCCTCGGCCCCGGGTGGGGCGGCGGCTGGGTCGTGCGGAGCTGGAGCTGGTCATGCGGAAATGCCCTCCTGAAACCGGCAGGTACAACTAGGTCGAGACAGCAGACAAGCCGGGGTCCGCACCTCACGGTGCGGACCCCGGCATGCTGAAGGAATTAGGCGGGGATGATGTTCTCCGCCTGGGGGCCCTTCTGACCCTGGGTGACGTCGAAGGACACGCGCTGGCCCTCCTGGAGCTCACGGAAGCCCTGGGTGGCGATGTTCGAGTAGTGGGCGAAGACGTCCGGGCCGCCACCGTCCTGCTCGATGAAGCCGAAGCCCTTTTCCGAGTTGAACCACTTCACGGTGCCAAGTGCCATTTTAAATCTCCTGAATAGGCGGCAAAGGGCCCCATCCGGAGATTCCGGCAAAACAATAAAAGCGCCTGAGGATCATTCCCGTCAGGCGCACATAAAGTTCATGGGTACCACAACTGCAACGAGCTCTAAGCTAGCACACCTCCGTGCGTCGGTGTGGCCGCGACCGTGTGACCTGCTGCGTCCGGGTGAATCGTGCCGGCGGGGCCCCGGCCCCGCCGGGGGTGTCAGGGCCCGCCGGGGCCGGGGTCAGAGCCGCTCGATGATCGTCACGTTGGCCTGGCCGCCGCCCTCGCACATCGTCTGGAGGCCGTAGCGGCCCCCGGTGCGCTCCAGCTCGTGCAGGAGCGTGGTCATCAGCTTCACCCCCGTCGCTCCGAGGGGGTGGCCCAGGGCGATGGCGCCGCCGTTCACGTTGACCCGCTCCGGGTCGGCTCCGGTCTCCTTGAGCCAGGCCAGCACCACCGGGGCGAAGGCCTCGTTGATCTCCACCAGGTCGATGTCGGCGAGCGACATCCCGGTCTTCTTCAGCGCGTACGCCG
Organism: Streptomyces sp. NPDC046308; assembly: GCF_055588065.1. Lineage (NCBI taxonomy): Bacteria > Bacillati > Actinomycetota > Actinomycetes > Kitasatosporales > Streptomycetaceae > Streptomyces > Streptomyces sp. NPDC046308. Next base: position 26,910 of record NZ_JBVJFB010000002.1, read on the forward strand.
TCGCCGGGATCGGCGCGGACAGCATGCGGATCGGGTCCTCGCCACGGACCGAGAGGTGGTGGATGCGGGCGCGGGGCCGCAGGCCGTGTTCCCGTACCGCCCGCTCGGAGGCGATCAGCATGGCCGCCGCGCCGTCCGAGACCTGGGAGGAGACCGCGGCGGTGATGGTGCCGCCCTCGACCACCGGCTTGAGGGTCGCCATCTTCTCCAGCGTCGTGTCCCGACGCGGGCCCTCGTCGACGCTCACGTCCCCGTACGCCACCGTCTCGCGTGCGAAGCGGCCCTCGTCGATGGCCCGGACCGCCCGCCGGTGGGAGCGGAGCGCGAACTCCTCCATGTCCTGCCGGCTGATCCCCCACTTCTGCGCGATCAGCTGGGCGCCGTGGAACTGGTTGACCGGGGCGTCGCCGTACCGGGCCCGCCAGCCCGCCGATCCCGCGTACGGGCCCTCCGTGAGCCCCAGGGGCTCCGCCGCCTGCCGCGAGGCGAAGGCGATCGGGATCATCGACATGTTCTGGGTGCCGCCCGCGACGACCAGGTCCTGGGTGCCGGAGAGCACTCCCTGCGCCGCGAAGTGGACGGCCTGCTGCGAGGAACCGCACTGGCGGTCGACGGTGACCCCGGGGACCTCCTCCGGGAGGCCCGCGGCCAGCCAGGCCGTGCGTGCGATGTCGCCGGCCTGCGGACCCACCGTGTCGAGGCAGCCGAACACCACGTCCTCCACGGCGGCCGGGTCCACTCCGGACCGCTCGACCAGCGCCCTCAGGACGTGCGCACCCAGGTCGGCCGGGTGGACGGCGGACAGTCCGCCCTTGCGGCGCCCCACGGGGGTGCGTACCGCGTCGACTATGTAGGCCTCGGGCATCGGGACTCCTCGGATCGGATCTGTCACGTGGGGCGGAGGGCGATCCCGTCCAGCACCATCGACAGGTACTGGCGGGCGATCTCCTCGGGGCTGTGCTGTCCGCCCGGCCGGTACCAGGACGCCGCCACCCACACCGTGTCGCGCACGAAGCGGTAGGTGAGGCGGATGTCGAGGTCGGCCCGGAAGACCTTGGCGGCGACTCCCCGCTCCAGCGTCCCCAGCCAGGCCTTCTCGAACTTCTGCTGCGAGTCGGACAGGTAGTGGAAGCGGGGCTGCGCGGAGAGGGTGCGGGACTCCTTCTGGTAGATCGCGACGGCGGCGCGGTGCCGGTCGATCTCCCGGAAGGACTCGGTGACGAGGGCCTCGATGGTCTCCCTGGGGCCGAGACCGGCGGCGAGGACGGTGTCGTACCCCTCCCACAGTTCGGTCAGGAAGGCCGAGAGGATCTCGTCGAGCATCGATTCCTTGGAATCGAAGTGGTAGTAGAGGCTGCCGGCGAGCATGCCGGCGGCGTCGGCGATCTTGCGGACGGTGGTGGCGTTGTAGCCCTGGGCGGCGAAGACCTCGGCGGCGGTGTCGAGGAGTTCACGGCGCCGCTCGGGCGAGGCCGTCACCTGCGGCTTCTTCTTGGGTGTCGGCTGGTTCGGCTGGTTCGTTGGCACGCGCCCATTCTCGGCCAAGGCATCCGCTAGGCGTGCTGGCTGCTGACCGAGACGGTCTCGCCCGTCATGTACGAGGAATAGCCGCTGGCCAGGAAGACGATGACGTTGGCGACCTCCCAGGGTTCGGCGTACCGGCCGAAGGCCTCGCGGGCGGTCAGCTCGGCCAGCAGCTCCGCGCTGGTGACCTTCACCAGGTGCGGGTGCATGGCCAGGCTCGGGGCGACCGCGTTGATCCGTACGCCGAACTCCGCGGCCTCCAGGGCCGCGCAGCGGGTCAGTGCCATCACCCCGGCCTTGGCGGCCGCGTAGTGGGCCTGGCCGGTCTGGGCGCGCCAGCCGACGACGGAGGCGTTGTTGACGACGACCCCGCCCGCGCCGGACGCCTTGAACGAGCGCAGTGCGGCGCGGGTGCAGCGGAAGGTGCCGTTCAGGGTGACGTCGAGGACCTTGCCCCACTGTTCGTCGGTCATGTCGACGAGGGCGGCGGTGCCGCCGAGTCCGGCGTTGTTGACGACGACGTCGAGGCGGCCGTGGGTCTGTTCGGCGAGCGCGAAGAGGGCGGCGACCTGGTCCTCGTCGGTGACGTCGCAGGGCAGTGAGGCGACCCGGTCCGCGCCGAACTCGGCGGCGAGCGCCTCCTCGGTCTCCTTGAGGCGGCGGGCGTGGGCGTCTCCGATGACGATGCGGGCGCCCTCCTCCAGGAAGCGGCGGGCGGTGGCCCCGCCGATCCCGGCCCCGGCGGCCGCGGTGATGACGGCGGTGCGGTCCTTCAGCAGTCCGTGCCCGGGGACGTAGTCGGGGGTGCTCACGCCCGTACCTCCTGGGGAAGGCCGAGGAACTCCTCGACGCTGCTCATGGCCGTACGTTAACCTACCAAACACTTGTTAGGGAAGGATCCCGCATACCCGAAGCCCCGGTGGTGCTGCTGTACGAGTGGCGCGGCCCGGTCTGTGAAGGAGGCGAACGGCTGATGGAGCTGGTGCACACGGCGGACACGGAGGCCTTCCGGGCCGAGGCGCGCGCCTGGCTGGCCGAGCACGTACCGGCGCGGCCGCTGCCCTCGCTCGAGACGCGGGAGGGGTTCGCGGCCCACCGGGAATGGGAGGCGCTGCTGCACGCGGACCGCTGGTCGGTGGTGTCCTGGCCCGAGGAGTACGGGGGCCGGGGCGTCGACCTCGTGAAGTGGCTGGTCTTCGAGGAGGAGTACTGGGCTGCGGGCGCGCCCGGCCGCGTCTCGCAGAACGGCATCAACCTGCTCGCGCCGACCCTCTTCGACCACGCGACGGCCGAGCAGCGGGCCCGGGTGCTGCCGTCGACGGCGAGCGGCGAGGTGATCTGGGCGCAGGCCTGGTCGGAGCCGGAGTCGGGCTCCGACCTGGCCTCGCTGAAGTCGCGGGCGGTGCGGACGGAGGGCGGCTGGCTGCTGTTCGGGCAGAAGACCTGGTCCTCGCGGGCGGCCTTCGCCGACCGCGCCTTCGGGATCTTCCGCACCGACCCGGACACCCCGAAACCGCACCAGGGACTGACGTACCTGATGTTCGACCTGCGGGCGCCGGGGGTCACGGTGCGGCCCATCGGCCGCCTCGACGGCAAGCCGGCCTTCGCGGAGCTCTTCCTGGACGGGGTCTTCGTACCGGACGGGGACGTGATCGGGGAGCCGGGGCAGGGCTGGCGGATCGCGATGTCGACGACCGGCAACGAGCGGGGGTTGACCCTGCGCTCCCCCGGCCGCTTCCTGGCGGCGGCGGACCGGCTGGCCGCGCTGTGGCGCGCGCAGGGGGACCCCTCGGACACCGCGCTGCGGGACCGGGTGGCGGACGCGGTGGTCGGAGCGCGCGCCTACGAGCTGTTCACCTGGGCGGGCGCCGCCCGGTTCGCGGCGGGCGAGCCCCTCGGGGCCGAGTCCAGCCTGAACAAGGTGTTCTGGTCGGAGTACGACATCGCCCTGCACGAGACGGCGCTGGACCTGCTGGGCGCGGACGCCGAGCTCGCGGAGGGCGAGTGGGCCGAGCCGTGGGTGTTCTCCCTGGCCGGGCCGATCTACGCGGGGACGAACGAGATCCAGCGCGACATCATCGCCGAGCGGCTGCTCGGCCTTCCGAAGGGCCGCCGCTGATGCGCTTCCTGCCGACCGACGAGCAGTCGGACTTCGCCCGTACGCTGCGCTCCCTGCTGGGCGCGGCGGAGGTCCCGGCGGCGGTACGGGCCTGGGCGGGCGGCGAGCACGGACCGGGGCGGGAGCTGCGGTCCCGGCTCGCGGGGACGGGCCTGTTCGCGCTGGCCGCGCCGGAGCCCTACGAGGGCCTCGGGCTGCTCCCGCTGGAGCTGTCCCTCGGTTTCGTGGAGCTGGGCCGGGCGGGGGTGCCGGGGCCGCTGGTGGAGAGCGCGGCCGTGTCGGTCCTCCTGTCGGAGCTGGGTGACGAGGGGCTGGCGAAACGGTTCGTCCCGGGTCTGGTCGCGGGCGAGTCCTCGGCCACGCTGACCCTGCCGGGCGGCGGCCCGTACGCCCTGGACGCGGACGCGGCCACGCACTGCTTCACCGTGTCGCCGGCGGGCGAACTGCGGCTGGCGGGCGGGCACGGCGAACTGCTCACCTCGACGGACCCGGCGCGGCGGCTGTACCGGCCGGCCCCGGACGGCGAACTGCTGGCCGCGGGCCCGGCGGTGGCGGCGGCGGCGGGGGTGGCCCTGCGGTGGGCGCGCCTGCTGACGGCGGCCCAGTGCCTGGGCGTGGGCGAGGCGCTGCTGGCCAGGACGGTGGAGTACGCGAAGCAGCGCACGCAGTTCGGCACCCCGATCGGGTCCTTCCAGGCGGTGAAGCACCGCCTGGCGGACACCCTGCTCGCCCTGGAGTTCGCCCGCCCGCTGGTCTGGGCGGCGGCCCTGTCACCGGCCGCGCCGGACGTGGCGGCGGCGAAGCTGTCGGCGGGCGAGGCCTGCCACCGGGCCGCGATGACCGCGCTCCAGCTGCACGGCGCGGTCGGCTACACGGAGGAACTGGACCTCTCCCTGTGGCTCCGCAAGGCCCGCCCCCTACGCGACGCGTGGGGCACACCGTCGACCTGCCGGGCGGAGGTCTTGCGGCGGGAAGGGTAGGGGGCCGGTCGGCTGTGCCACTTGGGCGGGGGCGGGGGTCGGCTGCGCCGCTCGGGGCGGTGTGGGTGGCCTGTCACGGCGCGGCCTAGCCGGGAGGGGGGTCGGTTGGGGTGGGGGCGGGCGCGCGCCGGGGCGTCTCCTCGGGCGCCAAACGTGTCGGGGTGTCGGACAGCTCGGCGGGAGTGCGTTTGGCACCCTGCGGGGATCACCCCGACACACACCCACCCCCACCCCAACCGACCCGGCCCGCCCCGCCACCCGGTGCTGGCGCACCATCCGGCCTCGCCGCGCAAATCCAGCCTCAGCCGAGCAAATCCAGCCCCTCCGGCGTTTGAGGAGCGGGGCCCGGGGCGGAGCCCCGATCTTTGAGCCGCGCCCTCCAGCCGTACCGCACCACTCCAGCCTCAGCCGAGCAAATCCAGCCCCTCCGGCGTTTGAGGAGCGGGGCCCGGGGCGGAGCCCCGATCTTTGAGCCGCACTGGCCAGCCGGACCGCACCAATTCAGCCCCTCCGGCGATTGAGGAGCGGGGTCCAGGGCGGAGCCCCGATCTTTGAGCCGCGCTGGCCAGGCGGGCCGCACCCGGGGTCCCCCCGGACGGAGCCTGGGGGAGGGTGCGGGGCGGGGCCCCGCGTTACGGGCGGGCGACGGCGAGGGTCACGACGTACTGCTCCTCGACGGTGCCGTCCGGGAAGCGCGGCGCCAGCAGCTCCCGCTCCGCCGCGAAGTACTCGCGGGTGCCGGCCTCGCCGAGGACCAGGAACGCGGAGTGGCTCGCGAGATTGGCGAGGTGCCCGTCGAGCGTGATCCGGCGCGACCACCGCACGGTGCGCGTGGTGAACCCGCCCAGCCCCTCCAACAGGGTGCGGAAGCCGTTCACCCCCTCGGTGACCCGGAAGAAGACGCGCAGCCGCTCCTCCTGCTCGGCGATCCACGGCACGCCGGAGTCCGTGTCGTTCCACCAGACGGCGAGCGCCCCGCCCGGACGCAGGACCCGGCGGGCCTCGGGGACCGAGCGGGCCGGGTCGGTCCAGTGCCAGGCCTGGGCGTAAGTGAGGAGGTCGAAGGCGCCGCTCGCCAGCGGCAGCCGGTCCCCGTCCCCGCGCACGAGCGGGATCGAGGGGTTCGCCCGCCGGAACTCGGCGGCCATCCCGTCCCCGGGTTCCACGGCGACGACCTCGGCCCCGCGCTCGTACAGCAGCGCGGTGGCGATCCCGGTTCCCGCTCCCACGTCGGCCACGCGCGCCCCGGCGAGGGGCCGCCCGGCGAGCTCCTCCAGGGCGTCGTACAGGGCCGGCGGGTAGCCCGGCCGGTGCGCGGCGTACAGAGCGGCTGCGGAATCGAAGGAACGGGCGCGTGTCGTCATGCGTCCATTGTTTTCGATCACGCAAACGAGCAACAAGAACGAGGTACCGGAAACATGCGAAGGACGAAGACCGCGCTGTCCGCGATGACGCTGTGCGCGGCGGCGGTTCTCCTGACGGGCTGCGGCAGCGACGCCCCGAAGCCGGCCGCCGACAGCGGCAAGCCCACTGCCGCCGCTCCGGCGCCCGCGTCGTCCGCGCCGCCGGCCAAGTCCGGGGGCGCGACGCACGAGGTGACCCTGGAGGTCGGCGGCACCGGCAAGACGGCGGTCATGTACAGCGGCATCGGAAGCGGTTTCGAGCAGCAGACCCTGCCGTGGTCGAAGTCGGGGACCGCCGAACTCACGGCCGCGGAGCGGAAGGTGGGCTACCTGGTGAATGTCGTCCCGGGCACGGTCACGGGCGCCGACGGCAAGCTCCAGCAGGCGCCGTGCACCATCAAGGTCGACGGCAAGCTGGTCGCGGAGAGCGACGGCGTCAAGAACACGAAGGGCTGCTCCTACCTCATCAAGGAGTAGCCGCGGTTCAGGCGCGGGGGCGGCGCAGGCACAGCACGCCGAGGGTGGCGCTCTGGAGCAGGAGCAGGGCCGCGGTGCCGGCCGCCTGCCAGAGCGGGCGGCCCGGGCGCCCGCCCACGGACCAGGACGGGCCGTCCGGGTCCGTCGTCACGGTCAGACGGGCTCCGACCTGCAGGTCCAGGGTGACCGGTCCGGGCAGGTCGCGGCCCGCCTCCGTGCGCAGGCGCAGGGACGGGGCGTAGCCGGAGCCGTCCTCCACCATCGTGCGCGAGGCGACGACCGCCGTCTCCTCCCGGCCGCGTTCGTGGAGGGTGTGCCGGTCCCAGGTGATCCCGGCGAGCGCCACGATCCCCACCGCGAAGAGGGCGACCGCGGTGCGGGCGACGAACTCCGCACCGGTGCCGTGGGGGACGGCCGCGCCGAGGACGAAGACGGCCAGCAGGACCGGGACCCAGGCCCACTCGGGCCCGCGCAGCAGCAGGACCGCACCGAACTCCGCGACCAGGAGGAGGCCGTTGCGCAGGATCGCCCCGACCAGCCGTCGTGTCAGTTCCGCCATGGACACATCATGCCCCGCGAAACTCCGGTGCGCTGCGCTCCCGGCCGCCCGTAGGATCCGGGGCAAGGGCGGGGTCGTAGCACAGAGGTAGTGCGCCTACACAGCATGGAGGAGGACGCCGGTTCGAATCCGGCCGCCCCGCCCCCTATTCGCCCCCTTGCCGAGGGGTGGCCGTCAGCCAGGCCGCGGCCGCCGCGAGGGCGGCCCGCCCGGCCGGCAGCGGCAGCCCCAGGAACCCGTGGAAGACGCCCGGGTGGAGCTGGACCGTGCAGTCGACGCCGGCCGCCGCGAGTCGGCGGGCGTAGGCGAGGCCCTCGTCCCGCAGCACGTCGCAGTCCGCGAGGACGACCAGCGCGGGCGGGAGGCCCGCGAGGTCGGGGGCGCACAGCGGTGAGACGTGCGGATGCCGCGGGTCTCCGCCGTACTCGTCCCAGTACCAGGCCATGTGGGCGGCGGTGTGGAAGTAGCCCTCCGCGTACGTCTCCACCGAGGCGCGGCCCATCGAGGCGTCCAGCGGCGGATAGAACAGCAGCTGGCCCGCGAGGAGTTCGGGCGCGCGCAGCGCGGTCACCGCGGCGAGGTTGCCGCCGCTGGAGTCCCCCGCCACCACCACCCGGCCCGGGTCGCAGCCGAGTGCGGGCGCCTCCTCGCGGGCCCACAGCAGGACGGCGAGCGCGTCGTCCACGGCCGCTGGCCAGGGCTGCTCGGGGGCGAGCCGGTAGTCGACGGAGACGACCACCGCGCCCGAGGCCGCCGCGAGCGTGCGGCACGTCGCGTCGTGGGTGTCCAGGCCGCACATCACCCAGCCGCCGCCGTGCAGGAAGACGACCAGGGGGCGCCCGCGCGCGCCCGGCGCGGGATCGTAGATCCGCACCGGGACCCCGCCCGCGACCGTGTCGGACACCGAGGCCACGGTCGGGCCCGGCCGGGCGGACACCGCCCCCGCCGCCGCCCGCAGGGCAGCCGTGTCGCCCGGCCCCGGAAAGCCCGCGGTCATCGCGTCGCACAGCAGCCGGGCCGCCGGCGACAGGGGATCGCCCGCGCCCTCGTGACCCGTACCGTCGTCGTGCGTGGGGGCGTCGCTCATGCCGTCGTCATCCCGCCGTCGACGGTGAACTCCGCGCCCGTCACGTACGAGGACGCGTCCGAGCAGAGGAAGAGGACGAGCTCCCCGACCTCCTCCGGCCGGCCCATCCGCCCCAGCGGCAGGTGCGACCAGTCGCGGCCCGCCACCGCCTCGGCCACCATGGGGGTGTCGATGGCCCCCGGGTGCACCGAGTTGACCCGGATCCGGTCCCCGGCCAGGTCGAGCGCCGCCGACCGGGTCAGTCCGCGCACCCCGAACTTGGTGGAACCGTAGGCCGCGTGGCCCGGTATCCCGACCAGTCCGGCGGTGGAGGAGACGTTGACGACGGAGCCGCCCCCGCCCGCCCGCAGCACCGGCGCCACGGCCTGGATGCCGAGGAACGGCCCCAGCAGGTTGACCCGCAGCAGGGCCTCGAAGTCGTCGAGCCGCTGCTGCTCCACGTGGGCCGTGCGCCACAGGGCGGCGTTGTTGACCAGCGCCGACACGGCGCCGAAGGCACGGACGGCCTCCCTCACCACCGTCGCCCAGCTCGTCGCGTCGGCCACGTCGTGGCGGACGTACAGACCCTGGTCGCCGAGTTCCGCGGCCACCGCCCGGCCCTCGTCCTCCCGTACGTCCGTGACGACCACCCGCGCCCCCGCCTGCGCGAACAGCCGGGCGCCGGCGGCGCCCTGGCCGCGCCCGGCGCCGGTGACCACGACGACCTTCCCTTCGAGGGAGACACCCACGGCTCAGCCCTCCAGCGCGCGGAAGTGCGGGATGACCTTCTCGCCCCACTGGCGGATGGTCTCCATGCACGCCTCCTGGGGCACCGTGCCCATCTGGATCAGGCACATCACCTCGTCGACGCCGATCCCGCGCAGCTGCTCGACGTAGGCGATGGCGGTCTCGGCGCTGCCGTACGCGTGGTCCGCGTTGTAGGTGCCCGTGTCGACCGGGCGGGCCGGGATGTTCGCCTCGTGCAGGCGGGCGACGAGCTCCTCGCGGCCCTTGGCCAGCGCCCCCACGTGGTCGTCCTCCTCGGCGTGCGCGCTGGGCACGGGTCCGTTGCCGTACCAGTGCGCGATGGCCTCGGCGAAGAAGCGCTGGCCGCGGGTGCCGAGCCGCAGGGCCCGCTCGGCGTCGTCGAGGACGACGGTCGGGCAGAGGGCGGACAGGTGGTCGTTGACCTCGGACGACACCAGGCGCTCACCGGTGCGCGTGGCGATGGCCTCGTCGTAGACCTTGCGCATGGCGCGTACGTCGTCGGCTCCGGCGAAGCCCATCACGAGGGCGTCGGTGCCCAGTTCGGCGGCCAGCTTGAGCGTGTCGTGCTTCGAGCAGGCCATGAAGAGCGGCGGGTGCGGGTCCTGGACCGGGCGGGGCAGGATCGCGCCCGGCCCGATGTCGAGGGAGCCGTGCCATTCGAACTCCGGCTCCCGCCAGGCGGCGGAGAAGATCCGCAGCGCCTCCTCCATCTGCGGGTAGGTGTCCTCGGGCCGGACCCCGAACATGGACATCTCCCGGCGGGTGGCCCCGCGGCCGGCGCCGATGTCGACGCGGCCGCCGGAGAGCACGTCGAGCATGGCCGCGCGCTCGGCGACGCGCACCGGGTGCTGATAGCCGAAGGGCATGGTGACGACGCCGTGGCCGATGCGGATCCGCCGGGTACGGGCGGCCACCCAGGTCAGGAAGATCTCGGAGGCGCTCATGTGCGCGTACCGGGTCAGGGAGTGGTGCTCGACCGCCCAAATGCGGTCGAATCCCATCTCCTCGGCGAAGACGGCCTGTTCGACGCAGTCGTGGATGACCTGGCGCTCGCGCGCCGGGGTCGGGTCGACGAGCTGCGCCTCGAAGATCATCGAGAACTTCACGGGGCCTCCGTGGGATCAGAGCGCTGTATTTCTAATCGAAATACTTCTAGCAGTCATGTCTTGCAGGGGGAAGGCCGCCGCTAGGACCGGTCGTAGACTGCGCTGCGTGGCAGACGAGACGAACAAGCGCGCGCTCCCCGCGACCAGCTGGGCAGTGCTCGGACTGCTCTCCTTCGGAGAGGAGCTCTCCGGCTACGACCTGAAGAAGTGGTCGGACGCGTCGCTGCGGTTCTTCTACTGGAGCCCGTCGTTCAGCCAGATCTACAGCGAGCTCAAGCGCCTGGAGAAGGCCGGCTACGCCTCCTCGCGGATGGTCGCCCAGGACACCGGGACCCGCGACAAGCGGGTGTACCGGATCACCGACGAGGGCATGACGGCCGTACGGGAATGGGCCCGCGAGGCCCCCGTCGACCCGCCCGTCCTCAAGCACGGGCCGATGCTGCGGCTGTGGCTGGGCCACCTGCTGGAGCCGGAGCAGATGCGCGAAGTGCTCGTACGTCAGCAGGAGTTCGCGGAGCAGATGCGCCGGCGCGCGGTGGCCGACGTGGAGGGCGCGGAGGCGGAGGCGGCGTGGGCGTACCCGACGCTCACCCTCAAGTGGGCGGAGCGGTACTACACCTCCGAGCGCGACCTCGCGGCGAAGATGCTCGAAGACATCGACGAGCTCGCAGGGCTCGACGGGCCCGGCAGGCCGGGGGAGCTCGGCGAGCTGCCGTAGGAGCGCCGGAAGTACAGCTGCGGCGGAGCGCGGGTGTGCTGTTGCCGCCCGCACGCCAGGGCACGCCCGCGAACGTGTCCTGGAGTGCGGGCGGTTGGAGGTGTCGGTCCGCTACGCGAAGGACCGCATCCGGTTCGGCCGGCCCATCGGCGCCTTCCAGGTGGTGAAGCACCGGCTCGCCGACACACACACCGCGGTGGGAACGGCCGGGGGGCTCGCCCACGTAGCGGCCGCCGCCGACGCCCCGCCGCGGCTCGCGGCCGCCGCCAAGCCGGCCCGCTCACGGGCGGGCCCACGGCTCCGCCCTCCCCTGCGGCCCACCGGCCGCGCAGCGGGTCCGGCTTGCCGCAGACGTCGGTTTCGGCGGGGCGCTCTGCCGTACCCTCGCCCCATGACGGGCAGCGCGATAGACCTCCGCAAGGTCGAGCAGACGGCTCCGGCCCTCGTGAACCTCTACAAGAGCGCCGGGGTCTCCCTGCGCAAGTACGGCCTGGAGGGCGGGCGCGCCGCGGTCTACCTGGTGCTGGACTACTCCGGGTCGATGCGCCCGTACTACGCCGACGGCAGTGTTCAGGCCCTCGCCGACCGGGTGCTGGGACTCTCCGCGCACCTGGACGACGACGGCCGCGTACCGGTGGTCTTCTTCTCCACGGAGGTGGACGCGGTGGAGGAGATCTCCCTGGCCGGGCACGAGGGGAGGGTCACCGAGATCGCCTCCCGTCTCGGCCACATGGGCAAGACGGCCTACGACGCGGCGATGGACGCCGTGATCGACCACTACCTGGACTCGGGTGCGACGGACCCGGCCTTGGTCGTCTTCCAGACGGACGGCGGTCCACTCAGCAAGATCGCGGCGGAGAGGTACCTGTGCAAGGCGGCCCGACTGCCGCTGTTCTGGCAGTTCGTCGGCTTCGGCAACACGCGCAGCACCCAGTTCGACTTCCTGCGCCGGCTGGACGAACTGCCCGTCCCGTCCCGGCGCGTGGTGGACAACGCCGGTTACTTCCACGCCGGCCTGGATCCTCGTACCGTCCCGGACGCGGAACTGTACGACCGGCTGGTCGGGGAGTTCCCGGCCTGGCTGGCGGCGGCGCGCGGCGCGGGCATCGTGCGCGCCTGACCCGGGACCGCCCCGGCCACGCGCTTTCATGGACGTATGACGCACACCAGCTGGGCAGTCTTCGAGAAGGCGGAGCCGGAGTTCGCGGCGGCCGTCCAGGCGCGCTTCGCGCAGTACCCGCACCACGTCCTGGCCACCCTCCGCAAGGACGGCTCCCCCCGGGTGTCCGGGCTGAACGTCGACATCCGCGGCGGTGAGCTGTGGCTCGGCATGATGGCGGGGTCGATGAAGGCCAGGGACCTCCAGCACGACCCGCGCTTCGCCCTGCACACCAATCCGGGCGTGGGCGAGGACATGCCCGACGGGGACGTACGGATCTCCGGGCGGGCGGTGGAGTTGGTGGACCCGCCCGAGCTGCACCGGTACGCGGAGGAGACGGAGACCCCGCATCCGTTCCACCTCTTCTACGCCGACCTGGCGGAGGTCGTCCACATCGGCGTGGAAGGCGATGACCTGGTGCTGCGGTCGTGGACCCCGGCGCGCGGCGTGCACACCGTCCGCCGGGGCAACGACGACGAGCCGCCGCGCGAGGACCCGGAGCCGGGTGAGCCGGCACCGGGCGGCGCGGCCGGCTGAGCGGTTCGGCGCCGGCTGAGGGGTTCGACCGGTTGAGGGTTCGGCTAGCTGAGCGGGGGCAGGCCGCCGATCGGGCCGAGGGCGGCCGGGTCCACGTCCACCCAGTTGCGGTCGATGTTGATGGTGACCCCGCCGTAGGTGGCGTCGTGGTCGCCGCGGAACTGGTGGGCCCGGCGCGGCCCGGCCCACTGTGCCGTGCCCGCCGGCAGCCCCATGTCGGCGTCGCCGACGGAGGCCGAGAGGTTCCAGCGGGCGGCCCACAGCACGTCCGGCATGGCCTGCGGGGCCTGGTGGTAGTGGGCGCTCAGCGCCTTGACCCCGGAGCTCACCGAGACGTAGGCGGCGGAGCGGAAGCCCAGCTCGTGCAGCCGCTCCGTCCAGGCGGTCAGGTAGGCGACGACCGGAGCGTCCCAGGTGGCGCGGTCCGTGTAGTTCTCCAGGTCGTTGTAGAGCAGCGTGCCCTCGGGCATGCCGAGGGACCGGGCGGCGTCCACCGCGCCCTCGGCTGCCTCCCGGCCCTGCCCGTTGGCCGCGGAGGGGTCGGTGGACAGGCCGGTGCTGGAGCTGTTCCAGGGCTGCGGGCCCACCCAGATCGGCATCAGGTGCCAGCCCGCGGCGGCCTGCCGCTCGACCCAGCGGGCCGTGAGCCGCGGCTGGGCGCAGGCCCGGGCGCGGCCGCCGATGTAGACGCCGATCGCGCGGAAGGGGGAATCGGCCCGCCAGGTGTCCATGGCATGCTGCGTCGGGGCGGTGCAGGCGTCGAAGCCCTCGCCCTTGTAGGCGTCCTGAACCCCGCGGTGCTTCCCCCCGCCGGGGGCCACGGCGGGCGTCGCGGGGCGCGGGTCGGGGGTGGCCGCGCCCGGGTGCGCGCTCAGGGCGCGCGCCCGGGTGAGGACCCTGCGTACGGCGTCGGGCGCGTCCCCGTAGGAGACGGTGGCCATGACCCCGGGCCGGAGCAGGGCGTAGCGCAGCTCGTTGCTGGCGGAGGAGTGGGGGGCTTCGGGCAGGGCGGGGGCGGTCTCGACGGTGACGGTGGGGACGTCGGCGCGTTCGGGAGCCCCGTCGAGCGGTTCGAGGTGCAGGGTGTCGGCGCGGTCGGCGACGGCCCGGCCGGCGCATTCGCTCTGGGTGCCGGCGTGGCCGAGGTACAGGGTGGGCAGGTCGAGCCGGAGGCAGGCGGCGGGATCACGGTCGAGGTCGACGACCCGCCAGTCGGCGGGGACGGTGAGGCGCAGCCCGTGGTAGTCGACGGTCTGCCGGTCGGCGGCGGCTACGGAGGACTGGACGGACAGCAGCAGGGCGGCGGCGCCGAGCAGCCCGCTCAGCAGGGTTCGGGTGGGGGCCATGCTGGAGATGGTTACCAGACGAGAAGTCCCTCAACTGCACCTCCGCGGCGCGCAGATGGACCGTCCGGCCTAGACCGTCCCTTCCGGATCTTGGCGGGCCCGCGTGGCCGGGCACCGCCCCCCGGGCGTCCCGGCACCGCCGGGCATCACCCGCACGAGCGAATCGGGCTCGGCCCCGTCGTTCGGCGGGCTACGGCCCTCGCCCACCGGGGGTCGTCCCGGAGGGGACGCCGGTAGCGGCCGAAGCCAGTTGCGTTGGCTTGGGGGTGAACCGGTCTCGCCCGGATGCTCGACCTGGCCGCGCTCGGGCACGTGGGCGTACGGGTCGTGGAGAAGTGACCGCGCGGACGCCGGCCGGCGACGAACGAGAGCAGCTACACCTCGCGGAAGGCGAGCCGATCCTCAGTCATAGGTCGCGGCGGATCAGGCTCGGTGCTTCACGGCCTCGATGAACGGCGCCCACGCGGCGGCCGGGAACATCAGCACCGGGCCCGCGCCCGCGAGCTTGCTGTCGCGCACGGGGACCACACCGGGGAGGTCGTCGAACACCTCCACGCAGTCTCCGCCCTCTCCGTTGCTGTACGAGGACTTCCGCCAGGACAAACCGTTCAGGTCTGCGCGCATGTCGCGTACTCCTCCGCCACCGACTCGATCAAGGTCAGGGACATCTCCGGCGACAGCGCAGCGGCCCTGGCAAGATCGTATGACCTCCAGTACCGCTGGACCAGCGCCGGATAGTCGAGCAACTGCCCCGCGTGGGGCCCCTCCGTGTAGGCGACGTCGGGTGCGTCGGCGAACTGCAGGATGCGCACGAGCGAATTCAGCGCCCCATGGGCGCCGGCCGAGAACGGCACCACCTGCACGGTGATCCGATGGGCCCGGACGTACGACGCGATGTGCCTCAACTGGGCGGCCATCACAGCAGGTCCCCCGACCACGGTCCGCAGCACCGACTCGTGCAGGACGACCCACATCTCGGGGGTCTCCGGATCGGCGAGGAGCCGCGCTCGTTCGATACGTGCTGCGACCAGGGCTTCAACGCGCTCGGCAAGCGCCGTCGGACTGGCAGCCCGGATCACGGCCCTGGCGTAGTCCTCCGTCTGAAGCAGACCGGGAACCAGCGTGCAGGCGTACTCGTAGGTGGCGGTCGCCACGCCTTCCAACTCGGCCACGGCGGCGAAGTACTCGATGTGCTTGGACTTGAAGGCCCTGGCCATGCGGAAGAAGTAGTCCCCCGTGTTCAACTCCCTGTCGATCAGTTTCGCGATCTCAGGGCGCAGTCGACGCTGCCCGCTCTCCATCATCCCGACGTACGACCCTGTAGCGAAGATCCGCTCGCCCAGTCCCTCCTGGGTCAACCCCGCCGCCTCGCGCTTCCCCCGCAGTTCCTCGCGGGCGAACTCCTCCGGAGTCTCCGCGCCACCCTCGTCCTTCGGCTTGGCCATGAGCCAACTCCCCGCTTCCGCAGTGCCCGCACTCCGCGAAAGAGCGTAGTCCTCGCCGCGACGCCGGAACAACGGAACGCATTGATATGACCACAGAACGCCACCGCGCCCGCCACCCCTGGTCGGGGACGTGGCGGGCGCGGTGTCGGAGTTCCGTACGCCGTTGTACGGACCGTATGAGGGGTCCCGCCCCGAAGGGCGGGGGTGCTGCGGGTGTTACACCGTCAGCGAGCGGTCCGTCGGCTTGACCGGGTACGGGAGGGCACTGGTGCCGGTCAGGAAGCGGTCCACGCCGCGGGCGGCCGAGCGGCCTTCCGCGATGGCCCAGACGATGAGCGACTGGCCGCGGCCCGCGTCGCCGGCGACGAAGACGCCGTCGACGTTGGTCGCGTAGGAGGCGTCGCGCTCGATGTTGCCGCGGGCGTCCAGCGCCAGGCCGAACTGGTCGACCAGGCCGTTGGCCTGGTCCGTGCCCGTGAAGCCCATCGCCAGGGTGACCAGCTGGGCCGGGAGGACCCGCTCGGTGCCCGGCTTCTGCTCCAGCTTGCCGTCCTTGAACTCGACCTCGACGAGGTGCAGCGCCTGGACGTTGCCGTCCTCGTCGCCCTCGAAGTGGGTGGTGGAGACGGAGTAGACCCGCTCGCCGCCCTCCTCGTGCGCCGAGGTGACCTTGTAGAGCATGGGGAACGTCGGCCAGGGCTGCCCGGTGGGGCGGTCCTCGGACGGCTTCGGCATGATCTCCAGCTGCGTGACGGAGGCCGCGCCCTGGCGGTGGGCGGTGCCGACGCAGTCAGCGCCGGTGTCGCCGCCGCCGATGACGACCACGTGCTTGCCCTCGGCGGTGATGGGGGGCGCCATGAAGTCGCCCTCCTGCACCTTGTTCGCGAGCGGCAGGTACTCCATCGCGAAGTGGATGCCGTTCAGCTCGCGGCCCGGGACCGGGAGGTCGCGGGAGACCGTGGCGCCCGCCGCGATGACCACCGCGTCGAACCGCTTGCGCAGGTCGGTGGCGGTGATGTCGCGGCCGACCTCGATGCCGGTACGGAACTTGGTGCCCTCCGCGCGCATCTGCTCGATGCGGCGGTTGATGTGCACCTTCTCCATCTTGAACTCGGGGATGCCGTAGCGCAGCAGGCCGCCGACGCGGTCGGCGCGCTCGTACACCACCACGGTGTGCCCGGCCCGGGTCAGCTGCTGGGCCGCGGCGAGGCCCGCCGGGCCGGAGCCGATGACGGCGGCCGTCTTGCCGGAGAGGCGCTCCGGCGGCTGCGGGGTGACGTTGCCGTTGTCCCAGGCCTTGTCGATGATCGAGACTTCGACGTTCTTGATCGTGACGGCGGGCTGGTTGATGCCCAGCACGCACGCCGACTCACACGGAGCGGGGCACAGACGGCCCGTGAACTCCGGGAAGTTGTTCGTGGCGTGCAGGCGCTCGCTCGCCGCCGACCAGTCGTCGCGGTAGGCGAAGTCGTTCCACTCGGGGATCAGGTTCCCGAGCGGGCACCCGTTGTGACAGAACGGGATGCCGCAGTCCATGCAGCGGCCGGCCTGCTTGCTGATGATCGGGAGCAGCGAGCCCGGAACGTAGACCTCGTTCCAGTCCTTCAGCCGGTCGGCGACAGGACGCGTGCAGGCGGTCTCGCGCGGGGTGGTGAGGAAGCCCTTCGGGTCAGCCATGGGTCGCCGCCTCCATCATCTTCTCCGTGGTCTCGGATTCCGAGAGTCCGGCGAGCTCAGCGGCGTCCTTGGCGGCGAGCACTGCCTTGTACGTGGTGGGGATGATCTTGCTGAAGCGGTCCGCCGAGACGGACCAGTCGGCCAGGAGCTTCGCGGCCACGGTCGAGCCGGTCTCCTCCTCGTGGCGGCGCACCACATCGTGCAGCCACTGCTTGTCGGTGTCGGACAGGGCCTCGACCGCGCCCGCGTTGCCGACGTTGACGTTGTTCGGGTCGAGGTCGACGACGTACGCGACGCCGCCCGACATGCCGGCCGCGAAGTTGCGGCCCGTCTCGCCGAGGACGACCGCGGTGCCGCCGGTCATGTACTCGCAGCCGTGGTCGCCCACGCCCTCCGAGACGACCAGGGCGCCGGAGTTGCGGACGCAGAAGCGCTCGCCGGTGCGGCCGCGCAGGAACATCTCGCCGCCGGTGGCGCCGTAGCCGATGGTGTTGCCGGCGATGGTGGAGTACTCGGCGAGGTGGTCGGCGCCGCGGTCCGGGCGGACCACGATCCGGCCGCCGGAGAGGCCCTTGCCGACGTAGTCGTTGGCGTCGCCCTCCAGGCGGAGGGTGATGCCCTTCGGCACGAAGGCGCCGAAGGACTGGCCGGCCGAACCGGTGAAGGTCAGGTCGATCGTGTTGTCGGGCAGACCCGCGCCGCCGAACTTCTTGGTGACGTGGTGGCCGAGCATGGTGCCGACGGTCCGGTTGATGTTGCGGATCGCGACCTGGGCGCGGACCGGCTGGGCGGCCTCGGCGGACTCGGCGTTCAGCGCGTCGGCCGCGAGCTCGATCAGCTCGTTGTCGAGGGCCTTCTCCAGACCGTGGTCCTGCTCGATCAGGGCGTGGCGGACCGCGCCCTCGGGCAGCTCCGGCACGTAGAAGAGCGGCTCCAGGTCGAGACCCTGCGCCTTCCAGTGCGTGACGGCCTTCGTCGTGTCGAGGAGCTCGGCGTGGCCGACGGCCTCCTCGATCGTACGGAAGCCCAGCTCGGCGAGGAGCTCGCGCACCTCCTCCGCGATGAACTCGAAGAAGTTGACGACGAACTCGGGCTTGCCGGAGAAGCGCTCGCGCAGGACCGGGTTCTGCGTGGCGATGCCCACCGGGCAGGTGTCCAGGTGGCAGACGCGCATCATGACGCAGCCGGAGACGACGAGCGGCGCGGTCGCGAAACCGAACTCCTCGGCGCCGAGCAGTGCGGCGATGACCACGTCGCGGCCGGTCTTGAGCTGACCGTCGGTCTGGACGACGATGCGGTCGCGCAGCCCGTTGAGCAGCAGGGTCTGCTGGGTCTCGGCGAGGCCGAGCTCCCAGGGGCCGCCCGCGTGCTTGAGCGAGGTGAGCGGGGAGGCACCCGTACCGCCGTCGTGGCCGGAGATCAGGACGACGTCCGCGTGCGCCTTGGAGACGCCCGCGGCGACCGTGCCCACGCCGACCTCGGAGACCAGCTTCACGTGGATGCGGGCGACCGGGTTGGCGTTCTTGAGGTCGTGGATCAGCTGAGCCAGGTCCTCGATGGAGTAGATGTCATGGTGCGGCGGCGGGGAGATCAGGCCGACGCCCGGGGTGGAGTGCCGGGTCTTGGCGACCCACGGGTAGACCTTGTGGCCGGGCAGCTGGCCGCCCTCGCCGGGCTTGGCGCCCTGCGCCATCTTGATCTGGATGTCGTCCGCGTTGACCAGGTACTCGGAGGTGACGCCGAAGCGGCCGGAGGCGACCTGCTTGATCGACGAACGCCGCGCCGGGTCGTACAGGCGGTCCGGGTCCTCGCCGCCCTCACCGGTGTTGGACTTGGCGCCCAGCTGGTTCATGGCGATGGCGAGGGTCTCGTGCGCCTCCTTGGAGATGGAGCCGTACGACATCGCGCCGGTGGAGAAGCGCTTGACGATCTCGGAGACCGGCTCGACCTCGTCGATGGAGATCGACGGGCGGTCGCTCTTGAAGCCGAACAGGCCGCGGAGCGTCATCAGGCGCTCGGACTGCTCGTTCACGCGGTCCGTGTACTGCCGGAAGATGTCGTACCGGCGGTTGCGGGTGGCGTGCTGGAGGCGGAAGACCGTCTCCGGGTCGAACAGGTGCGGCTCGCCCTCACGGCGCCACTGGTACTCGCCGCCGATCTCCAGCGCGCGGTGCGTGGCCGCGATGCCGGAGACGGGGTAGGCCTTGGCGTGGCGGGCGGCCACCTCCTTGGCGATGACGTCCAGGCCGGCGCCGCCGATCTTCGTGGCGGTGCCCGCGAAGTAGGTGCCGACGAAGTCCTCGTTGAGGCCGACGGCCTCGAAGACCTGGGCGCCGCGGTAGGAGGCGACGGTGGAGATGCCCATCTTGGACATGACCTTCAGGACGCCCTTGCCGAGCGCGTAGATCAGGTTCTTGATGGCCTGCTCCGGCTCCAGGCCGGTCAGGAAGGTACCGGCGCGCAGGAGGTCCTCGACGGACTCCATGGCCAGGTACGGGTTGACCGCGGCGGCGCCGTAGCCGATCAGCAGCGCGACGTGGTGGACCTCGCGGACGTCACCGGCCTCGACCAGCAGGCCCACCTGGGTGCGCTGCTTGGTGGCGATGAGGTGGTGGTGCACGGCGGAGGTGAGCAGCAGCGACGGGATCGGCGCGTGCTCGGCGTCCGAGTGGCGGTCCGAGAGGACGATGAGGTGCGCGCCGTTCGCGATGGCCGCGTCGACCTCGCCCCGGATCTCCTCGATCCGCGCGGCCAGCGCCTCGCCGCCGCCGGAGACCCGGTAGAGGCCGGAGAGCGTGGCGGCCTTCATGCCCGGCATGTCGCCGTCGGCGTTGATGTGGATGAGCTTGGCCAGCTCGTCGTTGTCGATCACCGGGAAGGGCAGGGTGACGCTGCGGCAGGACGCGGCGGTCGACTCCAGCAGGTTGCCCTGCGGGCCGAGCGAGGACAGCAGCGAGGTGACGAGCTCCTCGCGGATGGCGTCCAGCGGCGGGTTGGTGACCTGCGCGAAGAGCTGGGTGAAGTAGTCGAAGAGCAGCCGGGGGCGCTCGGACAGGGCCGCGATCGGGGAGTCCGTACCCATGGAGCCGAGCGGCTCGCCGCCCGTACGGGCCATCGGCGCGAGGATGACGCGCAGCTCTTCCTCGGTGTAGCCGAAGGTCTGCTGGCGGCGGGTGACCGAGGCGTGGGTGTGCACGATGTGCTCACGCTCGGGCAGGTCCGACAGCTCGATCTCGCCGGTCTCCAGCCACTCCGCGTACGGGGCGGCGGCGGCCAGCTCGTTCTTGATCTCGTCGTCCTCGATGATCCGCTTCTGGGCGGTGTCGACGAGGAACATCTTGCCGGGCTGCAGGCGGCCCTTGCGGACGACCTTGGCCGGGTCGATGTCGAGCACGCCGACCTCGGAGCCGAGGACGACGAGGCCGTCGTCGGTCACCCAGTAGCGGCCGGGGCGCAGACCGTTGCGGTCGAGGACCGCGCCGACCTGGGTGCCGTCGGTGAAGGTGACGCAGGCCGGGCCGTCCCAGGGCTCCATCTGGGTGGAGTGGTACTTGTAGAACGCGCGGCGGGCCGGGTCCATGGAGGTGTGGTTCTCCCACGCCTCCGGGATCATCATCAGCACGCTGTGCGGGAGCGAGCGGCCGCCGAGGTGGAGCAGCTCCAGGACCTCGTCGAAGGAGGCCGAGTCGGAGGCGTCCGGGGTGCAGATCGGGAAGATCCGGTCCAGCACGCCGTCGCCGAAGGCCTCGGAGGCCAGCTGGGACTCGCGGGCCTTCATCCAGTTCCGGTTGCCCTTGACCGTGTTGATCTCGCCGTTGTGGGCGACGAAGCGGTACGGGTGGGCGAGCGGCCAGGACGGGAAGGTGTTCGTGGAGAACCGCGAGTGGACCAGCGCGAGCGTCGAGGCGAAGCGACGGTCGGAGAGGTCGGGGAAGAAGGGCTCGAGCTGGCCGGTGGTCAGCATGCCCTTGTAGACGATGGTGCGCGCGGAGAGCGACGGGAAGTAGACCCCGGCCTCGCGCTCGGCGCGCTTGCGCAGCACGAAGGCCTTGCGGTCCAGCTCGATGCCCGTCGTCCCGTTGCTCACGAAGAGCTGGGAGAAGGCCGGCATGGTGGCGCGGGCGCCGTTGCCGAGCAGGTCCGGGGTGACCGGGACCTCGCGCCAGCCGAGGACCGTGAGGTTCTCCTGGGCGGCGATGGCCTCGATCTGCTCCACGGCGACGGCCTGTGCGGTGCCGTCGGCGGGGAGGAAGGCGATGCCGACGGCGTACGCGCCGGCCTCGGGGAGCTCGAAGCCGGCCACCTCGCGCAGGAACGCGTCCGGGACCTGGCTGAGGATTCCGGCGCCGTCGCCCGAGTCCGGCTCGGAGCCGGTCGCGCCGCGGTGCTCGAGGTTCCGCAATACGGTCAGGGCCTGCTCAACGAGAGTGTGGGTGGCCTCGCCGGTGAGGTTCGCCACGAATCCGACGCCACAGGCGTCCTTCTCGTTGCGCGGGTCGTACATGCCCTGCTGGGCGGGGCGACCGTCCATGGGCGACCAGGCGTTGGTGCTGGGGCCGGTCGCGGAGTGCGTGGATGCGGAACGCATCGGCTCTCCCGTCGTCGTCGTGGCATATGTGCATAGCCGAGGGACGACGTTGGCCCTCTGCGAAATTTCGTGCAGATTACATGATGACGACAATCCCGAGAAGCGGATATGCCATTCCAGCATGCGGACACTGCGCGAAGCAGAAAGAGGGGACTTTCGCGGCGTTCCACGAACGCAGACCGACGCAGCACGAGGCGAAGGTCCCGGATGCAGGGCGGGCATCGTTGCCCGGAGTCCTGGACTGATTCCCGGCGGACACGGGATCGAAACCGCCGAGTAACGGACTACTTATGTGGTGCGCTGCATAGTGTCTCACTCCGAGGCCGGTCAGCCTATGGCTCCGCCGATCCAGGTTCCCAGGATGTACGTCACACCGGCGGCCGCGCCACCGAGGACGAGCTGGCGCAGACCGCTGTACCACCAGGACCGGGCGGTGACCCGGGAGACGACCGCGCCGCAGGCGAAGAGGCCGACCAGCGCGAGCAGCACCGCGGGCCACAGGGCGGTGGCGCCGAGCAGGTACGGCAGTACGGGGAGCAGCGCGCCCAGCGCGAAGGAGCCGAAGGACGAGACCGCGGCGACGATCGGCGAGGGCAGGTCGTCGGGGTCGATCCCGAGCTCCTCGCGGGCGTGGATCTCCAGCGCCTGCTCGGGGTCGCGGGACAGCTGCTTGGCGACCTCGCGGGCGAGCGCGGGCTCGACGCCCCGGGAGACGTAGAGCTCGGCCAGCTCCTCCATCTCGTCCACCGGGTGCTTGCGCAACTGCTGGCGCTCTATGTCCAGTTCGGCGAGGACCAGTTCGCGCTGCGAGGCGACGGAGGTGTACTCGCCGGCCGCCATCGAGAAGGCGCCGGCCGCGAGGCCCGCCAGTCCGGTGATGACGATGGTCTGCGGGGCGACGGCGCCGCCGGCCACGCCGGTCATCAGGGCGAGGTTGGAGACGAGCCCGTCCATGGCACCGAAGACGGCCGGCCGCAGCCATCCGCCATTGACGTCGCGATGGGTGTGGTTGTCCCGGTGCGCGGTGTGCAGCGGTGCTTCGATGTCGATGATGGACATGTTGAGATACCTCCCCATTTGTGCCAACGGGTGCCGCGAGACACCCCGCTCCCCCCGAACACCTCGAAACTACGCACGATTTCCGCCGCCCGCCAGCAAGGAAGGCCGTACTTACCTGCGGTTTTGCGGGTCGGCGACCGGGTGACGACCGGCTTCGCGGGGTGTTTTGCGACGAGCGACAAACCACATGCCATGGCACAAATCCCCCAAGGGCTCATGATGAGCCCCATCCAATGTGGAGAGGCGCGCCATGGAGCCGGTGAAGCTGATTGCATGCGATCCGCAGGTCCTCCTCGAACGGGCCAGGGGCGCTCTCCTCGGGCTCGCGGTGGGCGACGCGCTGGGCGCCCCGGCGGAGAACATGAAGCCGTCGGAGATCCGGGCGAAATGGGGCCGCATCGAGGGCTTCGTGTCGGAGGACCCGGCGGGCACGGACGACACCGAGTACGCGATCTTCTCCGGGCTGCTGCTGGCCCGCCATGGCTCGGCGCTCACGGTCTCCCACGTGGAGCGGGCCTGGCACCACTGGATCGCGGACCTCGACGAGGGCCCCTTCCGGGGCGCGGGCTTCTCGGAGCGCGGCACGCTGGAGAACCTGCGCCGGGGGCTCGCGGCCCCCATCTCCGCCCAGCACCGGCACGCGTGGTCGGACGGTCTCGCGATGCGGGCGGCCCCCTTCGGCGTCTTCGCGGCGGGCCGGCCCGCCGAAGCGGCCCGGCTCGTCGCCATCGACGGCTCGGTCAGCCACGACGGCGAGGGCATCTATGGCGGCCAGGCGGTGGCGGCGGGCGTGGCGGCGGCCATGGCCGGCGGCAGCCCGGCGTCCGTCGTCTCCGCGGCCCTGTCCGTGATCCCGTCCGACTCCTGGACGGCCCGCTCCCTGCGCCGGGCGGTCACCACCGCCCCGCGCGGGGAACGGGCCGTGCGCTCGGCGGTGGTCATCGGCGGCTACCCGTGGACGGACCTGGCACCCGAGGCCGTCGGCCTCGCCTTCGGCGCCTTCGCCGCCTGCCGGGGCGACTTCCCGTCCTCGGTCCTGACCGCGGTCAACATGGGCCGTGACGCGGACACCACGGCGGCGGTGGCGGGCGCCCTCGCCGGCGCGATGTCGGGCGCCGCCGAGATCCCCGCCGCCTGGTCCTCGGCCATCGGCCCGGTCCGCGGCAGCTGCCTCCCCTCGATGCGGGGCTACCACGTCCTCGACATCGCGGACCTCCTCACCCCCGAATACGAGGCCCCCCGATGACGCCCCCCACCCCGCCTCCTGTCCCAGGACCACCCGAAGCCCCCGAGGACCGCCCCCCAACCGCAGCCAAAGCCGCCACCCGGGCGGCCGAGCCCCTGGCCGGGGCCGCAACCGTGTCCGGAGCCGGGGCCGGGGGCAGCCCCCTGACCGGGGCCCCGGCCGGAGCCGAGGCCCGCGCCCTCGCCGGGGGCGGCCTCCAGGTTGGGGCCGGAGCCGGGCCTTTGGCTTGGGCCGGAGGCGTAGCCGCGGCACCCCCGGCCGGGGCCGGGCCCCTGGCCGGGGCCGGAGCCGGGGCCGGGGGCAGCCCCCTGACCGGGGCCCCGGCCGGAGCCGAGGCCCGCGCCCTCGCCGGGGGCGGCCTCCAGGCTGGGGCCGGAGCCGGGCCTTTGGCTTGGGCCGGAGGCGTAGCCGCGGCACCCCCGGCCGGGGCCGGGGGCCGAGCCCGCGCCGGGGCCGAAGCCGAGGTGTCGACCGGGGCCCGTGCCCTGCCCGGGGGCGAAGCCGGAGCCGGAGCCACAACCGGGGCCGGGCTCCTGGCCGGGGCCGAAGGCGTAGCCACAACCGGGGGCGGGCCCCTGGCCGGGGCCGGGGGCGTACCCACAACCGGCGGCGGGCCGCTGGGCGGGGGTGGGGCGGTGGTTGGGGCTGCGGTCACCGTCGGGTGGGGTGGGGGGGTGGGCTTCGGGGTGGTCGGCGCAGGGCCCGGGCTCCGGATCGCCGGGGTCCGGATCGTCGAGCTGCCCCCGGCGCCCGCCAGGCCCGCCGAGCCCCCCGCAGGGGCCCGGCGGATCGAGGGGCTGCTGCTCGGGCTCGCCGCAGGCGACGCGGCCGGGTGGCCCGCCGCCCGCCACCGCGCCAGCCGGATGCCCGAGTGGACCCGCCGCCTCACCCGCGAGCTCGACACCTTCGCCGAGCAGAACGCCACCACCACCCTCCCCGTCCCCATCGCCCTCAACCAGCCCCCCGAACCCCTGCGCCTCGGCCCGTCCGACGACGCCGAGTGGGCCGCCTTCGCCGCCGAGTCCGTGCTCACCGCCGCCGGCGTCCTGCTCAGCGACCTCTCCCGGTCCCGCCGCATGCGCGCCGCGATCGACCTCGCGTGGAACGCCCTGGCCTCCGAGGTCGCCGCGGCAGCGGAACGCGCGCCCGAGGTCGAGTCCGCCGTCCTCCCCCTGCGCGCCCGGATCTCCGTACGCGCCGGCCTCGGCAACCTCGCCACCGGCCTGCGCCCGCCCGCCACCGGCCACGACAACCCGCACTACTTCGACGACGCCGCCTGCGTCCGCGCCTGCGTGCTCGCCGTCGTCCACCCGGGCGACGCCGCGGCCGCCGCCGACCTCGCCGAGTTCGACGCCCGCTACACCCAGGACGGCGACGGCGTCCACGGCGCCCGTGCCATGGCCGCTGCCATCGCCACCGCCCTCACCACCGCGGACGTCGACGCCGCCGTGGAGGCCGCCCTCGCCCAGCTCCCCGAGGCCACCGAGATCGGCCGCAACGCCCGTCACGCCGTCAACCTCGCCCGTACCCGCACCGACGGCGGCGGCGCCTTCGCCATCGTCCCCATCCTCGAACACGAGATCGTGGACCACGTCTACAGCTACGGGATCGCCGCCGCCGAGACCGTCCCCGTGGCCCTCGCCCTCGCGACCGCCGCCCGCGGCAGGGTGACCGAGGCCGTCCCGGCGGCCGCCTGCCTGTCCCGCGTCGCGGACTCCGCCCCCGCCCTCGCCGGCGCCCTCACCGGCGTGCTCGGCGGCGGCGATTCGATCCCCGCCGCCTGGCGCGAGGCCTGCCGCACCCTCTCCGGCTGCGCCCTCCCCCGCCTCGCCGGCACCGACCTCGTGGAACTCGCCGCGCTCCTCGCGCGCACGGAACTCACCTCACCCAAACCTCAGGGGATGATTCGGACATGACGCTCACGTTGGAGGACCGGGCCTGCGGCGCTCTCGTCGGAGCCGCCGTCGGCGACGCGCTCGGCGGCCCCGTGGAGGGCTGGACCCCGGACCAGATCGTGGAACGGTACGGCGGCCGCGTGCACGGCATCGTCGGCCCGTGGCACGAGAACTGGCGCACGGCCCGCCCCATCGCCCCGTACCACAAGGGTGACGGGCACGTCACGGACGACACGTTGATGACGCACGCGCTGGTCCGCGTGTACGAGGCCGTACGCGACCACCTCGACTCCCACGCGATCGCCGAACACCTGGTCCCGGACCTCATGAACAACCCGCGGTGGATCCCCGAACTGGAGGCCGAGGCACTGCCGTTGCAGCGGATCTTCCTCGCCGAGAAGTGGATCGTCACCCGGCTGCACTACGCGCACGTCGACCCCCGCGAGGCCGGCAGCGGGAACATCGTCAACTGCGGGGCCGCGATGTACATGGCTCCGGTGGGCCTCGCCAACGCGGGCAACCCGGCGGGCGCGTACGCGGAGGCGCTGGACATCGCCGGCGCGCACCAGTCCTCGTACGGGCGGGAGGCGGCGGGCGTGTTCGCGGCGGCGGTGGCGGCCGCGTGCGTGCCCGGCGCGACGGCCGCCTCGGTGGTGGACACGGCCCTGTCCCTGGCCAAGGACGGCACGCGCGCCGCGATCGCCGCCGTCCGCGAAGTGGCCGCCGGCCACCGGGACTTCGAGTCGGCGCTGGCCCCGCTGCGGGCGGCCGTGGCCCCGTACGACTCGGTCGGCCCGGACTACCGCGCCCCCTCGCTCGGTGCCCGCCGCCCCTCCCGACTGCACTCCATCGAGGAACTGCCGATCGCGCTGGGCATGCTGCTGGTCGCGGACGGCGCGTACGAGCCCTCGGTGCTCGGCGCGGTCAACTACGGCCGCGACTGCGACTCCATCGCCACCATGGCGGGGGCGATCGCCGGGGCCCTCGGCGGCGAGGCCGTGGTGCCGGCCGTGTGGGCCAAGCAGGTCGCCGAGGCCAGCCGCCTCGACCTGCACGCCCCGGCGCTGGCCATGGCCGCCGTGGCCCGGGAGGTCTTCGCGCTCGACCGGGACCGCCGCCGGGCCCACGAGTCGGCCTTCACCTCGATCTCGGCCCCGCGGTGACGGCGTCCGCGGCCTGCGCCCGGGACTGCGTCCGGCTCACGTGGGCCCAGCCCGAGGACCTCGTCGGGCACGAGCTGCGCCAGGCGGCCGAGGACGGCCGGAACCCGGAGCCGGCCCGGCGCGCCTGGCTGGCGGCGGGCGGCAGCCCGGCCCCGGACCGCGCCGGCGCCTCCCCGAACCCGGCCCCGCCGGAGCTGCGGGCCCTCGCGGTCGGCCTGCTGGACGAACTCGCCGCGCAGAAGTCCCCCCTGTCCGCCGCCGAACCCCAGCCCTGGCGGGCGATCGTCGCCGCCTGTCCCGACTGGCCGCGCCGCACCCCCACACGCCGAGGCGCCACCCGCCCCGGCACCCCGCCCACCGAACGGGACCCGGCCCCCGCCGGGCAGGACGCGCATCCCTGCGCGGACGGCCCGGCCCCGCGCGCGGGCGCCCCGGCCACCGAGCGGGACCCAGCCCCCGCCGCCCGTGACGCACGGCCCCGGCCGGAGGCCGCCGGACAGGTCCGGTCCCCCGGCGGAGGCGGCCCGGGCGTCTCGGCGGCAGAGCGGAACCCCGCCCGGGCCGGGCACGACCCGGACCCGGACCCGGAGGTGGACCCGGAGCTGCGGACCCGGCTGGAAGCCGCCTGGCTCGGGCGGGCCGCCGGCTGCCTGCTCGGCAAGCCCGTCGAGAAGCTCCCCCTGGAGGGGATCCGGGCGCTGGCCCGCGCCACCGGCAACTGGCCGCTGAACGACTGGTTCAGCGAACGCGGCGTACCGCCGGAGGTACTGGCCGCCTACCCCTGGAACCGCCGCTCCGCCCCCACCTCGCTCGCCGAGAACATCGACGGCATGCCCGAGGACGACGACCTCAACTACCCCCTGCTCGGCCTGGTCCTCCTCCGGCGCCACGGCAAGGGCTTCACCACCGCCGACGTCGCCCGCCTCTGGCTCGACGAACTGCCCGCAGGGCGCACCTTCACCGCCGAGCGCGTCGCGTACCGCAACCTCCTGCTCGGACTGGAGCCGCCCGCCACCGCCACCCACCACAACCCCTTCCGTGAATGGATCGGCGCCCTCATCCGCGCCGACGTCCACGGCTGGACCAACCCGGGCGACCCGGCGGCCGCCGCGGCCCAGGCCTACCGGGACGCCACCCTCACCCACACCGGCAACGGCGTCTACGCCGCCCTCTTCGTCGCGGCCGCCACCGCCGAGGCCGCCACCGGCCGGGCCGACGTCCACACCGCGCTCCGGGCCGGGCTGGCCGTCGTACCGCCCCGCTCCCGCCTCGCCGAGGCCGTCCGCCTCGGGATCCGGGCGGCCGCGGACGAACCGGACTTCGACCTCGTCGTCGACCGGCTGCACGCCCGCTACGGGCACTACCACTGGGTGCACGCCGTCCCCAACACGGCCCTGCTCGCCGCCGCCCTCACCCACGCCGACGGGGACTTCACCCGTTCCGTCTGCCGCGCCGTGTCCGGCGGCTGGGACACCGACTCCAACGGGGCCACCGCCGGCGCCCTCGCCGCACTGCTCGCCGGCTCCCCCGGCGCCCTCCCGGACCGCTGGACCGCCCCGCTCAAGAACCGTCTCGCCACCACCGTCCCCGGCTTCGACGGCATCGGCTTCGACACCCTCGCCCACCTCACCGCACAGGAGGCAGCACGCTCATGACGGCAATCGCCGTGCTCGGCAGTACGAACATGGACCTCGTCGCCTACGTCCCCAAGGCCCCCCGCCTCGGGGAGACCGTCACCGGCCGGTCCTTCCGCACGGTCCCCGGCGGCAAGGGCGCCAACCAGGCCGTCGCGGCCGCCCGCTCCGGCGGGGAGGTGGTGATGATCGGCGCGGTCGGGACGGACGAGTTCGGCGTACGGCTGCGCTCCGCGCTCACCGCCGACGGGATCGACACCGCGGGCCTGCGGACCGTCGAGGGCGCGAGCGGCACCGCCCACATCACCGTGGACGACGAGGGCGGCAACAGCATCATCGTCATCCCCGGCGCCAACGCCCGCGTCACCGGCCTGGAGGCCGGGGACGAGGCCCGGATCGCCGCCGCCGGCGCCCTCCTCCTCCAGCTCGAACTCCCCCTCACCGCCGTCCTGGCCGGCGCCCTCGCCGCCCGCGCGCACGGCGTCCGTACGGTCCTCACCCCGGCCCCGGCCCAGCCCCTGCCCGCCGAACTCCTCGCCACCACCGACCTCCTCGTGCCCAACGAGCACGAGGCGGCCGCCCTCACCGGCCTCACCGACCCCGGCCAGGCCGCCGAGGCCCTGCTCCACGACGTGCCCGAGGTGGTGATCACCCTCGGCGCGGCCGGAGTCCTGTACGCCGCCCGCGGCCGGGAGTCCCTCACCGTGCCCGCGCCCCGGGTCCGGGCCGTGGACACCACCGCCGCCGGGGACACCTTCGTCGGCGCGCTCTCCGTGGCCCTGGGCGAGGGCCGGCCGATGCCCGAGGCGCTGCACTGGGCCTCGGCGGCGGCTGCGCTGTCCGTCCAGCGCCCCGGTGCCCAGGACTCGATGCCGACCCGCCCGGAAACCGACGCCTTCGCCACGGCGCGGCCCGGGGCCGCCTCGTGACGACCACCGGGCCCCTGGAGGGGCTGCGCGTGCTCGACCTGGCCACCCTCTTCGCCGGGCCGCTCGCCGCCACCCTGCTCGGCGACTTCGGCGCCGAGGTGGTCAAGGTCGAGCACCCCGGCATCCCCGACCCCTCCCGCGGCCACGGCCCCGCCAAGGACGGCATCGGCCTGTGGTGGAAGCTGCTCGGCCGGAACAAGCGGACGATGACCCTCGACCTGTCGGCCCCGGGCGGCCGGGACACCCTGCTGCGCCTGGCCGCCACCGCCGACGTGGTCATCGAGAACTTCCGCCCCGGCACGCTCGAGAAGTGGGGCCTCGGCTGGCCCGAGCTGTCCGCCGCCAACCCGCGCCTCGTCCTCGCCCGCGTGACGGCCTTCGGCCAGCAGGGCCCGTACGCCCACCGCCCGGGCTTCGGCACCCTGGCCGAGGCCATGAGCGGTTTCGCCGCGATCACCGGGGAACAGGACGGGCCGCCGACCCTGCCCCCCTTCGGGCTCGCCGACTCGATCGCGGCGCTGACCACCGCGTACGCGGTGATGACGGCCCTGGCCGGGCGCGACCGCACCGGGCACGGCCAGGTCGTGGACCTGGCCATCATCGAGCCGATCCTCACGGTGCTCGGCCCGCACCCGCTCTGGTACGACCAGCTCGGCTACGTCCAGCCCCGCACCGGCAACCGCTCCGCGAACAACGCCCCCCGCAACACCTACCGCAGTGCCGACGGCCGCTGGCTGGCGGTGTCCACCTCGGCCCAGTCCATCGCCGAGCGGGTCGTACGGCTGGTCGGCCGGCCGGAGCTGATCGCGGAGCCCTGGTTCGCGACGGGCGCGGGGCGGGCCCGGCACGCGGACGTCCTGGACGACGCCGTCGGCGGCTGGATCGCGCGGCACAAGGCCGAGGAGGTCGTCGCCGCCTTCGAGGACGCCGAGGCGGCCGTGGCCCTCGTGTACGACATCCGGGACGTGATGGCCGACCCCCAGTTCGCGGCCCTCGACACGGTCACCGAGATCGAGGACCCGGAGCTGGGCCCCCTACGGATGCAGAACATCCTCTTCCGGCTGTCCGAGACCCCCGGCGGGATCCGCTGGGCCGGCCGCCCGCACGGCGCGGACACCGACGAGGTCCTGACCGAGCTCGGGCTGACCCGGGCCGAGATCTCCGCGCTGCGGACCGAGGGGGCCCTGTGATCCTGACCTGGCTGTACGCACCCGGCGACCGCCCGGGGGTGGTCGCCAAGGCCCTCGGCTGCGGGGCGGACGCCGTGATCGTCGACCTGGAGGACGCGGTGCCGGCCTCCCGCAAGGAGTACGCCCGCGCCGCCACCGCCGAACTGCTCGGCGAGCGGCCCGCGGTCCCGGTGCACGTCCGCGTCAACGCCCTGGACTCCCCCTGGGGCAGCGCCGACCTCAACGCGCTCGCCGGGCTGCACGGGCTCGCGGGGCTGCGGCTGCCCAAGATCAGCGCCCCCGAGCAGATCGGCGCCATCGCCGACCGCACCGGCGGGGTCGGCCTGCACGCGCTGCTGGAGTCGGCGCTGGGCGTGGAGCGCGCGTACGAGATCGCCCGCGCGCACCCCGCCCTGCGCGGGCTCTCCCTCGGCGAGGCGGACCTGCGGGCCGATCTGGCCGTCAGCGCGGAGGCGGGCCTGGACTGGTGCCGGTCGCGGGTGGTGGTGGCGGCCCGTGCGGCGGGGCTGGCGCCGCCGGCCCAGTCGGTGTTCCCGGACATCCGGGACCTGGAGGCGCTGGCCGGCTCCTGTGCCCACGGCCGGTCCCTCGGCTTCTTCGGCCGGGCGGCGATCCACCCGCGCCAGCTGCCGGTGATCGAGCGGGCCTATCTCCCGGCGCCGGAGGAGGTCGACGCGGCCGTGGAGGTCCTGAGCGCGGCACGGGCCACGCCGGGGGCGCTGGCGCTGCCGGACGGGCGCTTCGTCGACCCGGCGGTGGTGGCGGGCGCGCACCGCACCCTTGCGCTCGCCGCGCGCATGGCCGCCCGCTGACCGCTGCCCGGCGGCCTTCCGGGCTCCGGCCCGCACCCCGGGCCGGTACCCGCCGCGAGCGCGTGCCGCGCCACGTCTCGGGGCTCCGCCCCGAACCCCGCGCCTCCAACGCCGACGGGGCTGGAGGGTGCGGCCGGTTCGGTCAGAGCTTGCCCGGCTCCGGGGCCTTGGCCTCCGCCTTCGCCTCCGCCTTGGCCTCGGTGTCCTTCGTCCCGGCCTTGGCTTCGGCCTTGGTCAGGGACGGGGCCTTGGCCTCGTCGGTGGCCTCGGCGGGGGCTTGCGCGTCCTCGCCCTCGGCGCCCGGGGCGTCCGGTTCGACCACCGTTTCCCGGCCCGGCCGCAGCTTCGCCGACAGCACCAGGTAGACCACGGCCAGGACGAAGACGACGATCGAGGTCCAGACGTTCAGCCGCACGCCCAGGATGTGGTGCGCCTCGTCGACCCGCATGTACTCGATCCAGCCGCGGCCCACGCAGTACGCGGCGACGTACAGGGCGAAGGCCCGTCCGTGGCCGAGCGTGAAGCGGCGGTCGGCCCAGATGACCAGCAGCGCGACGCCGACGCACCACAGCGACTCGTACAGGAAGGTCGGGTGGTAGGTGCCCGCGTCCCGGTTCGGGCCCGCGGTGATCTCCACCGCCCACGGCAGGTCGGTGGCCCGGCCGTACAGCTCCTGGTTGAACCAGTTGCCCCAGCGGCCGCAGGCCTGGGCCAGCGCGATGCCGGGGGCCAGGGCGTCCGCCCAGGCCGGCAGGGGGATCCCGCGCAGCCGGCAGCCGATCCAGGCGCCCACCGCGCCCAGCGCGATCGCGCCCCAGATACCGAGGCCGCCCTCCCAGATCTTGAAGGCGTCGACCCAGTTGCGGCCTTCGCCGAAGTACAGCTGGTAGTCGGTGATCACGTGGTAAAGGCGACCGCCGACGAGGCCGAAGGGCACCGCCCACACGGCGATGTCCGCGACCGTGCCCGGCTTGCCGCCGCGCGCGATCCAGCGACGGTTGCCGAGCCAGACGGCGACGAAGACGCCGATGATGATGCAGAACGCGTAGCCGCGGAGCGGGATCGGTCCGAGATGGATCACGCCGGTCGACGGACTGGGGATGTAAGCAATGTCCATGGCAGACATGACGCTACCCTGCCGGGCGGTGCGGACGGCAACCCGCCCGGCAAGACGAAACCAAATCCAGACATGGACCAGCCGGTAACCGGTGCTCCGTCAGTCCCCCGCGGAGCCGTTCGAGGAGCTGGTGGAGGAACTGGTCGACGAGCGGTTCGCGGAACCGCCGCCCGCCGTCCTCGTGGCCGACGGCGAGGCCTTCGCCCCGGACTTCGTCCCGGATCCGGTCGACGGCGAGGCCTTCCCGGCCCCGGTTTCCGCGCCGGTTCCGCCGGAGCCCTTGGCCGCGGCCTCCACCTGCTCCTTCAGCTTCTGCGGGGTCACCGGATGGGCCTCGTCGGCGAAGATGTTCTTGCCGTCCAGCAGCACGGTGGGCGTGCCCCGGAACTTCCCGGCGGTGAACGCCTCGTGCGACTTGCCCACCCAGCTGTTGTGGGTGCCCTTCTCGACGCAGGAGCGGAACTCGGGGGTGTCCAGCCCGTTGACCTTGCCCGCCAGTTCCAGCAGCCTGGCGTTCTTGCCGTAGGCGTCGTCGACTTCCTGCGGCTGGTTCTGGAAGAGGACGTCGTGGTACTCGGTGAACTTGCCCGCGTCCTGCGCGCAGGCCGCGGCGTTCGCCCCCTTCAGCGAACCGCTGCCGCCCATGTTCCCGTCGATGAGCGTGACCAGGTGGTAGTCGACCTTGAGCAGGCCCTTGGCCTCCAGCTCGTGGATCGTGTCGCGGTAGTTGTCCTCGAAGGACTTGCAGGCGGGGCAGCGGAAGTCCTCCCACACGGTGAGGGTGGACCTCGCCTCGGGCTTGCCCGTCTGGATGGCGAGGGCGTCCTTGCCGGTGGCGCCGGAGGGGGCGACCACCGGGCCCGCCTTGGAGCCGCCGCTCTTGCCGGTGTTGGCCGCGATCACGCCGACGACGGTCGCCAGGCCGAGGACGCCGACCACCGCCGACGCCACGATGAGGGTCCGCCGGCGCTTGTCCCGGGTCTTCTGCCGCTGGCGCTCCTCCTGGAGTCGCTCCCGGGCCGATCGTTTCGTCGCATCGCGGTTCGCACCGTCGCTCTTCTCGCTCACGCTCCGCCAAACGAAGCAGGGAGGCACTCGCGTGCCTCCCCGCCCACCATTCCACCCGATCGGACTACAGAACCCGATCGGGTGTCCGGTTTGTCTCAGCCCCTGCGGACCCCCTGCGCGAGCTCGCCCGCGAGCGCCCGTACGGCGTCCAGTCCGGCCGGCAGGTCCGGCGCGTCCAGCAGGAGCTTCACGAAGGCCGAGCCGACGATCACCCCGTCGGCGAAGCCGGCGACCTCCTTGGCCTGGGCGGCGTTGGAGACGCCGAGGCCGACGCAGACCGGGAGGTCGCTGGTGGCACGGGTGCGGCGCACCAGGTCCGCGGCCTGGTTGCCGACGGACTCGCGGGTGCCGGTGACGCCCATCAGCGAGGCGGCGTAGACGAAGCCGGAGCCGGCCGCCGTGATGGTGGCCAGCCGCTCGTCCTTGCTGCTGGGGGCGACGACGAAGACGGTCGCCAGAGCGTGCTTCTCGGCGTGCTCGCGCCACAGCGCGGACTCCTGCACCGGCAGGTCCGGCAGGATGCAGCCGGCGCCGCCCGCCGCCGCGAGCTCGGCCGTGAACCGCTCGACGCCGTAGCGGTCGATGGGGTTCCAGTACGTCATCACGAGGACCGGGGCCCCGGTGGCCTCGTGGGCCTCGCGGACCGTACGGAACACGTCGGCGATCCTGACTCCGCCGCGCAGGGCGATGTCGTCGGCGGTCTGGATGACCGGCCCGTCGAGGACCGGGTCACTGTGGGGCAGGCCGATCTCGACGACGTCCGCGCCCCCGGCGATGACGGCCTTGACCGCCTCGATGCCGCCGTCGACGGTCGGGAAGCCCGCGGGGAGGTAGGCGACGAGGGCGGCGCGGTCCTCGGACTTCGCCTTGGCGAGGGTGGCGCTCAGCAGCTCGATGTTGCCGCGTCCGTGCGTGGAGCTCACTTGTCGTCCCCCTCGGAGAACTCGTTGTCGGCGACTTCACCGTCGGTGTCGTACAGGTCGAAGTAGCGGGCGGCCGTGTCCATGTCCTTGTCGCCGCGGCCGGAGAGGTTGACCACGATCAGACCGTCCTTGCCCAGCTCCTTGCCGAGGTCCAGGGCCCCGGCGAGGGCGTGCGCGGACTCGATCGCCGGGATGATCCCCTCGGTGCGCGACAGCAGCCGCAGGGCCTGCATCGCGGCGTCGTCGGTGACCGCGCGGTACTCGCCGCGGCCGGAGTCCTTGAGGTAGGAGTGCTCGGGGCCGATGCCCGGGTAGTCCAGGCCGGCCGAGATGGAGTACGGCTCGGTGATCTGGCCCTCGTCGTCCTGGAGGACGTACGAGCGGGAGCCGTGCAGGATCCCGGGCTCGCCGGCGGTCAGCGTGGCCGCGTGCTCGCCGGTCTCGACGCCGTGCCCGGCGGGCTCGAAGCCGACCAGGCGGACGCCCGTGTCCGGGATGAAGGCGTGGAAGAGGCCGATGGCGTTCGAGCCGCCGCCGACGCAGGCCGCGACGGCGTCGGGCAGCCGGCCGGCGCGCTCCAGGATCTGCCGGCGGGCCTCGACGCCGATGACCCGGTGGAAGTCGCGGACCATGGCCGGGAAGGGGTGCGGGCCGGCGACCGTACCGAAGAGGTAGTGGGTCCGGTCCACGTTGGCGACCCAGTCGCGGAACGCCTCGTTGATGGCGTCCTTCAGCGTCCGGGAGCCGGACTTCACGGCGATGACCTCGGCGCCCAGCATGCGCATGCGGGCGACGTTCAGCGCCTGGCGCCGGGTGTCGATCTCGCCCATGTAGATCACGCACTCGAGGCCGAAGAGCGCGCAGGCGGTGGCCGTGGCCACGCCGTGCTGGCCGGCGCCGGTCTCGGCGATGACGCGGGTCTTGCCCATGCGCTTGGTGAGCAGCGCCTGGCCCAGCACGTTGTTGATCTTGTGCGAGCCGGTGTGGTTCAGGTCCTCGCGCTTGAGGAAGATCCGCGCGCCGCCGGCGTGCTCGGCGAAGCGGGGCACCTCGGTGAGGGCGCTGGGGCGGCCGGTGTAGTGGACCATCAGGTCGTTGAGCTCGGCCGCGAAGGCCGGGTCGCCCTTGGCCTTCTCGTACTCGACGGCGACCTCGTCCACGGCGGCGACGAGCGCCTCCGGGATGAACTTGCCGCCGAAGTCGCCGAAGTAACCCTCGGCGTTGGGAACGTGACCCTCCGGGTCCGGAATGAAGAACTCGCTGGACATGTGCCAGTGCTCCTACGGGTGCGAGATGCGGCGGGTGGATTCACCGTATGGCGCCGCCCGCAAGTACCGCGCACACCCCGCTGGGGGATGTCGCGCGTACGGTCGCGGAACGGCCCGCGTCCGGAGCCGGCGGCTCGGACGGCAGGCCGTACGGGACCTGCGCGCGGCGCGGTACGTCTCGCGTACCGGGCCGCGGCGGCCCTCGTTACAGCGCGCCTCCGCGGCGCCATCGCATGCCGTTGACCTGACCGGGCTCGGAGCCGATCACGTACCGGACCCGCCGCCCGTGCACGCGACGGGCCGGGGCGCGGCAGCCGCGGGGGCGGCAGCCGCGCGCCAGGGGCGCGTGCGCCGTCGGTACGCCGACCGGGCCGCGGCGGACTGCCGGCGGCGCGGACTGCGTACGGACGGAGGGCGGGACGCGGGTCATGGGGACGGGTCAGCTCCGCCCGTGGCGCAGGGCGGGGTGGGCGCCGGCGGCGACGAGGTCGGCCACGGCCGCCTTCGGGTCGCGGCCGGTCACCAGGGACTCCCCGACGAGGACGGCGTCGGCGCCCTCGTTGGCGTAGGCGATCAGGTCGTGCGGCCCGCGGATGCCGGATTCGGCGACCTTGACGATGTGGGCCGGGATCTCTCCGACGACGCGCTCGAAGGTGGAGCGGTCGACCTTGAGGTCCTTGAGGTTGCGGGCGTTGACGCCGATGATCTTGGCGCCGGCGGCGACCGCGCGCTCCACTTCCTCCTCGTCGTGGACCTCGACGAGCGGGGTGAGACCGATGGACTCGGCCCGCTCGATGAGGGAGACGAGGGCCTCCTGTTCCAGGGCCGCGACGATCAGCAGCGCGAGGTCGGCTCCGTAGGCACGGGCCTCCCACAGCTGGTACGCCGTGACGATGAAGTCCTTGCGCAGGATCGGGATGTCCACGCGGGCGCGGACGGCCTCCAGGTCGGCCAGCGAGCCGCCGAAACGACGCTGCTCGGTGAGGACGGAGATGACCGCCGCACCGCCCGCCTCGTAGTCGGCGGCGAGCCCGGCCGGATCCGCGATCGCGGCCAGCGCGCCCTTGGAGGGGCTGGAGCGCTTGACCTCGCAGATCACCTTGACGCTGTCGCCGCGCAGGGCAGCGACGCCGTCCTTGGCCTGGGGCGCCTTGGCGGCACGCTCCTTGAGCTCGTCGAGGCTCACGCGGGCCTGCCGTTCGGCAAGGTCTTCGCGGACCCCTTCGATGATCTCGTCGAGCACACTCACGCGAGCGGCCCCCTTCCGGGTCGATGACGGTCGGCCGCCTTGCAGACACGTACAACTGCAAGGTCGGCAATTCAAATGGTATCCGCAGCAGGCCTGGCCCTCCGCACGTGGTTGACGGCGTCCCAGTACCTGGACATCCGGAACCCGGCGTTCATATGGCCTGCTCACAGGGCCGGGGGAGCTCAGGGGGCCAGCATCGAGCCGAAAGAAAGATTTCGGGCGACGACGAAGACCAGGGCCAGCGCACCGAGCCCCCACCAGTACGGCGCCCGCATCACGATCCTGGGGACGGGGCCGCCGCGGAAGGCGCGGACCAGCCACAGGGCCATGAACCCGGCGAAGA
The DNA here is from genome assembly GCF_055588065.1 of Streptomyces sp. NPDC046308. Lineage (NCBI taxonomy): Bacteria > Bacillati > Actinomycetota > Actinomycetes > Kitasatosporales > Streptomycetaceae > Streptomyces > Streptomyces sp. NPDC046308. The sequence continues at coordinate 64,278 of NZ_JBVJFB010000002.1, forward strand.
CGAAGTAGCCGGCGACGGCGAGGGCGTTCGCGCCGAGGGCCGTGACCAGATCGCCGTGGGCGAACGCGTGCGCGCTGCGCAGGCCGCCGCAGCCCGGGCACAGGACTCCGGTCAGCCGGAACAGCGGGCAGACCGGGTAGTGGCCCGGCTCGTTGGGGTCGACGGTGCCCACGTACGCGAAGGCGGCGACGGCGCCGGCCAGGTAGGAAGCCGGGACGGCGAGCCTGCGGGCCCGGGACCGCGGGGGCACGGGAGGGGCCGGGGGCACCTGGTGCGCCGGGGGTGTGCCCGGCGGCGTGACATCGGGGGTGCGAGAGGCGTCCACCCGCTGATTCTCTCCGGTCATGACAAAAGGCGCAGCCCGGCGGGGCCGCGCCTTTCGGCTGAGCTGCGTCTCGTCGCGCATCCCGTTCGGTCGCGCTCAGACCTTGGCGGGGACCTTGCCGGCGGCGATGACCTCGGCGAGGTCCTTGTGGGCGGCCTTCGGCGCACCCATGCCCGCGGCCTTCATCGCCATGCCCACGACACCGCCGAGCGCGACGACGACGAGACCGGCCCAGAAGCCGAGCGGGTTCGCGATCACCATGAAGGCGCCGGAGATGCAGAAACCGATGAAGGCGATGATGACACCGGTCCAGGCGGCCGGGGTGTGTCCGTGGCTAGTGCCCGCCATGAGTTGCTCCTCGTTGCTCTGTCGCGCTGCTGTGTCGAACGTGCGGTCTGTCTCGAACGCTCGGTGCTCATTGTCCCGCACCGTGGGGCCCGGCCGTCCAGTGGGGGTCGGGTCGGCGGGCCGGTCAGGCGCGCGGGTCGGTGGTCGGGTCCTCGCCCCGGTCCAGAGCCTTCCACAGATCTTCCGGCCGGTCCGGATCCACCGCCGCGACAGTCCGCGTCCGGGGGCTGCCGTCACGCTCGTAGCGGCCTCCCATCGAGGGCCAGCCCCGGCCGAAGCGCAGCGCCAGCAGTCCGGCGGCCAGGATCAGGACGGCGCCCGCGGCCGTGACGTAGGGCCACGTCGTCTGGGTCAGCGCGGCCGCGTGCGCGGCGCTGTCCGCGGTCGTACGGGCGGCCTCCGCGTCCAGGGCGCGCCGGCCGTCCGAGCCGAGGAGCGCGGACAGCGCCGCGCCCAGGCCGCTGAGGGCCAGCAGGCCCGACACCAGCAGACGGCTCCTGCCGCGCACGGCGAAGACGGCGACCAGCGCGGCCAGGCCCACGATGGCCAGGGCGGCCGGGAGCCCGGTGACGGCCCGGCCGTCGGCGGCCAGCTGGAGCGAGTCACCGCCGATGGCGGTGGTGCCCCGGGCCCAGGTCCGGCCGGAGGCGAGCAGGACGACGGTGGCGCCGAGGGCGCCCAGCAGCAGCGCGGCGGCCACGCTGCGGCGGGCGCCGCGGCCGTCGGGAGCCTCGGGCTCGGACGGCTCGGACGCGGCATCGTTTCGGGGCGGGGGTACGGCACTCACGTACCCCACTATCCCCTACGCCCTCAGGAGCCGTGGAGGCGGTTCGCCGCTGCCACCGCGCGCAGCACCGCGGCCGCCTTGTTGCGGCACTCCCGGTCCTCCAGCTCGGGCACCGAGTCGGCGACGACACCGGCGCCGGCCTGCACGTACGCCGTGCCGTCGCGCAGCAGCGCGGTGCGGATCGCGATGGCCGTGTCGGAGCCCCCGGCGAAGTCCAGGTAGCCCACGCAGCCGCCGTAGAGACCGCGGCGGGAGGGCTCCAGCTCCTCGATGATCTGCATGGCGCGGGGCTTGGGCGCGCCGGAGAGGGTGCCGGCCGGGAAGCAGGCGGTGAGCACGTCGAAGGCGCTCCTGCCCTCGGCGACGCGGCCCGTGACCGTCGAGACGATGTGCATGACGTGCGAGTACCGCTCGACGCTCATGAAGTCGACGACCTCGACGGAGCCGGGCTCGCAGACCCGGCCGAGGTCGTTGCGGCCCAGGTCGACGAGCATCAGGTGCTCGGCGCGCTCCTTGGGGTCGGCCAGCAGTTCCTCGGCGAGCTCGTGGTCCTCCTGCGGGGTCGCGCCCCGGTGGCGGGTGCCGGCGATGGGGTGGACCATGGCCCGCCCGTCCTCGACCTTGACGAGCGCCTCGGGGCTGGAGCCGACGACGTCGAAGCCGTTCTCGAAGCGGAAGAGGTACATGTACGGCGACGGGTTGGTGGCCCGGAGCACGCGGTAGACGTCCAGCGCGGAGGCCCGGCACTCGGTCTCGAACCGCTGCGAGGGCACCACCTGGAAGGCCTCGCCGGCCCGGATCCGCTCCTTGATGTCCTCGACGGCCGCCTGGTACTTCTCGCCGCCCCACAGGGCGGAGAACTCGGGGAGCTCGGAGGCGGGCAGCGGGGCCGGGGTGTACGGGGCGGGCCGGGCGAGGTCGGCCTCCATCGCGTCGAGCCGGGCCACGGCGTCCGCGTGGGCCTCGTCCACGCCCGTGTCGAGGTCGTTGTGGTTGATCGCGTTGGCGATGAGCTGGACGGTGCCGTCCCAGTGGTCCAGGACCGCCAGGTCGGAGGTGAGCAGCATGGTCAGCTCGGGCAGTTCGAGGTCGTCGGCCGTGTGCTCGCCGATCCGCTCCAGCCGGCGCACGATGTCGTAGCCGAGGTAGCCGACCATGCCGCCGGTGAAGGGCGGCATGCCCTCCGCCGGATCGCCCGTCAGGGCACCTCCCACGCCGCCGGGCGTAGGGGGAGTGTGCAGGGCCTCGACGGTGGCGCGCAGGGCGGCCAGCGGGTCGCCGTCGGTGGGCACGCCGACGGGCGGGGTGCCGATCCAGTGCGCGCGGCCGTCCCGGGCGGTCAGGGTCGCGTCGCTGCGCACGCCGATGAAGGAGTACCGGGACCAGGAGCGGCCGTTCTCGGCCGACTCCAGCAGGAAGGTGCCGGGGCGTTCGGCGGCCAGCTTGCGGTAGAGCCCCACCGGGGTGTCCCCGTCGGCCAGCAGCTTGCGGCTCACGGGGATGACGCGGCGGTCGGCCGCGAGCTTGCGGAACGTCTCGAGATCCATTGCGTGGGGACCCTACCTAGTCGGCTGCGCGGAGGAGGACATCGTCGTCGAAGCAGGTGCGGGCCCCGGTGTGACAGGCGGCTCCGACCTGGTCGACCTTGACGAGCACGGTGTCGGCGTCGCAGTCGAGGGCGACGGACTTCACGTGCTGGAAGTGGCCGGAGGTGTCCCCCTTCACCCAGTACTCCTGGCGGCTGCGGGACCAGTAGGTGCAGCGGCCGGTGGTCAGGGTGCGGTGCAGGGCCTCGTCGTCCATCCAGCCCAGCATGAGCACCTCACCGGTGTCGTACTGCTGGGCGATGGCCGGGACCAGTCCGTCGGCGGAGCGCTTGAGCCGGGCGGCGACGGCGGGATCGAGGGAGCCGGGGCGGGGGGACGTACTCATACGGCCATTGTGCCGGGCCGGGAGGGGGGTGATGATCCGCGTCCGCCTGATGGGCGGGCGCTCGGCGGGTTCCGGCCGTAGGCTGGCCTGCATGTCTACCCATGCGAAGCGTGAACGCCTGTTGCTGGCGGACCTGTTGGAGGCGGCCGGACCGGAGGCCCCCACGCTGTGCGACGGCTGGACCTGCCGGGAGCTGGCCGCGCACGTCGTCGTCCGGGAGCGGCGGCCGGACGCGGCGGGCGGGATCCTGCTGAACGTGCTGAAGGCCCGCCTGGACAAGGCCATGGAGGAGTACGCCGCCAAGCCGTACGAGGAACTGATCCAGCTGATCCGCACCGGCCCGCCGCGGATGTCGGTGTACGCGCTGAAGCAGATCGACGAGGCGGCGAACGCGGTGGAGTTCTTCGTCCACGCGGAGGACGTCCGCCGGGCGCAGCCGGACTGGTCCCCGCGGGAACTGGACCCGGTGTTCTCGGACTCGCTGTGGTCGCGCCTGGAGAAGATGGCCCGCCTGACGGGCCGCCGCTCCCCGGTGGGCCTGGTCCTGCGCCGCCCGAACGGCCAGACGGCGGTGGCGCACAAGGGTGCGCCGGTGGTGACGGTCACGGGCGAGCCGGGCGAACTGACCCTGTTCTGCTTCGGCCGGCAGGACGCGGCCGACGTCTCCCTGGACGGGGAGAAGGAGGCGGTCGCCAAGCTGACGGTGGCGAAGCTGGGCATCTGACCCGGCGGGATTGCTTCCAGCCCCGGCGGCGGGTGCGGCGCGGGTCTGGGCAGAGCCCTGGGGCACCTCCCGGCGGTAGCCGGGGGAGAAACGGCGAAAGGGCGGGGCGGGGAGGGGGCTGCGCGCAGCGGCACCCCCACCCCGGCCGGCCAAAGGCCTCAGCGGACCGGGTGCCCCGCGTCCCGCAGCGCGGCCTTGACCTCGGCGATCCGCAGGTCGCCGAAGTGGAACACCGACGCCGCCAGCACGGCGTCCGCACCCGCCTCGATCGCCGGCGGGAAGTGCGCGAGCGCCCCCGCGCCGCCCGACGCGATCACCGGCACGGTCACGTGCTTGCGTACGGCCGCGATCATCTCCGTGTCGTAGCCGTCCTTCGTCCCGTCGGCGTCCATGGAGTTCAGCAGGATCTCCCCGGCGCCCAGCTCGGCCGCCCGGTGGGCCCACTCGACGGCGTCGATGCCGGTGCCCCGGCGGCCGCCGTGCGTGGTGACCTCGAAGGAGCCCGTCTCGGTGCGGCGCGCGTCCACGGACAGCACGAGGACCTGACGGCCGAAGCGCTCCGCGATCTCCTGGATCAGTTCGGGGCGGGCGATGGCGGCGGTGTTGACGCCGACCTTGTCCGCGCCGGCCCGCAGCAGCTTGTCCACGTCGTCCGCGGTGCGGACGCCGCCGCCGACGGTCAGCGGGATGAAGACCTGCTCGGCGGTCCTGCGCACCACGTCGTACGTGGTCTCGCGGTTGCCGGAGGAGGCGGTGATGTCGAGGAAGGTCAGCTCGTCGGCGCCTTCGGCGTCGTACAGCTTGGCCATCTCCACCGGGTCACCGGCGTCGCGCAGGTTCTGGAAGTTGACGCCCTTGACGACCCGGCCGTTGTCCACGTCCAGGCAGGGGATCACCCGTACGGCGAGGCTCATCCGGCCACCGCCCCGTACGCCTCGACCTCCACCTCGACGACCATCGACGGGTCGACGAAGCCGGAGACGATGAGCATGGTCGCGGCCGGACGGACCGCGTCGAAGAGTTCCTTGTGCGCGCGGCCCACCTCCTCCACGTCGCGGGCGTGCGTCAGGTACATGCGGGTGCGGACGACGTCCTCGGGGCCGAGCCCGGCCTGGGCCAGGGCCTTGAAGGCGACCCCGAAGGCCGCGACGGTCTGGTCGTACGGGCCGCCCGCGTCGGCCGCGGTGCAGCCGGAGACGAGCACGAGCCCGTTCGGCAGCTGCACGGCGCGGGAGTACGCGATGACGTCCTCGTAGGGGCCACCGGAGGAGATGCGGCGTACTTCTGCGGAGCTCATGCGGAGACCACCTTCAGGGCTTCTTCCAGGGTGAAGGCCTTGGCGTACAGGGCCTTGCCGACGATCGCGCCCTCGACGCCCAGCGGCACCAGCTCGGCCAGGGCCCGCAGGTCGTCGAGGGAGGAGACGCCGCCGGAGGCGACGACGGGCCGGTCGGTGGCGGCGCAGACGTTCTTCAGCAGCTCCAGGTTGGGGCCGGTGAGGGTGCCGTCCTTGCCGATGTCGGTGACGACGTACCGGGCGCAGCCCTCGGAGTCCAGGCGCGCGAGGGTCTCGTACAGGTCGCCGCCCTCGCTGGTCCAGCCGCGGCCCTTGAGGGTGGTGCCGCGCACGTCGAGGCCGACGGCGATCCGGTCGCCGTGTTCGGCGATGGCCTTGGCGGCCCACTCGGGGGTCTCCAGGGCGGCGGTGCCGAGGTTGACGCGGGTGCAGCCGGTGGCGAGGGCCGCGGCCAGCGAGGCGTCGTCGCGGATGCCGCCGGACAGCTCGACCTTGATGTCCATGGCGCCGGTGATCTCGGCGACCAGGGCGCGGTTGTCACCGGTGCCGAAGGCCGCGTCGAGGTCGACCAGGTGCAGCCATTCGGCGCCGGAGCGCTGCCAGGCGAGGGCGGCCTCCAGCGGGGAGCCGTAGGAGGTCTCGCTGCCGGACACCCCGTGCACGAGGCGGACGGCCTGACCGTCGCGGACGTCGACCGCGGGGAGGAGTTCCAGCTTCGCTGAGGACACGGTCATCACAGGGTCTCGATCCAGTTGGTGAGGAGCTGGGCGCCGGCGTCGCCGGACTTCTCGGGGTGGAACTGGGTGGCCCACAGGGCCCCGTTCTCCACCGCCGCGACGAAGCGTTCGCCGTGGGTGGCCCAGGTGACCTTGGGGGCGCGGATGAGCGGGTTGGTGGTCTCAAGGCTCCACTCGCGCGCCGCGTAGGAGTGCACGAAGTAGAAGCGGGCGTCGGCGTCCAGGCCGGCGAAGGCCTGGGTGTCGGCCGGGGCCTCTACGGTGTTCCAGCCCATGTGGGGGACGATCGGGGCCTTGAGCGGGCCGACCGTGCCGGGCCACTCGTCCAGGCCCTCGGTCTCCACGCCGTGCTCGATGCCGCGCTCGAAGAGGATCTGCATGCCGACGCAGATGCCCATGACGGGGCGGCCGCCGGAGAGCCGGCGGCCGATGATCCAGTCGCCGCGGGCCTCGCGCAGGCCCTTCATGCAGGCGGAGAAGGCACCGACGCCGGGGACGAGGAGTCCGTCGGCGTCCATGGCCTTGTCGTAGTCACGGGTGATCTCGACGTCGGCGCCGACGCGGGCGAGGGCCCGCTCGGCGGAGCGGACGTTGCCGAAGCCGTAGTCGAAGACGACGACCTTCTTGGTGGGGCGTGCTGTGCTCATTCCCAGATTCCTTGGATCCGCAGGACTCCGGCGGCGAGGCACATCGCGGAGCCGATGGCGAGCAGGACGATGACCGACATCGGCATCTTCTGCTTGTGGAAGGAGTAGACGCCGCCGGCCAGGAACAGGCCGAGGACGATCAGGATGGTGTTGAGGCCGTTCACGGCTAGAGGGCGCCCTTCGTGGAGGGCAGGATGCCGGCCGCGCGCGGGTCGAACTCGGCGGCGTAGCGCAGGGCCCGGGCGAGGGCCTTGAACTGGCACTCCACGATGTGGTGGGCGTTGCGCCCGTACGGGACGTGGACGTGCAGGGCGATCTGGGCCTGGGCGACGAAGGACTCCAGGATGTGCCGGGTCATCGTGGTGTCGTACTCGCCGATCATCGGCGCCATGTTCTCGGGCTCGGTGTGCACGAGGTAGGGGCGGCCGGACAGGTCGACGGTCACCTGGGCGAGGGACTCGTCGAGCGGCACGGTGCAGTTGCCGAAGCGGTAGATGCCGACCTTGTCGCCGAGGGCCTGCCTGAAGGCGGCGCCGAGCGCGAGGGCGGTGTCCTCGATGGTGTGGTGGCTGTCGATGTGCAGGTCGCCGTCGGTCTTGACCGTGAGGTCGAAGAGGCCGTGGCGGCCGAGCTGGTCGAGCATGTGGTCGTAGAAGCCCACGCCGGTCGAGACGTCGACCTTGCCGGTGCCGTCGAGGTTTATCTCGACGAGGACCGAGGTCTCCTTGGTGGTCCGTTCGACCCGTCCGATGCGGCTCATGCGTGCTGCTCCTTCTTCAGTGCGCGAACCGCTTCCAGGAACGCGTCGTTCTCTGCCGGGGTGCCGGCGGTGACGCGCAGCCACCCCGGTACTCCGTTGTCACGGACCAGGACACCCTGGTCGAGGATCTTCTGCCATGCGGTGTGGGAGTCGTCGAACTTCCCGAACTGGATGAAGTTCGCGTCGGACTCGGTGACCTCGTAGCCGACGGCCCGCAGTTCGACGACCAGCCGGTCCCGTTCAGCCTTGAGCTGCTCGACGTAGCCCAGCAGGGTGTCGGTGTGCTCCAGGGCGGCCAGTGCGGTGGCCTGGGTGACGGCCGACAGGTGGTACGGCAGGCGCACCAGCTGGACGGCGTCGACGACGGCGGGGTGCGCGGCCAGGTAGCCCAGGCGCAGTCCGGCCGCGCCGAAGGCCTTGGACATGGTCCGGGAGACCACCATGTTCGGGCGGCCTTCGATGAGGGGCAGCAGCGAGGCGCGGTGGCTGAACTCGACGTACGCCTCGTCCACGATCACGAGGGAGGGCTTGGCGGCCTGGGCGGCCTCGTAGAGGGCGAGGACGGTCTCCGCCTCGACCGCGGTACCCGTGGGGTTGTTCGGCGAGGTGATGAAGACGACGTCGGGTGCGTGCTCGGCGATCGCCCGCTCCGCCGCCGCCACGTCGATGGTGAAGTCCTCGCTGCGCGGGCCGGAGATCCACCCGGTGCCGGTGCCGCGGGAGATCAGGGCGTGCATCGAGTACGAGGGCTCGAAGCCGAGGGCGGTGCGGCCGGGTCCGCCGAAGGTCTGCAGCAGCTGCTGGATGACCTCGTTGGAGCCGTTGGCGGCCCATACGTTCTCCCGCGCGACCGGGTGCCGGGCCGTACGGGTGAGGTAGGCGGCCAGCTGGGTGCGCAGCTCGACCGCGTCCCGGTCGGGGTAGCGGTTGAGGGTGCGGGCGGCCTCGGCCACCCGCTCGGCGATCCGGGCGACGAGCTCGGCGGGGAGCTCGTACGGGTTCTCGTTGGTGTTCAGCTGGACGGGCACGTCCAGCTGGGGGGCGCCGTACGGGGTCTTGCCGCGCAGCTCGTCCCGGATGGGGAGGTCGTCGATGCCGACCTGGTCGTACGGGGTCACTGGCCGGGCACCTTCCATCCGAAGCGGGCCTTGAGGGCGGCGCCGTGCGCCGGCAGGTCCTCGGCCTCCGCGAGGGTCACCACGTGGTGGGTGACCTCGGCGAGGGCGTCCCGCGTGTAGTCGACGATGTGGATGCCGCGCAGGAAGGACTGCACGGACAGGCCGGAGGAGTGGCAGGCGCAGCCGCCGGTGGGCAGCACGTGGTTCGACCCGGCGCAGTAGTCGCCGAGCGAGACCGGGGCCCACGGGCCGACGAAGATCGCGCCGGCGTTGCGGACGCGGGCGGCCCACGCGGCGGCGTCGGCGGTCTGGATCTCGAGGTGCTCGGCGCCGTAGGCGTCGACGACCTTGAGGCCGTCCTCCAGGCTGTCGACCAGCACGATCGCGGACTGCTTGCCGGCGAGCGCGGGCTTGATCCGGTCCTCGACGTGCTTGGTCGCGGCGACCTGCGGCTCCAGCTCCCGCTCGACCGCGTCCGCGAGCTCCGCGGAGTCGGTGACGAGGACGGCGGCGGCCAGCGGGTCGTGCTCGGCCTGGCTGATCAGGTCGGCGGCGACGTGCACGGGGTCGGCCGTGGAGTCCGCGAGGACCGCGATCTCGGTGGGGCCGGCCTCGGTGTCGATGCCGATCCTCCCGGTGAAGTAGCGCTTGGCGGCGGCGACCCAGATGTTGCCGGGGCCGGTCACCATGTTGACCGGGAGGCAGTCCTCGGTGCCGTAAGCGAACATCGCGACGGCGACCGCGCCGCCGGCCGCGTACACCTCGTCGACGCCGAGCAGCGCGCACGCGGCGAGGATCGTCGGGTGCGGCAGGCCGCCGAACTCCTTCTGCGGCGGGGACGCGAGCGCGATCGACTCGACGCCCGCCTCCTGGGCCGGTACGACGTTCATGACGACGGAGGAGGGATACACCGAGCGGCCGCCCGGGGCGTACAGCCCGACGCGTTCCACCGGAACCCACTTCTCGGTCACGGTTCCGCCGGGGACCACCTGGGTGGTGTGCTCGGTGCGGCGCTGGCCCCGGTGCACGATCCGGGCACGCCGGATCGACTCCTCCAGGGCGGCGCGGACGGCCGGGTCCAGCTGCTCCAGGGCGGTCTTGATGGCCTCCGCGGGTACCCGGACCTGCGAGAGCTCGACCCCGTCGAACTTCTGCGCGTACTCGATCAGCGCCGCCGTGCCACGATGATGGACGTCCTCGCAGATGGGCCGCACCTTCTCCAGGGCGGCTTCCACGTCGAACTCGGCACGGGGCAGCAGATCGCGCAGGGCGCCACCCTCGGGGAGGGCGTCACCGCGCAGGTCGATACGAGAGATCACGTCCCAATTCTCTCAGACCGCCCCGCGCCACCGTTCGCCCGTATCACTGGCTGATACACGCCCCGGATGTCACAGGCCCCCGATAACTTTGATCTACACGTACATGTCAGCGGAGGGGGGCCGCCATGACCGAGGCGCGCGCGGGCGAGGAACCGGCGGATCTCACCGCTTCCGAGCACCGCATGTGGGAGGCGTTCCGCACCGGCAGCGTCTGCGACCTCAGCGCCCGCGCCGCCGACCAGGACGATCCGCACGCCGACCGCTTCTGGGGTCCGGGACGCACCGTCCGCGCCCAGGTGGTGGCCCTGCTGCTGCTCCACGGCCCGCCGCCGGTGCCGGGCCGGGTGGCCTCCCTCAAGCTGCGGGGCGTGCGGATCTCCGGGCGGCTGGATCTGTCCGGTGGGAGCGTGGCCCCGTACGTGGAGCTCCAGTCCTGCCGCTTCGACAGCGAGATCCAGCTGTCCGAGGCCCGCTTCGGCACGCTGCGCCTGATCAACTGCGCGATTCCGCGGCTGGACGCGGCCCGCCTGCACACCGAGGGCGACCTGCACCTGCCGCGCTGCCGGGTGGCGCGCGGGATCCGGCTGACCGACGCCCAGATCGGCACCGACCTGCTGGTCAGCCAGGCCGTGGTGCAGCGCGACAGCAAGGGCCGGGCGATCGCCGCCGACGGGATGGCGGTCGCGCAGGACTTCCAGGGCGAGCTGCTGGAGACGTACGGCGAGGTGAGCCTGCGCGGCGCCAAGGTCGGCGTGTCGATGAACCTGCGCGGGGCCCGCCTGTGCAACCCGTCCGGGCGGTACGCGCTGAACGCCCCGCAGTTGACCGTCGAGCGGACGCTCTACCTGACCTCGATCGCGCTGGGCTACCTGCAGGGCGGGGACGGCTCCTCCACTCCCCCGTACGGGCTGGGGCCGACCCCGGCGCGCGGGCAGCGGGCGCAGCGCTTCGAGTGCCGGGGCGGGCTGCGGCTGGACGACGGCCGCTTCGGGGACGCCATCGACTTCTACGGCGCGCGGTTCGCCCTCACGGACGAGCAGGAGATGTCCCTGCGCCGGATCCAGACCCCCGAGTTCCGGTTCGTCGGCGAACGGCCGGAGCAGGGGCGCGTCGTGGTGTCCGGGGCCAAGGTGGTGAAGCTCGTCGACACCTCCACGAGCTGGCCGGGCCCGGGCGGGGTGTCCATCGAGGGGTTCGTCTACGAGAACCTCGCACCCCGCGGCCACTTCCCGCTCGCCCGGCGCCTCGCCTGGGTGGCGGCGGCCACCCCCGAGTACTCCCCGGAGCCGTACGAGCGGCTGGCCGCCGTCCTGCGCGCCAGCGGCGAGGACGCGGACGCCCGCGAGGTGCTGCTGGCCAAGCAGCGGCGGCGCCGGGCGACGCTGCCGCCGGGGCCGAAGGCGTGGGGGTACCTCCAGGACTGGACGGTGGTCTACGGGTACCGTCCGGGCCGGGCCGCGCTGTGGATGGCGGTGCTGTGGGCGGCGGGCGCGCTGATGTTCTCCCGGCACGAACCGCCGGCCATCAAGGAGGACGAGCATCCGCAGTGGAGCGCCGCCCTGTACGCACTGGACCTGCTGCTCCCGGTGATCGACCTCGGCCAGCAGGGGCAGTGGAAGCTGGAGGGCGGCTGGCAGTGGGGGGCGGCGGGCCTCGTCATCATGGGCTGGATCCTGGCCACGACGGTGGCCGCGGGAGCGTCCCGGCTGCTGAGGCGGGGGTGACGGGGTCTGTGCCCGGGCCATTACCCTGTGCCTCGTGACCACCGTTCGCCTGCCCCTCTTCCCGCTGAACTCGGTGCTGTTCCCGGGACTCGTCCTCCCGCTGAACATCTTCGAGGAGCGTTATCGCGCCATGATGCGCGAGCTGCTGAAGACCGGCGAGGAGGAACCGCGCCGGTTCGCGGTCGTGGCGATCCGCGACGGCCGCGAGGTCGCACCGACCGCGCCCGGCCTGCCGGACCAGACGGCCCTGCCCGAGCGCGGCCCCGCGGCGGGCTTCGGCTCCGACCCGATCCAGGCCTTCCACCGGGTCGGCTGCATCGCGGACGCGGCGACGATCCGGGAGCGTGAGGACGGCAGCTTCGAGGTCCTGGCGACCGGCACGACGCGGGTCCGCCTGCTCTCGGTCGACGCGTCCGGCCCCTTTCTGACGGCCGAACTGGAAGAGCTCCCGGAGGACTCGGGCGACGGCGCGGGGGCCCTGGCCGAGGGGGTGCTGCGGGCGTTCCGCAACTACCAGAAGCGGCTGGCCGGGGCCCGCGAGCGGTCCCTGACGGGCGCGGAACTCCCCGACGAGCCGTCCGTGGTCTCCTATCTGGTGGCAGCGGCGGCGGTGCTGGACATCCCCGCGAAGCAGCGGCTGCTGCAGGCCCCGGACACGGCGACCCGGCTGGCCGAGGAACTGAAACTGCTGCGTGCGGAGACGGCGGTGATCCGCCACCTCCCGTCCCTGCCGGCGGTGGACCTGACGCGTGCCCCGACCAGCCCGAACTGACGGATCACCGATGGCCAAGAAGACGAAGCAGCCGGCCGGCACCCCGGCGGTCGTCGCCCTCACGGCGGCGGGCGTCCCGTTCACCACCCACGCGTACGAGCACGACCCGGCGCACCCCTCGTACGGCGAGGAGGCGGCGGAGGCGCTCGGTGTCTCGCCCGCGCAGGTGTTCAAGACCCTCGTCGCCGATGTGGACGGGGTCCTGACGGTGGCAGTGGTCCCGGTCTCCGGGTCCCTGGACCTGAAGGCGCTGGCGACGGCGGTCGGCGGCAAGCGGGCGGCGATGGCCGATCCCGTGCTGGCGGAGCGCACCACGGGTTACGTGCGCGGCGGCATCTCGCCGCTGGGACAGCGCAAGCGGCTGCGCACGGTGCTCGACGCGTCGGCTTCGGGGCACGCCACGATCTGCGTCTCGGCCGGCCGCCGGGGCCTGGAGGTCGAGCTCGCCCCGTCGGACCTGGCCACCCTCACCTCGGCGGTCCTGGCCCCGATCGCCCGTTCCTGACGACCTAAGGGCGTTCGAAGGCCTGGAGCACCCCGCCGGCCGAGAAGCACAGGGCGCCGGTCAGCGTCCCCCAGTTGGCGAGGCCGGCGTTGACCAGGTCTGCGGTGGCGGGCCGGGTGAAGGCGGCCAGGGCCGCGAGCATGAACAGCACCGACCCGAGCTGGTTCACGGCGACGATCCACCAGCCGAGGCTGCGCGAGCGCAGGCAGGGCCAGGGCCGGTGGCAGATCTCGGCGAACGCCAGATGCCCGGAGACCAGGAACAGCACGCAGCCGATCACGTCGGGCGTCCAGATCAGCCGGTTGACCTGCTGGACGCTGAGCCCCTGCAGGAACGAGTCGAGCAGGTTGACGCCGAACACGAGCGTCCCGACGAACAGCACGAACGTGCTCAGCCAGTCCAGGCGCGTCGGCTCGTACCCCCACCACCTCCAGTCGGCCGTGACCAGCCGGCCGCCTTCCGGGGTGTGGCGGGGCGCGTTCAGCACCTGGAGGAGGGAGGTGTAGCCCCCGGTGTTGAAGAAGAGGCCGCCCGCGAAGTAGATCGCGGCGCTTTCGAGGGTGTCGCCCGAGCCGAACTGGGAGACGGCGGCGCCGAGGGCGAAGAGGGCTCCCCCGATGACGAACGCCCCCGAGGCGAGGGCGTTGAGCCTGCGCAGGCGGCTGAGCGCCTCGGCATCGGCGGTGGTGGTCCGCTCGGCGCTCTCCCCGGGACCGCGGACGGAGAGCACCCCGCGCCGGCGCGCGAGCCGCGACTCCCACACCACCGTTTCCCCTTCGGGCCGGTACCAGGTGCGCCGGGTGGTGAACGGTCCTGCGCCTTCGGCGCGCTGCTCGGGCTGTCCCACGGCCCGAGCGTAGGGGCTCCGGCCTCCCCACCGTCCGAGGCGCGGGGCCGAATCCGGCCCCACCGGCGTTTGAGGCGTGGGGGTACCCCCGGACGGGGTCCGGGGAAGGGTCCGGGGCGGAGCCCCGAATCCTTCAGCCGCGCGGGGGCTCGGCGTCGGCCTGCGGGGACTGGTAGTAGCCGGACCAGCCGTAGTCCGGGGCAGGGTCCGGTTCGCGTGGGGCCCACAGCGCCGTGAGGCCCAGGTGGAGCAGGACCGCGGCCATCGGCCACGCCAACAGCGCCCCGTGCGCCAGCAACTGCAGCGGTGCGTCGAACGGCACCCCCTGCCCCGCCTTGGCGGCGGCGGCCGCCAGGTCGGAGCCCGGCCCCAGCCACAGCCCGAACCGCCACCCCACCAGCGCGGCGAAGCAGGAGCCGACGGCGAGCCCGATCACCAGCGGCACGCCCCCGGCCCGGCGCCACAGGAACACGGCGACGGCGCTGAGCACGCCCAGTCCCACCGACAGCAGGACGAAGGTGCCGTCGGAAGCGATCCGCGCCTCGCTCTCGCTGTTGCCCAGGAAGACGGACTGCCCGTTGGCGACGTACTGCACGCGCGGCGCCAGCCACACCCACAGCGCGCCGAGGAGCAGGCCGGCCACCCCGATGGCGAGGGCGACGACGGCCGCGTCCCGGATGTCCTCCGGGGTGACGGCCCGGGCGGTCCCGCCCGGCTTCTCGGGCGGGAGCGAGGGCGGGTCGAAAGGAGACGGCGGGGTCACGGCTTCGGTCACCCCCACATCGTGCCAGGTGCGCCCGGCGGCGGCGTCGCCGGACCGCTTCAGCGGACCGCGGCCCGCCGGTACGCCCAGGTGGCGACGGCCAGCGAGAGGACTCCGACGGCCCCGCACACGCCGAGGTCGAAGGCGACGGCCGCCCAGTCGGGTTCGGGGGCGAAGGTCCGCGCGAACGCCTCCACCCCGTACGTCGACGGCAGCAGGTCCCGCGCCCACACGATCACGTCCGGCATCCGCTCGGGCGGCAGCACCCCCAGCAGCAGCGCCGCCGACATGCCGAGCTGCCCGGCGAGCGTGGCCAGCTCCTGCCGCGGCGCCAGCAGTCCCAGCGCCGCGCCCAGCCCGGCCAGGGCGGCCCCGGCCAGCGGCACCACGGCCGCCAGGATCCACAGCCCGCTCATCGGCAGGCCGAAGAGCACGCACCCGAAGACGGCGGTGACCAGCGTCCCGGGCAGCGTGAAGGAGGCGTACGCGGCGGCCGCGCCGAGCACCACCGACGCGGGCGGCACGGGCAGGGTGGCGTAGTGGTCGAGCCCGCCGCTCGCCCGCAGCTGCCCGAAGTACTGCGCGAGCAGGTTCAGCGCGACGAAGGCGACGACCAGCACGGACGAGCCCGCGACGACGGCCCGGGCCTCCGAGCCCCCGTCCACCACGCCCCGCATCAGGATCATGATCCCGACGGACTGGAAGGTGGCCACGAAGAGCAGCGGTATCCGCGCCACCCGGGCCCGTGACAGCTGGGCCCGGTACACGGCGGCCAGCGCGGGCAGGAACCGCGCCCGCGGAGCCAGCGGCGCGGCGCGGAGCTCCTTGGCAGGGGTCGGCAGGACAGTGCCCGCCGTACGGTCGCTCACGACTTCACCAGGCCTTTCGTCTTCCCGCCGAGAGCGAGGTACACGTCCTCCAGGCTCGGCGTGGCCAGCGTGAAGTCGTCGAGGGCGGCGAAGGCCGGCCCGCGGGTCACCGAGGCGACGGCCGCCCGGGCCTCGTCCGGCGCGAGCCGCAGGACCCAGCGCCGTCCCGACTCGGCGGCGTGCTCGCGCAGCGCCGCGACCTCGGGGACGTCCAGCGGAGCGGTCTCCCGCCACACGAGCTCCAGCCGGACCTCGCCCGAGACCTCGGCCTTCAGCCCGGCCGGGGTGTCGCAGGCGATGACCCGGCCCTGGTCGATGACGGCGACCCGGTCGAGGACCGTCTCGGCCTCGATGACGTTGTGGGTGACGAGCAGGACCGTCGCGCCGTGCTGTGCGCGGCGCCGGTCCACGGCGGACCAGACCGCCCGCCGGGCCACCGGGTCCATGCCGGTGGTGGGCTCGTCGAGGACCAGTACGGGCCGCTCCCCCACCAGCGCGGCGGCGAAGCAGGCGAGGCGGCGTTGGCCGCCGGAAAGTTTCTTCAGGGGCCGTCCGGCGATCCCGGTCAGCCCGAGCTCCTCCAGTACGGCGTCGCGCGCGGCCCGCGCCTCCCGTGCGCCGAGCCCGCGCAGCCGCCCGGTGGTCTCGGCGGCGAGCGCCACCGTGAGCTCGTCCAGGGCAGTGGACTCCTGCCCCAGGTAGGCGAGCAGGCGCGAGGCCCGCTCGGGGTGGCGTACGAGGTCGTGGCCGAGCAGGGTGACGGTGCCCGCGTCGGGCCGCATCAGGCCGGTGAGCTGACGGACCAGGGTGGACTTGCCGGCGCCGTTGGGGCCGAGCAGACCGAAGATCTCGCCGCGCCGCACGTCCAGGCAGACGCCGTCGTTGGCGCGGGTCTCGGGGAGTGCGGGGGCCCCGCGCCGGCCGCGTACGGCGGGATACGTCTTGACCAGGTCACGCACCGCGCAGATCACGTCCGAAGCCGCTCCCGCGGCCGCCGCCGTGCTGTTTTCCGCTTGTGCTGTGCCCGTACTCACGAGGGAGCAGCCTACGGGGTTCCCGCCCCTACTCGGCCGCCGGGGTCAGCGGGGCGCCGACGTCGCCGGTGCCGGATCCGGGCGCGGCGGCCGGTACGGCGGCCACGTGCTCGGCGGCCGCGCGGACGTCGATCTCGCGCCAGAACCCGGCGCGGATGGCGTAGCGGTCGTGCTCGTCGATCTGGTCGTCCTTGTGCGCGAGCAGCCCGAACCGGGCGGCGTAGCGCAGCAGCTCGCCGTCGATCCGGTGCGGGATGCGCGGGTACATGGTGGCCAGCTTCTGCAGGTGGACGGTCTCGGGGAGCCGTTCCATCCAGCGCCGGGCGAACACCTGTCCCACCTCGAACGGGTCGCCGCCGACGGTGGTGATGTCCTCCTCGCGGTCCGCCCAGCGCTGCTCGGCGCTGGTGAGCTGGGCGAGGGTGGGCAGCGAGGCGGTCTCGGCGGGCTCGCCGAGTGGTCCGGCCCGGTCGATCCAGCCCTTGTCGGAGGACCAGCGCAGGGCGCTGGCGGGGGCCGGTCCGGCGGCGGCCCCGGCGGCCCCGGTCTGCGGGCCGGAGGCGCGGAGGGCTCCGGCGAGGTCCTTGGGCGTCGGCACGGCCTTGCCCCCGGGGGCGGCCGGCGCCGGTACGGGTGCCCCCTCGCGGTCGTCGTCGTCGGCGGCGGCGGCGGCGCCGTTGCGGGCGGCCTCGGCGAGCGCGGCCTCGGGCAGCGGGGCCGAGAGGATGGCGGCGATGTCGGGGCGCGGCGCGGGCGGCGGCGAGCACAGGCCGGTGAGGTCCTTGGCGCGGACGGCCCGGGTGATCCAGGCCCGGTCCAGGACGCGGCGTTCGTCGGCCTCGGCGACGAGGTCCTCGGACTGGTTGTAGTCCCCGTCGGCGGCCTGGACGGCCCACAGGTGGACGGCGACCCCGTGTTCCTTGGCGGACATCAGGCCGGGCAGCAGGTCTCCGTCGCCGGTGACCAGGACCACGTCGGAGCAGGCGCGGTTGCGGGCGAGCTCGGTGAGCTCGGCGTGCATGGCGGCGTCGACGCCCTTCTGGGCCCAGCGGCCGTCGCTGCGGGTCAGGGCGCCGAGGCGGACGGTGACGCGGGGCATGACGCGCAGCCGCCGGTGTTCGGGCTGGGGCACCCGGTCGGGTGCGCCGTCGAACCAGTAGATGCGCAGCAGGGGCTGCTCGGTGTCGGCCTCGGCCCGCTCGCGCAGGCCCTGGATGAGGGCGGCATGGTCCACGGTGATCCGGGAGCGGGAGGGCTCCCCGGCGAGAAGGCTGGCGGCGGCGCCCAACAGGTAGCCGGCGTCCACCAGGACGACGCAGCGGTCCACGCGTTCCACCCTCTTCCCTGGGGGTCCTCTGTGTTTCGGCGGGTGCCCCGAGTCTGCCCGACCTCAAGGGTGTTGAAGGCCGGAACTCGATCATCGGCGTGGCGGATCTCACGGAGGGGCCGGGAACCGCACCCGGCTACGCGCAGTAATGATCCAAAATGCGCGGTTTCGGGCGCTGTGTGAGTGTGAAGGCGGTCCTGGCCCCTAGACCCTCACGGAGGTTCCACCATGGCCAAGAACAAGAATCAGAAGCAGCCGTCGAAGCAGCAGCAGGCCCGCTCTTCGCAGGACCCCTCGAAGGGCTCGATGGGCAGCCCGGGCGAGTCGGTGAACCCGTCGCCGAGTCCGATGGACATGGCGCACAAGAGCAAGCAGAAGAAGTTCGGCCACAACTGACGCCGCGCGACGCGATGTGACGGAAGGGCCCTCCCGGTGGTGCCGGGCGGGCCCTTCCGTAGGTGCGGCGCCGGTGCGCGTGTCGCTATCCGGCCAGGCAGGACGGCCCGAGCAGCACCTTGAGGTCGCCGAAGAGGGCCGGGTCGGGCTGCACGCGGTGCTTGTCGAGGCGCAGCACGGTGGTGGTCCGCGGCCCCTGGAGCTTGATCCGCACCTCGGTGTTGCCCTTGTGGTGGCGCAGGATCTCGCCCAGACGGGTCACCATCGGCGGGGTGACCTTGACGGTGGGGATGGTGAGGACCACCGGGGCGTTGGTGCCGGCCGAGGAGAGGTCGGGGACCATCATCTCCATGGCGACCAGGCGGGGGACGTCCTCGCGCTTGTCGAGGCGGCCCTTGACGAAGACGACGGTGTCCTCGACCAGCTGGGTGGAGACGAGCTGGTAGGTCGCGGGGAAGAACATGCACTCGATGGAGCCGGCCAGGTCCTCGACGGTGGCGATGGCCCAGGCGTTGCCCTGCTTGGTCATCTTGCGCTGGAGGCCCGAGATGATGCCGCCGATGGTGACGACCGCGCCGTCGGAGTGCTCGCCGCCGGTCAGCTGGGAGATTCCGGCGTCCGTCTTGTCGGAGAGCACGTGCTCCAGGCCGAAGAGCGGGTGGTCGGAGACGTAGAGGCCGAGCATCTCGCGCTCCTGCGCGAGCAGGTAGGACTTCTCCCACTCGACGTCGGAGAACTCCACGTCGAGGCCGAAGCCCGGCTCGTCGCTCGCGCCCTCGTCACCCATGCCGCCGAAGAGGTCGAACTGTCCCTCGGCCTCCTTGCGCTTGACCGCGACCACGTTGTCGATCATCGACTCGTGGTGGGCGACCAGGCCCTTGCGGGTGTGGCCCATCTCGTCGAAGGCGCCGGCCTTGATCAGCGACTCGACGGTCCGCTTGTTGCAGACCACGGCCTCGACCTTGTCCAGGAAGTCGGGGAAGCTGGAGAACTTCCCCTTGGCCTTGCGGGTCTTGATGATCGACTCGACGACGTTCTGGCCGACGTTGCGCACCGCGGTGAGCCCGAAGAGGATCACGTCGTCGCCCTGGGCGGCGAAGTTGGGCTCGGACTCGTTGACGTTCGGCGGGAGCACCTTGATGCCCATGCGCCGGCACTCGTTCAGGTAGATCGCGGACTTGTCCTTGTCGTCCTTGACCGAGGTGAGCAGACCGGCCATGTACTCGGCCGGGAAGTTCGCCTTGAGGTAGGCGGTCCAGTACGAGACCAGTCCGTACGCGGCCGAGTGCGCCTTGTTGAAGGCGTAGCCGGCGAAGGGGACCAGGACGTCCCACAGGGCCTGGATGGCCTGGTCGGAGTAGCCGTTCTTCTTGGCGCCCTCCTGGAAGATGACGAAGTTCTTCGCCAGCTCCTCGGGCTTCTTCTTGCCCATCACGCGGCGCAGGATGTCGGCCTCGCCGAGCGAGTACCCGGCGATGATCTGGGCGGCCTTCTGGACCTGCTCCTGGTAGACGATCAGGCCGTAGGTGACCGCGAGCACCTCTTCGAGGGGCTCCTCCAGCTCCGGGTGGATCGGGGTGATCTCCTGCTGCTTGTTCTTGCGCAGGGCGTAGTTCGTGTGCGAGTTCATGCCCATCGGGCCCGGCCGGTACAGGGCCGAGACGGCGGAGATGTCCTCGAAGTTGTCGGGCTTCATCAGGCGCAGCAGGGAGCGCATGGGCCCGCCGTCGAACTGGAAGACGCCGAGGGTGTCACCACGGCCGAGCAGTTCGAAGGTCTTGGGGTCGTCGAGCGGGAGGGCCAGGAGATCGATGTCGATCCCCTTGTTGGCCTTCACCATCTTGACGGCGTCGTCCATGATCGTGAGGTTGCGCAGGCCGAGGAAGTCCATCTTCAGCAGGCCGAGCGACTCGCAGCTCGGGTAGTCCCACTGGGTGATGGTGACGCCGTCGGTGTGCCGCACCCAGACCGGTACGTGGTCGGTGATCGTCTCGCTGGACATGATCACGCCGGCGGCGTGCACGCCCATCTGGCGGACCAGGCCCTCGACGCCGCGCGCGGTGTCGATGACCTTCTTCACGTCCGGCTCGTTCTCGTACATCGAGCGGATCTCGCCCGCTTCGCTGTAGCGGGGGTGCGAGGGGTCGAGGATGCCGGAGAGCGGGATGCCCTTGCCGAGGACGTCGGCGGGCATGGCCTTGGTGAGCCGGTCGCCCATGGCGTACGGGTAGCCGAGGACGCGCGCGGAGTCCTTGATCGCGTTCTTCGCCTTGATGGTGCCGTACGTGCCGATCATGGCGACCTTGTCGGCGCCGTACTTCTCGGTCACGTACCGGATCACCTCGACGCGCCGGCGCTCGTCGAAGTCGATGTCGACATCGGGCATCGAGACGCGCTCGGGGTTCAGGAACCGCTCGAAGATCAGACCGTGGGTGAGCGGGTCGAGGTCGGTGATGCCCATGGCGTACGCGACGATCGAGCCGGCCGCGGAGCCTCGGCCCGGGCCCACCGCGATGCCCTGGTTCTTGGCCCACATGATGAAGTCGGCGACCACGAGGAAGTAGCCCGGGAAGCCCATCGAGATGATCGTGTCCATCTCGTACTCGGCCTGCTTCATCCGGTCCTCCGGGATGCCTCCCGGGTAGCGGCGGTGCATGCCGCGCATGGTCTCCTCACGGAACCAGCTGACCTCGGTGTGGCCTTCCGGGATGTCGAACTTCGGCATCAGGTTCCGGAACTTGAACATGCCCTCGGTGTCGATCTGGTCCGCGACCAGCTTCGTGTTGGCGCAGCCCTCCTGCCAGGCGTCCGAGGAGTCGATGGCGTACATCTCGTCGGTCGACTTCAGGTAGTAGCCGGAGCCGTCGAAACGGAAGCGGTCCGGGTCCGAGAGGTTCTTGCCGGTCTGGATGCAGAGCAGGGCGTCGTGGGCGCCGGCCTCGCTGGCGTACGTGTAGTGCGAGTCGTTCGTCACGAGCGGCGGGATGCCGAGCTTCTTGCCGATCTCCAGCAGGCCGTCACGGACCCGGCGCTCGATCTCGATGCCGTGGTCCATCAGCTCCAGGAAGTACCGGTCCTTGCCGAAGATGTCCTGGTACTCGGAGGCGGACTTCAGGGCCTCGTCGAACTGACCGAGGCGAAGGCGCGTCTGGAGCTCGCCGGAGGGGCAGCCGGTGGAGGCGATGAGCCCCTCCGACCACTTGGAGATGGTCTCCTTGTCCATGCGCGGCCACTTCGTGAGCCAGCCCTCGGCGTACGCGTCGGAGGACAGCCGGAAGAGGTTGTGCAGGCCGGTGGCGTTCGCCGCCCAGATCGTCTTGTGGGTGTAACCGCCGGAACCGGAGACGTCGTCGCGCTTCTGGTGGGGCTGGCCCCACTGGATGCGGCGCTTGTTGCGCCGGGACTCGGGGGCGACGTACGCCTCGATGCCGATGATCGGGGTGACGCCGGCCTTCTTCGCGGAATGGAAGAAGTCGTACGCGCCGTGCAGGTTGCCGTGGTCGGACATGGCGATGTGCGTCATGCCCATCTCGTTGCACGCGTTGAACATGTCCTTCAGCCGCGCGGCACCGTCCAGCAGCGAGTACTGGGTGTGGACGTGCAGGTGCGTGAACGGCGGCTTGGTCACGGTGTGAGTCCTCCGGAGGGGAGAGAGGGGGCAGCTCTGAATCCTACGTCGACCGGGTGACAATCCACGGGCACCGACGGGTACGGTCGTGCGTTGCAGAACCAAGGACACACCTGTCCGGAATGCGATCGACACCGATCCGCCCCGCACCACCAGGAGGCATCCGCCATGGCGGTTACCGAGACGACAGACGAGCAGCGCGCCGAGCAGATCCTCGACGTGTTCGACACCGCCTTCGGTGAGCTGCTCGCCGCCGACCCCGCTGCCTTCCAGGTCAAATTCCGGAAGATGGCGGCCTCCGCCTTCGCCTTCTACCGGGGCACGGCCTGCCTCTTCTACTCCGACCTGGAGCGGGACCGGCACGGCGGCCCGTACCTGGACGAGCGGACGGGCCGGGTGTGGATCCACGGCGATCTGCACGCCGAGAACTTCGGCACGTACATGGACTCCAACGGCCGGCTGATCTTCAACGTCAACGACTTCGACGAGGCCTACGTCGGCCCCTTCACCTGGGACCTGAAGCGCTTCGCCGCCTCCGTCGCCCTGATCGGCTACACCAAGGCGCTCAGCGACGACCAGATAAGCGAGCTGGTGCGGATCTACGCCGTCGCCTACCGGGAGCGGATCCACCGCCTCGCGGCCGGGGCCAAGCACGACGACGTGCCCTCCTTCACCCTGGACACCGCCGAGGGCCCGCTGCTGGACGCGCTGCGCTCGGCCCGCTCCCGCACCCGCTTCTCCCTGCTGGACTCCATGACGGAGACACGGGACTACGAGCGCCGCTTCACCGCCGGCGGGGGCTCCATCGAGCTGGACGCCGCCACCCGCTACAAGGTGCTGGCCGCCTTCGACGGGTACCTGGAGACCCTGCCCGACGAGTCCCTCGTGCGGCCCGACTCCTACCGCGTCAAGGACGTGGTGGGACGCCGGGGCGTCGGCATCGGCTCGGCGGGCCTGCCCTCCTACAACATCCTGCTGGAGGGGCACAGCGACGCCCTGGAGAACGACGTCGTCATCTACCTCAAGCAGGCGCAGACCCCCGCGGTGTCCCGGCACATCACGGACCGGGCGGTGCGGGAGTACTTCCGGCACGAGGGGCACCGTACGGTGATCTCCCAGCGCGCCCTGCAGGCCCACGCCGACCCGTGGCTGGGCTGGACCGAGCTGGACGGGGCCGGACAGCTGGTGGCCGAGGTCTCCCCGTACGCGGTGGACCTGGACTGGTCGGACCTGGACGACCCGGAGGAGATCGCGGCCGTGGTCGCGGACCTGGGCCGGGCGACGGCGACCATGCACGCGGCGGCCGACGAGGCCGAGAGCGGGCACTCCCTGGTGCCGTTCTCCACCGAGCGGGCCATCGACGCGGCCATCGCGGCCGATGAGGAGGGCTTCGCGGAGCTGCTCGTGGACTTCGCCCACGCGTACGGCGCCCGGGCCCGCGCCGACCACCAGATCTTCGTGGACCTTTTCCGCAACGGGCGTCTGACCTCGTAGTTCGTGCCCGCGACCAGGGCCTGAACGCGGCTTTCACAGGGACGCATGGCAGACTCGCGGCGATGGACATCTCAGGAGTGGGTCTTCGGGGGCTGCGGGCCGCGCTGTTCAGCGCGCTCGTCGTGCTGCTCTCGGCCGGCTCGCACGTCCTCATGTCCCGCGTCCCGCTGCCGCCCGCGCTGGTGGGCGGGGCCTTCGCCGCCGTGTTCGTGATCGCCTACGCGCTCGCGGGCCGCGAGCGGGGCTTCGGCCCCATCGCCGGGCTGCTCGTTCCGCTGGAACTGGCCGCCGACACCGTCTTCACCTCCGGCCAGCACCTCTGCTACGGCCCGGCCGGCGGCCCCGTCTCGGGTCCGCTGCGCGCCATGGGCCTGGACGAGCTGTGCGGGGGCACGCCCGTGGGCGGGCCGCTGACCGAGGTGGCCGGGCCCGTCACCGATCCGGCCGCGCTGCTCGCGGCGCCCGGGCCGTGGACGCCCTGGCTGCTGCTCGGCGCCCACGTCTCGGTCGGACTGCTCGCCGCCGCATGGCTGCGCCACGGCGAGCGGGCCCTGGGGCGGCTGCTGCGGGCGGTGGCCGCCTTCGCGTTCCGGCCGCTGCTGCTGGCGGCGGCCTCGGTGGCGGCCGCCTCCCGTCCGGCGCGGCGGACGCCGCGGCCGGGCCGCGCGGGCACCGGGGCCCGTACGCGATTCCCCGCGCACTCCGTGGGTCGGCGGGGACCTCCCGTGCTCGGCGCGCTCGCGCGCGCCTGACGCACGTAAGGCATCCCCCTTTGACACGTCACACCCCACGGAGATCACGATGAGTTCACGCAACAGCCAGGCGAACAAGGCAGCGGCCCGCGAGCGTCTGCGCGCCGAGCGCGAGGCCCAGGCCAAGAAGGACAAGGTGCGCCGCCAGGTGATCGTGGCGGGCGCCGTCCTCGCCGGGCTCGGCCTGATCGGCGCCGTCAGCTACGCGGTCGTGCAGATGAACCAGCCCGACCACTGGGAGAAGGCCGCCAAGGCCGAGCTGGTCAAGCCGAAGAACACCGAGGGCGAGGACGGCACCACGGTCGTCATCGGCAAGCCCGAGGCCAAGAAGACGCTGGAGCTGTACGAGGACTCGCGCTGCCCGGCCTGCGCCGCTTTCGAGCAGGCGGCCGGCGAGCAGATCAAGAAGGACGTCGACGCGGGCAAGTACAAGCTCCGGTACATCGGCGCCACCTTCATCGACAACGCGGTCAAGGGTGAGGGCTCGAAGAACGCGCTGAGCGCGCTGGGCGCGGCGCTGAACGTCAGCCCGCAGGCCTTCCTCGACTACAAGGCCGCCCTGTACTCCAAGGAGCAGCACCCCGAGGAGACCGTCGACAGCTTCGCCAAGGACGAGTACCTGCTGAAGGTCGCGGACACGGTTCCGGCGCTCAAGGGCAACGCCGAGTTCAAGAAGGCCGTCGAGGACGGCACCTATGACCGGTGGGCCATGGACATGTCGAAGGCCTTCAACAAGTCCGGCGTGACGGGGACCCCGACGCTGAAGATGGACGGCAAGAAGATCGACACCCCGCAGACGGCGGAGCTGTTCACGGCCGCGATCGACAAGGCCCTGCAGGGCTGATCCCCGGACATTCCGGGACACGCTTCCCGGAAGGCCGCGCCAACGGGCGGGCGAACTCCCGGAGTTCGCCCGCCCGTTGCCTTCCCCCGTCTGTTCCCCCGGGTGTACCCGTCGGTAATGTGACCGGTCGTGACCAGTCATCTCATCCCTTCTCAGACCGTGGCGACTCCCCGTCGCCGTACGGTCGTTCTCGCCGCCGCGGCCACGGCCGCGCTGGCCCCGCTGACCTCGCTCGGCGCCTCGGCGGCCCACGCGGCGACGCAGGGCGCGCCCGCCTTCCTGCACGGCGTCGCCTCGGGCGATCCGCTGCCCGACGGGGTCCTGCTGTGGACCCGCGTCACCCCGACCCCGGAGGCCGTGCCCGGCTCCGGCCTCGGCCCGGCCGTCCAGGTCGGCTGGGAGGTGGCCTCCGACCAGGCCTTCTCCCATATAGTCGGCTCCGGCACCGTCACGGCGAGCGCCGCCGGCGACCACACCGTCAAGGTGGACGTGCGGGGGCTGCAGCCGCAGACGCCCTACTGGTACCGGTTCACCGCCGGCTCCGCCGTCTCCCCCGTCGGGCGCACGCTGACCACCCCGGGCCACGACGTGACGACCTCCGGGGTCCGCTTCGGCGTGGTCTCCTGCGCCAACTGGGAGGCCGGCTACTTCTCCGCGTACCGCCACCTGGCCGCCCGCACCGATCTGCACGCGATCCTGCACCTGGGCGACTACGTCTACGAGTACCAGACCGGGGGGTACCCCGAGGCGAAGTACGTCGTGCGCCGGCACGAGCCGGAACACGAGATCGTCTCGCTGGCCGATTACCGCACGCGGCACGGCAAGTACAAGACGGACGTCGACCTCCAGGCGCTGCACCGCGCGCACCCGGTCATCGCCATCTGGGACGACCACGAGTTCGCCAACGACACCTGGGCCGGCGGCGCCGAGAACCACACGCCGGGCGCCGAGGGCGAGTGGGCGGCCCGCGCGGCCGCCGCCAAGCAGGCGTACTTCGAGTGGATGCCCGTACGCGCCTCCGTCGCGGGCACGGTCTACCGGCGGCTGCGCTTCGGCACGCTCGCCGATCTGCACCTGCTCGACCTGCGGTCCTTCCGTTCGCAGCAGGCCAAGGTGGGCAGCGGCGCGGTGGACGACCCGGAGCGCACCATCACCGGGCGCGCCCAGCTGGACTGGCTCAAGTCGGGCCTCACGGGCTCCAACGCGACCTGGAAGCTGGTCGGCACCTCGGTGATGATCTCGCCGGTGGCCTTCGGCTCGCTGCCCGCGCACCTGCTGGCGCCGCTGGCGAAGCTGCTCGGTCTGCCCGAGGGGGGCATAGCGGTCAACGTGGACCAGTGGGACGGGTACACCGACGACCGCAAGGAGCTGCTGGGCCACCTGAGGGACCGGAACGTCAAGAACACCGTGTTCCTGACCGGCGACATCCACATGGCGTGGGCGAACGAGGTCCCGTTGAACACGGCCACGTACCCGGGTTCGGGGACCGCCGCGACCGAGTTCGTCGTCACGTCGGTGACCTCCGACAACATCGACGACCTCCTGCACGTGCCCGCGGACACCGCCTCACTGGTCGCCGAGACGGCCGTCAAGGCCGCCAACTGGCACGTGAAGTGGCTCGACATGGACGCGCACGGCTACGGCGTCCTGGACGTGACGGCGGAGCGCTCGCAGATGGACTACTACGTGGTGTCGGACAAGCGGCGGCAGGACGCCACCACCGCGTGGACCCGCTCGTACCGGACCCTGAACGGGACGCAGAAGGTGGAACGGGCGTACCAGCCCGTCCACTGAATCATCTGATTGACCGTCAAATATCTCGTCGCATGGGGCGCCTGGTTCATACCAGGGGCCCCATGTGCGTTTCCGGCAACAAATCTTTTACGCACAACACTTGACCTGAATATGTCATGCACACATAAGCTTCCCGCCAGCTGAAGAAGATCCTTCAGGCCATCACCCCCCACCACCCCCCACCCGCGAGGAGCACACGTGCGCGCGAATGCCCGCATATCCCCCCTTCTTCGCCGCCGCCTGATGGGCACGGCGGTTCTGGCCGGAACCCTGGCCTTCACCCCGCTCGCGGCCCCCACCACGCTCGCCGCGGCCAAGGCCCCCGCCGAGCAGTGCGCCGAGCAGCCCGCCGCCGGCGGCGCCGCCAACGCCCGCGTGAGCCGCGTGCACGACGAGCACGCGAACGAGCCCAACGCGATCACCGACGCGCAGGCCCAGGTCATGGACGCCGACCTCAAGTCGAAGCTGGACAAGGCCCTCAAGAACCAGCCGCAGCGCAGCCTGCGCGCCGCCGAGGCCGCCACGACCATCCCGGTCTACTTCCACGTGATCCACTCCGGGAACACCGGAAAGCTGACGTCCACCCAGATCAACAACCAGCTGGCGGTCCTCAACGCGGCCTACGGCGGCCAGGGCACCGGCAACGTCAACACGAACTTCCAGTTCACCCTGGCCGGGACCGACTACACGGACAACGCCGGCTGGTACAACCTGGCCGACGGCTCCACGGCCGAGAAGGACATGAAGAACACCCTGCGCAAGGGCGGCCCCGGCGCGCTGAACTTCTACACCGCCAACCTCTCGGGCGGCCTCCTCGGCTGGGCGACCTTCCCGACCTCCTACGCCTCCAGCCCCAAGATGGACGGCGTGGTCGTGCTCGACTCCTCGCTGCCGGGCGGTTCCGCCGCCAACTACAACGAGGGCGACACCGCGACCCACGAGGTCGGCCACTGGATGGGTCTCTACCACACCTTCCAGGGCGGCTGTAACGGCAACGGCGACTACGTCTCCGACACCCCGGCCGAGAAGACCGCGGCCTTCGAGTGCCCGACCGGCCGCGACAGCTGCACCAGCAAGTCCGGCGTGGACCCGATCCACAACTTCATGGACTACACGTACGACTCCTGCATGTACCAGTTCACCTCGGGCCAGGTGGCCCGGATGAGCAGCAGCTGGACGGCGTACCGCGCGGGCTGACCCCCCGCCACGACGAAGGGCACGGCCCGGCATCCGCCGGCCGTGCCCTTTCCCGTGACCCCTACAGGCTGTCGAGGAAGCCGACCGCGACCTTCCACAACTGCTCCGCGGCCTGCGCGTCGTAGTCGTCCAGCTCCGGGTCCGTGAACAGGTGCCCGGCACCCGGGTAACTGTGGACCTCCACGTCCGCCCCGGCCCGCTGCATCCGCAGGTACCAGGCGGTCAGCCAGTCGTGCGGCTCGAAGGGGTCCGGGTCCGCGATGTGCAGCTGCACCGGCAGCCCGTCCACCGAGGCGTCCTCCTCCAGGTCCGCCGTCCCGTGCAGGAGCAGCAGCCCGCGCGCCTTCTCGTCGGCCATCGCCAGGTGCTGGGCGACGGAGCCGCCGAAGGAGAAGCCCGCGTAGACCAGGCCCTGGTCGGAGTGGGGGGCGGAGGCCAGCACCGCGCGCTTCAGCAGCTCGTCCCGGCCGATCTCGTCCCGGTGGGCCATGCCCTCTTCGACGGTCTCGAAGGTGCGTCCCCCGAAGAGATCCGGCACCTGGACCTGGTGCCCGGCCGCGCGCAGCCGGTCGGCCGCCGCGTGCACCGCGGGCCGCAGCCCGTACGTCGAGTGGAAAAGCATGATGTTCATGCCTCCATCGTGCCAGCCCCCGAACGGAAGGTGCCCGCGGACCGCTTCCCGCTCCGTTCCTCCCATGGAGAGGGAGAACTTCCTTCGCCCCGCCCTCGCCGGTCGCGCGGCGGCGCGTAGAGGGCCGGCACGGTCTTCTGGCACCTGGAGCACAGCGCACCGCTCGACCTGATGCGGGAACAGCTCCAGCAGATCCTGACGGGCCTCCCGGAGTGGGACGGCCGCGGCGGCGGCCTGGCCGTGACGGACACCACACCGCACACCGTCCCGGTCCGCGCGGTGGTCACGCCGGGTTCCTCCGCACCCGGGATCGGGCCGTGGGCTAGGGAGCGCGCAGGCTCCGTACGTCGAGATGGCGCAGCACCCGGTCGACGACCTCCGGGTCGGAGCCGGGTTCGCTGCGGGCGGCCAGCACCTCGTGGCGGGCGGCCGACATCATCTCCCGCTGGATCCGCTGGATGTCGCGGAGCCGCTGCACCCGCTTCGCGTACGCCTCGCGCCGTTCCTCGTCCACCATGTCCGGACTGATCCTGGCCCCCACGTCGTACGCGCGCCGGGTCAGCTGCTCGACCAGGTCCTCCGGCAGCTCCTCGGCCTCGTCGATCTCCTTCAGCCGCCGTTTCGCGGCCCTCGCGGCCCGGATCGCCAGCTGCCGCTCGGCGTCCCGCCGCACGTCCGTGTCGGCCTCCACGCCCAGCCGCCGCACCAGCCACGGCAGGGTCAGCCCCTGGCACACCAGGGTCGCCATGATCACCGCGAACGCGATGAAGATGATCTCGTCCCGTGCCGGGAAGGGCTCGCCCGAGTCCGTCTTCAGCGGGATGGCCAGGGCCAGGGCCACCGAGGCCACCCCGCGCATCCCGGCCCACCACATCACCACGCTCTCCCGCCAGCTCAGCGGGATCTCCTCGTCGTAGTCGCGCAGCTGGTGCAGCTTCTTCGCGAGCCAGCCGGCCGGCAGCAGCCACAACAGCCGTACGCCGACCACCACCGCGACGACGACCGCCGCCCAGCCGACCATCTGCCACTCGCGGTCCTGCGCCGTCCCGAAGACGGTGTGCAGCTCCAGCCCGATCAGCCCGAAGGCCACCCCGGTGACCAGCGTGTCCACGACCTCCCAGAAGGTGTGCCCGGCGAGGCGCCCCAGCACGTCGTCGGCGTCGGACGCGTACTCGGCGAGGAACAGGGCCGTCGTCAGCACGGCCAGCACCCCCGACCCCCGGAGTTCCTCCGCGACCACGTACGACACGAAGGGCACCAGCAGCGTCAGCCCGATCTGGAGGGTGGCGTCGTCGAGCCGGCCCATCAGCCGGTGGGTGATCCAGCCCAGGGCCAGACCCACGACCACGGCGACGACCGCGGACAGCACGAACTCCCCCAGCGCATCGGGCCAGGAGAAGCTGCCGCTCACGGCCGCGCCGATCGCCACGTGGTAGAGGACGATCGCCGTCACGTCGTTGAAGAGCCCCTCGCCCTCCAGGATCGACACCATGCGGCGGGGCAGCCCGAGCGATCCGGCGACCGCGGTGGCGGCGACCGGGTCGGGCGGGGCCACGAGCGCTCCGAGCGCGACGGCGGCGGCGAGCGGCAGCGCGGGCACCACGGTGTACGCGACGGCGGCGACGGCCGCGGTCGTGACGAACACCAGGGCCACGGCCAGCAGGAGGATGGGCCGCACGTTGGCGGCGAACTGCCGCCACGAGGTCCGCTGCACGGAGGCGTACAGCAGCGGCGGCAGCACCAGCGGCAGGATGAAGTCGGGTGGGACCTCGACCTCCGGCACGGCCGGCACCAGCGCGAGGACCACGCCGCCGAGGGTCATGAGGACGGGCGCGGGCAGTCCCAGCCGGTCCCCGAGCGGCACCATGACCACGGCGCCGAGCAGCAGCACGAAGAGGAGAGCAAGCTGATCCACTCCCCCACCCTGCCAGTCCGCTGCGCTTGGCCGGGGCGGTGACTGCGGCGACCCCGCGTGTCGGGCCCGGCCCGAACCCCCCGGGGCTCCGCCCCGCACCCCTACGGCGCTCCGCGCCCGCGCCTCAAACGCCGGCGGGGCTGAACTCGCGAGCCCGAAGTCCAGCCCCGCCGGCACACTCCAGCCTCGCCGGCACACTCCAGCCCCGCCGGCGATTGAGGCGCGGGGTCCGGGGCGGAGCCCCGATCTTGAGCCCCGCCGGCGATTGAGGCGCGGGGTCCGGGGCGGAGCCCCGATCTTTGAGCCTCGCCGGCGATTGAGGCGCGGGGTCCGGGGCGGAGCCCCGATCTTTGAGCCCCGCCGGCGATTGAGGCGCGGGGTGCGGGAGGGTGGGCCGCAGGGCTACGGCAAGGGGCGCCGCATCGCACGGTGGGGGATGCCCGCGTCCTGGAACTCCGGCCCGTAGGGCACGTACCCGAGCCGCTCGTAGAAGCCCAGCGCATGCGTCTGCGCGCCGAGGTCGACGGCCGTCAGGCCCAGCCGGGCCGCCTCGGCCTCGATCGCCCGGACCAGGGCCACGCCCACGCCCAGCCCGCGCGCGGCCTTGCGTACGGCCAGCCGGCCCAGCGAGCCGACCGCCGGGTCGTCGCCCGTCTTGGCCCGCGCGGCAGAGCCGTGGAGCAGCCGGCCGGTGCCCAGCGGCTCCCCGTCCGCCCCCACGGCCAGTACGTGCACCGCGCCCGCGTCGTACGCGTCGTACTCGATCGACTCCGGCACGGACTGCTCGACCACGAACACCTCGGTCCGCACGGCGAAGCACGCCGCCACGTCGGCCTCGGAGTCCGCGACCCGCACCTCGAAGCCGACGGCGGTCACTCGCTCTCCGCCCGGATCACGTCCAGCGCGTGCTGCAGGTCGGCCGGGTAGCCGCTCTCGAACTCCACCCACTGGCCGTCGGACGGGTGCTCGAAGCCGAGCCGCACCGCGTGCAGCCACTGCCGGGCCAGGCCCAGCCGCTTCGCGACGGTCGGGTCCGCGCCGTACGTCAGGTCGCCGACACAGGGGTGCCGGTGCGCGGACATGTGCACGCGGATCTGGTGCGTACGGCCGGTCTCCAGCTTGATGTCGAGCAGCGAGGCGGCGCGGAAGGCCTCGATCAGGTCGTAGTGGGTGACGGAGGGCTTGCCCTCTTGGGTCACGGCCCACTTGTAGTCCGCGCTGGGGTGGCGGCCGATCGGCGCGTCGATCGTGCCGCTCATGGGGTCCGGGTGGCCCTGCACCAGCGCGTGGTAGCGCTTGTCCACGACCCGCTCGCGGAACTGGTTCTTCAGCGAGGTGTACGCGCGCTCCGACTTCGCGACGGCCATCAGGCCGGACGTGCCGACGTCGAGGCGGTGCACGATGCCCTGGCGCTCGGAGGCGCCGGAGGTGGAGATGCGGTAGCCGGCCGCGGCGAGGCCGCCGATGACGGTGGTGCCGGTCCAGCCGGGGCTCGGGTGGGCGGCGACGCCCACCGGCTTCATGATGACCACGATGTCGTCGTCGTCGTGGACGATCTCCATGCCGGGGACCGGCTCGGCGACCACCTCGACCGCGCGCGGCGGTTCGGGCATCTCGACTTCGAGCCAGGCGCCACCGTGCACACGCTCGGACTTCCCGACGACACTGCCGTCGACCGACACCTTCCCCGCGGCCGCGAGATCGGCCGCCTTCGTCCGGGAGAAACCGAACATGCGGGCGATGGCGGCGTCGACGCGCTCGCCTTCGAGGCCTTCGGGAACGGGCAGGGTGCGGATCTCGGGAATCGTACTCACCCGTCGAGTATGCAGGACTCGACGGCGCGCCCGTCCCGCGATCAGTCCTTGTGGACGGTGCCGTCCGGGTCCAGGCCCTTGAAGGAGAGCAGGACGATCAGGATGCCGCCGCACACGATCGCCGAGTCGGCGAGGTTGAAGACCGCGAAATGGGCCGGCGCGATGAAGTCGACGACCGCGCCCCGGAACACCCCCGGCGAACGGAAGATCCGGTCGGTCAGGTTGCCCAGCGCACCGCCCAGCAGCAGGCCCAGCGCGATCGCCCACGGCAGGCTGTAGAGCTTGCGCGCGAGCCGCACGATCACCACGATCACGGAGGCCGCGATGCAGGTGAAGATGATGGTGAACGCCTCGCCGAAGCCGAAGGCGGCGCCCGGGTTGCGGACCGCCTCGAACTTCAGCAGGTCACCGATGATCTCGATCGGCGGCTGGTGCTCCAGCTTCGCCACGACCAGCATCTTGGTGCCGAGGTCCAGCAGGTAGGCGAGCACCGCCACGACGAGCAGCGCCGCGATCCGCCGGCGCCCCTTGGGCACGGCGGACTCCGGCTGGGCGTCGTCCCCGACCTCCGGCGTACCGATGATGCGCTCCGCCTCTGCCACGTGAGTCCCTCGAACTAGCTCGAACCAGGCTCCTCCTGGACCCTGACGAGACACGAGGGTACGTCAGGGCCCCCGCGCACCGCCTGCCCCACCTCCACCTGATTCCGCGCCCCGCTGCCGGCGCCTAGTGCCGCCGCTCCTGCTTCTGCTTGCAGTCCACGCACAGGGTCGCCCGCGGGAAGGCCTGCATCCTGGCCTTGCCGATGGGCTGCCCGCAGTTCTCGCAGAGCCCGTAGGTGCCCGCCTCCAGCCGTTCCAGGGCCCGCTCGGTCTGCTCCAGCATCGAGGTGGCGTTCGCCGCGAGGGCCAGCTCGGACTCCCGGGTGATGTTCTTGGTGCCGGTGTCCGCCTGGTCGTCGCCCGCGCCGTCGCCCGAATCCCGCATCAGGCCGCTGATCGCCACCTCCGAGGCGTCGAGCTCGGCGCGCAGCCGCAGCACCTCGCTCGTCAGCTCGCTGCGGGCCTCGTCGACCTCCGCCTGAGTCCAGGGGTCCTCGCCGGGCCGTACGGCGAGCTCGCCCGGGCTGAGGGCCGCCGTGGCCCGCGCCTTGGGCAGCCCGCTGGTGGCGGCCGCAGCCGTCTTCCTCGCCGTGCCGGTGCTCTTCTTGGCAACCACTTTCGGGACTCCCGTCTTCTTCGCGGCGTGCGCCGCCCCCTCGGTCGCGTCCTGCTTGGCCGCGCCCGTCCGCTCGTCGACGGCGGTCGTCTTCGTGACGGTGGTCGCCTTGTCGGCCGGCGCCTTCTTGACGGCGGTGGCCTTGTCGGCCGGCGCCTTCCGGGCCGGAGCCTTCTTCACCGCCGGCGTCTTCGCCCCGGTTGTCTTCACCGCGTTCGTCTTCACCGGAGCCTTCTTCACCGCGTTCGTCTTCACCGGAGCCTTCTTCGCCGCGGCCTTCCTCGCCGGAGCCTTCGTGGCGGCGGCGCTCTTCCCGGCAGCGGTCGCCTTCCCGCCGGGAGCCGTGTCCTCGGATGCCTCCGCCTTCCCTGCGGCCTTCCCGACAGCCTTCTTGGCAGTACTCCCGGCGGTCTTCTTCGCCACCATGGCCGCGGCCCCTTCACATACTGTGATCATTGCTCGCGAATCGTGCCGGAACGATAAATCGACACCGGCCCCGCGGCAACGGGGCACGCATCCATCGAGGTCAACCTGCATCCGTTGTGCCCATCCGGAGCCCCGGTAATCCGCCACTCCCGCCCCACCCGCGTCCGTACCGGCGCCTCGGGTCCATTCGGGTCACCGACGGCCCGTCCCGTGCCCCCGGCCGCGCTCCGCCCGCGCCCCCCGCCACGCCGTGCCGCCGCCCCCCGCACGGGCCCCCGCAAACCGGTCGGCCGCGTACGCCCCGGGCCCGTACACTGGGCCCAGCGAAAGGCATGGACGGGGACGAGTAGCGCCGTACGCAGCCAGGAGCGACCCGGGGACGGTGAGAGCCCGGGGGCCAGCGCGACGCGAAGGATCACCCCTGAGCCGCCGGAAGAAAGCCGGCACGGATCCCCGTGCGGCGAGTAGAACCGGCTTCGCACCCCAATGAGGGGGCCACCGGATCCGTCCGGCGGCCAAGGAGGGTGGTACCGCGGGAGCAGGCGTCCTGGAGTCTCCAGAACGGCTCTCGTCCCTCCGGACGGAAGTGACACCCCGCCGGAGGAAGAGTTCAGCCTCATGACCACACCGCCGCAGTACCGCCCGGTACCCGCCCAGGTCGACCTGCCTGCCCTCGAGCACGCGGTCCTCGACTTCTGGCGCGAGAGCAAGACCTTCGCCAAGACCCTGGAGCAGTCCGAGGGACGCCCCGAGTGGGTCTTCTACGAGGGCCCGCCGACCGCGAACGGCATGCCCGGCGCGCACCACATCGAGGCCCGCGTCTTCAAGGACGTCTTCCCCCGCTTCCGCACCATGCGCGGCTACCACGTGGCCCGCAAGGCCGGCTGGGACTGCCACGGGCTGCCCGTCGAGCTCGCCGTCGAGAAGGAGCTCGGCTTCAACGGCAAGCAGGACATCGAGGCGTACGGCATCGCCGAGTTCAACGCCAAGTGCCGCGAGTCCGTGACCCGCCACACCGACGCGTTCACCGAGCTCACGACCCGGATGGGCTACTGGGTCGACCTGGACGACGCCTACCGCACCATGGACCCCGAGTACGTCGAGTCCGTGTGGTGGTCGCTGAAGGAGATCTTCAACAAGGGTCTGCTCACCCAGGACCACCGCGTCGCCCCCTGGTGCCCGCGCTGCGGCACCGGCCTCTCGGACCACGAGCTGGCGCAGGGCTACGAGACCGTCGTCGACCCCTCGGTCTACGTCCGCTTCCCGCTGACCTCCGGCCCGCTCGCGGGCGAGGCCGCGCTGCTGGTGTGGACGACCACCCCGTGGACCCTGGTGTCCAACACGGCGGTCGCGGCCCACCCCGAGGTCTCGTACGTCGTCGCCACGAACGGCGAGGAGAAGCTGGTCGTCGCCCAGCCGCTGCTGGAGAAGTCCCTGGGCGAGGGCTGGGAGGCCACCGGCCAGACCTTCACCGGCAAGGAGATGGAGCGCTGGACGTACCAGCGCCCCTTCGAGCTCGTCGAGTTCCCCGAGCCCGCCCACTACGTCGTGAACGCCGAGTACGTCACGACCGAGGACGGCACCGGTCTGGTCCACCAGTCCCCCGCCTTCGGCGCCGACGACCTCGCGGTCTGCCGCGCGTACGGCCTGCCCGTCGTGAACCCGGTCCGCCCCGACGGCACCTTCGAGGAGGAGGTCCCGCTGGTCGGCGGCGTCTTCTTCAAGAAGGCCGACGAGAAGCTGACCGCCGATCTCGACGCGCGCGGTCTGCTCTTCAAGCACATCGCCTACGAGCACAGCTACCCGCACTGCTGGCGCTGCCACACGGCCCTGCTCTACTACGCGCAGCCGTCCTGGTACATCCGCACCACCGCCGTCAAGGACGCGATGCTGCGGGAGAACGAGAAGACGAACTGGTTCCCGGACTCGGTCAAGCAGGGCCGCTTCGGCGACTGGCTGAACAACAACATCGACTGGGCGCTCTCCCGCAACCGCTACTGGGGCACCCCGCTGCCGATCTGGCGCTGTGAGGAGAACCACCTCACCTGCGTCGGCTCCCGCGCCGAGCTGAGCGAGCTCTCCGGCCAGGACCACTCGAACCTGGACCCGCACCGCCCGTACATCGACGAGGTGACCTTCCCCTGCACGGCGGACGGCTGTTCGCTGGAGGCCGTCCGGGTCCCGGAGGTCATCGACGCCTGGTACGACTCGGGCTCGATGCCGTTCGCGCAGTGGGGCTACCCGTACAAGAACAAGGAGATCTTCGAGAAGCGCTACCCGGCGCAGTTCATCTCGGAGGCCATCGACCAGACCCGCGGCTGGTTCTACACGCTGATGGCGGTCGGCACCCTCGTCTTCGACAAATCCTCGTACGAGAACGTGGTCTGCCTCGGCCACATCCTCGCCGAGGACGGCCGCAAGATGTCCAAGCACCTGGGCAACATCCTCCAGCCGATCCCGCTCATGGACCAGCACGGCGCGGACGCGGTGCGCTGGTTCATGGCGGCCGGCGGCTCCCCGTGGGCGGCGCGGCGCGTGGGCCACGGCACGATCCAGGAGGTCGTCCGCAAGACCCTCCTCACGTACTGGAACACGGTCGCCTTCCAGGCCCTGTACGCCCGTACGTCGAACTGGGCCCCGTCGGCGGCCGACCCGGCGCCGGCGGACCGCACCGTCCTCGACCGCTGGCTGCTCTCCGAGCTGAACGCCCTCGTCTCCGAGGTCACGGACGCGATGGAGGCGTACGACACCCAGCGCGCCGGCAAGCTGCTGTCCGCGTTCGTGGACGACCTGTCGAACTGGTACGTGCGTCGCTCGCGCCGCCGCTTCTGGCAGGGAGACAAGGCCGCGCTGCGCACCCTGCACGAGGTCGTCGAGACGGTCACGCGCCTGATGGCCCCGCTCACCCCGTTCATCACCGAGCGGGTCTGGCAGGACATGATCGTCCCGGTCACCCCGGACGTCCCGGAGTCGGTGCACCTGTCGACGTGGCCGGCCGCCGACACCTCGGCGATCGACCCGACGCTCTCGCAGCAGATGCTGCTCGTCCGCCGCCTGGTGGAGCTGGGCCGGGCCACGCGTGCCGAGTCGGGCGTCAAGACCCGCCAGCCGCTCTCCCGGGCGCTGGTCGGCGCGGTGGGCTTCGACGCGCTGTCCCCCGAGCTCCAGGCCCAGATCACGGAGGAGCTGAACGTCTCCTCCCTGGCCTCCCTGTCGGAGGTCGGCGGCTCGCTGGTCGACACGACGGCGAAGGCGAACTTCCGGGCGCTGGGCAAGCGCTTCGGCAAGGGTGTCCAGGACGTGGCGAAGGCGGTGGCCGCGGCCGATGCGGCGGCGCTGTCCCTGGCCCTGCGGTCCGGCTCGGCGGTCATCTCGCTGAACGGCGAGGAGATCTCCCTCTCCCCGGAGGAGGTCATCATCACGGAGACCCCGCGCGAGGGCTGGTCGGTGGCGTCCGACTCGGGCGCGACGGTCGCCCTGGACCTGGAGATCACCCCGGAGCTGCGGCTGGCGGGTCTGGCGCGTGACGCGATCCGCCTGATCCAGGAGGCCCGCAAGAACTCGGGCCTGGACGTGGCGGACCGCATCGCCCTGCGGTGGTCCTCCGCGGACCCGGAGGTCGTGACGGCCCTGACGGACCACGCGGGCCTGATCGCGGACGAGGTCCTCGCCACGGACTTCGCGTCCGGCGAGGCCGACGCCGCGTACGGTGACCCGTTCACGGACGAGCCCCTCTCCCTGACGTTCCGCCTCCGCAAGGCATAGCCCTCGGCAGGCCCGAACGGCCCGTGCCCCCGTCCGCGGGGGTGCGGGCCGTCTCCCTTTCCCGGGGCTCCGCCCCGAGCCCCGGTCCTCAAACGCCGGACGGGCTGAAAGATCCGGCCTCGCCGCACCATCCAGCCCCGCCGGCGTTTGAGGCGCGGGGTCTGGGGCGGAGCCCCGGTCTTTCAGCCCCGCCGGCGTTTGAGGCGCGGGGGGCCGGGGGCCGGCCCCCGGGGGCCGGGTCCGCACGGGGACGCGAACGGGCCGGGCCCGAGGTTCCTTGGAACCTCGGGCCCGGCCCGGAGTGCGCGGCTGCCGACCGCAGAGACGGCGGCGGCGCCTAGTTGTCGTCCTCGTCGATCAGGAAGCCCCGCATCGGCGACGGCGCCTGCATCGGCTGCGGCGCAGCCGGCCGCACCGGAGCCATCGGCTGGGTCATCGCCGGGGACATCTGCTGCTGGCCGCCGTACGACGGGCCCGCGCCCATCGGGGAGGGGCCGCCCATGGGCGACGGGCCGCCCATCGAGGGGCCACCCATGGAGTGTCCCATCGCGCCGGCCGGAGCCATCGAGGGCGACGGCGACGGCGGCAGTGCGGGACCGGCCGGGTTCCGCGGCGGGGCGAGCGAGTCGTCGGCCTGGGTCTCCAGCTGGCGCAGCTGCGACTCCAGGTAGGACTTCAGACGCGTACGGTACTCACGCTCGAAGCCCCGCAGGTCCTCGACCTTGCGCTCCAGCGTGGCGCGGGCGGACTCCAGGGAGCCCATCGCGACGCGGTGCTTCTCCTGCGCGTCCCGCTCCAGCGCGTCGGCCTTGGCGCGGGCGTCCCGCTCCAGGCCCTCGGCGCGCGACCGGGCCTCGCCGACGATCTTGTTGGCCTCGGAACGGGCCTCCGCGATCGCCTGGTCGGCGGTCTGCTGCGCCAGGGACAGGACGCGGGCGGCGCTGTCGCCACCGGGGCCCTGCTGCGGGAGCTGCGGCTGCTGCTGCATCTGCTGCATCGGCTGACCCATGGGCTGCATCTGCTGGCCCATCTGCTGCATCTGCTGGCCCATGGGCTGCATCTGCTGGCCGAGCGGGTTCTGGCCGCCCATGGACTGCTGCTGGCCCATGCCCTGCTGGCCCATGCCCTGCGGTCCGCCCATGGGGTGCTGCTGCATGGGGCCGCCCATGGGGCCGCCCATCGGGCCGGGGCCCTGCTGGCCCTGGCCGCCGGGGCCCGGCGGGAGCTGCGGCTGGCCGCCCGGGAGCTGCGGCGGGCCCATCTGCTGCTGCGGCGGGCCGGATATGGCCGCGGGCACGGGGGCGCCGGGGCCGCGCTGGTCCTGGGGTTCCGGCTTGCGCATGCCCTGCTGCTGCTGGTTCTGCGCGGCGGCACGCGTGGCGGCCGCCAGCTTGGCGCGCAGGTCCTCGTTCTCGCGCAGCAGGCGCGTCAGTTCGGACTCGACCTCGTCGAGGAAGGCATCGACCTCGTCCTCGTCATAGCCTTCTCGGAGGCGGACGGTCGTGAACTGCTTGTTCCGCACGTCCTCGGGAGTCAGCGGCATGTCTTCTTCACCTCTACGTAGTCGTCGGCAGTCGGCAAGACCGTATCGGGATCGTCCCCGCGCGCGCGGAGAAGTTCATCGTTCATACGCTTCTCGCAGCACCGCTGACGAGACTGATGAGGATGTAAACGATGATCATCAGAACGAAGAAGGACAGGTCGAGTGCCACGCCCCCGAGACGCAACGGCGGGATGAGCCGCCGCAGAAGCTTGAGCGGTGGATCGGTGACAGTGTAGGTGGCCTCCAGAACGACCACCATCGCCTTGCCGGGTGTCCATGAACGTGCGAACTGGAACACGTAGTCCATGACCAGTCGGAAGATCAGCACGATGAGGAAGCACATCAGCGCGATGTAGACCACCTGCAGTGCGACGCCCATCCCGCGCTTCCCTCTCCCCGTTTCCCGCTCTGTTCCCGGTCCCGTATCTGACGGATCGGTCTAGCTTTGGTTGAAGAACCCGCCCTCCGCGATGCGAGCCTTGTCCTCCGCCGTGACATCGACGTTAGCAGGCGACAGCAGGAACACCTTCTGTGTCACGCGTTCAATGCTGCCGTGCAGACCGAAGACGAGTCCGGCGGCGAAGTCCACGAGACGCTTCGCGTCCGTGTCGTCCATCTCCGTGAGATTCATGATCACCGGAGTGCCCTCACGGAAGTGTTCCCCGATGGTACGGGCCTCGTTGTAGGTCCGGGGGTGCAGCGTCGTGATGCGGTACGGCTCCCGCTCGGAGACGACCTTGGGCATGATCACGGGGGCGTTCTTCTCCAGGTTCGAGCGGTCAGGTGTGATGGATGCCACGGGGGCAATTCGCGCAGGACGTCCGTTTTCCACCGGAATTGGGATGGGCTCCCGCTGCGCCGGAGGCTGTACGGCTCGTACCGGTTCGTCCGAAATGGGCGATTGGTGCACGGGCTGCTGTCGGCGATCCCGCTCCCGAGCCCGTTCCATCTCCGGCTCGGGCTCGAACTCGTCGTCGGGGTCGTACCCCGGGTTGTCGTACCGGTCGTCCTCCACGAGGCCGAGGTAGACCGCCATCTTGCGCATCGCGCCGGCCATTCTCCGAGTCCTCCGCTCTGTGGTGGATCGCCCTGTCGCAGGTGCCGCCGTGTCACGAATGTCACCAACTGCCCGCGATCCACGTGGTCTGCCCGCTCATCGGCGGGAATGACCATATTTTCTGCTGTGGTCCGACTTTCTTCGCGACGTTACCCGAGCCGGGGTCTCGCGCCGAGTACCGCAGTGCCGACGCGTACATGTGTCGCACCGGCCGCAACGGCCTGTTCCAGGTCTGCGCTCATCCCGGCCGACACCATCGTGGCAGCAGGATGGTCCGCGCGCATGCGGGATGACAATTCCATCAACCGCTCGAAGGCGGCCTGTTCGCGTCCCGCGTAGGGGCCGGCCAGCGGGGCGACGGTCATCAGTCCGTCGATCCGCAGTCCCGGTGCCCCGGCTACGAGGTCCGCCAACTCCGCGAGCTGCTCCGGCGCCGCGCCGCCCCGGGCCCCGCGCTCCCCCGACTCGGCGTCGAGGGCGATCTGCACGAGGCAGCCGAGTTCCCGTCCGGCGTTCGAGGCGGCGGCCGAGAGGGCGGTCACGAGCCTGGGGCGGTCGACCGACTGCACCACATGCGCGTATCCCGCCACGGAACGGACTTTGTTCGTCTGCAACTGGCCGACGAAGTGCCAGCTGAGCGGCAGATCCGCGCAGGCCGCGGCCTTGGGGGCGGCGTCTTGGTCGCGATTCTCCGCAACATGACGGACGCCCAGGTCCGCCAGCAGTCGTACGTCGCTCGCGGGATAGGTCTTGGTGACCACGATGAGCGTCACCTCGTCCCGCGCCCGGCCGGCCGCCGCGCACGCGGACGAGATGCGTTCCTCGACCCGCGCCAGGTTCTCGGCGATCTCGGACTTACGATCCGTCATTCTGCTTTCCCCCCGCGGATCCGGAGGGCGTCCCCCCGGAAGACTCCGTCAACCAGACATATCCGGCGAGCCGCCCGGTCACCCGGTCTCGGCGGTACGAGAAGTGGTCCCGCGACTCCAGTGTGCAGACCGGGGAGCGGCGGCTGTTCACCACCCCCGCCTCCGCGAGCTGCGCGTGCACTCCGGCGACCACGTCCACGGCCGGTGTCCCCCAGCTGGTCTCGGCCCGGGCGGCGGGCACCACTTCGGCCACCGCCTCCCGCATGTCCGCGGGCACCTCGTAGCAGTGTCCGCAGACCGCGGGTCCGGTAACGGCGATGATCCGCCCGGGTTCGGCGCCGAGGGAGACCATCGCCTCGACGGCCGCGGGCACCACCCCGGCGACCAGTCCCGGCCGTCCGGCGTGGGCGGCCCCGGCGACCCCGGCGACCGGATCCGCCAGCAGGACGGGCGTGCAGTCGGCGGTGAGCACCGCGAGGGCGAGCCCCCGACGTGCGGTCACCAGCGCGTCCACCGCGGGGATCTGCTCGTGCGGACCCCAGGGCCCGTCCACCACGGCGACGTCGCGGCCGTGCACCTGGTTCATCCAGACCACCCGGTCCGGGGCGAGCCCCAGGGACTCCGCGGCCCGTGCCCGGTTCGCGAGAACGGCGGCCGGGTCGTCTCCGACCGCGCCGCCGAGGTTGAGCTCTTCGTACGGAACGGCGCTCACCCCGCCCCACCTGTCGGTGAAGGCGAAGTGGGCGCCGCCCACGTGGTGCTGCTCCGGTGTCACTTCAAGAAGTCCGGGACGTCCAGTTCCTCGGCCGGGCTGTCCTGGTACGGGCGGGCCGTGGGGACCTGCGGCGCGGGGGCCTGGGTCTCGACCGGGGCCGGCTCGACCGGAGCCGGGGGGTCCTCGCGCGGGGTGACCGTGCCGAGTCCGCCGAAGGCCGGGCGGGCCGGCTCGGCGGCGCGGACCGGAGCCGGGGCCGGCTCCTCGCGCTTGGTGGACGCCGCGCCGATGACGTTGTCCCGGCGGGCCGGGGGCTGTCCGCCGTCGAACCCGGCCGCGATGACGGTGACCCGTACCTCGTCGCCGAGCGCGTCGTCGATGACGGCGCCAAAGATGATGTTCGCCTCGGGGTGGGCGGCCTCGCTCACCAGCTGCGCGGCCTCGTTGATCTCGAAGAGACCGAGGTCCGAGCCGCCGGAGATGGAGAGCAGCACGCCGCGGGCGCCGTCGATGGACGCCTCCAGCAGCGGCGAGGAGATCGCCATCTCGGCCGCGGCCACCGCGCGGTCGTCGCCGCGGGCCGAGCCGATGCCCATCAGGGCCGAGCCGGCCTCGGACATCACGGACTTGACGTCGGCGAAGTCGAGGTTGATCAGACCCGGGGTGGTGATGAGGTCGGTGATGCCCTGGACGCCCGAGAGCAGGACCTGGTCGGCCGACTTGAAGGCGTCGAGCACGCTGACCTGGCGGTCCGAGATGGACAGCAGTCGGTCGTTCGGGATGACGATGAGGGTGTCGACCTCTTCGCGGAGCTCGGCGATGCCGTCCTCCGCCTGGTTCGCGCGGCGCCGGCCCTCGAAGGTGAACGGCCGGGTGACCACACCGATCGTCAGGGCGCCCAGCGAGCGCGCGATGTTGGCGACGACGGGTGCGCCGCCGGTGCCGGTGCCGCCGCCTTCACCGGCGGTGACGAAGACCATGTCGGCCCCCTTGAGGACCTCCTCGATCTCCTCGCGGTGGTCCTCTGCCGCCTTGCGGCCGACGGCCGGGTTGGCGCCGGCGCCGAGGCCACGGGTGAGTTCACGGCCGACGTCGAGCTTGACGTCGGCGTCGCTCATCAACAGCGCCTGGGCGTCCGTGTTGATGGCGATGAACTCGACGCCCTTGAGACCGACCTCGATCATTCGGTTGATGGCATTGACACCACCGCCGCCGACACCGATGACCTTGATGACTGCGAGGTAGTTCTGCGGTGCTGCCACGTCGAAGGCCTCTCGCCTCGAGTTACGTGTCGCCGCCTCGCGGGCCTGCGTTGCGACGACTGATGCCGAAATAGGGACGGTCCGAACGCGCCGACCCGAACCCTCACCCTGAAGTTTAGGGTTAGGGGTGTGTCTGTTCCTTGGACTCTTCCGAACAGGACACTAAGTCGACAAGTAGCGCGTGTTCAACGAACACGCCGAACCTCCCGTTTTTCTTTTCACCCTATGTGATCACCCGTATCGCTGGCCAACCAGGGTGCGTCGTCGTTCGACCGGGAGTCAACTCCCGGACACCGCGGGGGCGGTGGGGACGCTCACGTCGAAGTGACCGGCCTTGGGCGCGGCTTTCAGCAAAGCGGTCAGCGCACGCCCCTTCGCCTGGCTCTGTTCACCGCTCCCCCACGTCACGGAGCGGCCCCTCGTGAGCTCCAGGACCACGGAATCATAGGAACCCACCTTGACCTGCACGGTTTCCCTGGCGACCGGTTCCGGGAGGGCGCCGGCGACGCGGACGGCCTCGTGCAGCAGCCGTTCCTCGTCGAAGCGACGGGCGCTCGGGGATCGTGCGGCGTTCAATTCGAGGACCGGAACGCCCGCCGGTGCTTTCGGAACCGTGTCGAATCGCACACCCGAAGCGTCCACTTCGACGAAGTTGGCGTCCTTTTTGATGAGCAGGACAGGTTTGCGTTCCGTCACTTTCAGCCCGATGCCGTGCGGCCAGGCCCGCACCACATCGACCGAATCGATGCGGGGCAGCCGGCCGCGGACGCGGCTCTCGATCTCGTCGGTGTCCACGCTCACCAGGGGCGCGCCGACGGGCACGGCCGCGGCCGAGAGGACCTGCTCGGGGGTGAGCACCTCCGTGCCGGTGGCGGTGACCTTCTCGACGCGGAGCCAGGAGGAGCCGTAGAGCGCCCAGATCCCGCCCGCGACGAGGAGCACCGCGCCGGCGAGGGAGGCGAGCACGGGGCCCCAGCGCAGGCGTGCGCCGGGGCCCTGCGGGCCGGACCGCTGCGCGGACTTGCCGGACTTGGGGGG
Source organism: Streptomyces sp. NPDC046308 (assembly GCF_055588065.1). Taxonomy (NCBI): domain Bacteria; kingdom Bacillati; phylum Actinomycetota; class Actinomycetes; order Kitasatosporales; family Streptomycetaceae; genus Streptomyces; species Streptomyces sp. NPDC046308. Next base: position 108,471 of record NZ_JBVJFB010000002.1, read on the forward strand.
CTTGGGCGGTGTGGCAGAGCCGGTGCCCTTGCGGGCGGGCCGGCCGGACCCGCCGGGACCAGGGGTGCCGCGCTGTGCGGTCGTCGCTCCGGCCACTCCTGTGCCTCCTGCGTCTGGGCTCCGCGTCAGCGGTTGCGGTGGGCTGCGATCGCCTCGTACACCATGCCGACCAGCAGTTCGTCGGCGTCGCGCCGGCCGAACTCACCGGCGGCGCGGGACATCTCGTAGAGGCGGTGCGGGTCGGACAGCACCGGGAGGACCTGGCCGAGCACCCACTCGGGCGTCAGTTCCGCGTCGTCCACGAGGAGGCCGCCGCCGGCCTTGACCACCGGCTGGGCGTTGAGCCGCTGTTCGCCGTTGCCGATCGGCAGCGGGACGTAGGCGGCGGGGAGCCCGACGGCGGAGAGTTCGGCAACGGTCATCGCACCCGCGCGGCACAGCATCATGTCGGCGGCGGCGTACGCGAGATCCATCCGGTCCACGTACGGTACCGGTACATACGGCGGCATCCCGGGCATGTTGTCGACACGCGGCAGTTCGTTCTTCGGGCCGACGGCGTGCAGGATCTGGACGCCGGAGCGCTGCAGGGTCGGAGCGGCCTGCTGGATCGTCTCGTTGAGCCGGCGGGCGCCCTGTGAGCCGCCGGAGACCAGCAGCGTCGGCAGGTTGGGGTCCAGGCCGAAGGCGGCGCGCGCCTCCGGGCGGACCGCGGCCCGGTCGAGGGTGGAGATGGTGCGGCGCAGCGGGATGCCCACGTAGCGGGCGCCGCGCAGCTTGCTGTCGGGGGTGGAGACCGCGACGGCGTGCGCGTAGCGGGAGCCGATCTTGTTGGCGAGTCCGGGCCGGGCGTTGGCCTCGTGGACGATGATCGGCACCCCGAGCCGCTTGGCCGCGAGATAGCCGGGCAGGGCCACGTAGCCGCCGAAACCGACGACGCAGTCGGCCTTGGTGCGGATGAGGATCTCCTCCGCGGCCTTGATGGTGCCGCGCAGCCGTCCGGGGACGGTGATCAGTTCGGGGGTCGGCTTGCGGGGCAGCGGCACGGCGGGGATCAGCCCGAGCTCGTAGCCGCGTTCCGGCACCAGGCGGGTCTCCAGCCCGCGCTCGGTGCCGAGGGCGGTGATGCCCACTGAAGGGTCCTGCCTGCGCAGGGCGTCCGCGAGGGCGAGCGCCGGCTCGATGTGGCCGGCGGTCCCCCCACCGGCGAGTACGACATGCACCGAAATTCACCGCTCTCCGGACGGACGCTTCTTGACGCGCCGTCTCATCGACTTCCATCTCACCCCGGTCCGCCACCAGCCGGTCTTCGGCTGTCGCATCGCGAGGGCCGCGCGCGCCGCCGGCTCCTCACGCGCGAAGGCGATGAGCAGTCCGACCGCGAACATGGTCGGCAGCAGGGCCGACCCCCCGTAGGAGAACAGCGGGAGCGGGACTCCGGCGATCGGCAGCAGGCCGAGCACCGCACCGATGTTGATCACGGCCTGGGCCGTGATCCAGGTGGTCACGCCTCCCGCGGCAAACCGTACGAAGGAGTCCTCCGTGCGTCCGGCCACGCGGATACCCGCATAGCCTAGAGCCGCGAACAGGGCGAGCACCGACAGCGTCCCCGCGAGACCCAGTTCCTCCCCGGTGATGGCGAAGATGAAGTCGGTGTGGGCTTCGGGTAGTTGCCCCCATTTTTCCACACTTGCGCCCAGGCCGGAACCGAACCATCCGCCCGAGGCGAGGGCGTAGATCCCGTGCACGGCCTGCCAGCAAAGGTCGTTCTTGCCCGGGTCTGTCGCACCGAGGCACTCCAGCCGGTCCATCCGGTGCGGGCTGGTCTTGATGAGCAGGGCGACGATCGCACCCGCGAAGGCCAGCACCCCGACGAACATCCGGGTCGGGGCGCCCGCGAGCCAGAGCAGGCCGAACAGGATGGCACCGAGGATCATCGCGGTGCCCATGTCCCCGCCCAGCATGATCAGCCCGAGCAGCAGGAAGGCCACCGGGACCAGCGGCACCAGCAAGTGCTTCCACTGGCTGAGCAGCTCCTTGTCGCCCTTGCGCGCCAGGAGGTCGGCGCCCCACAGGATCAGTGCCAGCTTGCCGAACTCACTGGGCTGCAACATGAACGGACCGCCGAGGGAGATCCAGTTCTGGTTGCCGTTGATCGACACTCCTATCCCGGGGACCTGGACCAGGACCATCAGGAAGAGCGTGCCGGCGAGCACCGGATAGGACAGCGCCCGGTGCAGCTTGACCGGCATGCGGGAGGCGACCAGCAGCAGTCCGGTGCCGATGAGCGCCGCGAGGAACTGCTTCTTGAAGAAGTACGCGTCACCGAGGCCGAGCTGGAGGGCCTTGATCATGGAGGCCGAGTACACCATCACCAGGCCGAGCACGGTGATGAGCAGCGAACTGCCGAAAATCAGGTAATAGGCCGTGAGTGGACGGTCCCAGGCCTTGCGCAACTGCCCCTGCGTACGCCGCAGCCCGGCCAGCGGCCCGCGCCCCGCGGGCCGCTTCACCCGCACCACGGGCCGTTTGCGGCCCTGCGCCTTCACGGCGGACGGCCGCCGCCCCGGCAGCATCTGCTTGGCCGGCATCTGTGACCTTCCCCTCCACTCGTACGAGGCGAGCAGCCGGCCGGAGGGAACCTGCCCCGGAGCCCCGGCCTAGACCGTGTCCGCGGCGCTCTCGGCGGCCAGTTCGCGCACCGCTTCGGCGAATGCGTCCCCACGCTTGTTGTAGTTCGCGAACATGTCCATCGAGGCACAGGCAGGTGCCAGCAGGACCGTGTCGCCGGGCTCGGCGAGCGCGGCCGCCTCCCGGACCGCTGCGAGCATCGCCCCAGTGTCGGTCCGGTCGAGGTCGACGACCGGGACCTCGGGGGCGTGTCGCGCCAGCGCCTCGGCGATCAGCGCCCGGTCGGCGCCGATCAGCACCACCCCGCGCATCCGCTTCGCCGACTTCTGCACGAGCTCGTCGAAGGTCGCGCCCTTGGCGAGGCCGCCGGCGATCCACACGACCGGCTCGAAGGCGGCCAGCGAGGCCTCGGCCGCGTGCGTGTTGGTGGCCTTGGAGTCGTCGACGTACGTGACCCCGCCGACCTCGTCCACGTGCGCGACGCGGTGGGCGTCGGGGCGGAAGTCGCGCAGGCCGTCGCGGACCGCGCGCGGCTCCACGCCGAAGGCGCGGGCCAGGGCCGCCGCGGCGAGCGCGTTGGCGATGTTGTGCGGGGCGGGCGGGTTGACGTCCTTGACCTCGGCGAGCTCCTGGGCGTTCTTCTGCCGGTTCTCCACGAAGGCGCGGTCGACGAGGATGCCGTCGACGACGCCGAGCATCGAGGGGCCGGGGGCGCCGAGGGTGAAGCCGATCGCCCGGCAGCCCTCTTCGACGTCGGCGTTCTCGACGAGCTTCTCGGTGGCGGGGTCGGCGACGTTGTAGACGCAGGCCACCGTGTTGCCCTCGTAGATGCGGCCCTTGTCGGCGGCGTACGCCTCCATCGAGCCGTGCCAGTCGAGGTGGTCCGGGGCCAGGTTGAGCACGGCGCCCGAGTGGACGCGCAGCGAGGGCGCCCAGTGCAGCTGGTAGCTGGAGAGTTCCACGGCGAGCACGTCGTACTGCTGCTCGCCGAGCACCACGTCGATGATGGGGGTGCCGATGTTGCCGACCGCGGCGGTGCGCAGACCGGCGGCCTTCAGGATCGACGCCAGCATCTGGGTGGTGGTGGTCTTGCCGTTCGTCCCGGTGATGGCGAGCCAGGGGGCGGCGTTCTCGCCGCGCAGCCGCCAGGCGATCTCGACGTCACCGACGACGTCCACACCCGCGGCGGCGGCGGCCGCGAACAGCGGGCTGTCGGGCTTCCAGCCGGGCGAGGTGACGACCAGCTCGGTGCCCTCGGGGAGGGTCTCGGCGTCCGCGAGGCGTACGGAGATCCCCAGCTCGCCCAGTTCGGCGGCGCGGGCCCGGTGGCCCTCGCCGTCGCCGCCGTCGACGACGGTCACGACGGCGCCGAGGCCGGCCAGGGCGCGGGCGGCACTGATGCCACTCACGCCGAGACCGGCCACGGTGATGTTCTTGCCCTGCCAGGAGGTCACTTGTCGGCTGCCCATCCCGCGTAGAAGAGACCGAGACCCACGATCACGCACATGCCCTGGATGATCCAGAAGCGGACCACCACAAGGACTTCGGACCACCCCTTGAGTTCGAAGTGGTGCTGCAGCGGAGCCATCCGGAAGACGCGCTTCCCGGTCATCTTGAACGAGCCGACCTGGATGACGACCGACATGGTGATGAGGACGAAGAGGCCGCCGAGCAGGGCGATCAGGAACTCCGTGCGGGAGCAGATCGCGAGACCGGCGAGCGCGCCGCCGAGGGCCAGCGAGCCGGTGTCACCCATGAAGATCTTGGCGGGCGAGGTGTTCCACCACAGGAAGCCGAAGCAGGCGCCCATCAGGGCGGAGGCGACCACCGCGAGGTCCAGCGGGTCGCGCACCTCGAAGCAGGCGTTCGGGCTGGGCAGGGTCTGCGCGTTGACGCAGGACTCCTGGAACTGCCAGACGCCGATGAAGGTGTAGGCGCCGAAGACCATCACGGCGGCGCCGGTGGCCAGACCGTCCAGACCGTCGGTCAGGTTCACGCCGTTGGACATGGCCAGGATCATGAACAGCGCCCAGACGACGAACAGCACCGGACCGATCGACCAGCCGAAGTCCGTCACGAACGACAGCTTGGTGGAGGCCGGGGTCAGCCCGCGCGAGTCCTTGAACTGCAGCGCGAGCACCGCGAAGGCGATGCCGACGATCAGCTGGCCGGACATCTTGGCCTTGGCCCGCAGACCGAGCGAGCGCCGCTTGACGATCTTGATGTAGTCGTCGAGGTAGCCGACCAGGCCCATGCCCGCCATCAGGAAGAGGACGAGCAGGCCCGAGAAGCTCACCGCCTCACCGGTGATGACCTTCGTCAGGGCGTACGCGACGAGCGTGGCCAGGATGAAGGAGATGCCGCCCATGGTGGGCGTGCCCTTCTTCCCGGCGTGGCCGCGCGGGCCGTCGTCGCGGATGAACTGGCCGTAGCCCTTGCGGGCCAGCAGCTTGATCAGCAGCGGGGTGCCGACAACGGTGAGGAACATGCCGATGACACCGGCGAACAGGATCTGCCTCATCGGCCGGGGACCTCGCCCTCGACAGTGCCCTCGAGCAGGGCCTGGGCCACCCGCTCCAGACCGGCCGACCTGGAAGCCTTCACCAGCACGACGTCACCCGGGCGCAGTTCACTGCGCAACAGGTCGACCGCCGCCTGCGCGTCGGACACGAGCACCGACTCCTCACCCCACGAACCCTCGTTATATGCGCCCAGTTGCAGCCAGGAGGCTTCCCTGCCCCCGACTGCGACGAGCTTGCTCACGTTGAGCCGGACGACAAGTCGCCCGACCGCGTCGTGCTCGGCGAGCGCGTCGTCCCCGAGCTCGGCCATCGGGCCGAGCACCGCCCACGTGCGTCCCCCGTTCGCCCTGTCGGCACCGCCCATCGCGGCGAGCGCGCGCAGTGCGGCCCGCATGGACTCGGGATTCGCGTTGTAGGCGTCGTTGACGATCGTCACACCGTCCGCGCGCTCGGTGACCTCCATCCGCCACCGGGACAGCGTGCCCGCCCCGGAGAGCGCGGTGGCGATCTCCTCGACGGACATGCCCAGTACATGGGCAACGGCGGCCGCGGCGAGCGCGTTCGACACGTGGTGCTCACCGTACAGCCGCAAGGTCACGTCGCTGCACCCGGTCGGTGTTCGCAATGTGAAGGAAGCCCGCCCCCTGTCCGTCATGCGGACTTCGGTGGCCCGGATGTCGGCGTCGTCGGCCTCACCGAACAGCACCGTACGGGCCTTCGTGCGCCCGGCCATGGCGCGGACCAGCAGGTCGTCCGCGTTGAGGACGGCGACACCGCCCTCCGCCGCGGCGGGCAGCGCCTCGACCAGCTCCCCCTTGGCCTGCGCGATCTGCTCCCGGCCGCCGAACTCGCCGATGTGCGCGGTGCCGACGTTGAGGACGACGCCGATCCGGGGCGGGGTCAGGCCCGTGAGGTAGGCGATGTGGCCGATCCCGCGGGCCCCCATCTCCAGTACCAGGTGGCGGGTTTCGGAGGTGGCCTTGAGCGCGGTGAGCGGCAGGCCGATCTCGTTGTTGAGGGAGCCGGGTGTCCACACCGTGGGCGCGCGGGTCTGGAGCACCTGGGCGATGAGGTCCTTGGTGGAGGTCTTGCCGGCGGAACCGGTCAGGGCCACCACGTCGGTGCCGAGCCGCTCGACGACGGCGCGGGCGAGTGCGCCGAGCGCCTTCTGCACGTCGGGGACGACGACGGCGGGCACGCCGACCGGCCGGGCGGCGAGGACTGCCGCGGCTCCGGCGGCGACCGCGCGCTCGGCGTAGTCGTGGCCGTCGACGTGCTCGCCCTCGAAGGCGGCGAACAGGCTGCCGGCCTCCACCTGGCGGGAGTCGATGACCACGGGCCCGCTGATCCGCACCGACGGATCCGGTATGTCGTGGGGCCGCCCGCCGGTGATGTCGGCGATCTCGGCGAGGGAAAGGGCGATCACTGGTTCACCTCGGCCTGTCGGACCGTAGTCGTTCGATCGGGCACGGCCGCCTGGTCGAGCACGCTCTGGTGCTCGATCGCGGCGCGGAGCACGGTGCGGTCGTCGAAGGGCCGTACGACACCGGCGGTGTCCTGGCCCTGCTCGTGGCCCTTGCCCGCCACCAGCACGGTGTCGCCGGGCCGGGCGCGGGCGACGGCCGCGGCGATGGCCGCGGCCCGGTCGGGGTCGACCAGGACGGTGCCCCGCTCGGCGGGCGGTACGGACACGGCGCCTTCGAACATCGCGGCGAGGATCGCGAGCGGGTCCTCGGAGCGCGGGTTGTCGGAGGTCAGGACGGCCACGTCGGCGTACCGGGCGGCCGCGGCGCCCATCGGGGCGCGCTTGGTGGTGTCGCGGTCGCCTCCGCAGCCGAGCACGATGTGCAGCTTGCCCTCGGTGACCTCGCGCAGCGCGCGCAGGACCGATTCCACGGCGTCCGTCTTGTGCGCGTAGTCGACGACGGCCAGGTAGGGCTGACCCGCGTCCACCCGCTCCAGCCGGCCGGGCACCCCGGGGACCGCGGCGACGCCGTCGGCGGCGGTCTGCGGGTCGAGGCCGGCGGCGGCGAGGGTGACGATCGCGGCGACGGTGTTGGCCACGTTGAACGGGCCGGGCAGCGGCGCGGCCGCCCGGATCCGCTGTCCCTCGGGGCCCAGCAGGGTCAGGGTGGAGCTCGCCGGCCCGAACACCACGTCCTCGGCGCGCCAGTCGGCGGCCGGGTCGCCGGCGGCGGAGAAGGTGACGACCGGGATCGTCGTCTCCTTGGCCAGGCGGCGGCCGTACTCGTCGTCGAGGTTGACCACGCCCAGACGGGCCCGGCGGGCGGTGAACAGCCCGGCCTTCGCCTGGAAGTAGTCCTCCATGTCGGAGTGGAACTCCATGTGTTCCGGGCTCAGGTTGTTGAAGACGGCGACGTCGAAGACGCAGCCGTCGACGCGGCCGAGCACCAGGGCGTGGCTGGAGACCTCCATCGCCACGGCCTCGACGCCGCGTTCGCGCATGACCGCGAAGAGGGCCTGGAGGTCGGTGGCCTCGGGGGTGGTCCGCTCGGACTTGATGCGCTCGTCGCCGATGCGCATCTCGACGGTGCCGACCAGTCCGGTGCTGCGGCCCGCCGCGCGCAGGCCGCCCTCGACGAGGTACGCCGTGGTGGTCTTGCCGGAGGTGCCGGTGATGCCGATCTGGAGCAGGTCCTCGCCGGGACGTCCGTAGATCGCGGCGGCGAGCTCTCCCATCCGGCCGCGCGGGTCGGCGACCGTGAGGACCGGCAGGCCGGTGGCCGCGGCGCGTTCCGTACCGGCCGGGTCGGTCAGCACGGCGGCGGCGCCGAGACCGGCGGCCTGGGCGGCGAAGTCGGCGCCGTGCGTCCTGGCTCCGGGCAGGGCCGCGTACAGGTCTCCGGGGCGGACCGCACGGGAGTCGTGCGTGATCCCGGTGATCTGCGCCGCGGCGGGCGCCGGGATGCCCAGCAGGGTGGCCAGCTCGCCCAGAGGGGTCGGGCGGGCGGACACGGGCCTGGGCGCTCCCGGCGGCGCTGCCGGGGCGTCTTTCTGGGTGGTTCTGGGCTGATCAGCGTGGGGCACGGCGGTGAGCGTACCGGGCGCGGCGGGCCGGTCGCGAAGTGAGGGCCCGGCCTCGGCGTCGGCAACCGGCCGGTTCCCGGGTTTCGGGGTGATCGTTGTCACTGATGGTGCCTCACGCTTTTCTGGCGGGCCGACCGGGCTGTGGGTCACTGACCGGGCTGCGGACTGGGCTGCGGGGCGGGCTGCGGGCCGGGTTCGTAGGTGACCGGCAGTCCGGCGGGGGCGGTTCCCGTGGGGGCGACCTGAAGGGTCTTGAGGGCGAACTCCATGACCTTCTTGTAGATGGGGCCACAGATCTGGCCGCCGAAGTAACTGCCCTTCGTCGGGTTCTGGATGGCGCAGTAGACGGTGATCCGCGGGTTGTCCGCGGGTGCGAAGCCGGCGAAGGAGGCGGTGTAGCCCTTGTACCGGCCGGTGGCCGGATCCACCCGGTTGGAGGTGCCGGTCTTGCCGCCGACCCGGTAGCCGGGGATCTTCGCCTTGGTGCCGGTGCCCTCCTGGTCGTCGACGACGGATTCGAGCATCGCGGCGAGGGTCTTGGCGGTCTCCTGGCTGATCACGCGGCGCTGCTCGGGGGCCGGGGCCGGGGTGAGGCGGCCGTCGGAACCCTTGGTGCCGCGCACCAGGGTCGGCTCGATGCGGACCCCGTCGTTGGCGATGGTCGAGTACACGGAGGCCGCCTGCATGGCGTTGAGGGACAGGCCCTGGCCGAAAGGAATCGTGTACTGCTGCGACGTGGACCAGTCCTCGGGCTTGGCGAGGATGCCGCGGGACTCGCCGGGGTAGTCCAGCCCGGTGGGCCGGCCGATGCCGAACTTGCTCAGGTAGGAGTGCAGGACCTTGTTGGACTCGGGCTGGGTGGGCCCGAGCTGGCCGGTGGCCAGGATGGTGCCGATGTTGGAGGACTTGGCGAGGACCCCGTTGAGGGTCAGGTACCAGGTCGGGTGGTCGATGTCGTCCTTGAACAGCCGGTCGCCGCGGTGCAGCCGGTTGGGGACCTCGACGCGGGTCTCGGGCGTGGCCTTCTTCTCCTCCAGCACGGCGGCCATCGACATCACCTTGGCGGTGGAGCCGGGCTCGTACACGTCCTGGAGCGCGGCGTTGCCCATGGCGGCGGAGCTGGCCCGGGTCAGGTCGTTGGGGTCGAAGCCGGGGGCGTTGGCCATGGCAAGCACCTCGCCGGTGCGGGTGTCCTGGACGATGACGTACCCGCGGTCGGCCTCGGACTTCTGGACCTGCTCGGCGATGGCGCTCTGGGCCGCCCACTGGATGTCGCGGTCGATGGTCAGCACGATGTCCTCGCCGGGGACGGCGGGCTTCTCGCTGGAGCCGGCCGTGGGCACCTTGCGGCCGCCGGACTGGGCGTAGGTGATCTCGCCGTCCTTGCCGGACAGCTTCTTGTCGAGGGAGGACTCCAGGCCGCCGCCGCCCTTGCCGTCGGCGTTGACGTAGCCCAGTATCCCGGCGGCGAGGTCGCCGTTCGGGTACACGCGCTTGCTGCTGTCCTCCTTGAACACGCCGGCGAGGACGTTGGCACCGGGGCCGTTGTTCTTCTTGTCGGCCGCCGCCTTGTCCCTGAAGACGCGCTGGAGGTCCTTGATCTGGTTCCAGACCTGCGGGGTCTGGCGCTGGGCGAGGACCACGTAGCGGCTGTTCCTGGTGCTCAGCCGGGCGGCGATCTCCTTGGCGTCCTTGCCGAGGATGGGCGCGAGGAGGGCGGCGGCCTGTGCCGGGGCGTCCGGGGCCTTGCTCTCCTGCGGCGTGAACATCTTCGGGTCGGCGGTGATGTCGTACGCGTCGACGCTGGTGGCGAGGGCCACGCCGCGGCGGTCGGTGATCTCGCCGCGTTCGGCGGCCAGCTTGACGCTGGTGTAGCGGTTCTTGGAGGCCGCGGCGGAGAAGGTGGAGGCGTCGACGGCCTGCACCTGGAGCAGCCGGACGACGAAGGCGAGCATGACGAGGGTCAGGCCGACGCTGACGAGGCGCAGCCGGGGGCGGGGGCTGCCGAGCCGGATGGTGTGGGGCCGTCTGGCCGCCGCCGGCCGCCGGGTCGCCGGGCGCGAGGCCGGGCGGGCCGTCGCCCGCGCCCGGTCACCCGGCCTGGGCAGCCGGGCCGGCCCCGGCACCCGCCGCCGCGGCGGCTCCTGCGGGCTCACGCGGCCACCGCCCCGGACCGAAGTACAGCCTCGTCGGCGTGTGAGGCGGGGGTCTGGGCGGAGCCCGGGTGGGGGCCCCTCCCGGACGAAGTCCGGGGGAGGCGAAAGGGCGGGGTGGGGAAAGGCCCCGCAGGGCGGAGCCCCGCCACCGCGATACCGCCTGCCATCGGGGTCACGACGTCACCTTCCAGGGGTCTGGCTGGGCTGCTGCGAGGGCTGGGCCGGGGGCGGGCCGGCCGGGGCCTGGGAGGCGGGCGGGGCCGGCGGCGGGGTCGGGGTCGGGGAGGCCTCGGCCGGGGCGGCGGTGCCGGCGACCTCGCCGTCCGGGCCGATGAAGACGGGGCTGCCGCCCGGCACCAGGCCGAGCTCCTGCGCCCGCCGCTGCAGCGCGTCGGGGGCCGAGTAGGCGTCCACGTCCCGCTGGAGCGCCTGCTCCTCGTCGGTGAGGGCGGTGGTCTCCTTCTTCAGCCTGGTCAGCTGGAAGGAGCCCTCGTTCAGCGCCGAGTTCAGCAGCAGCAGGCTGATCAGGCCGCCGGCGAGCAGCGCCACGACCAGCAGGACGAACGGCATCCGCGCGGCCTGCCCGCCGGGGCGGGGGCGGGCCGGGCGGCCGCCGAGGGCCCGGCCGAGCCGGGCCGCCTGCCCGCGGGTCAGCGTGGCGACCTTCCCGCCCCTGGTCACAGCCGCGCCTCCCGGATGCGTTCGACCCCGCGGAACCTCGCCGGGGCGGCCCGCCGGTTCTCGGCGATCTCCTCCTCGGTGGGCAGTTCCGCTCCGCGCGTCAGCAGCTTCAGCTTGGGCTGGTACTTCTCCGGTACCACCGGCAGCCCGGGCGGGGCCGTGGAGGTCGCGCCGGCCGCGAAAACCTGCTTGACCAGGCGGTCCTCCAGCGAGTGGTACGAGAGCACCGCGATCCGGCCGCCGACCGCGATCCGGTCCACGGCCGCCGGGATGGCCTTCTCCAGGCCCGAGAGTTCGCCGTTGACCTCGATCCGCAGGGCCTGGAAGGTCCGCTTCGCCGGGTTGCCGCCGGTGCGCTTGGCGGCCTGCGGCAGGGAGTCGCGGATCAGTTCCACGAGCCGGGCGCTGTTCGTGAAGGGCTCCTTGTCCCGTTCCCGGACGATCGCGGACACGATCCGCTTGGCCTGCTTCTCCTCGCCGTACTGGCGCAGGATCCGGACGAGCTCGCCCGGCGCGTAGGTGTTCAGGACCTCGGCGGCGCTGATGCCCGTCGTCTGGTCCATGCGCATGTCCAGCGGCGCGTCCTGCGCGTAGGCGAACCCGCGGTCGGCCTCGTCCAGCTGCATGGAGGAGACGCCCAGGTCGAAGAGGATGCCCTGGACGGCCGGGATGCCGAGCCCGTCGAGGACCTCGGCGAGGTCGGCGTAGATCGCGTGGACGAGGGTGGCCCGGTCGCCGAAGGGCGCGAGGCGTTCGCCGGAGAGCCGCAGGGCCTCCTTGTCGCGGTCGAGGCCGATCAGGTGGGCCTCGGGGAACCGGGTCAGCAGGGCCTCGCTGTGGCCGCCGAGGCCGAGGGTGCAGTCGACGACGACGGCCCCGGGCCTCTCCAGCGCCGGGGCCAACAGGTCCAGGCACCGCTGGAGCATCACCGGGACGTGTCGGGACTCGCTAGTCAAAGCGCCCTCTCAGATAACGGCGCGGCAGGCATACGCCGCGCCGCGCACGCGGAGTGTTACCAGGGGGCCGGGCGGCCGCTCAGGGCCGGGCTCCGGCCGGTTCGCGTCACTTTAGTGCAACGGTCGCCGCGGTCAACGAACCGCCCCGCGCGCCGCCCGCGCCTCTCGGACCGAACCGACAAAAGCCGCTAATCACCCGATCGGCCGCCTCACACCCACCCCTGTGGGTTAGCTCACAACAAGGCTCGTTGACGTTCTTTGTCCCACCTCACGCAAGGCCTTCACCGGCCGTGACCACTAACGTCGTACCCATGACGACTTCCGCATCCCTGCCTGCAGAGTCCGCGTCCGAGGCGCCCGTCGGCGGATCCGTCACCGACCGGCTGGTCGAGGCGAACCGACGCTACGCCGCGGAGTTCAGCGACCCCGGGATGGACGCCCGCCCCGTCCTCCACGTGGCCGTCGTGGCCTGCATGGACGCCCGGCTCGACCTCCACAAGGCGCTCGGCCTCGAGCTCGGCGACTGTCACACGATCCGCAACGCCGGAGGCGTGGTCACGGACGACACGATCCGCTCCCTCACCATCAGCCAGCGGGCCCTCGGCACCCGCACGGTGATACTGATCCACCACACCGGCTGCGGTCTCGAAAGTCTGACCGAGGACTTCCGGCACGAGCTGGAGGACGAGGTCGGCCAGCGTCCCTCCTGGGCCGTCGAGGCCTTCCGGGACGTGGACCAGGACGTCCGCCAGTCCATGCAGCGGGTGCGCACGAACCCGTTCCTGCCCCACAAGGACGATGTGCGAGGCTTCGTCTTCGATGTGCACACCGGGCTCCTGCGGGAGATCGATCCCCGCTCTTGAGTGACACGAGGCCGTAACGCCGTCAAGAATGCGGGATGGCACCACCCGGGATCCCCCGGACCGGTGTCCGTGTTTCGGGGTGGGCCGGTCATGCGCCAAGGGCGTCGGCCCTGGGAATGGGCCGAGGAGAACCAAGGTGACGACGTATGACGACCGAGCGAGCCTCGCGGATCTGACCAGCACGGCGGAGCGGGTGCGCCAGTCGGTCGAGAGCGTGATCGAGGGCAAGCCCGAGGTCGTACGCCTCGCGCTCACCGTGCTGCTCGCCGAGGGGCACCTGCTGATCGAGGACGTACCCGGCGTCGGCAAGACGATGCTCGCCAAGACGCTCGCGAAGTCCATCGACTGCTCGGTACAGCGCATCCAGTTCACGCCCGACCTGCTGCCCTCCGACATCACCGGTGTCAGCATCTACGACCAGCAGCGCCGCGAGTTCGAGTTCAAGCCGGGCGCGATCTTCGCGCAGATCGTCATCGGCGACGAGATCAACCGCGCCTCGCCGAAGACCCAGTCGGCGCTGCTGGAGTCGATGGAGGAGCGCCAGGTCACCATCGACGGCACGACCTACACGCTGCCCAGCCCCTTCATGGTCGTCGCCACCCAGAACCCGGTGGAGATGGAGGGCACGTACCCGCTGCCCGAGGCCCAGCGCGACCGCTTCATGGCCCGCGTCTCCGTCGGCTACCCCAGCCCCGAGGCCGAGCTCCAGATGCTCGACGTGCACGGCGGGGTCTCCCCGCTCGACGACCTGACGGCCGTCGCGCACGCCCACGACATCATCAAGCTCATCGAGGCCGTCCGCGAGGTGTACGTGGCCGAGCCCGTCCGGCGCTACGTCGTCGACCTCGTCGCCGCCACCCGCAGCCACCCCGACCTGCGGCTCGGCGCCTCACCCCGCGCCACGCTGCACCTGCTGCGCGCCGTGAAGGCCTCCGCCGCGCTCGCCGGCCGGGACTACGTCCTGCCCGACGACGTCCAGGCGCTCGCCGCCCCGGTCCTCGCGCACCGGCTGCTGCCCACCGCGCAGGCCCAGCTGAACCGGCGCACCGCCGAGCAGGTCGTCCACGACATCCTGCAGCGCACCCCCGTCCCGGCCGCGCACGCCCGCGGCGAGATGCCGCCCGGCGCGGGCATCCGGGGCTTCTGATGAGCGCCGGTGCCCCGCGCGGCGCCGGCGGCCCGGGGGACGGCGGCGGGTTCCGCGCTTCGCTGTCCGGGCTGACGACCCGCGGCCGCTCGTTCCTGGCCGCCGGGATAGCCGCGGCCGCCTGCGCCTACGTCCTGGGCCAGGGCGAGCTGCTCCGCGTCGGCCTGCTGCTCGCCGTCCTGCCGCTGATCTGCGTCTACGCCCTGCACCGCACCCGCCACCGCGTCTCCGGCAGCCGCCGGCTGAGCCCGGGACGGGTGCCCGCGGGCGCCGAGGCCCGGGTGCAGCTGCGCATGGACAACGTCTCCCGGCTGCCCACCGGCCTGCTGATGCTCCAGGACCGGGTGCCCTACGTCCTGGGCCCGCGCCCCCGCTTCGTCCTGGACCGGGTCGAGCCCGGCGGACGGCGCGAGGTGTCCTACCGGGTCCGCTCCGACCTGCGCGGCCGCTATCCGCTGGGCCCGCTCCAGCTGCGGCTGACCGACCCCTTCGGACTGGTCGAGCTGACCCGCTCCTTCAGCACCTACGACACCCTCACCGTCATCCCGCGCACCGAGCCCCTGCCGCCGGTCCGGCTGACCGGCGAGTCCAACGGCTACGGCGACGGCAGCCGCCGCTCGCTGGCGCTGGCCGGCGACGACGACGTGATCCCGCGCGGCTACCGGCGCGGCGACGACCTGCGCCGGGTGCACTGGCGCTCCACGGCCCGCTACGGCGAGCTGATGGTCCGCCGCGAGGAACAGCCGCAGCGCAGCCGCGCCACCGTCCTGCTGGACACCCGGCGCCTCGCCTTCGACGGCGCCGGCCCCGACTCCGCCTTCGAATGGGCCGTCTCGGCGGCCGCCTCCAGCCTCGTGCACGTGCTGGAGCAGAGCTTTTCCGTACGGCTGCTCACGGACACCGGGGACTCGGTACCCGGCGACGGCGGGGGCGGCTTCACCGCCGGCGGCCAGGAGTCCGCGGAGGCCGCCGGGCTGATGATGGACACCCTCGCGGTGATCGGGCACTCCGACGGCGCCGGGCTCTCGCGGGCCTACGACGCGGTGCGCGGCGCCGGCGCGGGCGGCTTCGGCGGAGCCGGCGGTGACGGGCTCCTCATCGCCTTCCTCGGCGACCTGGACGACGTACAGACGGAACTGGCGGCCAGGATGCGCCAGCGCACCTCGGGTGCGGTGGCCTTCGTACTGGACTCCGCGTCCTGGGGCGGGCAGCCCGCACCCGGGCACGCCGTGCCCCCGCTGGAGGAACGGCTGCGCAGGCTGCGCGACGCGGGCTGGACGGCGCTGGCCGCCCCGCCCGGGGTGGCCTTCGGCGAGCTGTGGCGACAGGCCGGTACCGCTCGCGTCGGTACGGGGACTTCCGGAGGTCGGGCATGAGCGGGCGGGCGAAACTGACGCTGTTCGCGGCACTGGCGACGCTGCTCACCTCGTGGTCGCTGGCCCCGCTGGTCGAGTCCCAGGCCTGGCTGCTGCAGGGGGCGCTGCTGCTGGGCGTCCAGAGCGCGGTGGGGGCCGGGGCCCGGCGGGTGCCGCTGGCGCGGTCGCTGACCGTGGCCGCGCAGCTGCTGGTGTCCCTGCTGCTGCTCGTGTTCCTCTTCGCCGGCAAGGGCGAGTCCACGGGGAGCGGGCCGCTGGCCTACCTGGTGGACGATTTCGGCTCGCTGTTCGGACAGGGCGTCCGGGACGTGGGCGAGTACGCGATCCCGGCCCCGCTGACGGACGGCATCCGGCTGCTGCTGGTGTCCGGCGTGCTGCTGATCGGGCTGCTCGTGGACACGCTGGCGGTGGCCGCGCGGACGGCCGCCGCGGCCGGACTGCCGCTGCTCGCCCTGTACTCGGTGGCCGCGGGTCTGTCGGGCGGCGGGGAGGCCTCCTGGTTCTCCTTCCTCCTGGCGGGCTGCGGGTACCTGCTGATGCTGCTGGCCGAGGGCCGCGACCGGCTCGCCCAGTGGGGCCGGGTCTTCGGCGCGGCCCCGCGCGGCAAGGGCGCCGCCGACTCCGGTCTGAGCAGTGGCGCGGGCGGGCAGGCGACGGCCCCGGCCCGGTTCGGACGGCGGATCGGCGCGGTGGCCCTGGGCGTGGCGCTGGCGGTGCCGGCGGCCCTGCCGGCGCTCGGCGGCGGGCTGCTGGGCGGCGGTCAGGACGGCGGCGAGGACGGCACCGGTGCGGGCGGGACCATCTCGGCGGTCAACCCGCTGGTCTCCCTGCAGAACAACCTGAACACGCAGGACAACCGGGTCATCCTCAAGTACCGGACGAACAGCCCGCAGCAGAGCGAGCAGTACCTGCGGATCGTCGCGCTGGACGAGTTCAACGGCGTCAAGTGGGAGGCCTCCGGGCGGGCCCTGACCGATGTCCCCGAGGTGCTGCCGAAGCCGACGGGGCTCAGCGACCAGGTGCGGGTGACCTCGACGGAGGTGACCACCACCGTCTCGGTCGCGGACGGCTACACGCAGCGCTACCTCCCCATGCCCTATCCCGCGACCTCGGTGAAGATCGACGGGAAGTGGCGGTTCGAGCCCGCCGGCCGGACCCTGGTCGGCGACCAGCTGGGCAGGGACAAGTTCCAGAACGTCCAGGGCGCGGGCTACTCGGTGCAGAGCCTGCTGCTGAGGCCGACGGCCCAGCAGCTGCAGAAGGCCCCGGAGCCGGACCGGGCCATCCGCGACGAGTACACCAAGGTGCCGGACAACCTGCCGCCGGTGGTCGCCGACACGGCCCGCCAGGTGACGCAGGGGGCGAAGGACGACTACACGCGGGCGGTGAGGCTGCAGGACTACTTCGCCGTGAACGGTGGCTTCCGCTACAACACGAGGACGTCCTCCGGCACGGGCCCGCAGGCGGTCGCGCGGTTCCTCGCCGACAAGGAGGGCTTCTGCATCCACTTCGCCTTCTCGATGGCGGCGATGTCCCGCAGCCTGGGCATCCCCGCGCGGGTGGCGGTGGGCTTCACACCCGGTGAGAAGCAGTCCGACGGCAGCGTGAACGTGTCGATGCGGGACGCGCACGCCTGGCCGGAGCTGTACTTCGAGGGCGTGGGCTGGACGCGGTTCGAGCCGACGCCGCGCTCCGGCATCAACGTGCCGGACTACTCCCGGCCGCAGACCCCGGCGGCCCAGCAGCCGTCCGCGCCGGCGCCGGTGCCCTCGCAGAGCTCCGCGCAGCCGTCGGCGGCGCCCTCGGCGTCCGCCGAGTGCCCGCCCGCGCTGCAGAAGCTCGGCGAGTGCGGGACGCCTGCGGCCGCGCAGGGCCCGGCCCACGGCGACGGGCCGTCGCTGATGACGGTCCTCGGCTGGACGGCGGCCGTGCTGGCGATCCTGGCCCTGCCACTGCTGCCGCTGCTGTGGCGCAGCCGGCTGCGGGCCCGCCGCCTGGGGACCGGGGAGGTCCTGACGGCGTGGCGGGAGCTGGGCGACGCCGCCTGGGACGTGGGCGTGGTCCCGGACGAGGCGCTGTCCCCGCGCCGGGCCGCGGACCGGGTCGTGGACCTGGGCCACCTGGATCCGGAGGCGGCGGCCGCGGTCCACCGGGTCGCGGGCGCGGTGGAACGGGCCCTGTACGCGCCGCCGGGCGCGGAGGTCTCGTACCCGGAGCTGGCGGACGACGTGCTGCTGACCCGCACGGGCCTGCTGGCCGCGGTGAGCCGCCCGGCCCGCCTGCGCGCCCTGCTCCTCCCCCGCTCGGCCACCCGCCTCGGCTGGGCGGCCTCGGCCCGCTGGTCCGCGGTGACCTCGTGGATCTCGGCCCGGCTGACCGCCGCCCGCCTCACCGCCGCCCGCCTCCGGCTCCCGCTCCGGGGCCGCGGCTAGGGTCCGCTTCCTGGGCTCCGCCCGGCTCATCCAGCCCCTCCGGCGTTTGAGGAGCGGGGTCCGGGGCGGAGCCCCAGGTCTTTCAGCCCCGCCGGCGATTGAGGCGCGGGGTGCGGGGCGGGCCCGGGCCGTGAGGGGCGCCGGGCCGAGCCCAGAGGAGGCTGCCGGACCCGCGGACGCGAGAACGCGGCGAGGCTCGATCCCCCCGAGCCCCGCCGCGTTCGCGTACTGCGTCGCCGGTCACGTGTCCCCCGTCCGGCCACGGGAGGAGGTACCCGGTCCGCTCCGCAGCCCCGTGTCGGCGGTGCGGACCGGGTCTCCTGTCCGTTGCTCCCATCCTGGCGTCTGCGCAGGTGGGAGCCATCCGCGCACGTACTCATCTCCGCGCCTAGGTACGGATACTCAGCCGTCGCGGCAGGCCCCACCAGTTGTACGGGCTGCCGCGCCCGGGCGGCACCGCCGACCGGGGGGTGCTCGCCGCGGCGTACGGGCTCAGCGGTTGCCGCTGACCCGGCCCCGCAGCAGCAGCGACAGCGCCGAGTGGACGTCGTCGAGCGACCGCTCGCTCTGGAAGGACTGCCAGTCCAGCGCGGCCACCAGCACCATCCCGACCATCGCGGCCGCGGTGAGCGGCACGTCGATCTCGGCGCTCAGCTCACCGCGGTCGACGCCTTCCCGCAGCACCTTCTCCACGACGGCCACCGCCTCCTGCCGGACCACCATCAGCGTGGACTGCCACGCGCGGTTGGTCCGCCACAGCTCGGCGACGTACAGCTGGGTGAAGGCCGGGTAGCGGTCGATGAAGACCAGGCCGGCGCGGATCATCGCGTCGAGCGCCTCGACGCGGCTGCCGCCGCGCGCCTCCGTCTCCTCCGCCGCCGCCCGCAGCGAGGCCGTCAGCAGCCCGACGCCGTGCCGCAGCAGCTCCTCGAAGAGGTCGTTCTTGCTCGCGAAGTTGTAGTAGACGGTGCCCTTCGCGACGCCCG
This sequence comes from Streptomyces sp. NPDC046308, assembly GCF_055588065.1. Taxonomy (NCBI): domain Bacteria; kingdom Bacillati; phylum Actinomycetota; class Actinomycetes; order Kitasatosporales; family Streptomycetaceae; genus Streptomyces; species Streptomyces sp. NPDC046308. The sequence continues at coordinate 127,266 of NZ_JBVJFB010000002.1, forward strand.
CCCGTTCGGCGATCTCATCGACGGTGGTCGCGGAGAACCCCTGTTCCGCGATGAGGGTGACGGCCGCTTCGTAGAGCTTCTGCCGGGTCGCCTGCCGACGGGCCCCGCCGGTACCCGTACCGGTGCTGCTGCTGTCCATGGCGCTGATTGTCACAGGTCAACACGTCCCTACAGGCTCAGTTCGGGGTGCAGTCGGTCCATGGTCCACACCTGCTTGCCGCGGGCGGCGAGCGAGGTCAGGGCGAGCGCTCCGACGGTGAAGGCCGCGAGGACCGCGAATCCCTGCCACACCGGGCCGAGGTCGCCGCCGGTGATGAGGCGGCGCAGGCTCTCGACCACGTACGACATCGGCAGGTAAGGGTGGACGGCGTTGAAGAAGCCCGGGCTGGTCTGCACGGGGTAGGTGCCGCCGGCGGAGGTCAGCTGGAGCATCAGGACGGCGAGTACGAGGATCCGCCCGGCAGCGCCGAACTTGGCGTTGAGCCACTGGATGATCGCCGCGAAGCAGGCGCTGACCAGCAGCAGGAAGGTGATGGTGAGGGCCGGGTGGGCCATCTTCAGGCCGAGGTCGGGGGCCCACCGGAGCACGGACATCAGCAGCCCGACCTGGGCGGCGCCGATCCCCACCACGGGCAGCCAGCCCGCGAGGGCGATCCGCCAGGGCGAGGCGCCGGCGGACAGGGCCCGCCGGTTCATGGGCGCGATCAGCATGTAGGCGACCATCGCGCCGACCCAGAGGGAGAGCGGGATGAAGTAGGGCGCGAAGCCGGTGCCGTAGTTGGGCGCCTTGTGCAGGGACTGGTTGGCGAGCCTGATCGGGTCGGCCATGACCTCGGTGCGGGCGTCGCGCTGCTGCTCGTCGTAGTCGGGGATCTTGCCCGCGCCCTCGTGCAGGCCGCCGGCGAGCTCGCCGGTGCCGTCGACGAGCTTGTACATGCCCCCGTCGAGGCGGTGGGCGCCGTCGCCGAGCTTGCCGACTCCGTCGCTGAGCTTGCCCGAGCCGGTGGTGGCGGAGCCGAGGCCGGTGTGCAGCTGGGCCATGCCGGTGGCGACCTTGTGGGCGCCGGTGTTGAGGGCGTTGACCTTGGCCACGGCCGCGTCGAGGTCGCCCGCGAGCTGCGGCGCCTTGACGACCAGTTCCCGGGCCTTCTTCTCCAGGTCGGTCAGCTGGGTGCGGAGCTTGCCGACGTCCCCGTTGGCGTTCTTGACGAGGGCACTGACGTCACCGGCGAGTTCGGCCGCCTCGGCCGCGTCGTCCCTGACCTTCTTCAGGTCGGGGCAGGAGGCGAGGTGCGGTTCGGCGCCGGGGGTGACGCAGTGCTTGGTGTAGTAGGCGTCCGCGCCGGTGGAGGCCCGCTTGGCGGCGGCCGCGGCGGCCGGTGCCTTCGCGGCGAACGTGTCGAGGTGACCGTTGACCACCTTCGCGCTGTCCGCGACCAGCTCGGCCGTGTCCGCCAGGTTCTTGGGGTCCTTGACGAACGGGCGGGCCTTGTCGGCCGCTCCGTTGACCTTGTCGGCGAGGGCCTGGGTGCCGTCGGCGACGTCCTTCGACCCGGTCTCCAGCTTCCCGGCGGCCGTGTTGAGCTTCTTCAGGCCGCTGTTGAGCTCGCCGGTCTTCTCCTCCGCCGTGTCGAGGCCCTCGGCGAGCTCCTTCGCGCCCTCCTGGGCCTTGCCCGCCCCGTCCTTGAGCTTGTCGGCGCCGTCGGCGGCCTCGGCGGTCTTGTCGTGCAGGTCGGAGAAGTTGACGAAGATCTTGTCGAGGAAGCCGCGGGAGGCGTTGGCGGACGCCGCCGAGCGGACCTCGGAGAAGACGGAGCGCGAGATGGAGCCGACGACGTAGTTGTTGGAGTCGTTGGTGCGGACCTGGAGGGCTCCGGTGGCGGGGTCCTCGCCCGCGCTGGAGGCGATCTTCGCGCTGAAGTCCTCGGGCATGGTCAGGGTCAGGTAGTACGTCCCGTTCTCCAGGCCCTTGGCCGCCTCCTTGGGGCTTACCTCGCGCCAGTCGAAGGTCCTGCTGTCGCGGAGCTTCTTGGCGAGCTCACCGCCCGCGTCCAGGTGCTTGCCGTCGACGGTCGCGCCGCGGTCGGAGTTGACGAGGGCGACGGGCACCTTGTCGAGGCGGTGGTACGGGTCCCAGAAGGACCAGAGGTACAGGGCTCCGTAGAGCAGCGGGAGCAGGAGCAGTGCGATGAGGGCGGCGACGGGCAGCTTCCCCCGCCCGAACCGCTTCATCTCAAGCGCGGCCAGCTTCGGCGACCTCATCGTCCGCCCCCTTCGTGTCGTCGTTCGCGGTGTCGTTGCCGGCGGTGGCGGCGGTGTCCGGGCCGGCGTGCGCATCGGCTTCGGTCTCGGCCTCGGTCTCGGCCTCGGCCTCGGGGGCGCTCTGGGCGGCGCTTCCCCAGGTGATCTTCCGGTCGGCGGCCGCCGTGGTGCCGGTGACGGGCGCCTCCGGTGCCTGCGGTGCCTGGGGTGCTTCCGCTGCCTCCGGTGCGTCCGCCGCGTCCGGCTCCTTCGGGGAGGTCCGCAGGACCACCGCGTCGGCCGGCGCCTCGCTGCACACCGCGAGGACCGTGGTCCCGCGGGCGGCGATCGAGCGGAGCAGGGCCCAGGCCTCGGTGCGCTCGGTGTCCGAGAGCTTGAGGTCGAGGTCGTCGAGGGCCAGCAGCCGCGGGGACCCCAGCAGGGCGATGGCGACGGAGAGCCGTACGGCCTCCAGGCGTTCCAGGTCCCGTACGGAGGTGCGCTCGCCCTTGGGCAGGGTGGCGAGGTCCAGTCCGGCGGTGGCCAGGGCCTCGTCGATCCGGGCCGCGGCGCGGGCGCGGCGCTCGGCGCGGGGCCGCAGCAGGGCGCGCACCGGGGCGTCGTAGCGGCGCTGGAGCAGGGCGCCCTCGCGCAGCTGTTCCGCGACGGTGAGGGCCTGGTCGAGGTCGTTGACCCCGGGGACGTGGGCGAGGGCGGCGATCCGGCGGACGGCGGCCATCTTCTTCGGCAGCCGGTGCTGGTCGATCTCGGCGTGGCCCTGAGTGGCCTTCATCCGTCCGGTGAGGGCCAGGAGCAGGCAGGTCCGGCCGCTGCCGGAGGGGCCTTCGACCGCGATGAGCGAGCCGGGCGCCGCGTCGATGCCGATTCCCCGGAACACCCAGCCGCGCGGGCCCTTGAGTCCGAAGTCCTCGGCCTTGACGGCCGCGCCGTGCGGGCTGTCCACGCCGTCCCCCTTCTTTTTGAACTGACCGGTCAGTTCAAAAACTAGCACCCTCTTGCGCACCAGGTGTGCGGGAGGGGGCAGTTGCACCGGATACGCCCGTAAAAGTGCAGGTCAGGGCGATTGTCAGTGGGGCGGGTCACGATGGGGGCAACGCATCGACAGGAGGTTCGTCATGGCCACACCGTCCCCGTCCCCTGTCCACCCCGTCCTGCGCAAGTCGACGGCCGATCCGGCGGCGCTCGACCTGCTCGCCAAGGCCCGCAGCGGCCTGACCGAGGCCGCCCTGCTGACCCGGCCCAACGAGCGGTACGCCACCGCCCACCTGGCCGCCCTGCGCACCGCCGCGGCCGTGCTCGCCGCGCGCGGCCGGCCCGAGCCGGTGAACCCGCGGCGGCGGCCCCGGATCCGCAGCGCGTGGGAGCTGCTGCCCGAGCTGGCGCCGGAGCTCGCCGAGTGGAGCGCGCTGTTCGCCTCGGGTGCGGCCCGCCGGGCCAGGGCCGAGGCGGGCATAGCGGACGCGGCGAGCGGCCGGGACGCGGACGATCTGGTGCGCGCCGCCTCGATGTTCCTGCGCCTGGTGGAGCGGATGCTCGCCGTCCGGGCACCCGCCCCGAGCCTGGAGCAGGCCCTGCCGCAACCGCGCCCGGAGCGTCCTGACGCGCGATGAGCTGCCCGGCTGCGGAAGGCCATAAGGTAGACCGGGGTGGGGCACGGACCGCTCACCCCTTCCCTACCGCGCCGAGGAGCCATCAGCCGTGTCGGACACTTCCCGCCCCCGCGCCTCCCTTCGCACCGCCGTGGTGTGGGAGGTCCTCAAGGAGGCGCTCGACCGCCGGGTGAAGGCGACCGGGCAGGACGTGCTGGACGTGCTCGACACCGGTGGCGGCACCGGCAAGTTCGCCGTGCCGGTGGCCCGTCTGGGCCACCGGGTCACTGTGGTCGACCCCAGCCCGAACGCGCTGTTCGGGCTGGAGCGCCGGGTGTCCGAGGCCGGCGTCGCCGACCTGGTCCGCGGCGTCCAGGGCGATGCCCAGGGCCTGTTGGACGTGGTCGAGCGGGAGGCGTACGACGTGGTGCTCTGCCACGGCGTGCTGGAGTACGTGGACGACCCGGCCGAGGGCGTGGCCAACGCCGTCGCGGCCCTGCGGCCCGGCGGCACGCTCAGCCTGCTGGCCGCCGGCCTCGGCGGAGCGGTGCTCGCCCGCGCGCTGGCCGGGCACTTCACCGAGGCCCGTACCGCCCTGACCGACCCGGCCGGCCGCTGGGGCTCCGGCGACCCGGTGCCGCGGCGCTTCACCGCCGAACAGCTCTCCGAGCTCGTCGGCGGATCCGGTCTGGCCGTCGGCGCCGTCCACGGCGTGCGGATCTTCGCCGACCTCGTCCCCGGGGTCCTGGTGGACACCGAGCCGGGCGCGGTGGAGGCGCTGCTGCGTCTGGAGGAGGCCGCGGCGGAGCTGCCCGCCTTCCACGCGGTCGCCACCCAGCTGCACGTACTCGGCCAGAAGCAGTCCTGAACTGCGATCTTCCGCGCACGGAGTCGGCCGCAGACCCTACGTTCCGGCGGTCGGCCCCGTATGATCGAGTGCAGTGACCGGCATGGTGGACGGACCATTGGGGAATAAGCGCCTCAGTGACCGCTCCCGCGGCGGTACGGTTTTCGAGCAGTGGCTTTACCAGCTGTTGTCTTTTCTGGGCTGTGTGTCTTTTTGGAACGTGGCGTAGAGGGCGGGTGTCACGGGGGCGATTCCCCGCCTATCCTGAAGGGGACCCCTGGTCGCTACCCCCCGCGACCGACGGATGAGGAGGACTCCCGTGCCGCTCTCGGAGCACGAGCAGCGAATGCTCGAGCAGATGGAGCGAGCGCTGTACGCCGAAGATCCCAAGTTCGCGACAGCGCTTGAGGGAAGCGGACTGCGTACGTACACCCGGCGACGGGTCTACCAGGCAGTCGCAGGCATTGTGGTGGGTATCGCGCTCCTCATGACCGGTGTGATCATTCCGAACGTGCTCTGGATCAGCGTGGTGGGATTCCTCGTCATGCTGGGATGTACGGTCCTGGTGGTCACCGGTTGGCGCAAGGCACCCAAGCCTGGCGAGCAGCCCGTCTCCGGAAGTGCAGACGGTTCGGCCCATGGCCGAGGCCGGCAGCGTCGGTCGATGATGACCCGCATCGAGGAACGGTGGCAGCGCCGCCGTGACGAGCAGGGGCAGTAGCCCCCGAACACCGTGAGCGAGGGGACGGCCGCCGCCGGGCGACCGTCCCCTCGCCGTTCTGTCCCCGTTCTGTCACCATGCCCGCGTTCTGCCCGTCGGACCGGTGCCCGTACGACATGATGATCCAATGAGTGTGCTCCCCCTGGTCTTCACCAGCGGCTGGGCCAGTGGGATCAACGCCTATGCCGTGGTCCTCCTGCTCGGCGTCTTCGGCCGGACCGGTCTGACCGACGATGTCCCGGCGTCCTTGCAGCGCACGGACGTGCTGATCATCGCCGCGGTGCTGTTCCTCTGCGAGGCGGTCGCAGACAAGGTCCCCTACGTCGACTCGATATGGGACGCCGTCCACACCGTGATCCGCCCGCTCTCCGGGGCCGTGATCGGTGCGCTGCTGGCCGGGCAGAGCGGCTCGCTGTCCGACATCGCCGCCGGTGCGATCGGCGGTTCCACCGCGCTGGCCAGCCATTTCGTCAAGGCCGGTACCCGGATGGCGATCAACACCTCGCCCGAGCCGTTCACCAACGTGGGCATGAGCATCGCCGAGGACCTCGGCGTGGCCGGCCTCGTCACCTTCGCGATGTTCAACCCGCAGGCCGCCGCGGTCATCGCGGCCGTCCTGCTGGCGGCCGGTCTGGCCATACTCGTCTTCCTCTGGAGCCGGATCCGCCGCTTCCTGCGCCGCCGCGCGCAGCGCCGCGAGGAGAAGCGGCTGGCCGCCGAGGCCCGCGAGGTCACCGGGGCGGCCCCGCCCCGCTGACGACGCCCGGCCCCGGCGCTCTCCCGGTGGGTCGATAGGCTCGGCCGCATGGCACGAATTGCGGTGATCGGCGCCGGGATGGGCGCGATGGCCACGGCGGCCCGGCTGGCCGTGGCGGGGCATCAGGTGGCGGTGTACGAGCGCGGGGCGACCTACGGCGGGGCCGTCGGCCGGTACGAGCGCGAGGGCTTCGCCTTCGACACCGGCCCCGGGCTGCTGCACCTGCCCGCCGTCTACCGCGACCTGTTCGTGAAGACCGGCAAGCGGTCCCTGGAGGACTGCGTCGACCTGGTCCAGGCGGACCCCGCCGTCCGGCACGTCCTCCCCCGCCACGGCATCGACGTCGCCCTGCCGGGCGCCTCGCACGGCGGGGTCGCCGCCGCCCTCGACACAGCCTTCGGGCAGGGCGCGGGCGAGCGCTGGAACGCCCTGCTGGGCCGCGCCCGGGACGCCTGGGACGCCACCCGCCGCCCGCTGCTGGAGGAACCGCTGCGGGACGGGGCCCGGCAGGCGCTGCGCGAGGACCCGTACCCGGCCCTGCGCCGCTCCGGGCTGCTGCGCCGCCGCCCGCCGACCCTCGGCGAGGTGGCCGACCGCGAGTTGGGCGGCGCCCTCGGCGAGCTGCTGACCGGCGTCGTGCGCACCTACGGGATCGACCCGGCCACCGCGCCCGGTTCGGCCACGGTGCTCCCGTACATGGAGCAGACCTTCGGCAGCTGGTACGTGCGCGGCGGCATGCGCGCCCTGGCCACCGCCGTGTACGAGCGCTGCCTGGAGCGGAAGGTCGTCTTCACGTTCGGGGCCGAGGTCCGCGAGGTCCTGGTCCGCGACGGCCGCGCGGCCGGGCTGCTGCTGGCCGACGGGAGCGAGGTGGCGGCCGATCACGTGGTCTGCGGGGTCGACCCCCGGCAGCTGTCCGTCGCCCCGCCGCTGTGGCCGGCGGACGCGGCGCCGGCCCGCGGGCCCGAGCCACCCGGCCGGATCACGCTGCTGCTCGCGCTGCGCGGCGCCCGCCCCGCCGCGGCCGTCCACCGCACCCTGGTGCACACGCCGGGGGCGCAGGTCACCGTGGTGCGCCCGGACGACCCCGCCACCCGGCCCGACGCGGAGCACGAGGCGGTCACCGTGAGCGCCGTGTACGGGCCCGGGACCTCGGAGCCCGGGGAACTGCTGAACCTCGCGGAGAAGGCCGTCCAGGGGCTGCGGGAGCGGCTGTTGTGGCAGGAGGTGCGTACGCCGGCCGATGTCGAGGCGGCGACCGGTGCGCCCGGCGGCGCGGTGCCGCCGCCCTCCCTCGCGGGGGCCGGCGGCCGGCTGCTCCGCCCGGCCAACACCACGGACGTGCCGGGGCTCTTCCTCGCGGGCGGCTGGGCGCACCCCGGCGGCGGGCTGCCTCACGCCGGGATGACGGGGGCGCTGGTGGCCGGGCTGATCGTGGAGGGCGCGGGGTTCCGCGGCTCGCAGTGACCGCGCGCGGGGTGGGGCGGACCGGTCCGGAGACCGGTCCGCGCGGGGGTCAGTAGCGGTACTGCTCGTACTCGCCGGGCTGGGAGTACGGGTACTGCTGCGGCGGCTCGGCCTGCTCGTCCGCCGGGTAGGGCTGGCCGGCCCCGTCGGTGGACCGCTGCTGGGGGACCCAGACCCCGCCGGGCGGGGTGTCCGTGGAGTACTGCTGCTGGCCGTAGCCGGCGTACGCGGTGTAGTCGTACGGCTGGGGCGGGGCGACACCGCCGCCGGTGCCGATGTACGGGTCCGAGTAGGCGGCGTAGACCTGCTGCTGCCCGCCCGTCGGGTAGCCGCCGGAGTAGTCGTACCCGCCGCCCTGGTTCTGGTCGTAGTACGCCGCGTACTGGTGGGCGTCCTGCTCAGCGGTGGTGAACGGCGAGGCGAAGGCCGCCGTCTGGGCGGCCTCGGGGGGCTGCGTGAAGCTCTGTATCCCGTAGGACCCGGTGTCCTCGGGGACCGGCTCCGGGCTGTAGACCTCTTCCTCGGCCGCGGCCCGGTACGGGCGCTCGTCCGCCGCCCCGTCCGCGTCCTCGTACGCGAGCGCGGTGACCTGGAGCGCCGGCTCCCGCCGCGGCGCCGGGCTTCCGGAGCGGCGGCGCCTGGACTGCCGTACGGGTTCCCCGCCACGGCGCAGGGCCCAGCCGGCGACGAAGCCCTTGCGGAAGGAGAGCGTCACCAGGGTCTGGCCCACGGCGAACGCCGCCGCGCCGATCCCGATGACCAGCACCGACGGCAGCACCACCCCGGCGACCACGCCGAGGAAGCCCGCGAAGGCGAGCAGGCGCCAGCGGAGCCGGGCCTTGTACTGCATCAGGACCTCGGCAAGCAGCCACAGCGCGACGAAACCGAACGCGATGTAGAGGACCGTCATTCCCATGCATGGCCCCTCTCGGTACGGCCGCCGGCGCGGGAACGGGGGGCGGCCGCTCAGGCCCGCTGGTGCAGGCCCAGGTTCTCGTAGATTTCGAGAGTCGCCGTGGAATTGTTCAGCGTGATGAAGTGCAGCCCCGGGACACCCTCGGACAGCAGCCGCGCGCAGAACTCCGTGGCGAACTCGATGCCAATGGAGCGTACAGCGGCCGGGTCGTCCTTGACGGCGAGCATGCGCTCTTTCACGTGCGCGGGGAAGACCGCGTTGCTGAGTTGGGGCAGCCGGTCGAGCTGCTTGATCGCCACAACAGGCATGACCTCGGGGATGATCGGGGTCTCGCAGCCCGCCTTCTCGACGCTGTCGCGCAGCCGCAGATAATTCTCCGGATCGAAGAACATCTGGGTGATCGCGTAGTCGGCGCCCGCGCGGCACTTGTCCACGAAGTGCCGGATGTCCGTGTCCCAGTCCGTCGAACGCGGGTGCATCTCGGGGAAGGCCGCGACGCCGACGCAGAAGTCGCCGGACTCCTTGACGAGGCGGACCAGGTCGGCGGCGTAGTGCACGCCTTCGGGGTGCGCCACCCACTCGCCCATCGGGTCGCCCGGCGGGTCTCCGCGCACGACGAGCATGTTCCGGATCCCGGCGTCGGCGAACTGCCCGATGACGTTGCGCAGCTCGGCGACCGAGTGGTCGACGGCGGTGAGGTGCGCGACGGGGGTCAGCGTGGTGTCCGCGGCGATCTCCTGGGTGGCCTTCACGGTGCCGCCGCGGGTGGAGCCGCCGGCTCCGTAGGTCACGGAGACGAAGCTGGGGGATACCGCCTCGACCCGGCGCAGGGCGTTCCAGAGGTTGCGTTCGCCCTTCTCCGTCTTCGGGGCCCAGAACTCGAAGGAGTACGAGCGCCCGGACGCGAGGAGGTCGCGGACCGTGTGGGCACGATCCGACCAGGTGGAAGCGGTACCAGAGGCCATGTGGGCAGGTTAGACGCGGCCGGCCGGTCACCGAAGCGCTGTCCGCCTTTTGGACACGTTTTTGGACACCTGGAGGGCCGGCTCTGGTCAGGGCGGGGGTCGAGGCGCTAGGTGCGTCGCGCCCCGCTCTGTCCGGGCGGACAGGACTCAGCCGAGCCGGTCCCGGACGCGCTTGGCGAGCTCGGCGGCGGCCGCGCCGGGGTCGGTGGCCTCGGTGAGGGCGCGGACGACCACGACGCGGGTGGCGCCGGCGTCCAGCACCTCGTCCAGGTTGGTGGCGTCGATGCCGCCGATGGCGAACCAGGGGCGGTCCTGCTCCAGCGAGGCCGCGTACCGGACCAGCCCGAGGCCGGGGGCGTGGCGGCCGGGCTTGGTGGGCGTGGGCCAGCAGGGGCCGGTGCAGAAGTAGTCCACGCCGGGCTCGGCGACGGCCGCGTCGACCTCGTCCTCGGCATGGCAGGAACGGCCGATCAGCACTCCCTCGCCGAGGATGGCGCGGGCCGCGGGGACGGGGATGTCGCCCTGGCCGAGGTGCAGGACGTCGGAGCCGATGGCGTGGGCGACGTCGGCGCGGTCGTTGACGGCGAGGAGCTTGCCGTGGCGGCGCGCGGCGTCGGCGAACACCCGGAGGTGTTCGAGTTCCTCACCCGCCTCCATGCCCTTGTCCCGGAGCTGGACGATGTCCACGCCTCCGGCCAGGACGGCGTCGAGGAACTCGGGGAGGTCACCCTGCCGCTTGCGGGCGTCCGTGCAGAGGTAGAGCCGGGCGTCGGACAGCTGCATGGGTGAACCCCCCGGGGTGGAGGCGGTGCACGGGCACGGGGCCCGTACACCGCGGTGGAGCGAACTGCGGATCAGGTCAGAGGGCGAGCGCCTGAGCGCGGCGCTTCACCTCCGTGCCGCGATTCTCGCTCAGTGCCTGCACGGGCGTGCCGGGCAGGGTCGGATCCTCGGTGAAGAGCCACTCCAGGATCTCCTCGTCGGTGAAGCGGTCGTCGCGCAGCACGGTCAGCAACCCGACCAGGCCCTTGACGACCTTGTCACCGTCGATGAAGGGGGCCGGCACCTGCAGGGCGCGGTTCTCGCCCCGGCGTACGGCGATGAGCTGCCCTTCCTTGACCATCTGGCGGACCCGGGTCACCTCGACGTTCAGCTTCTCCGCGATGTCGGGGAGGTACAGCCACGAGGGGACAAGGGCATCGATCTTTGCGTCAATCTCGGTCACGGACACAAGCCTGCCATCTCGGCTCCGCCGTCGGTACCTGGGCGGCCCGTCCGGGTCGCCGCCCTCCCTGGGACTCCGCCCCGGAGCCCGCGCCTCAAACGCCGGCGAGGCTCGATTTGCCCTGTGGGCGAGCCCGCCTCACCCGGCGGACGACAGCAGCCACCATCCAGCCCCGCCGGCGTTTGAGGCGCGGGGTACGGGGCGGAGCCCCGGAGCCGTCAGGCGGCGGCCGACTTCAGGGGGGTGGCCGGGTCCGCAACCTTGGACGGGTCCACGGGAACCGCCATCTCGATCAGGCGGCGACCCTGGGCCACGTCACGGGGGCGGCCCACCGCGAGGACCGCGACCAGCGCACCGGCCCGCAGCCAGCACACCGACCAGGCCGCCCCGGCGGGGTCACCGCGCCAGAGCAGGGTGTCGGCCCCGCCGTGGTGCCCGGCGTACTGCACGAAGCGCCCGAACTGCTCCGACCAGAAGTACGGCACCGGGTCGTAGACCTCGCCCGCCGCCCCGGCCCCGGCCCCGACCCCGACCCCGACCTCGGCCAGGATGTTCGCCGCGACCGTCCGCGGCCCCTGGAGCGCGTTGTCCCAGTGGTGGACGAGCAGCCGCTTCCCGTACCGCCCGGAGGGGAAGGAGGCGCAGTCGCCGACGGCGTACACCCCGGGCAGGGAGGTCCGCAGGTACGCGTCCGCGGTCACCGACCCGTCGGGGCCCCGTTCCACCCCGCTCCCGGCCAGCCAGCCGGTGGCGGGCCGGGCGCCGATGCCCACGACGACCGCGCCGGCCGGCAGGGCGCGCCCGTCCGCGAGCAGGACGCGGCCCTCCTCGATCCCGGCCACCTCCGTGCCCGTGATCAGCTCGGCCCCGGCCTCCTCGTACCAGCGCGCCATCGGCTCGGCGACTTCGGCGGGCAGCGCTCCCGCCAGCACCCGGTCCGCCGCCTCGACCACGGTCACCGCGCAGCCCGCCTCGCGCGCCGCGGTGGCGAACTCGGCGCCGATCCAGCCCGCCCCGACGACCACCGCCCGGGGCGCGGTCGCCAGGACCGGGCGGAGCCGGGCCGCGTCGTCCAGGGTGCGCAGCAGGTGCACGCCCGGGACGCCCTCGGTGCCGGGCAGGGTCAGCGGCTCGGCGCCGGTCGCCAGCACGAGGACCTCGTACGGGACGGGGCCGGCCTCGGTGTCCAGCTCGCGGTCGGCGGCCCGCAGTCCGGTGACCTCGATGCCGAGCCGCAGCTCGATGCCGAGCCCCTCGAAGTCCACGTCGAAGGCGGAGTCCTCGGCCTTGCCGAGCAGGACCGCCTTGGACAGCGGGGGGCGGTCGTAGGGCTGGTGGGGTTCGGCTCCCAGCAGGGTCAGGGGGCCGTCGAAGCCCTGCTCGCGGAGGGCGACCGCGGTCTGCACCCCGGCCATTCCGGCGCCGACGATCACGACGCCGCGCTGATTGTGTTCCGTCTGCTCGCTCACCCGGCCACCCTAGTCATCTGACGCTCCGTCAGGAACAGGTGCCGCCTTACCGGCGGTCCGCGGCCGGGTTAGTCTGGCCACCGTACCTATCGCGGGAGTCCGGCGCACCGGGCTGAGAGGGAGGCTGGCCGGCCTCCGACCGTACGAACCTGATCCGGGTCATGCCGGCGAAGGGAGGGGCTGGACGCCCATGCACTCATCTCTGAAGGGATCCGACGTCCTCGTCATCGGGGGCGGGATCATCGGCCTGGTCACCGCCTGGCGGGCGGCGGCGCGCGGGCTGCGCACCGTGCTCGCCGACCCGGCACCCGGCGGCGGCGCCGCCCAGGTCGCGGCCGGCATGCTCGCCCCCGTCACCGAGCTGCACTACGGCGAGGAGGCCCTGCTCGGCCTCGGCCTCGCCTCCGCCGCCCGGTATCCCGAGTTCGCCGCCGAACTCGCCGACGCGAGCGGCGGCATCGACATCGGCTTCCGCACCTGCGGCACCCTCGCCGTCGCCCTCGACGCCGACGACCGCCTCCACCTGCGGGAACTGCACGCGCTGCAGCGCCGCTGCGGCCTGGAGTCCGAGTGGCTCACCGGCCGCGAATGCCGCCGCCTGGAGCCCATGCTCGCCCCGGGCGTACGCGGCGGCCTGCGCGTGGACGGCGACCACCAGGTCGACCCGCGCCGGCTCGCGGCCGCCCTGCTGGCCGCCTGCGAGCGGGCCGGCGTGACCATCCACCGGGCGGCGGTGGAACGGCTGCTGGTCACCGCGGACCGGGCGGCCGGGGCCGCGCTCGACGACGGTACGGAGCTGCGCGCCGGCCAGGTGGTGCTGGCGGCGGGCTCGCTCAGCGGCCGGCTGGCCGGCGTACCGCCGGAGGTGGTGCCTCCCGTACGGCCGGTCAAGGGACAGGTCCTGCGGCTGGCGGTACCCCCGGCCTACGCGCCGTTCCTCTCCCGGACCGTCCGGGCGGTCGTCCGCGGCAGCCACGTCTACCTGGTGCCGCGCGAGAACGGCGAACTGGTCGTCGGCGCCACCAGCGAGGAACTCGGCTGGGACACCACGGTCACCGCGGGCGGGGTCTACGAACTCCTGCGCGACGCCCACGAGCTGGTCCCCGGCATCACCGAACTCCCCCTCACCGAGACCCGGGCGGGGCTGCGCCCCGGCTCCCCCGACAACGCCCCGCTGCTCGGCCCGACCGACCTGCCGGGCCTGCACCTGGCCACCGGGCACTACCGCAACGGGGTGCTGCTGACCCCGCTCACCGGTGAGGTGCTCGTCGAACTGCTGGCCACCGGCGAACTTCCTGAGATCGCGCGCCCCTTCAGCCCCCGCCGGTTCTCCGCCGCACGTCAGGAGTCGTACGCATGAGCCTGCCCGTATCCGTCTCCGTCTCCGTCAACGGCGAGCCGCGCGAGGTCGCGGCCGGCACCACGCTCGACACGGTGGTCGCCACCCTGACCGCGGCCCCCTCCGGCGTCGCGGCGGCCCTCAACGAGACCGTGGTCCCGCGCGGGCAGTGGCCGGCCACCCCGGTGGGCGACGGCGACCGCGTCGAAGTCCTCACCGCGGTCCAGGGGGGCTGAGCGGCATGGCCGACGACCTCTTGACCCTGGGCGGCCGGACCTTCTCCTCCCGCCTGATCATGGGCACGGGCGGGGCCCCGAGCCTGGACGTGCTGGAACGCTCCCTGGTGGCGTCCGGCACCGAACTCACCACGGTCGCGATGCGGCGCCTCGACCCCACGGTCCAGGGCTCCGTCCTCTCCGTCCTGACCGGGCTCGGCATCGCGGTCCTGCCCAACACGGCGGGCTGCTTCACGGCGGGCGAGGCCGTGCTCACGGCCCGGCTGGCCCGGGAGGCGCTGGGCACGGACTGGATCAAGCTGGAGGTGGTCGCGGACGAGCGGACCCTCCTGCCGGACGGCGTCGAGCTGCTGGACGCCGCCGAGATCCTGGTGGACGAGGGGTTCACCGTCCTCCCGTACACGAACGACGACCCGGTGCTCGCGCGGAAGCTGGAGGACGTGGGCTGCGCGGCGATCATGCCGCTCGGGTCCCCCATCGGCTCGGGGATGGGCATCCGCAACCCGCACAACTTCGAGCTGATCACGGAGCGGGCGTCGGTACCGGTCATCCTGGACGCGGGCGCGGGCACGGCGTCGGACGCCGCCCTGGCGATGGAGCTGGGCTGCGCGGCGGTGATGCTCGCCTCCGCGGTGACGCGGGCGCAGGAGCCGGTCCTGATGGCGTCCGCCATGCGGGACGCCGTCTCGGCGGGGCGGCTCGCGTACCGCGCGGGGCGCATTCCGCAGCGCCGCTTCGCCGAAGCCTCCTCTCCTGCGGAGGGCCGCGCCGTCCTGGACCCCGAACGCCCGGCGTTCTGACCCGCAGGTCCGCTCCCGGGGCTCCGCCCCGGACCCCCTACGGCGCTCCGCGCCCGCGCCTCACACACCGGCGGGGCTGAAAGACCGGGGCTCCGCCCCGAACCCCGCTCCTCAAACGCCGGAGGGGCTGGATGTGCCCGGCGTCGGCTCACAAGTGCCAGAGGGGCTGAAATGTGCGCTCCGCGCCCGTGCCCTCAAGCGCCGGGCGGGCCGGAGAGGCCGGCCTCGCCGGCGTTTGGGGCTCGGGGCCTGGGGCCGGAGCCCCGGCGGCGGTGCAGGTCACGTCACAGCTGCGCTGCAAGGCGGACCACCGAGGCGGGGCGGGCGCGGCGCCCCAATAGAATCGCGGCGTGGATACGACCCTGGATGACCCTCTCGTCGGGCGCGTGCTCGACGGCCGCTACCGCATCGACGCCCGCATCGCGGCCGGCGGCATGGCCACGGTCTACCGGGCCGTCGACACCCGCCTCGACCGCGTGCTCGCCCTGAAGGTGATGCACCCGGCCCTCGCCGCCGACGCCGCCTTCGTCGACCGCTTCATCCGTGAGGCGAAGTCCGTGGCCCGTCTCGCGCACCCCAACGTGGTCGCCGTCTTCGACCAGGGCACGGACGGGCCGTACGTCTACCTCGCGATGGAGTACGTCTCGGGCTGCACCCTGCGCGACGTGCTCCGCGAGCGCGGCGCGCTCCAGCCGCGGGCCGCGCTCGACATCCTCGAACCCGTGCTCGCCGCCCTCGGCGCCGCCCACCGGGCCGGCTTCGTCCACCGCGACATGAAGCCCGAGAACGTCCTGATCGGCGACGACGGCCGGGTCAAGGTCGCTGACTTCGGTCTGGTCCGGTCCGTGGACTCGGTCACGAACACCACCGGATCCGTCCTCGGCACCGTCTCCTACCTGGCCCCCGAACAGATCGAGAGCGGCGTCGCCGACACCCGCGTGGACGTCTACGCCTGCGGTGTCGTCCTCTACGAGATGCTGACCGGCGCCAAGCCCCACCTCGGCGACAACCCCGCGCAGGTCCTCTACCAGCACCTCAACGAGGACGTCCCGCCGCCGTCCGCCGCGGTCCCGGGGCTCCCCGCCGGGCTCGACGGGCTCGTCGCGGACGCCACCGCGCGCAATCCGGAACTGCGCCCCTACGACGCCGCCGCGCTGCTCGGCCTCACCCTCGAGGCCCGCGGCCGGCTCAGCGACGCCGAGCTGGACGCCGTACCGCCGCAGGCGCGCGCCGAGGTGCGGTCCTCCGCGGAGGACCGCACGGGTGTGATCCCGCGCCCGGTGGCCGCGCAGCCCGTGAACCTCACCTCCCGGCTGGAGACCCTGCCCCCGCCGCCCGCCGCGCCCGCTGCGCACCGGCAGGCTCCCGCCGGGCGGCCCCGCCGCGGCGTGTTCCTGGTCATCGCCGGGGTGCTGCTGGCCCTCGGGGTGGGCACCGGCGTCTGGTACATCAACTCCGGCCAGTTCACGAAGGTCCCGAACCTGCTCGGCAAGACCGAGGCGCAGGCCCGCTCCCAGCTGTCCGCGGCGGGTCTCGGCGTGAAGGGGGTCGACCGCAAGTTCAGCGACGCCTTCGACCGCGGGACGGTGATGAACACCGATCCCCCGGGCGGCCGGCGGATCCGCGGCAACGGCGCGGTGACCCTCACCATCTCCCGCGGCCCCGAGGTCGTGGCCGTGCCCAACCTCAAGGGCAGGCCGCTGGAGGAGGCCAAGGCCGAGCTGACCAAGGCCGGGCTGGCGCCCGGCATCGTCACGCAGGCCTTCAGCCAGGACGTCGCGCAGGGCATGGTGGTCAGCTCCGACCCGGCGGTCGGCGACAAGCGGCCGCCGGACACCGCGGTCTCGCTCGTCGTCAGCAAGGGCCGCCCGGTGCAGGTCCCGACCGTGACCGGGCTGCCCGTCGACCAGGCGACGGCGAGCCTGGAGGCGGTGGGGCTCAAGGTGGTGACCGCCCCCGAGCAGGTCAACTCCCCCGCGGCGGCCGGTACGGTCGCCAACCAGTCGATCGGCGCCGGCACCCAGGCCGCGGCCGGCGACACGGTCACCCTGACCGTGTCCAAGGGCCCGCGTCCGGTTCCGGTCCCGAACGTGACCGGCCAGGACGTGGACGCGGCCCGCAGGGCACTGGAGGCCGCCGGCTTCAAGGTGAAGGTGGAGCGGCCCTTCCTCTCCTTCAGCAACACGGTGGACTCGCAGTCGGTGCTGGGCGGGCTGAACGCCCCCGAGGGCTCCACCATCACCGTCCGGACCAAGGGGCTGTAGGCCGCAGTGATACGCAATCCGGTCGGCGGGCACGTCCCCGTGGCGGGGGGCCTCGCCAAGGTGGGGCTGGCCTACGCCCGCGAGATGGGCGCCGAGGCCGTCCAGGTCTTCGTCGCCAATCCGCGCGGCTGGGCCACCCCGGTCGGCAATCCGGCCCAGGACGAGCTGTTCCGGGCGCAGTGCGCGGCCGAGTCGATCCCCGCGTACGTGCACGCGCCGTACCTGATCAACTTCGGCTCGCACACCGAGGCCACCGTGGAGAAGTCGGTGGAGTCGCTGCGCCACTCACTGCGCCGGGGCCGGGAGATCGGCGCACTCGGCGTGGTCGTGCACACCGGGTCGGCGACCGGGGGCCGGCCGCGCGAGGCGGCGTACGCGCAGGTCAGGGAGCACATGCTGCCCCTGCTGGACGAGCTGACGCACGAGGACGACCCCTTCCTGCTGCTGGAGTCGACGGCGGGCCAGGGTTCTTCGCTGTGCTCGCGCACCTGGGACTTCGGGCCGTACTTCGAGGCGCTCGACCACCACCCGAAGCTGGGGATCTGCCTGGACACCTGCCACGTCTTCGCGGCCGGTCACGACCTGGCGGAGCCGGGCGGGACGAAGGTGACGCTCGACCTGCTGGTGGACACCGTGGGCGAGGGCCGGCTGAAGCTGGTCCACGCGAACGACTCCAAGGAGGGCGTGGGCGCCCACAGGGACCGGCACGCCAACATCGGGCAGGGCCACATCGGCCGGGAGGCCTTCGCCGAGCTGTTCACGCACCCCGCGATGGAGGGCGTACCGCTGATCACCGAGACCCCGGGCGGCAAGGAAGGGCATGCGGCGGACGTGGCGCTGCTGAAGGAGCTGCGCGGGCCGCAGTGATCCGGTGATCGCTTGAGGAATACCCCCAGGGGGTATACGGTTCTGTCACTTCGACAGCACCGTTACTCGGCATCTTCCCATCAGGGGGTCGTCATGGAGCCGGCGCACGCGGACCACGAACAGCACGGGAACCACGACCAGCACGGGAGCCACGAACACCAGCAGCACCACGGCGGGCACGGCCACGGCACCGGCGCCGGCCCCCACGCGGGCAAGGCGAGCTGGGCCATGGCCGCCCGGGCCACGCTCCACTGCCTCACCGGATGCGCCATCGGCGAGGTGCTGGGCATGGTCATCGGCACGGCCCTCGGGTGGGGGAACGTGGCCACCATGATCCTGGCGATCGTGCTGGCGTTCTTCTTCGGCTACGCCCTCACCCTGCGCGGGATCCTCTCCGCCGGCGTCGACCTCCGTACGGCCGTCCGGGTGGCCCTGGCCGCCGACACCCTTTCGATTGCCGTCATGGAGCTGGTCGACAACGGAGTGATCGCCCTGTGGCCCGGGGCGATGGACGCGCACCTCTCGGAACCGCTGTTCTGGACGGTGCTCGCGCTCTCACTCGCCGTCGCCTTCGTGGTCACGGTCCCGGTCAACAAGTGGATGATCGGCCGCGGCAAGGGACACGCGGTCGTCCACCAGTACCACCACTGAGGGGCCGCGGCCGCCGAGGCTACACCTCGGGACCGTCCCCCGGCTCCTCCTGGTACGAGTAGCGCTGCTCGCGCCAGGGGTCGCCTATGTTGTGGTAGCCGCGCTCCTCCCAGAAGCCACGGCGGTCGGCCGTCATGTACTCAACGCCGCGGACCCACTTGGGGCCCTTCCAGGCGTACAGGTGCGGAACCACGAGCCGCACGGGGAAACCGTGCTCGGCGGTGAGCAGTTCACCGCCCTGGTGGGTGGCGAAGACGGTCCGCTCGGAAGCGAAGTCGGCCAGCCGCATGTTGGAGCTGAAGCCGTACTCGGCCCACACCATCACGTGCGTGACCTGCGGCGCGGGCGGCGCCAGGGCCAGGATCTCGCGGGCGAGCACACCGCCCCATTCGGCGCCCTGCATGCTGAACTTGGTGACGCAGTGCAGGTCCGCCACGACGGAGTCGAACGGCAGGGCCGTGAACTCCTCGTGGTTCCAGCAGTGCTTGTCCCCGTCGGCCGTCGCGCCGAAGACCCGGAACTCCCAGCGGTCCGGCTTGAACTTGGGGACGGGCCCGTAATGGGTGACCGGCCAGCCCCGCTGCAGCCGCTGCCCCGGTGGAAGCTCCAGCGGCTCTGCTCCCGGAGATTCCCGGCTTTCCGGCTGACCCATGACTCCATGGTGACAGACTGGGCAGGGTGGTCACGACCAGGTCCGGACCGATTCGGGCAAGTCACGGCAACTCCCACTAAGGAGGCACTTACTGGACGGCCTCCGACGGCAGTGCAAGGATGCGCGCAGATCCCCCAGTGAGCACTGGGAGGTACCCCCAGCCCCGTCACGTGACTGACATTGCCTGGAAGGAGCCTCTGCGATGCAGGGCGACCCCGAGGTCCTCGAGTTTCTGAACGAGCAGCTGACCGGCGAGCTGACGGCCATCAATCAGTACTGGCTGCACTACCGCATCCAGGACAACAAGGGCTGGACCAAGCTCGCCAAGTACACGCGTGAAGAATCCATCGACGAGATGAAGCACGCGGACAAGATCACCGAGCGCATCCTGATGCTCGACGGTCTGCCGAACTACCAGCGGCTCTTCCACGTGCGCGTGGGGCAGACGATCACGGAGATGTTCCAGGCCGACCGCCAGGTCGAGGTCGAGGCCATCGACCGGCTCAAGCGCGGTATCGAGGTCATGCGCGGCAAGGGCGACATCACCTCGGCCCGCCTCTTCGAGGAGATCCTGGAGGACGAGGAGCACCACATCGACTACCTCGACACCCAGCTGGAGCTCATCGAGTCCCTGGGCGAGCCGCTCTACATCGCCCAGCTGATCGAGCAGCCGAGCTGACGGCCCGCCGTCGGTCGCCGGCCGTTCAGGGGCCGGTCAGACCGGTCAGGCCGCTTCCGCCAGTGCGGGCGAACGCTCCGTCTCGGCGGCGAGGACGGCCGCCCCGTCACCCTTCTCCAGCAGCTCCCGGCGCGGGCAGGCGCCACGGCCGAGGATGCCCTGGATGGTGCGCACGCAGGAACCGCAGTCGGTTCCGGCCTTGGTGACCGAGGCGATCTGGCGCGGGGTGCAGGCCCCGGCTGCCGCGTGGTCCTTGACCTGCTTGTCGGTGATCCCGAAGCAAGAGCAGACGTACACGCGGTTCACCTCCCTGGGCGGAATGGTTCGACGAGCCATCCCCTATTCGGTGAGGCTTACCTAACCGTACCTAAAGTTAGGGTGACCTAAAAGCCCTGGAGACGACGGTGGGGCGCGGATCACATCGATCCGCGCCCCACCGTCGTACGAACGTACTGAGTGATCCCTACTGGTCCCGGTACATCTCGGCGACGAGGAAGGCCAGGTCCAGGGACTGGCTGCGGTTGAGCCGCGGGTCGCAGGCCGTCTCGTAGCGCTGGTGCAGGTCGTCGACGAAGATCTCGTCGCCGCCGCCCACGCACTCGGTGACATCGTCACCGGTGAGCTCGACGTGGATGCCGCCCGGGTGGGTGCCCAGGGCCTTGTGGACCTCGAAGAAGCCCTTGACCTCGTCGAGCACGTCGTCGAAACGGCGCGTCTTGTGGCCGGAGGCCGCCTCGAAGGTGTTGCCGTGCATCGGGTCGGTGACCCAGGCGACCGTCGCGCCCGAGGCCGTGACCTTCTCGACCAGCTCGGGGAGCTTGTCGCGGACCTTGTCGGCGCCCATGCGGACGACGAAGGTCAGCCGGCCCGGCTCGCGCTCGGGGTCCAGGCGGTCGATGTACGTCAGCGCCTCGTCCACCGTGGTGGTCGGGCCGAGCTTGATGCCGATCGGGTTGGCGATCTGCGAGCAGAACTCGATGTGCGCGTGGTCCAGCTGGCGGGTGCGCTCACCGATCCAGACCATGTGGCCGGAGGTGTCGTACAGCTTGCCGGTACGCGAGTCGGTGCGGGTGAGCGCGCCCTCGTAGTCGAGCAGCAGCGCCTCGTGGGAGGCGTAGAACTCGACGGCCTTGAACTCGGCCGGGTCGGTGCCGCACGCCTTCATGAAGTTCAGCGCGTTGTCGATCTCCCGTGCCAGCTGCTCGTACCGCTGACCGGACGGGGAGGACTTCACGAAGTCCTGGTTCCAGGCGTGCACCTGGCGCAGGTCGGCGTAACCACCGGTGGTGAAGGCGCGCACCAGGTTGAGCGTGGAGGCGGAGGCGTTGTACATGCGCTTCAGCCGCTCGGGGTCCGGGATCCGGGCCTCTTCGGTGAAGGCGAAGCCGTTGACGGAGTCGCCGCGGTAGGTCGGCAGGGTGACGCCGTCGCGGGTCTCGGTGTCCTTGGAGCGCGGCTTGGAGTACTGGCCCGCGATGCGGCCGACCTTGACGACCGGCACGGAGGCCGCGTACGTCAGTACGGCACTCATCTGGAGCAGCGTCTTCAGCTTGGCGCGGATGTGTTCGGCGGACACGCCGTCGAAGGCCTCGGCACAGTCGCCGCCCTGGAGGAGGAACGCCTCGCCCTTGGCGACGGCTCCCAGACGGGCACGCAGCTGGTCGCACTCACCCGCGAAAACGAGCGGAGGATACGACTCGAGGTCCGCGACGACAGCGCGCAGAGCCTCGGCATCGGGGTACGAAGGCTGCTGCGCCGCGGGAAGGTCTCGCCAGGTCGCCTTGGCGGCGGGGGCTTGGGTTTCAGCGTTCACGGTCACCTCGTACACATTACGGCGTCATACGTCTCATCCCGCCCTCCGACCACAACGTGAGACGGTCCTGCTCGAAGGCAGGGGGACCCCAACGGAACGGAATCCATGGTTCAGCCCACGCCGTGAGACGGATCCGGCGCCGGAAGGCCGCTTTGGGCTAGGGTGCCTCCCATGTACGCGCACTCGAACCAGAACTGGTGGTGGCCCGCTCCCGGCGGCCCACTTCTCGCGCGTACCTGAAGACGACACGCGACGACGCGAAGGCCGCCCCGAGGGGCGGCCTTCCGCGTTCTGCGACGCGGGCGCCGTTCCTCCCACCGGAAGGACGCCCCGCCCATGGACCCCAGGCCCCAGAACCGACCGAGCCGACCGAGCCGACCCGGCCGGCTGAGCCGCCTGCTCGACGACTCCTGCCCGCCCTTCGCCCTGCTGCGCCGGCGGACCCCCGGCCGCGACCACGACACCGTCGAGGTGCTGATCGGCGCAGTCCACGAGGCCGAACACCTCGCCGACCTGCCGGTGCGGGAGCTGCCCACCCTCGCCCTCGTCCCCTTCCGGCAGATCCGGGAGCGCGGGTTCGACGTACGCGACGACGGCACGCCGCTGAGCGTGCTGGTGGCCGAGGAGGCCTACGAGGTCCCGCTCGCCGAGGCGCTGGCCGCGCTGCCCGCGCACGAGGTACGGGTCGAGGACGGCGGCTTCGACGTCCCCGACGCGCAGTACGCGGCCACGGTCGAACGGGTCGTCGAGGACGAGATCGGCCGCGGGGAGGGCGCGAACTTCGTGATCCGGCGCACCTACGAGGGCCGCATCGACGGCTTCGGGCGGGCCGACGCCCTCGCCCTGTTCCGGCGGCTGCTGCTGGGCGAGCGCGGCGCCTACTGGACCTACGTCGTTCACACCGGCGAGCGGACGCTGGTCGGGGCGAGCCCCGAGGTGCACGTGCGGATGTCCGGGGGCACGGTCGTGATGAACCCGATCAGCGGCACCTACCGGTACCCGGCCGCCGGACCCACCGTGGACTCCCTCCTCGCCTTCCTCGGCGACCGCAAGGAGACCGAGGAGCTGTCGATGGTCGTCGACGAGGAACTCAAGATGATGTGCACCGTCGGCGACCGCGGCGGGGTCGTCGTCGGGCCGCGGCTGAAGGAGATGTCCCACCTCGCGCACACCGAGTACGAGCTGCGCGGGCGCTCCTCGCTGGACGTGCGGGAGGTGCTGAGGGAGACGATGTTCGCGGCGACGGTCACCGGCTCGCCGGTGCAGAACGCCTGCCGCGTCATCGAGCGCTACGAGAGCGGGGGCCGCGGCTACTACGCGGGGGCCCTGGCGCTGCTCGGGCAGGACGCGGCCGGGGCGCAGACCCTGGACTCCCCCATCCTGATCCGCACCGCCGACATCGCCCCGGACGGCGTGCTGCGGGTGCCGGTCGGCGCCACGCTCGTGCGGCACTCCGACCCGGCGGGCGAGGTCGCGGAGACGCACGCGAAGGCGGCGGGGGTGCTGGCGGCGCTCGGGGTGCGGCCGGCCGCGCCCCGGCCGGCCTTCGACGGCGCGCGGCTGGCGGACGACCCGCGGGTGCGGGCGGCCCTGGCGGCCCGGCGGTCGGACCTGGCCCCCTTCTGGCTGCGCATGCAGGAGCGGCCGTCCTCCCCGACCGGTCACGCGCTGGTGGTGGACGGCGAGGACACCTTCACGGCGATGCTGGCGCACGTCCTGCGGGTGGCCGGGCTGGAGGTGACCGTGCGCCGCTACGACGATCCGGGACTGCGGGCGGCGGCCCTGACCTGGACGGGCCCGGTCGTCCTGGGTCCCGGCCCGGGCAACCCGGCGGACGCCTCGGACCCCAAGATGCAGATGCTGCGCGCGCTGGCCGCGGAACTGCTGGCCGGGCACCGGCACGGGCTGGTCGGGGTGTGCCTCGGGCACGAGCTGCTGGCGGCCGAGCTGGGGCTGCCGCTGATCCGCAAGGCGGAGCCGGCGCAGGGGGCGCAGACCCGGATCGACCTGTTCGGGGCGCGGGAGGTGGTGGGCTTCTACAACACGTACACCGCGCACTGCGACGAGCCGCTGGCCGCGCGGCTCGCCGCGGACGGGGTGGAGGTGGCCCGCGACCCCGCGACCGGGGAGGTCCACGCGGTCCGCTCGGCCGGCGGCGGCTTCGCGGGGGTGCAGTTCCACCCGGAGTCCGTCCTCACCCTCCGCGGCGCGGACCTGCTGCGCGAGCTCCTGACCGGCGTCATGACCCCGACCCCGGCCTGACCACCGAGCCGCCGCCGCGCGCAGCCCGTCCCTGCCGGGGGACGGCTCCGCGCAGCGGCCCCGGCTCCGGCCCCGGCCCCGCGCGGACGGTCGGCGGTTCAGCCGAAGAAGACCCCCACCTCCTTGTAGAGGGCGGGGTCCACCGTCTTCAGCCGCGCCGTCGCCTCCGCGATCGGCACCCGGACGATGTCCGTCCCCTTGAGCGCGACCATCTTGCCGAAGTCCCCGTCGTGCACCGCGTCGATCGCGTGCAGTCCGAACCGGGTCGCCAGCCACCGGTCGAAGGCGCTGGGCGTGCCGCCCCGCTGGATGTGCCCGAGCACGGTCGTACGGGCCTCCTTGCCGGTGCGCGCCTCGATCTCCTTGGCCAGCCACTCGCCCACGCCCGACAGCCGGACGTGTCCGAAGGAGTCCTTGGTGGCGTCCTTCAGCACCAGGTCCCCGTCCTTGGGCATCGCGCCCTCGGCGACCACGACGATCGGGGCGTAGCTCGCCTTGAAGCGCGAGGTCACCCAGGCGCACACCTCGTCCATGTCGAAGCGCTGCTCCGGGATGAGGATGACGTTGGCGCCGCCCGCGAGCCCCGAGTGCAGGGCGATCCAACCGGCGTGCCGGCCCATGACCTCGACGACCAGCACCCGCATGTGCGACTCGGCCGTGGTGTGCAGCCGGTCGATCGCCTCGGTCGCGATGCCGACGGCCGTGTCGAAGCCGAAGGTGTAGTCCGTGGCGGACAGGTCGTTGTCGATGGTCTTGGGCACGCCGACGCAGGGGATGCCGTAGTCCTCGTACAGCTTGGCGGCGACCCCGAGGGTGTCCTCGCCGCCGATCGCGACGAGCGCGTCGACCTCGTACTTGGCGAGGTTGTCCTTGATGTCGCGCACCCCGTTCTCCGTCTTGAACGGGTTGGTGCGCGAGGAGCCGAGGATGGTGCCGCCGCGGGGCAGGATGCCGCGGACGGCGGGGATGTCGAGCGGGACGGTCCTCCCCTCGACCGCGCCCCGCCAGCCGTCCTTGAACCCGACGAACTCACAGCCGTACTCCTGCGTGCCCTTGCGGACGACGGCCCTGATCACCGCGTTGAGCCCGGGGCAGTCTCCGCCACCGGTCAGCACTCCGACCTTCATTGCATCTCCCTTCGCCATGACGGTCACGCTAGTGGTGACGCAGGTCACAGCAAGGGTCTTGAAGGGGGCAATTCCGGTGGAATCGCGGGGCGTTGCGTACGCCCGTTCACTCGTACGAGGACGAAAGTACGATCGACGCCCGGTGACCGGGGTGCCTACGCGTCGTCGAGGCCCCGCTCTATGGCGTACCGGACCAGCTCCACCCTGTTGTGCAACTGCAGCTTGCCCAGGGTGTTCTGGACGTGGTTCTGCACGGTGCGGTGGGAGATGACCAGCCGCTCCGCGATCTGCTTGTACGAGAGCCCCTTGGCCACCAGGCGCAGCACCTCGGTCTCGCGGTCGGTCAGTTGCGGCGCCTTCGGCTCGTCGGCGGCGGTCGGCACCGGGTCGGTGGCGAGCCGCCGGTACTCGCCGAGCACCAGACCGGCCAGGCCCGGGGTGAAGACCGGGTCGCCGACCGCGGTGCGCCGGACCGCGTCGATCAGCTCCTGGGCGCCGGCGGACTTCAGCAGGTAGCCGGTCGCGCCGGACTTCACCGCCTCCAGGACGTCCGCGTGCTCACCGCTGGCGGACAGCACCAGGACGCGCAGCGCCGGGTGGGCGCCGACCAGTTCCTTGCAG
The DNA here is from genome assembly GCF_055588065.1 of Streptomyces sp. NPDC046308. Lineage (NCBI taxonomy): Bacteria > Bacillati > Actinomycetota > Actinomycetes > Kitasatosporales > Streptomycetaceae > Streptomyces > Streptomyces sp. NPDC046308. The sequence goes on from NZ_JBVJFB010000002.1 coordinate 152,795, forward strand.
ACCTGCACGCCCGGCATGCCGGGCAGGTTGAGGTCGAGGACCAGGACGTCGGGGGTGACGGCGCGGGCCCGGCGTACCGCCTCGGGACCGTCGCCGGCGGTCGCCACCACGTCGAAGCCGGCGGCGGCCAGGTCGCGGGCGACCGCGTCCCGCCACATCGGGTGGTCGTCGACGACCATCACCCTGATCTCGTGCGGTTCCTTCGTGCTCATTGGGTCCTCCCCCTCGGTACCTTCAGTTCCACTTCGGTGCCCTGTCCGGGGACGGACACCAGATCGGCGCTGCCGCCGAGGTCGCGCAGTCGGCCGCGGATGGACAGGGCCACTCCCATCCGGCCCTCGCCCTCCGCCTGGTCGAGCCGGCCCGCCGGGATGCCCGGGCCGTCGTCGCGGACGGTCACGATCACCTCGTCGCCCCAGTCCTCGACCAGGATCCAGGCCCGGGCGCCCTCGCCCGCGTGCTTGCGCACGTTGTCGAGGGCGGCGCCGACCGCCGCGGCCAGCTCCTTCGCGGCGGGTACCGGCAGCGGCACCGGGGTGCCCGGCTCGGCGAAGCTCACCCGGGACCCCGCGTGCGGGGCGAGGAGCGTGCGCAGGTCCAGCTCGCCGTCGTCGGCGCCCGGCTCGTCCACCTCGTAGGTGTCCACCAGCGCGCCGCGCGACTCGTCGGAGGAGACCCGGGAGGGGTGCGCCAGGCCGGTGCTGACCAGCGTGCGCAGCGCCACCTCCTGCTCTCCCGCCATCCGGCCCAGCTCGGCGGCCTCCCCACCCACCTCGGCGCCGCGCCGCTGGACCATGGCGAGGACCTGGAGGACCCCGTCGTGGATGTCGCGGGCGAGGCGTTCGCGCTCGCGGGTGGCCGCCTCGATCTCGAGGGCGCGGGCCAGGGTGTTCTCACTGGCCCGGGCGACCTCGACGACGTAGCCGATGGCCACGGAGGAGACCCAGACGAGCAGCACGTTGTGCAGGGCGTCCCGGGTGGGCTGGCCGCCGTGGATGAGGATGGTGGCCGCGGCCACGAAGGTGGAGGCGAAGCAGGCCCAACGCCAGCCGCCCTTGATGGCGAATCCGAGGACCGCGCCCCCGGTCCAGATCGTGGGGAGGGTGGGTCCGCCGCCGGTGATCCGCTCGTGGGTGTCGGCGAGCGGGGTCAGCCCGATCCCGACGATGGCGACGGTGAGGTCGGCGACGAGGAAGCCCTTGGTGCAGCTGGCGGCGTTGGCCACCTTGGAGGTGGTGGCCAGGGTCCAGACGGCGAGGAAGGCGAGGTAGCCGGCCGCGATCCAGGGGTGCGGGTACCGCTTGTACGCGGAGGCGAACAGCAGCACCGCGTAGACCATCGTCAGCAGCCGGTACGCCGTCAGGGCACGCCACAGCGGCTGCTCGACCGACATGCGTACGACGCGTTCGCGTTTCGCCATCTCCCCCACCCCCTGCGGGCGGTACCGCCCGACCTACTCCGGCTTGCCGTCGGCCTTCTCGGCCTTGCCGGCCTTCTCCGCCCGCTCGGCCTTCTCGGCCTTCTCCGCGTCGGCGATCTGCCGCTTCGCCGCCGTCGCGTAGATGTCGACGTACTCCTGGCCGGAAAGCTTCATGATCTCGTACATGACCTCGTCGGTCACCGAGCGCAGGATGAAGCGGTCGCCGTCCATGCCCTGGTAGCGGCTGAAGTCCAGCGGCTTGCCGATCCGGATGCCGGGGCGCATCAGCTTGGGCACCACCTTGCCGGGCGGCTGGATCTTCTCGGTGTCGATCATCGCCACGGGGATCACGGGTGCGCCGGTGGCCAGCGCCACCCGCGCCAGCCCGCCGGGCTTGCCGCGGTACAGGCGTCCGTCGGGTGAACGCGTGCCCTCGGGGTAGATACCGAACAGCTCCCCCCGCTCGATGACCTCGATGCCGCTCTTGATCGCGGCCTCGCCGGCGCCGCGCGCACCGGAGCGGTCCACCGGGAGCTGGCCGACGCCCTTGAAGAAGGCGGCCGTCAGCTTGCCCTTGACGCCCGGGGAGGTGAAGTACTCCGCCTTCGCGATGAAGGTGACCTTCCGGTCCAGCACGGCCGGAAGGAAGAAGGAGTCGGAGAAGGACAGGTGGTTGCTCGCGAGGATCGCCGGCCCCTCCGCGGGAATGTTCTCGAGGCCCTCCACCCACGGCCTGAACGCGAGCTTCAGGGAACCGCCGATGGAGAACTTCATTGCGCCGTAGATCAACTCGAAAGCCTTCCTGTGTCTGTCGAACAGACCATATCCCCTGGCTCCAACGGCAGCGGCCCGACGACCCTGGTCGGTGCCACCCCGGTCGCGTACGGTGAAGTCACACAGAGCAACGCACCCACCCGACGTACATCATGATCAAGGAGACCCTGGTGCCCGTCCTCCCTGGAGCCGAGCCGTTCCGCCACGAGGGCGGAGAGGTCGGCGTCCTCCTCTGCCACGGCTTCACCGGTTCCCCGCAGTCGCTGCGCCCCTGGGCCGAGTATCTCGCCGGGCAGGGGCTCACGGTGTCGCTGCCGCTGCTGCCCGGACACGGGACGCGCTGGCAGGACATGCAGCTCACGGGCTGGCAGGACTGGTACGCGGAGGTCGACCGCGCCCTGCGGGAACTGCTGGACCGGTGCGAGCAGGTCTTCGTCTTCGGGCTGTCGATGGGCGGCGCGCTGACCCTGCGGCTGGCCGCCAAGCACGGGGACGCCATCAGCGGCATCGTGCTCGTCAACCCGGCCAACAAGGTGCACGACCCGCTGGCCGTGACCCTGCCGGTGACCAAGCACCTCATCCGGTCGAGGCCGGGCATCGCCAGCGACATCGCGAAGCCGGGCTCGGAGGAGGTCGGCTACGACCGGGTCCCGACCCGGGCCGCGCACTCGCTGCGGAAGTTCCTCCAGCTCGTGGACGCCGACCTGCCCCAGGTCACGCAGCCGCTGCTGCTGCTGCACAGCCCGCAGGACCACGTCGTACCGCCCGTGGACTCCGCGCGGATCCTGGCCCGGGTCTCCTCCACGGACGTCACCGAGACCCTCCTGGAACAGAGCTACCACGTCGCGACGTTGGACCATGACGCGGAGCGGATCTTCGCGGACAGCTATGCGTTCGTCGGCCGACTGGCGGAGAGCGTGGGCAGGGAGGGGGCGGAGGCCGGTGGCTGAGCACGAGGAGCAGTCGGGCGGAGTCCCGCCGCTGGACGAGGAAGCGGCATGGGCGGCGATCGTCGCCGGGTACGGGCAGGAGCCGCCGGACCCGCCGGGGGCGCGGCCGTTCAAGCCGATCGAGAACCTCCTCCTGCCCGAGGAGGACGTCAAGCCGCTGCCGGCCGAACCGGAGCCCGAGCCCGAACCGAAGGCCGAACCGAAGGCCGAGCCCGAGCCGCCGGCCGCCGGGCTGGGCAGCTCGGTCGTCTTCGCCCCGGGCGTGGGCATGACGGGCCCCCGGGACCACTCGCTGGCGCAGCCGCAGGAGGACGACCTGACTCCGGCGGACGAGGGCCACTTCGTCCAGCCGGAGCCGGAGCTGCCGCCGGCGGACACGACGGCGAAGTTCGCGTGGCTCGCGGTGGTCGGCGGACCGGTGCTGCTGCTGCTCGCGGTGCTGCTGCAGTGGGAGATGACGTGGTGGCTGACGACGCTCGGCATCGGCGGCTTCCTGGGCGGGTTCGCGACGCTGGTCGCACGCATGCAGCACGGCGACGACGAGGATGACGACCCCGGCCGCGGGGCCGTGGTCTAGCCACCCGACCCGGGGCTTCGCCCCACACCCCTACGGCGCTACGCGCCCGCGCCTCAAACGCCGGCGGGGCTGGATTTTCCAGCCCCGCCGGCGTCTGAGGCGCTGGGGGTACCCCCAGCGGTAGCCGGGGGAGGGTCCGGGGGCCGGCCCCCGGCAACGGCGGCGCGCCCGGACCGCGGAGCTACGGGGCGGCCGGCAGGCGCAGGGCCGCCAGGACCGGCAGGTGGTCCGTCGCGGACCGGAGGTCCGTGGACGAGACGCCCGGCAGTCCCACCGGGACACCGCACCCCAGCACCTCCACACCCGCGCCGGCGAACACCGCGTCGATGCGCCGGTCCGGTGCCGACACCGGGAAGGTGTCGCCGCCGCCCCACGGGGCCACCGCCCGGCAGTCCTGCAACGTCCCCGCGAGGCGGGCGAAGGCCGGACCGCCCGGGGCCTCGTTCACGTCGCCCGCGGCGATCACGTACGGCGTGTCCATCCCCGCCACCCGCTCCAGGAGGAGATCCGCCTGCGCGGCCCGCTCCGCCCGGTCCAGGGACAGGTGCGCGCTGACCAGCCCCACGCGGGCGGCGCCGACGCGGACCACCGCCGTGGCGAAGCCCCTCCGGTGCAGGCCGGGCGTGCGCGGCAGCAGGACGTCCTCCGTCCGCTCCACGAAGACCCGCAGCGAGCACAGCAGCAGCGGCCCGGCCGCCGTCCCGCCCCCGCTCAGCACCACCAGGTCACATTTGGCGGCGAGTCGCGCCGCGTGTTTGCGCCACCGGAAGAAGCGCGGCGCCTCCTGGACGAAGACGAGGTCGGGCTCGCACGCCCGGATGACCCGGGCCAGCGCCTCCTCGTCGTCGCGCAGTGAGCGGATGTTGTAGCTGAGTACCCGGATCACGGCAGAACCGTCGGGCTCCGTACGGGACTTCGGCAGCGAGGGCAGCAACTGGTCCATGCACCGCAAGATACGCAGCCGCCCGCCGCTCCCCCAGGGGGCGCGGCGGGCGGGACGGGTGGAAGGCGGATCGGCCCCGGCGCGTCAGCCCTGGCGGGCGAGGTCCGCCGCGCCGACGAGGCCGGCCTTGCCGCCGAGCTGTGCGGCGAGCACCTGCGCGTGCGGTCGCCAGGCGCCGCCGACGAGCCAGCGCTTGAAGGACTTGCGGATCGGGTCGAGGACGAGGTCGCCCTCGTCGGAGACCCCGCCGCCGACGATGAACGCCGACGGGTCGAAGAGCGAGGCCAGGTCGGCGAGGCCGGCGCCGGCCCAGCGGGCCAGCTCGCGGAAGGCGTCGACGGCCACCAGGTCGCCCTGCCGGGCGGCCTCGCTGATGTGCTTGCCCTCGATGCCCTCGGGGGTGCCGTCGCCGAGCGCGAGGAGGATCGTCGCGTTCTCGGGCGTGGCGTTGGCGCGCTGCTTCGCGTACCGGACGAGGGCGCGCCCGGAGGCGTACTGCTCCCAGCAGCCCTGGCTGCCGCAGCCGCACAGCAGGCCGTCGGGGACGACCCGGATGTGCCCGAACTCGGCGGCGACGCCGAAGCGTCCGCGGCGCAGCTTGTTGCCGATGATGATGCCGCCGCCCAGGCCGGTGCCGAGCGTGATGCAGATGACGTCGTCGTGGCCCTGGCCGGCGCCGAAGCGGTACTCGCCCCAGGCCGCGCAGTTCGCGTCGTTCTCGACGACGACGGGCAGGCCGATGCGCTGCTCGACCTTGTCCTTGAGCGGCTCGTGGCGCCAGTTGATGTTCGGCGCGAACAGTACGGTCGCGCGCTTGTCGTCCACGTATCCGGCGGCGCCGATGCCGACGGCGTCGATGGTGTGGCTGCTGCTGACCTCGGAGACGGCGGCGCAGATGGCCTCCGTCACTCCGTCCGCGGTCGGCGGGGTGGGCACCTTGTACGTCTCAAGGATCGTGCCCTCTTCGTCGACCACGCCGGCCGCGATCTTCGTGCCGCCGATGTCGACGCCGATGGTGAGTCCCATTAGTCCCTCGGTTTCCGGTCAAACCCCGCCACGGCCAACGGTACCCGAGGGTGGCGGGCCCTCAGTCGAGATCGATCCGCTCGGCCGGGCCCGCGTCGGGCCCCTCGTCGCGCGGGTCGCGCTCCCGGCGGGGCGCGGGCGGGGTGTCCTGGGTCCAGCGGCGCTCGTGGCCCTCGACGGCGGAGCGGTAGGCGGCGAGGAGCTCGGAGCCGGCCGCCGCGAGGTGGTCGAAGACCTCGGGGTTGCGTTCGATGACGGGTTTGGCGGCGGTCTTGGCCTGGTCGACGATCTGGCGCACCGCGCCCTGGGCGGCGGCGCCGAACAGCGGGTTGTTCAGCCCGGAGACCTTGTCGGCGACGGCTTCGAAGAGCTTGAACAGTTCCTCGGCGGCGGTTCCGGTGCCGGCCGAGCCGGCCCGGTCCTGGCCGCGCATGCGCTCCCTCTCGGCGGCGAGGTCCTCGGCACAGGCCTTGGCCCACGCGTCGTCGTCGGTGGGGCGGTCGGTGGCCTCGCTCATGGCGGACTCTCCTGCGGCGGCTGCTGGGCGTCGGTACGGGCTACCTTCGACGGTACCCGAACGGGGGTACGCCGTTCACTGCGCGCGGGGCCACAGCCCCGGGTCGGGGGTGAAGCGGATGCGGAGCTCGCCCGCGGTGAGGGCGGCGCCTGAGACGGCGCAGCGGCGCAGCGCCGCGGGAAGCGGAACGATCCTGCGGTACGGCCCCGCCGTGAGCAGCAGCTCGTCGCCGCGGCGTACGAGGTCGAGGTCGCTCTTGTGCGCGCCGGGCAGCGGTACCACCCAGACGAGCACTCCGTCCGCGGCGAGCCGGTCCTCCACGGTCCAGGCCGCGCGAGGTGCCGGCGGCGCGGGAAGGATGCCGTCCGCGGCGGCGAGCCTCTCGAGGTCCTGCGGGCCGCGCGGGTCCCGGCCGAGGTGGGCGAGCGTGACCACGGGGATCTCCCCGGCCCACTCGGCGGCGTACTTCTCCTGCTGGGCGGCGAGCCCGGCGAGCCAGGGGTCGGCGCAGTCCCGGGGCAGCGTCCGGTTGGCGACGAGGTCGCGGACGGGCAGCTGGTGGAGGGCGAGCCCGAGCCGTCCGAGGCGCAGCGCGTCGGCGGCGGCCGGTCCCGGTTCGGCGACCAGGCGCAGTTCGGTGGTGTCGGCGTCGACGACGGCCTGGACGGCGGCGAGCTCGTCGTCCCAGCGGGCGGCGGCCTCGTAGAGCCACTGCGCGGGCATGGGCACGCCGGCGAGCTGGGCCAGTACGGGCCGCAGGGCGCGGGCGGCCTGCTTCTCGGCGGGGAGCAGGCGGGCGAGGTAGCGGCGCAGCTGGTCGGGCAGGGCCAGGGTGGAGAGGGTCTGGTGGAGCGGGGGCATGTCGACGACGACGAGGTCGGTGCCGGGTGCGGCGGCGGCCCGCCGCAGGGCGCGCAGCAGGGCGAACTGCTCGGCGCCGGGCAGCTCGGTGAGCTCCTCGGCCCCGAGCGGGCGGGCCCCGACCATGGCGAGGAGTGCGGATCCGCGCTCCTGCAGGGCGACGAGCTCCTCGCGGAACTCCTCGCCGGAGTCGACCCGGGCCACCCGCAGGCCGGGGACGGCCTCCTCCCCGGTCAGGGCGGCGAGCGGGTCGCCCACGTCGCCGGACAGCAGCAGCACCCGCCGCCCGTGGCGGGCCGCGGCGAGGGCGGTGGCCGCGGCCACGGTGGTGCGCCCGGCCCCGCCGGGGCCGGTGATCAGCAAGGTGTGCATGTGCGGGTGCCTACTGCCAGGTTGCCACGAGTGGTCAGACGGATTCGACGCGCTTCTTCAGGCCCGCCAGCGCGCGGTCGATGATGACCTTCTCCGCCTTGCGCTTGATCATGCCGAGCATGGGGATCTTGACGTCCACGGTCAGCTGGTAGGTGACCTCGGTACGCTTGCCGCCGTCCACCGGGGCCAGCCGGTACGAGCCGTCCAGCTGGCGCAGCATCTGGGACTTGTCCAGGGTCCAGCTGACCTCGTCCGCGCCCTTCCAGGTGTAGGCGAGGGTGTGGTCGTCCTTGATCGCGCCGGCGTCGAGCAGCAGGCGGACCTTCTCGGCGCGCCCCTCGGCGTCGGTGGCCAGCACCTCGGCCTCCTTCACCTCGCCGGTCCATTCGGGGTAGCGGGCGAAGTCGGCGATCACGGCCATCACGTCGCTGGGCGCAGCCTCGATCGTGATGCTTGAGCTGGTGTGTTCCGCCATCGCGGTGGCTCCTCCGTGGAGTGTTTCGAGGATGTGTGCGGCCTCCGGCCGCCGCGTGAAGGCTACCGCGCGTGCGGACTCCGCCACTCCAGGGCCTCCCTGGGCCCGCTGGGGGCCGTCGGGAACCGGCCGCCGGTCACCATTCCAGCACCCACGGCCGGCCGGTCGAGGCGAAGTGGCCGACGTTCACGCACTCCGTGGCCCCGATCCGCATCCGCCGTGCCAGCGGCTGGTGCACGTGCCCGAAGAGGGCGTACCGGGGGCGGGTGCGGCGGATGGCGGCCAGCAGGGCCTCGCTGCCGCGTTCGAACCGGCGCGCGACCGTGTCGTAGCAGAGCTCGGGCACCTCCGGCGGGATGTGGGAGCACAGGACGTCCACCTCGCCGAGCGCCTCCACCTTGGCGGCGTACTCCTCGACGCTCACCTCGTACGGGGTCCGCATCGGCGAGGGCAGCCCGCCGCCGACGAAGCCGAAGACGCGGCCGCCGATCTCGACGCGCTGGCCGTCGAGGACGGTGAGGCCGTCGCGGTCGGCGTATTCCGGCCACAGACCCGGGATGTCGACATTGCCGTAGGTGGCGTACGTCGGGTTGGGGAAGGCGGCGAACATCTCGGCGTACTGGCGGCGCACCGCGCCCTCGATCAGCCGGTCCCGGTCCAGCCCGGCCCAGAGGCTCCGCCCGAAGGCGTGGGCCTCCTCGAACCGGCGGGCTGTGCGCAGCTCGACGATCCGGTCGGCGTTCTCGACGCCGAACAGGTCGGGGAAGATCCCGCGCGAGTGGTCGGCGTAGTCGAGGAAGAGGACGAGGTCGCCGAGGCAGATCAGGGCGTCGGCCCCTTCTCCCGCACGGGCGAGCGCCTCGGAGTTGCCGTGTACGTCGCTCACGACGTGGACCCGCGTGCGTCCCGGCCCGCCGGTCCGGCTCGATCCGCTCGCGCCGCTCTGCCCGCTCCGCATGCTGCCACCCATGCCGCCCACCCTAGGGGGGCCGGGCAGCGCCTGGTAGAGGGGGTGGCAGAGGCGGCCGGACCTGCGGTTACTTCCGAGTCGCCGAAGGGGTCGACTAGTGTCGGCACGTGAGGGCCAGGCAGTGCGAGGACAGAATGTGACGCACGGAACATCTGGCCGGTTCCCTCTATCGGGAACCCACTACCGGTGGGTAACGTCCGCTCGGTCCACATGGTGGCGATGGCGCCCAGAGGAGCAGCAGTCTTGCGCGAGTTCAGCCTTCCGGCCCTGTACGAGGTCCCGTCGGACGGGAACCTGACGGATCTCATCCGCCGCAACGCCGCTCAGCATCCCGACACCGCCGTCATGAGCCGCAAGGCCGCCGACGGCCGGTGGCAGGACGTGACCGCGACGGAGTTCCTGGCCGAGGTCCGCGCCGCGGCCAAGGGCCTCGTCGCGGCCGGCATCCGGCCGGGTGACCGGGTCGCCCTCATCTCCCGCACCCGCTACGAGTGGGTGCTGTTCGACTTCGCGATCTGGAGCGCGGGCGGCGTCACCGTCCCCGTGTACGAGACCAGCTCCCCCGAGCAGGTCCAGTGGATCCTCGGCGACTCCGGCGCCGTGGCGGTCATCGTGGAGAGCCCGGCGCACAGCGCGTCCGTGGCCTCGCTGCGCGACCGTCTCCCCGAACTGCGCGAGGTCTGGGAGATCGAGCAGGGCGCGCTGGACACGCTGAAGGCCGCCGGCGCCGGGATCACCGACGAAGAGATCGACGAGCGCAGCAGCCTCGCGGGCGCCGACGACCCGGCCACCATCGTCTACACCTCGGGCACCACCGGCCGCCCCAAGGGCTGCGTGCTGACCCACCGCAACTTCTTCGCCGAGTGCGGCAACGTGGTGGAGCGCCTCAGCCCGCTCTTCCGCACCGGCGAGTGCTCCGTGCTGCTCTTCCTGCCGGCCGCGCACGTCTTCGGCCGCCTGGTGGAGGTGGCGGCCGTGCTGGCGCCGATCCGCCTGGGCTGCGTACCGGACATCAAGAACCTGACCGACGAGCTCCAGTCCTTCCGGCCCACCCTGATCCTCGGTGTGCCGCGCGTCTTCGAGAAGGTCTACAACTCGGCGCGCGCCAAGGCCCAGGCCGACGGCAAGGGCAGGATCTTCGACGCCGCCGCCGAGACGGCGATCGCCTACAGCCGGGCGCTGGACGCCCCGGGCGGCCCGTCCTTCGGCCTGAGGCTCAAGCACAAGCTCTTCTCCAAGCTGGTCTACAGCAAGCTGCACGCGGTGCTCGGCGGGCGCGGCGAGTACGCGATCTCCGGCGGCGCCCCGCTGGGCGAGCGCCTGGGCCACTTCTTCCGCGGCATCGGCTTCACCGTGCTGGAGGGCTACGGCCTGACGGAGTCCTGCGCGGCCACGGCCTTCAACCCGTGGGACAAGACGAAGATCGGTACGGTCGGCCAGCCGCTGCCGGGCTCCGTGGTGCGCATCGCGGACGACGGCGAGGTGCTGCTGCACGGCGAGCACGTCTTCAACGGCTACTGGCAGAACGAGACGGCGACCGCCGAGGCGCTGACCGACGGCTGGTTCCACACCGGCGACGTCGGCACCCTCGACGAGGACGGCTACCTCGCGATCACCGGGCGCAAGAAGGAACTCATCGTCACCGCGGGCGGCAAGAACGTCGCACCCGCCGTGATCGAGGACCGGATCCGGGCGCACGCGCTGGTCGCGGAGTGCATGGTGGTGGGCGACGCGAGGCCGTTCGTGGCCGCGCTGGTCACCATCGACGAGGAGTTCCTCGGCCGCTGGGCCGCGGAGAACGGCAAGCCGGCCGGGGTCACGGCGGCGGAGCTGCGCGAGGACGCGGACCTCGTCGCCGCCGTCCAGAAGGCGGTGGACGACGGCAACGCGGCGGTGTCCAAGGCGGAATCGGTGCGGAAATTCCGCATTCTGCCCTCCCAGTTCACGGAGGAGTCGGGCCACATCACGCCGTCGCTGAAGCTGAAGCGCAACGTGGTGGCGAAGGACTTCGCGGACGAGATCGACGCGCTGTACCGGGGCTAGCCCCGGTCGGTCCCGGTCAGCGGGGGTCCTCGGCGAGGATCCTGGCCATGTTCCGCTCCGCGAGGGCGGTGATGGTCACGAAGGGGTTCACGCCGAGCGACCCGGGGATCAGGGAGCCGTCCACCACGTACAGCCCCTGGTACCCCTTCGCCCGCCCGTACGCGTCGGTGGCGTCGCCGAGCACGCAGCCGCCGAGCGGGTGGTAGGTGAAGTTGTCGGCGAAGGCCCTGTTGCCGCCGAAGAGGTCGTACCGGTACATCGTGAAGTTCCGCCGGTTGACGCGGTCGAAGAGGTTCCTGGCCGCGTTGACCGAGGGCGCGTTCTGGTCCCTGCGCCAGTTGAGGCGGGCCGAGTCGGTGGCGGCGTCGTAGGTGAAGTGCCCGCGCTCCGGGTTCTTCGTGATGGCCAGGTACATCGAGATCCAGTGCTCCAGCCCCATGGGGAGCGGGGCGATCTCGGCGAAGACCGGGTTGGCGGCGTTGTCCCAGTCGTCGATGCCCAGGGCGGGCATGGTGGCCTGGTTGGCGCCGACCGTGTCCCAGAGGTGGTTGGCCCGGGCGGTCATGATGTTGCCGTTGGGGCCCCAGCCGCGCCCGACCGCGGCGTCGAGCGCGGGCAGCGTGCCGCTCTCGCGGGCCCGCAGCAGGATCTCGGTGGTGCCGAGACTGCCCGCCCCCAGGAACAGCTGCCGGCAGCCGAGTTCGCGGACCTGGGTGACCCGTCCGGTGACGTCGCTGGTCCGCACGGTCAGCACGTAGCCCCCGGCGGGGTCCTGCCGTACGCCGACCACGCGCTGCATGGTCTCGATGGTGACGTTGCCGGTGCCGAGGGCGGCCGCGAGGTAGGTCTTGTCGACGCTCTTCTTCCCGTGGTTGTTGCCGTAGATGACCTCACCGGCCAGCGCCGACCGGGGGACGGCGCCGGCCGCCTCGCGCTTCATGTACGCGAAGTCGTAGACGTTGGGCACGAAGACGGTCTTCAGGCCGGTGTTCTGGGCGTGCTTGCGGGAGATCCGGGCGAAGCGGTACCACTCCGTGGACTCGAACCAGGCCGGGTCGATGTCGTTGACGCCGAGCATGGCGCGGGCCCGGGGGTAGTACGTGCCGTACATCTCGTCGGCGTCGACCTGTGGCAGCACCTCGGAGAAGTACGAGCGCCGGGGGGTCGGCGCCATGCCGCCGTTGACCAGCGACCCTCCGCCGACGCCGCGGCCCACGTACACGGACATGTCGCCGAAGTTCACCCGGTCCAGCACTCCCGGGTAAGGGCTGATGTCGCGGTTGACCACGTCGAGCCAGAGGAACTGGGCGAGCGGGGCTTCGGTGCGGGTGCGGAACCACATGGAGCGGTGGTCGGGCGCGGAGGTGGAGGGGAAGACCTTGCCGTCGGGCCCAGGCCCGTCCCAGAGCCGGCCCATCTCGAGGACGACGGTCCGCACGCCGGCCTGCCCGAGCCGCAGGGCGGCGACGGCGGAGCCGTAGCCGGAGCCGACGACGATGGCGGGGGCGTACTGGGCCGCGGCGGGTTCGACGGCGGCGGCGGAGGCCGCGCCGATCCGTGTGAAACCGAGCGCGGAGGCGGTCGAGAGGGCGCCGAGCCCCAGGAGGTGACGGCGCGTCAGATTGGGTGTCATGGCCGCATCATGGGCGGAATCCGGCCGTCCGCCCAGACGCGGTATTGACAGACATCCGAGGAACAGTCAGACGTGGCTGCGCAGCCCCCCGGCAGCGGCGATACCCGGCCTCGCCGGCGTTTGAGGCGCTGGGGGTACCCCCAGCGGTGGCTGGGGGAGGGTCCGGGGGCCGGCCCCCGGCAGCGGCGCCGCACACGGCCCGTTACAGCAGCTCGCGCAGGCGGTCCGCCAGGAGGTCCCAGCGCCACTTCTCCTCGACCCACTCCCGGCCACGCTCGCCCATCCGGCGGCGGAGCTCCGGATCCTTCAGCAGGGTGACGATCCGGTCCGCCGCCTCCTCGGGGGACCCGCCCCGCACGACCCAGCCCGTCTCCCCGTCCAGCACCGCGTCCGGCGCCCCGCCGGAGTCGCCCGCGATCACCGGCAGACCCGTGGCCGAGGCCTCCAGGTAGACGATGCCGAGCCCCTCCACGTCCAGCCCGCCCCGCCGGGTCCGGCACGGCATCGCGAAGACGTCGCCCGCGCCGTAGTGGGCGGGCAGTTCGGACCACGGGACCGCCCCCGTGAAGACCACCGAGTCCGCGACCCCGGTGGAGACCGCGAGCGCCCGCAGGTCCCCCTCGTACGGCCCGCCGCCCACGATCAGCAGCACCGCGTCCGGCACCGCCGCCAGGATCCGCGGCATCGCCTCGATCAGCGTGTCCTGCCCCTTGCGGGGAACGAGGCGCGAGACGCAGACGACCACCGGGCGGTCGGTCAGCCCGAGCCGCGCCCGGACCTCCGCCCCGCCCGATTCCGGGTGGAAGGTCTTCTCGTCCACCCCCGGCGGGAGTTGCACCATCCGGGCCGCCGCCCGCCCCGTCACCGCCGAGGCGATCCGCGAGCGCGTGTACTCCCCCAGGTAGGTCAGCGTGTCCGTGCCCTCGCCGATGCGCCGCAGCAGCTGCCGCGCCGCCGGCAGCTGGGCCCAGCCCGCCTCGTGCCCGTGCGTGGTTGCCACGATCCGCCGGGCGCCCGCGCGCCGCAGCGCCGGGCCCATCAGACCGAGCGGGGCCGCCGCGCCGAACCACACGGACTCGCAGCCGTGTTCGCGCAGCAGGCCCACCGCCCGCCGCGTCACGCGCGGGGTGGGCAGCAGCATCGTCGTACGGTCGCGGACCACCTGGAAGGGCTGCTCCGCGTCGAAGGCGGCGGTGGCCTCGCGGCCCTCCGCGCCGTGCTTCCACGTGGAGGCGTAGACGACGATCCGGTCGGGATCCAGCCTCAGCGCCATGTTGTGCAGGAAGGCCTGGATGCCGCCGGGTCGCGGCGGGAAGTCGTTGGTCACGATCAGCGTCTTGTGCATCGCTGCCAACGTACCGGACGCCCTCAGCGGAACTGCTCCCGCAGGGCCTCCTGCCACTCCTTCGTCAGCCCGGCCGGGTCCGTCCTCAGCGCCTCGCGCAGCGCCGTAGGCCACGGCTCGCGCCCGGCCTTCTCGTACAGGTCCACGAGCGCCGCCCCGCCCCACCGGTCCGCGATGAGCCGGCAGGCCAGCCACGCCCCCTCGTACGCCCGGGCCAGCGCCTCCGGTTCGCCGCCGAAGGCGAAGTCCTCCGTCCGGGGCAGCCCGGCCGGCACCTCGCCGCGCCGTACCGCCCGGGCCAGCGCCGGGGCGCCCTGCTCCGGGGTGGTGGGGGTGCCCCGGTACGCCGCCCAGTCCGCGAAGCCCTCGGAGAGCCACAGCGGGGTCGTGGCGGAGGTCGCCGCCCGGGTGGCCACGTGGGTGACCTCGTGGGTCAGGATGACCCGCCGGCCCGCCTCGCCGAGCTCGGCGTACCCCTCCGGGTTGATCACCACCCGGTCCGCGGGGGCCGGCCCGGCGCCCGCCCGGCCGGTGGTGACGGCGCCCATGCCCCGGTACGCGTCGGCGGGCCGGCCGAGCAGCTGCGCCATCCGCTCCAGGGACCCGGGGACCAGCACCACCACCCGTCCGGCCCAGGGCCGGGGCCAGGCGGCGCTCGCCGCGGGAACCGCCCGGTCCGCCTCGGCGGCGATCGCGGCCAGCGCCTCGGCGGACTGACCGGCGCCGCCCAGGACCAGGGAGTGCGTTCCGCGGACCACCGACACCGGCCCCTGGTCCCACAGCTGCGGCAGCGCTCCCGGCGCGGGCCGGTCGGCGCGCACCCGCCAGGGGCCGCCGCCCGCCGCGCGTTCGAGTTCCAGCTCGCGCCCCGAGCCGCCCGGGGCCGTGTCGTAGCCGGTCAGCCGGTAGCGCAGCTCGGCCCGTACGAGGGCCCGTGCGCCGTCGCGGTGCACCGAGGCGACCTCGTACGCCCAGCCGTCGAGCGGGATCCCGGAAAGCCTCTCGGGCGGCACCCGCGACCAGTCGGCCACGGCCGCGCGGACGTCGCGCCCGGTCGTGTCGGCCGGCCGCGCCGCGCAGCCGGCGAGCAGCACGCACAGCAGCGGCAGCAGCGGCAGGACACGGACGAGACGGCGGACCGGGAGCATCCGCCGATCGTACGCACGGTCCGGGTGACGGGCCCCCGGCCGGGGTCGGGGCAAGCGGCGCGGGCGGGGCCCGGCGGACAGCCGTCAGGGGCGGGTCACCGAGGACACGGGCATCATCCCGACGGGGTCGTAGCGCACCCGGGCCCCGGGGTACGGGGCGTGCACGACCTGGCCGTTGCCGACGTACATGCCGACGTGGCTGGCGTCCGAGCGGTACGTCACGAGGTCGCCGGGGCGGGCCTGCGACAGGGGCACCTGCCGTCCGGCGTGCCGCTGGGCCTGCGAGGTGCGGGGCAGGGAGACCCCCGCCTGCCGGTACGACCAGACCATCAGGCCGGAGCAGTCGAAGCCGGAGGGACCGGTGGAGCCCCACACGTAGGGGCGGCCGACCGCCGAGCGGGCCGCCATCACGGCGGCCGCGGCGCGCCCGGACGACGGGCCGAAGGAGGGCAGGTCGGGCAGGACGTCGGCGCGGCCGGCGGAGCGCGAGGAGCGCTCGAAGTCGGCCCGCTCCTCGGACGGCATGGCGTTGAGCAGCCGCCGGGCGGCGGCGAGCTTCGCGGTGACGGAGCGCTTGTGCCGGGCCACGTCGGAGCGCAGGGCGTCGAGTTCGGCGAGCTTGCGGGAGGCCTCGCGGCGCTCCTGGCCGAGCCGGCGCTGTTCCTCTCGGAGTTCGTCGAGCTGCCGGGCCTGACGGCTGGTCAGCCGGTCCAGGGCGGCGGCCTGCGCCAGGTAG
The DNA here is from genome assembly GCF_055588065.1 of Streptomyces sp. NPDC046308. Taxonomy (NCBI): domain Bacteria; kingdom Bacillati; phylum Actinomycetota; class Actinomycetes; order Kitasatosporales; family Streptomycetaceae; genus Streptomyces; species Streptomyces sp. NPDC046308. Next base: position 168,585 of record NZ_JBVJFB010000002.1, read on the forward strand.
GCGTCGGGGTCCTCGGCCAGCATCAGGCCGACGGCGGGGTCGATGCCGCCGCTGCGGTACTGGGCCCCGGCGAAGGTACCGAGGACGCCCCGCATGGTGTTGATGCGCTCCTGGCCGCGGGCCACCGCGTCCTGGGCCCGGTTGACCTCGGCGCGCAGCCGGTCGGCCTTCTCCCCGGCCTCGTTGAACTGCTCGGTGGCCTGCTCGGCCTCTTCGAAGAGCTTGTCGACCTGGGCGCTGACTCCGGTCCTCGCCGCGCCGCCGGGCTCGTACGGGAGGCCGGGGGCGGCGCCGGCGGGTGCGCCCGTCATGGCGACCGCGGCCGTGGCCGCGGCGGCGGTGAGGACGGTGACCTTCGCGTTCCGGTCGAGGCTGCCGAGCCCGCTCCGGCGATGGGACGCCACGTGAAACCGCTCCCTTCCGCTGTGTGTGGCCCGGGTCCGCCCCCCGTGGACGGCCTTGTGCCGGGTTCCGCGCTGGCAGACAGTAGCCGGACGCTCACACGCCGACCAACGACCGTCGGAGGGCACACACGGCGGCGCCCCGCAGGAGACGCAGGTCACCGGCGGGGCGTGGGGTCGCGAAGGGGCCGCGGAATTCGCCCGGATGGGCGGTGTGCGGCGCGTCAGCCGATGCGGACGCCGAACTGGAACGGCATGTTGTCCATCGACTCGTACTTGATGCCGCCGCGCGGGTTGGAGGCGTGCAGCGTCATGTTGTTGCCGGCGTACAGGCCGACGTGGTGCAGGTCCCCGTAGAAGAAGACCAGGTCACCGGGCTGCAGCTGACTGCGGCCGATACGGGTGCCGTCGTTGGCCTGGGTGTAGGTGACGCGGCTGATGTTGACACCGGCCTGCTTGTACGCCCACTGGGTCAGCCCGGAGCAGTCGAAGACGTTGGGGCCGGTGCCGCCGGACTGGTAGGTGAAGCCCAGCTTGGTCTTCGCGGCCTCGAGTGCGGCTCCGGCGCGGCCGGAGGCCTTCACGTTGCCGAGGTCGACGCGCTGGCCGTCGGCGCGGCTGGCGCGCGACTCGTCGTCCTTGATGGCCGCGCGCTCCTGCGCGGTCAGGGTGTTGAGCAGGGCCTGGGCCGCGGCGAGCTTGTCGGTGGAGACCTTCTTCTTCTCGGCCAGCTCCTTGCGGGTGGCGTCGAGGTCGGCGAGCTTGCCGGCGGCCTCCTGGCGCTGCTGCGCGAGGCTGCGCTGCTTGGCCTGGATCTTCTGGACCGCCTCGACCTGCTTGCCGCTCAAGTGCTCGAGGGAGGAGGCCTTGTCGAGGTAGCTGTCGGGGTCCTCGGAGAGGAGGAGGGCGAGGGAGGGATCGATGCCGCCGTTGCGGTACTGGGCGCTGGCCATCGAACCGAGGGTGCTGCGCAGCTCGTTGAGGTCGCCCTGGCCGCGCGCGACCTGGTCCTGGAGCTGGGCTATCTCCTTCTCCAGCGTCTCCTGGCGCTCCTTGGCCCCGTTGAACTTCTCGGTGGCCTGCTCCGCCTCTTCGTAGAGGGCGTCGACCTGGGTCTTGACCTCGTCCTTGGTCGGCTTCGCGGGGGCGGCGGAGGCGCTCTGGGAGGTGAGGGCGACCACGGCCGCCGCGGTGGCGCCGAGCACGGTCACACGAGTGCGGTTCGGCTGCTTGGGTCGACGGTGGGACGCCACGGAGGCGAGCTCCTTCTTCCTAGAGCCGCCGAAGAACGCAACTCGGCAGCACCTTCGCCGCCACTCCGAATGAGTGATCCACCGCACGAAGGTTTGAACGCACACTAGTGACCTTGCTGTGATCAGTTCAAATCCCGTCGGGAAAAAATGCGCTCCCCGACCAGGTTCTTTACCTACAGCGCACGCTCTGTGCAGGGCACTTGACGGTACGTTCGCCAGGGTGCCGGTCAATTCCGGCATTCAGGAGGGGAGTTACGAAACGCGCGAAAGCCGCTTCAGGAGCAAAGCGGACGCCACCGGCCGCGCGCCCGCCTTGGCCACCCCGTCGGCGACCTCCCGGTCGGTGGACACCACGACCACCGGCCGGCCGGGCGGCTCGGCGCGCACCAGCTGGCGGATCAGCTCGTCCGCCGTCACCCCCGCCTTGGAGAACAGCACCCGCACCCCGCGCGGCGGGGCGAGCAGCACCGGGGCGGCCAGCTCCGCGCCGTCGAAGACACAGGTCATCTCCGCGCCCGTCTGCGCGGCCAGCATCGACAGCCCGCCCAGCAGCCGCAGCCGCTGCTTCTCCAGCGGCATCGTCGGATAGCCGGTCTTGGTCACGTTGTAGCCGTCGACCACCAGATGGGCCTGGGGCAGCGCCAACAGCTGGTCCAGCAGCGCCGGATCGGTCTCCGACAGGGCGCGCGCCGCGATGTCCTTCGGCGTCATCCGGCCCGGCTCCACCGCGTCCACGGTGTCCGCCGGGCGCGTGTTCACGGGCGGCAGCGCCAGCTCGCGGCGCAGCCCCTGGGCCGCGTCCAGCACGGTGTCCAGCAGCAGCCGCAACCGCATGTCCTCGATGCTGCGCCCCTCGCGGGTGGCCCGGCGCGAGGTCTCCAGCGCCGCCTCCACCTCCGCGAGGCGGGACTTGAGCCGCCGGCCCTCGCTCTCGGCGGCGGCCACCCGGGCGGCGGCCTCGCCGCGGATCCCGTCGACCTCGGCGGTCAGCTTGCGCAGGGCCGCCTCACCGCGCTTGACGTCGCTGAGCGCGCTGCGCAGCTTGCGCTGAAGCGATTCCGCTTCCTTGCGGGCCGCGTCCAGCTCCACGCGCACGTGCTCACCGCCCGAACGCTGCAGCTCACGGGCGTGGGCCAGCTCCTCGCGCAGCCGCTCCAGCTCGCGCCGGGTCTCCTCGCCGACCCGCTCGGCGTCGGCGCGCTGCGCCTCCTCGCCCGCGGCGGCCACCAGCTTGACCCAGCCGGCCGGCCGCAGGACGAACGCGGCGGCCGCGACGTCCAGCGGATCCGCGGCGGCGGGCGGCGCACCCGACTCCAGGGCCGCGGCCAGCTCGGCCTGCGCCTCGCGCAGCTTCTCGGCGACCCGACCGCGGAACACGGCGTCGGTCTCGACCGCCGTGGCCATGGCGTTGCCCGCGAACTTGGCGCGCCGGGTCGGGGTGAAACGGGCGTACTGGCGCAGCTGCGCCGGCAGGTCCGCGACCGTCAGCGCGCCGAAGGCGTCCGAGACGAGCGCGACGACCCGCCGCCGCACGCCTTCCGGCAGCGGGCGGTCGAGCGCCTCGGCGGCGTCGCCGGCCGCGTCGGCCGGCTCAGCGCCGCTTGCTGGCTCCACAATCCGTCACCCCTACCGTGATCTACCTGCGGGCACGCCTCCGTCAGGAGTCCGCGCCCGGCCTGTCCACGAGCTCGATCTGGTCCACCGCGTTGCACCAGCGGCAGCGGACCGACTCGATGGTCTCATTGACCACCTCGCGCTCCTCGACCTTGGGCTCCCCGGCGAGGTCCAGGTGGACGTACTCGACGACCTTCGACGAACGGGTGACGTCGAAGCGCGTGAGGTTGCCGCACAGGGTGCAGCGCCACCGGGTGGTGTCGGTCGGCTGGGGAACCGTCATCAGGCCGCTCTCTCCTTCGTAGCTGATTCAATTAAAGCCGTCCGCGCCGCCGTCTGCGCGAGTCTTCACCGGCCGGCGGACCGCAGCTCGTAACCCTACGGCCTGCCACCGCCTCAGGTGGGTCTCGTTGCGTCATGCTCTGTCACATGATCGTAAGGTGGCGGGCCCTACGCGAGGCCGCCCGGGGACCGGTGGTCACCCATGCGCTGATCGCGGGCTGCGGTGTGGTGTTCGTACTCGGCCCCGCCTCGGGCCTGAACCCGGTCTACGGGACGGGCGACGAGCTGCTGGCCGCCGGGACCGCGTACTTCCGGCGCTGGGGCGTGGTCCCGGACGAGCTCTTCACGGGCACCCCGCGCGCCTGGCTGACCCCGCTGACGGCGCTGTTCGTCCACGGCAGCTGGCTGCACCTGCTCGGGAACATGCTCTTCCTCCACGTCTTCGGGGCGATGGCGGAGGAACGGATGGGCCGCCCCGGGTTCCTCGTCTTCTACCTCTGTACGGGGTACGTGGCGCTGGCGGCGTACGCGGCGGCCAACGCCGGGTCCGCGCAGACCCTGGTGGGGGCGTCCGGAGCCATCTCGGCGGTGCTGGGCGCCTTCCTCTACCTGCTCCCGCGGGCGCGGGTGACGAGCCTGTTCCCCTTCCTGTTCTTCCTGCCGCTGCGGTTCCCGGCGTGGCTCGTGCTGCTGTTCTGGTTCGCCCTCCAAGGGGTCGCCGCGCAGCGGGCGGACAGCGGCCCCGGGGTCGCCTACCTGGCCCATCTGGTGGGCTTCTCGGTCGGCTTCCTCTACGCGTGGGCCCGTTATCGGGGTGCGACTAGAGTGAGGCGACCAGCGACGGCCACCGAGGGAGACAGCCAGCCGTGATCACCGCGATCGTGCTCATCAAGACCAGCGTGGACCGCATCCCCGAGATCGCCGAGTCGATCGCCGCGCTGGACAGCGTCAGCGAGGTCTACTCCGTCACGGGGACGTACGACCTGATCGCGCTGGTCCGCGTGGCCCGCCACGAGAACCTGGCGGACATCATCCCGGGCCGCATCAGCAAGATCCCGGGCGTCGAGGCGACGGACACCCACGTCGCGTTCCGCACGTACTCGCAGCACGACCTGGAGGCGGCGTTCGCGATCGGCCTCGACGCTTAGCGCTGTGCCGTGCGGGTATCGGGCCGCCGAGTAGCCCCGGCCTCGACGCCTGCGGCGGGCTGGGCGGGTATCGGGCGCCGCGTAGCCCCGGCTTCGCGACGCCTCAAACGCCGGCGGGGCTGGGTTTGGTGCCCCCGAGCAGTGGCGTGAGCCGTCGGGCCGACCGCGGGGTCCCTCCGGGACGACTCCTCGTCGTCGCGCCTGCGGGCCCATCACGGCCGTGAGGGCGGTTGCGCGCTCCTCCTGCGGGGACGCCCCTGCGCGCCCCCGCTCCCCCGCGCCGGCCGTGGGGTGGGGACACGGTGGAGTGTCCCCGCAGGAGGAGCGCGCAACCGCCCTCACCCGTCGCAGCGATCCCCGCAGGCGCGACGACGAGGAGACATTCCGCCGGGGCACCACCCCACCCTGCCGCGCCGACCGCAGGTCACCCCGCCGGGGCACCACCCCAGACCTGCCGAGCGGACCGCAGGTCACCCCGCCGGGGCACCGCCCCAGACCTGCCGAGCCGACCGCAGGTCACCCCGCCGGGGCACCGCCCCAGACCTGCCGAGCCGACCGCAGGTGACACCGCCGGGGCACCGCCCCAGACCTGCCGAGCGGACCGCAGGTCACACCGCCGGGACGCAGCGGCCTTCCTCCGTGCGGTACTGCCACTTGGCTCCGGAGGTGACCAGTTCCTTCACCGCGCCGACGAAGCGCTCGACGTGCTCGTCGGGGGTGCCCGCGCCGAAGCTGACGCGGATCGCGTTCAGGGAGCTCTCCCCCGCGGCGGCCTCCGGGGCTCCGCATTCGCCCTGCGCCTGCGGCTCGCTGCCGAGCAGGGTGCGGACCAGTGGGTGGGCGCAGAACAGGCCGTCGCGGACGCCGATCCCGTACTCCGCTGACAGCGCGGCGGCGAAGTGGGAGCTGTTCCAGCCGTCCACGACGAAGGAGATGACGCCGACGCGCGGGGCGTCGTCGCCGAAGAGGGACAGGACGCGGACCGCCGGGACCTCGGCGAGGCCGTCGCGGACCTTCGCGATGAGGTGCTGCTCGCGGGCGACCAGGTCGTCGAAGCCGGCCTCGGTCAGGGCCCGGCAGGCGGAGGCGATGGAGTAGACGCCGATGACGTTCGGGGAGCCGGCCTCGTGGCGGGCGGCCGTGGTGTGCCACTCGACGTCCACGCCGCCGTCCTCGCGCCGGGCCACCTTGCGGGAGGCGCCGCCGCCCGCCAGGTACGGCTCGGCCTGCTGGAGCCAGTCCGCGCGGCCGGCGAGCACGCCCGAGCCGAAGGGCGCGTAGAGCTTGTGTCCGGAGAAGGCGACCCAGTCCACGTCCAGGTCCCGGACCGAGACGGGGTGGTGCGGGGCCAGCTGGGCGGCGTCCAGGACGATCCGTGCGCCGTGGGCGTGCGCGGCGGCGGCGAGTTCCTTCACCGGCCACAGTTCACCGGTGACGTTGGACGCCCCGGTGACGCAGACCAGGGCCGGCCCATAGGGCTCCCGGTCGGCGAGGGCCCGCTCCAGGGTGGCGACGGCCTCGTCCGGGGTGCGGGGGGCGTTGAGGTAGGTGACCTGCGCGTTCGTCCAGGGCAGCAGCGAGGCGTGGTGCTCGGTCTCGAAGACGAAGACCTGGCAGTCGGCGGGGAGCACGGCGGCGAGGAGGTTCAGCGAGTCGGTGGTGGACCGGGTGAAGACCACCTGGTCGCCGGGGCGGCAGTCGAGGAACTCGGCGACCGTGACGCGGCTCTGCTCGAAGAGGTCGGTGGAGAGCTGCGAGAGGTACCCGGCGCCGCGGTGCACGCTGCCGTAGTACGGGGCGTAGGCGGCCACGTCGTCCCAGACCCGCTGGAGCGCCGGGGCACTGGCGGCGTAGTCCAGGGCCGCGTAGGTGACCTCGCCGCCGGTGACGAGCGGGACGGTGACGTCCCGGCCGAGCACCGGCAGCGGCTCGGCACAGGCGGGGCCCTCGGCGGTGGCGACGGGGGTGGCGACGGCGTTCAGGAATGCGGACATGGCGGTATCTCCCGGCAGGCAGGGCTGAATGGCTTCGGAGTGCCCGTACGCGGGTACGGCCGTGCGGCCGTCCTGGGGTCCCACGGACGGAGTCCGGAGGCGGTACGGGAGAGCCCTCGGGCCGGACCGGAACGGTCGGCGGGGGTACACGGAAGTGACCCTGATCCGAGGGGTGAAGTAGGGGCGGAGTCGCCCTATCGCATTCGCTTGCTCACGGAAAACGCTCCTCGAGAAGACCAGGACCCCTGGTTTCGAGGGATCCGCGCTTGCCGTAGGCCTTGCTGCCTACGACCTGGTCATCACCCGGGGCACCCCGCCACGGAAGGAGGGTTGCCGGACAGCAAGCCGGGGCCTGAACGCTGTCACTCGTGACCTGGTCAGCATCCTGCCACAAGATCCCCCGCGCGCAAGACCCCGGTCCGCATGGTGGACCGGGGCCTTGGCTCGATTCGGCCGGTGGTGGTCAGGCGTTGCTCGCCGCCACCCAGCGCTCCAGCGCCGCGCGCGCCGCGCCCGAGTCGATGGACTCCGCCGCGCGCACCAGCCCGGCGGCGAGCTGCTCCTCCAGCGTGCCCGTACCGGGGTCCAGGGCGACCAGGGCGGCCGCCGAGTTCAGCAGTACGGCCTCGCGGACCGGGCCGGTCTCCCCGGCCAGCAGGCGGCGGGCCACGTCCGCGTTGTACGAGGGGTCGCCGCCGGCCAGTGCCGAGACCTCGACCAGGCCGATGCCGATGTCGCGCGGGTCGAAGGACTGCTCCGAGACCTTGCCGTCGCGGACCCACCAGATGCGCGAAGTGGCCGTCGTGGTCAGTTCGTCCAGGCCGTCGTCCCCGCGGAAGACCAGCGCGGACGAGCCCCGCTCGGCGAGGACGCCCGCGATGATCGGGGCCATCCGGGGGTCGGCCACGCCGGTCGCCTGGGAGCGCACCCGGGCCGGGTTGGTCAGCGGGCCCAGCGCGTTGAAGAACGTCCGGATACCCAGCTCCTTGCGGGCCGCGGCCACATGGCGCAGCGCCGGGTGGAACTTCACCGCGAAGCAGAAGGTGATGCCGGCCTCCTCGGCGACCTCCACGACCCGTTCCCGGCTCAGGTTGAGGTTCACCCCGAGCTTTTCCAGGACGTCCGAAGAGCCGCTCGCGGAGGAGGCGGCCCGGTTCCCGTGCTTGACGACCTTGGCACCGGTTCCGGCCACCACGACCGCCGACATCGTCGAGATGTTCACCGTCTTGGCCCCGTCGCCGCCCGTGCCGACGATGTCCACCGTCCGGCCCGGGACCTCGATCAGGTTGGCGTGCTCGTACATCGCCCGTACGAGGCCGTTGATCTCCGCGACCGTCTCCCCCTTCGCCCGCAGCGCGACGGTGAAGCCGGCGATCTGGGCGTCGGTGGCCTCCCCCCGCATGATCCGGTCCATGGCCCAGGCGGTGTCGTCGGCGCGCAGGTCCTGGCCGGTCAGCAGGGCCTCGAGGACGCCCGGCCAGCCACGGGCCGCCACGCTGTCGCCGCCTGCCGGGGTCACAACGTTCATGGTCCGCTCCTGCTGGTCGTCAAGGTGTCCACGTCGAATGGGAGGGCTCCAGCCTATCCAGCCCCGGAGACGGCAAAGAGCCCCGTCCGGACACTGGACGGGGCTCTCACCGTGGCGACACCGGAACTGACCGAAATCAGTCCCTCATACGGTCGTGCAGGGGATCAGTGGTGGCCGTGGCCGGCCTGGATCTCCTTGTACTCCTCCACCGTGGGCTTCGGAATCTGGTTGTTCTCGGCGTAGAAGCCCTTGCTGAGCTTCGCGCGGAGCTTCTCCGTGGTCTTCACCTTGCGCTCGACACCGTTCTCGTCGACCGTCGGGCCGATCTCGATCGGCTTGTACTGCTCGTGCGCGGTCAGCTTGTGCAGCTGGCCGGCCGGGAGCGGCTCGTGGACCTCGACGAACTCACCGTGCGGCAGACGCTTGATGATGCCGGTCTCGCGACCGTGCAGCACCTTGTCGTGGTCCCGGCGCTGGAGGCCGAGGCAGATCCGCTTGGTGACGATGAAGGCGAGGACCGGGACGACGAAGAAGCCGATCCGGACGAACCAGGTGATCGAGTTGATCGACAGGTGGAAGTACTGGGCGAACATGTCGTTGCCACCGCCGATGAGGAGCACGATGTACTCCGCGATCCAGGCGACACCGAAGGCCGTACGGGTCGGGACGTTGCGCGGGCGGTCCAGGATGTGGTGCTCGCGCTTGTCGCCGGTGACCCAGGACTCGATGAACGGCCAGACGGCGATCGCACCCAGCACCAGCGGGAAGAGCAGCAGCGGGATGAACACGCCCAGGACGAGCGTGTGGCCCCACAGGTTGATCTCCCAGCCGGGCATGGCACGGATCAGGCCTTCCGGCATGCCCATGTACCAGTCGGGCTGCGCACCGGTGGACACGTGGTCCGGGCGGTACGGGCCGAGCGCCCAGATCGGGTTGATCGAGGCGATGGCCGCGACGGCCGCGATGACACCGAAGACCAGGAAGAAGAAGCCTCCGGCCTTGGCCATGTAGACCGGCAGCAGCGGCATGCCGACGACGTTGTTGTTCGTCTTGCCGGGACCCGCGAACTGGGTGTGCTTGTGGTAGAAGACCAGGATCAGGTGGGCCACGAGCAGGCCCATCATGATGCCGGGCAGCAGCAGGATGTGCACCGAGTAGAACCGCGCGACGAAGTCGCCGCCCGGGAACTCCCCGCCGAACAGGAACATAGACAGGTACGTGCCGACGACCGGGACGGACAGGATGGCGCCCTGCATGAAGCGGACACCGGTACCCGAGAGCAGGTCGTCCGGCAGCGAGTAACCGGTGAAGCCGGTGAACATGCCGAGGACCAGCAGCAGGAAGCCGAAGATCCAGTTGACCTCACGCGGCTTGCGGAACGCGCCGGTGAAGAAGACGCGCATCATGTGCACGACCATGGCCGCGACGAAGATCAGCGCCGCCCAGTGGTGGATCTGACGGATCAGCAGACCACCGCGGACGTCGAAGCTGATGTCGAGCGTCGAGGCGAAGGCCTCGGACATCATGACGCCCTGCATCGGCACGTACGAGCCGTGGTACACGACCTCGTTCATGCTCGGGTGGAAGAACAGCGTCAGGTACACACCCGTGAGGATGATGATGATGAAGCTGTAGAGGCAGATCTCACCCAGCATGAAGGACCAGTGGTCCGGGAAGATCTTGCGCATGTTGGCCTTGGCCAGGCCGTAGATGCCCAGGCGGCCGTCCGCCCAGTCGGCTACGCGCTCGCCGGCCGGTGCCTTGCGCTCGTTGTTGTCGCTGGTGCTCATCCGCGCTCCCAGAATGCAGGACCGACGGGCTCTTCGAAGTCGCCGAGCGCTTCGAGGAAGCCTTCGTCATTCACGCCGATCCGCAGCTGCGGAAGCGCGTGACCGGCCGGGCCGAAGATGACACGGGCGCCGTCGGAGAGGTCGAAGGTGGACTGGTGGCACGGGCAGAGCACGTGGTGCGTCTGCTGCTCGTACAGGCTGATCGGGCAGCCGACGTGGGTGCAGATCTTGGAGTAGGCGACGATCCCGTCGTGGGACCACTCCAGCTCCTTCTTGTCCTTGATGTCCTCCGGCTTGATCCGGACGATCATCAGGGCGGCCTTGGCGATCTGCGTCTGGAAGTCGTGCTGCTCCTCCTCCAGGCCTTCCGGCCTGACGAAGGTCAGCGACCCGACGAGCACGTCCTCGGGACGCAGCGGCTCGTTCGTGTTGTCGTTGATGAGCAGCTTGCCCTTGGCCCACACGGTCTTGCGCAGCTTCTCCTCGGGCAGCGGGCCCAGGTCGCGCATGATCATGACGGCGGAGAGCGGCAGCATCGCCAGCGCACCGAGCATCGTGTTGCGGATCAGGGGCCGGCGTCCGATGCCGGACTCGTTCGCGCCGTCGCGGAAGTCCTGCAGGACCTGCGCCTTGACCTCCGGCGGAGCGGCGATCTCGTGGCGCTCGGCGGCGACCTCCACGTCGGACATCAGGGTGCGGGCCCAGTGGACCGCGCCCGCGCCGATGCAGAAGAGGGCCGTGCCCAGCGTCATGCCCAGGGCGAAGTTGAGCGCGCTGACCTTCCCGATGGGGAAGATGTAGACGATCTTCTCGACCGGGAAGATCACGTAGGACGCGATGAAGCCGATCGTGGCCAGCATGGACAGCGTGAACAGCATCGCGACGGTGCGCTCGGAGCGCTTCGCCGCCCGCTCGTCGATGTCCTGGATGCGGGGCTTGTGGACCGGCAGGCCCGGGTCGGCGAACGGGTCGTCCGCGACCGCCACGGCACCGTGGTGCGCGTCGCCCTGCTCGCTCGGCAGGTGCTTCTCTTCGGGAATCTCTTGGCTACTCATGACTTCTTGGCCTTAGCGGTGTGGGCCGCGACCCAGACGGCGACAGCGATCAGCGCACCCAGAGCGAAGATCCAGCCGAACAGACCCTCGGACACGGGGCCGAGGCCGCCGAGCTTGAGACCACCGGGGCTGGACGACTTCTCACCGTTCACGTTCTGGAGGTACGCGATGATGTCCTTCTTCTGCTGCTCCGGCATGGTCTGGTCCGGGAAGGAGGGCATGTTCTGCGGGCCGGTGAGCATGGCCTCGTAGACGTGCTTCGGGTCGACGCCCTCGAGGTTGGGGGCGTACTTCCCGTTCGTCAGCGCGCCGCCCTCACCAGTGAAGTTGTGGCACTGCGCGCAGTTGTTGCGGAACAGCTCACCACCCTTGGCGATGTCGGCACCTGCCGGGTCGTACTGCTTTGCGGTCGGCGTGATCGGACCGGCGCCGAGGGACGCGACGTACGCCGCCAGCTGGTCGATCTGCGCCTGGGTGTAGATGACGGGCTTCTTCGGCACCTGGGCGCCGGGCTGCTGGGCGGGCATGCGGCCCGTGCTCACCTGGAAGTCGACGGCCGCGGAGCCGACGCCGACCAGGCTCGGGCCGTCAGAGGAACCCTGACCGCCGGTTCCGTGGCAGCTTGCGCAACCCACGGCGTAGAGCTTCTTGCCCTCCTCGATGGCGAGGGACTGGGCGGTTTCATCGGCCTGCGCCTTGCCCGCGGGGGCGAAGGCGGCGTAAAGCCCCCCAGTGGCCGCCAGCGCGAGGAGTAGAACGACGACCGCCGCCAGCGGATGGCGTCGTCGTGCGGAGAGCTTTTTCACGGATTACCCCGGTGTCAGGATCTTCTGCGTCGGTGTGTCTGGATGGAGTGCCGGGTCTTGCCCGGTGACGTGTTCGCTACTTGATCAGGTAGATCGTGGCGAAGAGGCCGATCCAGACGACATCGACGAAGTGCCAGTAGTAGGACACGACGATGGCCGACGTGGCCTGTTCGTGGGTGAACCTCTTGGCCGCGTACGTCCGGCCGAGGACCAGCAGGAAGGCGATGAGACCGCCCGTCACGTGCAGCCCGTGGAAGCCGGTGGTCAGGTAGAACACCGAGCCGTACGGACCGGACGAGAGGCTCAGGCCCTCGTGCTTGACCAGCTCGGTGTACTCGAACACCTGGCCGCCAATGAAGATCGCACCCATGACGAACGTGATGATGAACCACGTCCTGAGCTTCTTCACGTCACCGCGCTCCGCGGCGAATACGCCGAGCTGGCAGGTGAGGGAGGAAAGCACCAGGATCGTCGTGTTCGTCGCCGAGAAGGGCAGATTCAGGAACTCGGCCTGCTCTGTCCAGTACTCGGGTCCTGTCACGGATCGCAGGGTGAAGTACATCGCGAAGAGGGCCGCGAAGAACATCAGCTCGGAACTCAACCAGATGATGGTTCCGACGCTGACGAGGTTCGGCCGGTTGACCGTCGGGTGCGCGTGCCCGGTATCTACTGTCGTTGCTGTCGCCACGACCGACATTATGTCGGTCGCTTATCCCGCCCTCACCCCGGGGGGTGCCGTTCGGAGTGTCAGGGGCGTGTGCAAGGCCCGAACGGCCCATCAGATCACCCCGGTGGGATGTCCCGTGCACATGTCCGAACCGATGTTGACAGCGCATCGGGAGGAGTAGCATCCCGCGCAACATCAACGTGATTCACGTGACATGTGGAGGAACGAAATGCGGGCGACTGCGCGGGTTCTGGTCTACAGCGACGACGCGGGCACCCGGGAGCAGGTGCGGCTGGCGGCCGGGCGCCGGCCCGCCGCGGACCTGCCGCCGGTGGAGTTCGTGGAGTGCGCGACGCTGCCGGCGGTGCTGACGCAGCTGGACGCGGGCGGCATCGACGCGTGCGTGCTCGACGGCGAGGCGGTGCCGGCCGGGGGCATGGGTGTGTGCCGGCAGATCAAGGACGAGATCTTCCGGTGTCCGCCGGTGCTGCTGCTGATGGGGCGCCCCCAGGACGCCTGGCTGGCCACGTGGAGCCGCGCGGACGCCGCCGTCACCCTTCCGGTGGACCCGGTGGAGTTCGCGGAGGCCCTGGCGGGCGTGCTGCGCTCCCGTCTCTCCTCCTCGGCCGCCTGACGGTGTGCCTGCGGGCCCACGGGTGACCGTGGGCCCGCACAGGCGCTTGCCTCAGACGGTGGGCCGCAGGCGGGCCTGGTCCATCGGGTGGCGGCCTTCCTCGGTGCCCTTGAGCAGCGCGCTGCCCTGACGCCAGTCCTTCCAGTCCATGTTCCAGTCGCCGAAGCCGTTGCCGAAGACGTCCATGTCGTCGCCGATGCTGTTGATCACCTTGACGATGTCGCCCTCGGTGATGTTCTCGTAGAACCAGGCGGCGTTGCCGGTGCTCATGCCGGTGCATCCGTGGCTGACGTTCTCGTAGCCCTGGGAGCCGACGGACCACGGCGCGGCGTGGACGTATTCACCACTCCAGGTGACGCGGGTGGCGTAGTAGACGGGCAGGTTGTAGTACTCACTGCCGCCGATGCCCACGGTGTCGCCGCGCATCTGGACGAAGTACTGCTTGCCCAGCACCACCTTGATCCCGTTGCGGGTGGAGAAACCGGGCTTTCCGGTGGTCACCGGGATGGTGTTGATCACTTCTCCGTTGCGCCGGAACGTGAGGTAGTGCGCGGAGGCGTCGGTGGTGACCTCGACCCGGTCCCCGATCTCCAGCTTCACGGGCTTGGCCGCGACCCCGTGGAGCTCGTCGGTGATCCTGATGCCCTCCAGGTTGCTCCGTACGGAGACGGTGGAGTGGGCGGGCCAGTAGTCCTTGGGCCGGTAGTGGAGGTTCTTGTCGTCCACCCAGTGCCAGGCGCCCTCGACGCCGGCCGGGGCGTCGACGATCAGGCCCCGTTCCACGATGGCGCGGGCGGCCTTGTCCTTGACCGGCTCGCTGAGCTCGGCCGTGAGGGGCTGCCCGACGCCGTATTTGCCCTCCTCCGGGCCGAATTCGACCTTGAGGACCCCCTTGGACGGGGTGGTGTCGAACGTCAGCGTGCGCTGCCCGGGAGCGCCCCGCTCGTCCTCGGTGCTCACGGTGACGGTGTAGCGGACTCCCGAGGCCATCGGGACGGTGCTGTGCCAGCGGTCGCCCTTGGCGCTCAGTTCGCCCGCCAGGCGGCGGCCGTGGCTGTCCACGGCCAGCACGTCGGTGATCCGGCCGCCACCGGCCTTGGCGGTGATCTCGAGGGGCTTGTCGGGGTCCACGGGGCGCCTGCCCGCGGTCTGGTTGAAGGCGACCTGATCGCCCGCGTCGTACGGGCGGGCTGACAGCGGGTTCTTGTCGCCGGACCCGCATGCGGTGGCGCCGGCCCCGAGGGACGCGACCAGCAGGGAGCAGCTGAGTACCGTCCAAAGACGCGGTGAGTGGTTCATGGAGCCAACGCTATGAAGATATGACAATTACGGCGCGCGGGGTGACTGCAAACGAGGGGCCCGGACTCCTCCGAAGAGGTGTCCGGGCCCCAGGTGTGCTCACGCGGCGCGGCCGCGCGGGGTGCTCCTACTGGTTCGCGTTCTCACCGCGGTAGTACTCGTACACCCAGCCCCACAGGCCGATCACGATGATCGGGGCCGAGAAGTACATGAGCCACCAGCCGAAGATGACGCCCATGAAGGCGAGCGCGCCACCGATGGCCAGCGAGAGCGGCTGCCAGCTGTGCGGGGAGAAGAACCCCAGCTCGCCGGCCTCGTCGGCGACGTCGGCCTCCAGGTTGTCCTGGGCCATCTCGTCGACGCGCTTGGCCGTGAAGGCCAGGTAGTAGCCGATCATGACGCTCAGGCCGAAGGCCAGGAAGAGCGCGGTGGTGCCGACGGGCTCCTTCGACCACACGCCGTACACGACGGCCATGATCAGGATGAAGAAGGAGAGCCAGAGGAACATCTTGCCCTGGATCTTCACTTGCCGGCCTCCTTGTCACCGGTGAGCGCCGCGGTGCCGCCGGCGATGTGGTCCTCGAGGTGGTCGAGGGCCGCGATCTCCGGGTGGTGCAGGTCGAACGCCGGGGACTCGGAGCGGATCCGCGGCAGGGTGAGGAAGTTGTGCCGCGGCGGCGGGCAGGAGGTCGCCCACTCGAGCGAACGGCCGTAACCCCACGGGTCGTCGACCTCGACCTTCTTGCCGTACTTGGCCGTCTTCCAGACGTTGTACATGAACGGAAGCATCGACATGCCGAGCAGGAAGGAGCTGATGGTCGAGATCGTGTTCAGCGTGGTGAAGCCGTCGGCCGCGAGGTAGTCCGCGTAACGACGCGGCATGCCCTCGGCGCCCAGCCAGTGCTGCACCAGGAACGTGCCGTGGAAGCCGATGAACAGCGTCCAGAAGGTGATCTTGCCCAGGCGCTCGTCCAGCATCTTGCCCGTGAACTTCGGCCACCAGAAGTGGAAGCCGGCGAACATCGCGAAGACCACGGTGCCGAAGACGACGTAGTGGAAGTGCGCGACGACGAAGTACGAGTCGGAGACGTGGAAGTCCATCGGGGGCGAGGCCAGGATGACGCCGGTCAGACCACCGAAGGTGAAGGTGACCAGGAAGCCGATCGTCCAGAGCATCGGGGTCTCGAAGGACAGCGAACCCTTCCACATGGTGCCGATCCAGTTGAAGAACTTCACACCGGTCGGTACCGCGATCAGGAAGGTCATGAAGGAGAAGAACGGCAGCAGCACACCGCCGGTGACGTACATGTGGTGGGCCCACACGGTCACCGAGAGGCCGGCGATCGCGATCGTCGCGGCGATCAGGCCGATGTAACCGAACATCGGCTTGCGCGAGAAGACCGGAATGATCTCGGAAACGATTCCGAAGAACGGCAGCGCGATGATGTACACCTCTGGGTGTCCGAAGAACCAGAAGAGGTGTTGCCAGAGCAATGCGCCGCCGTTCGCGGCATCGAACACATGCGAACCGAACTTGCGGTCGGCCTCCAGCGCGAAGAGCGCGGCGGCCAGCACCGGGAAGGCGAGCAGGACCAGGACACCGGTCAGCAGCACGTTCCAGGTGAAGATCGGCATGCGGAACATCGTCATGCCGGGTGCGCGCATGCAGATGATCGTGGTGATGAAGTTGACCGAGCCGAGGATCGTGCCGAAGCCGGAGAAGGCCAGACCCATGATCCACATGTCGGCGCCGATGCCCGGCGAGCGGACCGCGTCCGACAGCGGGGAGTAGGCGAACCAGCCGAAGTCGGCGGCGCCGTTCGGCGTCACGAAGCCGGCCACCGCGATGGTCGAGCCGAAGAGGTACAGCCAGTACGCGAACATGTTCAGCCGCGGGAACGCCACGTCGGGCGCACCGATCTGCAGCGGCATGATCCAGTTCGCGAAGCCCGCGAAGAGCGGGGTGGCGAACATCAGCAGCATGATCGTGCCATGCATGGTGAACGCCTGGTTGAACTGCTCGTTCGACATGATCTGCGTACCCGGACGAGCCAGCTCGGCGCGCATGAAGAGCGCCAGCAGACCGCCGATGATGAAGAACACGAACGACGTCAGCAGGTACATCGTGCCGATGGTCTTGTGGTCGGTGGTGGTGAGCCACTTCACGACCACGTTGCCCGGCTGCTTGCGCCGTACCGGCAGCTCGTTCTCGTACGAGTCAGCTGCGGCGGCACCCTGGGATTCGTTGAGGATGCTCACAGTTTGTTCACTTCCGCATTCCGGGCCGGGTCGGTCTGCTGGATGCCGGCGGGCAGGAAGCCGGTCTGGCCCTTCTCGGCCAGCTCCTTCAGGTACGCCTGGTACTTCTCGGGCGAGACCACCTTGACGTTGAAGAGCATCCGGGAGTGGTCGACGCCGCAGAGCTCGGCGCACTTGCCCATGAAGGTGCCCTCTTGGCTCGGGGTGACCTCGAAGACGTTGGTGTGGCCCGGGATGACGTCCTGCTTGAACAGGAAGGGGACCACCCAGAAGGAGTGGATGACGTCGTTGGACGACAGGATGAAGCGGACCTTCTCGCCCTTGGGCAGGACGAGGGTCGGGCCCGGGTTGCCCGTCTGGGGGTTCCGGTCGCCCGGGACGCCCTTCTCGTAGACGCCCTCGGCACCCGCCGGGAAGGCCTTCGTGAAGCGGTCCGGGAGCGAGGAGAGCTCCTTGGGGACCTCGCCCGCCTTCGGGGTCGCCGCGTCGCCGTCCACGTTCTCGACGTAGTTGAAGCCCCAGCTCCACTGGAAGCCGATCACGTTGATCGTGTGCGCCGGCTTGGAGAGGGCGAGGAGCTTCGACTCGTCACGCGCGGTGAAGTAGAAGAGCACCGAGACGATGATGAGCGGGACCACGGTGTACAGCGCCTCGATGGGCATGTTGTACCGGGTCTGCGGGGGGACCTCCACCTTCGTCCGGCTGCGCCGGTGGAAGATGACGCTCCAGATGATCAGGCCCCAGACCAGGATGCCCGTGACGAGCGCGGCCGCCCAGGATCCCTGCCACAGGGAGAGGATGCGCGGCGCCTCCTCGGTTACCGGAGTCGGCATTCCGAGGCGGGGGAAGTTTTTCCATGTATACGAGCAACCAGTGGCGGTCGCCAGGACCACGCCCGCAGTCAGCGCCTGCAGCAGCTTCCGCCGCATCGGGCGCCGCGGCGAGCGGTCGGAGCCGTAGGGACTCACGTAGCGCCTTCCCGAGAGTCTCGGCCCGCGCGGCCGGCCGCGGCCGTGTTCGGGTCGGTCGCCGGCCCTGACGCAGGCAGGGGTTTGGATGTTTATGCGGACCAAACCCTACTGGACGCTATTTGGGGTCGCGCGGGGAGGGTGCCCAACGCGCCGCTACAGCCCCCGAAGGGATGGATCCGCCGTCCGGGGGACGGTGCGAATGGCCCTGAATGGCGGGCTCCGGAGCCCAACTGACGCCCCCTGACCTCGAACGCTCCCGGAGCCACCACCTTGCCTTACGGTGGCCGGATGCCGTACTTCGACAGCGCGTCCGCCGCCCCTCTGCACCCCGTCGCCCGGCAGGCGTTGCAGGCCTCCCTGGACGAGGGCTGGGCCGATCCGGCCAGGCTGTACCGGGAGGGCAGGCGCGCCCGGCTGTTGCTGGACGCGGCACGGGAGGCCGCGGCGGAGGCGGTGGGATGCCGCGCCGACGAGCTCGTGTTCACTCCTTCGGGAACGCACGCGGTTCACACGGGAGTGGCCGGGGCCCTCGCGGGGCGCCGGCGCGTCGGCGGCCATCTGACCGTGTCGGCGGTCGAACACAGTTCTGTACTGCACGCGGCGGCGACCCACGAGGCCCGCGGCGGGACGGTGACCGAGGTACCGGTGGACCGGTACGGCGCGGTGACCGCGGCCGGCTACGCGGACGCGCTCCTCCCGACGACCGCCCTCGCCTGCCTCCAGTCGGCCAATCACGAGGTGGGCACGGTCCAGCCGGTGGCGGAGGTGGCCGAGGTGTGCGCGGCGGCCGGGGTGCCGCTGCTGGTGGACGCGGCGCAGTCGCTGGGCTGGGGCCCGGTGGAGGGCGCCTGGTCGGTCCTGGCGGCGAGCGCCCACAAATGGGGCGGCCCGCCCGGGGTCGGCCTGCTGGCCGTCCGCAAGGGGGTCCGGTTCGCCCCCCAACACCCCTCCGACGAAAGGGAGTCGGGGCGCTCGCCCGGTTTCGCGAACCTCCCCGCGATCGTGGCGGCTGCGGCGTCGCTGCGGGCCGTACGGGCCGAGGCCGACGCGGAGGCGGCCCGGTTGCGGATCCTGGTGGACCGCATCCGGCGGCGGGTGGTGCGGCTGGTCCCGGACGTGGAGGTGGTCGGCGACGCGGAGCGGAGGCTGCCGCACCTGGTCACCTTCTCCTGTCTGTACGTCGACGGGGAGACCCTGCTGCACGAGCTGGACCGGGCGGGCTTCTCGGTCTCCTCGGGCTCCTCGTGCACGAGCTCCACGCTGACCCCCAGTCACGTGCTGGGGGCGATGGGCGTGCTGTCGGAGGGGAACGTACGGGTGTCCCTGCCACCGGGGACCACGGCGGAGGAGGTCAACGCCTTCCTGGAGGTGCTGCCGGGGGCGGTGGCGGGCGTACGGGAGCGGCTGGGTGTGACGGAGGCGCCCGCGGCGGTCCCCGAGGCGGACTCCCTGGAGCTCGACGCGCTCGGCCTGCGGTGCCCCCAGCCGGTGATCGAGCTGGCCCGGGCCATTGTCCGGGTACCGGTGGGCGGCACGGTCACGGTCGTCTCCGACGACGAGGTGGCCCGGCTGGACATCCCGGCGTGGTGCGCGATGCGGGGCCACGACTACCTGGGCGAGTCCCCCCGCCGCGCCGGCACGGCCTACACGGTCCGCCGCCTGCTCTGAGCCGGGCTCCGCCCAGAGCCGGGGCTCCGCCCCGGACCCCGCTCCTCAAACGCCGGAGGGGCTGACATACGGAGGCGGAGTCCCAGGCGGCGGCGCCGGCAGAGGGGTCAGGACAGGTGTGCGCGGACCTCGGCGGCGGCTTCGTCGCCGTAGGCCTTCGTGAAGCGCTCCATGAAGTGGGCCCGGGCCAGGGTGTACTCCTGGGTGCCGAGCGTCTCGATGACCAGCGTCGCGAGCATGCAGCCCAGCTGGGCCGCCCGCTCCAGGCCGACACCCCACGCCAGCCCGGTCAGGAACCCGGCGCGGAAGGCGTCGCCGACGCCCGTCGGGTCGACCTTCGCGGTCTCCTCGGGGCAGCCGACCACGATCGGGGCCTCGCCGACCCGCTCGATCCTGACTCCGTTGGAGCCGAGCGTGGTCACGCGCGTGCCGACCTTCGCGAGGATCTCCGCGTCCGTCCAGCCCGACTTCGACTCGATGAGGCCCTTCTCGTACTCGTTCGAGAAGAGGAAGGTCGCGCCCTCCATCAGGGTGCGGATGTTGTCGCCGTCCATGCGGGCGATCTGCTGCGAGAAGTCGGCGGCGAAGGGGATTCCCCGCGTCCGGCACTCCTCCGTGTGGCGCAGCATCGCCTCGGGGTCGTCCGCGCCGATGAGGACCAGGTCCAGTCCGCCGACCCGGTCGGCCACGGCCTTCAGCTCGATCAGCCGGGCCTCGCTCATCGCGCCCGTGTAGAAGGAGCCGATCTGGTTGTGGTCGGAGTCCGTGGTGCACACGAAGCGCGCGGTGTGCAGCACCTCGGAGATCCGGACGGACTCGGTGTCGACGCCGTGCCGGTCCAGCCAGGCGCGGTACTCGTCGAAGTCGGATCCGGCGGCTCCGACCAGGATCGGGCGGCTGCCGAGCTGGCCCATGCCGAAGCAGATGTTCGGGCCGACACCGCCCCGTCGCACGTCGAGGTTGTCGACGAGGAAGGAGAGGGAGACCGTGTGCAGCTGGTCGGCGACCAGCTGGTCGGCGAATCGGCCGGGGAAGGTCATGAGGTGGTCGGTGGCGATGGAGCCGGTGACTGCAATGCGCACGGCGTGGACGCTCCTGCTGAGGACGGCGGGGACAGTCAAAACTACCCGGTAAGCGACCCCAGGCCGAACCCCAGAAACTACCCCTTAGTAGCTCTTTCTTCGCGAGAGCCCTGATGCCTACGGTGCCTTCATGACCTATACCGATGGTTTCGGCTACGGCGAGTACACCGCGGACAAGCGCGGCACGGAAGCCCCCCGGCAGCCCGGCCTCACCCGGCTGCTCGGCGACTGCGCCCGGATGGCCCCGCACTGGGCGGTTCCGGCGGACCCCCGGCCGGCCCGGGTGGCGCCCTCGCAGATCCACGGGATCAGCGTCCCGCCGGCCTCGGCGCGGCTGATCGCCTCCACCGCGGCGTACGGGGACCAGTAGGGGGACGGGAACCGGTTTCGCCCCTGCTCCGTCACACCCGCATCAGACACTGCGGGACCGGAGAAGGAGCGTTGCGGTGACCAGCGAAGAACCCGACACATCACGCGGCACACGGCGGCGGCCCGCCTGGGCCGTCGGATCGATCGCGGCCGCGGTCCTGCTCGCGGGCGGCGGCACCGCGTACTGGGCGTCCACCGCCCACGGCGACGGCGGGCCGGGCCACCGTACGGGTGACAGCGCGGCCGTCGCGCCCCGCGAGGCGGGAGATCCTTCGGGCCCGGGCATCGCGCCCGGCGAGCCCGATCCGTCCGGCGAGGGCGTGATCTACCGGGCCGACGTGCGGCTCCCGGAGGGCCCGGCCTCCGCGCCGGCCTTCGCCGCCTCGGGCGAGGTCGCCTCGGCGGAGGTGGCCCGGCTCGCCGCGGCCCTCGGCATCGCGGGCGAGCCGCGGCTCGCCGGGGACGTCTGGCTGGCCGGGGAGGCCGCCGACGGCTCCGGCCCCCGGCTCACGGTCAGCCGTACGGCCCCGGGGACGTGGAACTTCTCCCGCTTCCAGGCGCCGACCAACGGCACCGGGGACGACTGCGCGCGCGGCAAGGACACCTGCGGTCCCGCGACCGTCCCGCGGGACGCCGCCGGCGCGGTCCCGGGGGCCGGCACGGCGGAGGCGACGGGCCAGCCGGTGTCCGAGGAGGCCGCCAAGGCCGCCGCGGCCCCCGTGCTGGCCGCCGCCGGGCAGGACGGGGCGAAGCTCGACGCCCGGCTCGCCCAGGGCTCGGTGCGGGTGGTGAGCGCCGATCCGGTGGTCGGCGGGCTGCCCACGCAGGGCTGGTCCACGAAGGTGAGCGTGGCCGGCGACGGCACGGTCGTGGGCGGCAGCGGCGAGCTGAAGGCACCGGTACGGGCGGCCGAGCAGCCGGTGGTGGGGGCCGTGGAGGCGCTGGCGCGGCTGAACGCCAAGTCGGGCGGCCGGGAGGGCGGCGCCCCCGACCCCAGCGGCTGCGCCAGCGCGGTCCCGCTGGCGCCGGACGCTCCGGTGACGGCCACCGACACGGTGCCGTGCAACCCGGAGCCGCGGCCGATGAAGCCGCCGCGGACGGAGACGGTGCAGGGCGCGGTGCTCGGGCTGGCCCCGGGCACGGTGAACGGCGCGCGGGGCCTGGTCCCGGCCTGGCTCTTCGAGGTGGCGGGCCGCGGCGGCGCGCCCGCCCACACGGTGGCCCAGCCGGCCGGCGCCGAGCAGGGCACTCCCGGCCCGAAGGACGGTCGTACCGTGCCCGGGTTCTCGTACGCGCAGGCCGACCGGAAGCTGACCGTGAACTTCTGGGGCAGCGTGTGCAGCACCTACGCCCTGGAGGCGCGGGAGTCGGCCGAGTCGGTCCTGGTGAAGATCACGGACACCCCGAACAAGCCTGGTCAGGCCTGCATCATGCTCGCGCAGGAGATGTCCCTGACGACGACGTTGCAGCAGCCGCTCGGCGACCGGAAGGTGCTCGACGCGAGCACGGGCAAGCCGCTCCCCCGGCAGTAGCGCCGCCCGTCTCCTCGGGCATACGGCGAGGGCCCGCCTCCGGTCGGTGTGACCGGAGGCGGGCCCTCGTCGCAGGTGCGGGCGTTCAGGTTTAGCTGAACGAGTCGCCGCAGGCGCAGGAGCCCGTGGCGTTCGGGTTGTCGATCGTGAAGCCCTGCTTCTCGATGGTGTCGACGAAGTCGATGGACGCGCCGTGGAGGTACGGGGAGCTCATCCGGTCCGTGACGACCTTCACACCGTCGAAGTCCTTCACGACGTCGCCGTCGAGGGAGCGCTCGTCGAAGAAGAGCTGGTAGCGCAGGCCGGAGCAGCCGCCGGGCTGGACGGCGACGCGGAGCGCCAGGTCATCGCGGCCTTCCTGCTCCAGCAGGGTCCTGACCTTTTCGGCGGCGGCGTCGGACAGGAGGATGCCGTCGCTCACGGTGGTCTTGTCGTCCTGTACGGACATCTGCATTCACTCCCGAAGTGGGCGGCTCCCCGCGGAGACGGGGAAACGTCGGACTCTTGCCGTCGGTGGCAACGAGCGGGACCGCGGATTCATTCCGGGACCCGACGCTTGTTTCAGATATTCCATGCTCGCACACCGCGCGCGGGGGTGGCCCCGACGAATCGAGGGCTGATGCGTCACATTGACACTATCGGCATCGTCAAACTGACGTGAAGCGGTTATGATAGATAGCGTCAAGTAGACGAGAAGTCGAAGCGATGATCCAGAAGTCCCTTGTCGCAGAACAGAAAGGGTGCGTGTCGTGACCACCGCCCAGCCGTTGGACGTCCAGCCGACGCCCCTTGCCCTGCTGCTGCTCGGCCGTGAGGCCGACCCCAAGAGCGAGCGCGGGGTGGAGTGCCCCGGCGACCTGCCCTCGCCCTCGGACCCGAACCTCGTGGAGCGTGCCCGCGCGGCGAAGGAGAAGCTCGGGGACAAGGTCTTCATCCTCGGCCACCACTACCAGCGTGACGAGGTCATCGAGTTCGCGGACGTCACCGGCGACTC
The DNA here is from genome assembly GCF_055588065.1 of Streptomyces sp. NPDC046308. Classification (NCBI taxonomy): domain Bacteria; kingdom Bacillati; phylum Actinomycetota; class Actinomycetes; order Kitasatosporales; family Streptomycetaceae; genus Streptomyces; species Streptomyces sp. NPDC046308. The sequence continues at coordinate 191,931 of NZ_JBVJFB010000002.1, forward strand.
CTTCAAGCTGGCCAAGGACGCGGCCGCCAAGCCGGAGGCCGAGTACATCGTCTTCTGCGGCGTGCACTTCATGGCCGAGTCCGCGGACATCCTGACCTCGGACGACCAGAAGGTGGTCCTGCCGGACCTGGCCGCCGGCTGCTCGATGGCCGACATGGCCACCGCCGAGCAGGTCGCGGAGTGCTGGGACGTGCTGACCGAGGCCGGCGTGGCCGGTGCGACGGTGCCCGTCTCGTACATGAACTCCTCCGCCGACATCAAGGCCTTCACGGGCAAGCACGGCGGCACGATCTGTACCTCGTCCAACGCGAAGAAGGCCCTGGAGTGGGCCTTCGAGCAGGGCGAGAAGGTGCTCTTCCTGCCGGACCAGCACCTGGGCCGCAACACCGCCGTCCGCGACATGGGCATGTCCCTGGACGACTGCGTGCTCTACAACCCGCACAAGCCGAACGGCGGCCTGACCGCCGAGCAGCTGCGGAACGCCAAGATGATCCTGTGGCGCGGGCACTGCTCGGTCCACGGCCGGTTCTCGGTCGACTCGGTCAACGACGTCCGCGCCCGCATCCCCGGCGTGAACGTCCTGGTCCACCCCGAGTGCAAGCACGAGGTCGTCGCGGCCGCGGACTACGTCGGCTCGACGGAGTACATCATCAAGGCGCTGGAGGCGGCCCCGGCCGGCTCCAAGTGGGCCATCGGCACCGAGCTGAACCTGGTCCGCCGCCTGGCGAATCGATTCGCCGCGGAGGACAAGGAGGTCGTCTTCCTCGACAAGACGGTCTGCTTCTGCTCGACGATGAACCGCATCGACCTCCCCCACCTGGTGTGGACCCTGGAGTCCCTGGCCGAGGGCACCCTCGTCAACCAGATCCAGGTCGACAAGGAGACGGAGAGCTTCGCGAAGCTCGCCCTGGAGCGCATGCTCGCCCTCCCGTAGGCGCGCCGACATGCCCGAAGGGGCGCCCCCGGTCGGGGGCGCCCCTTCGGCGTTCCGGTCGGCGACCAGGCGCGGGCCCCGCAGGGCCCGCGCCCGCCGTCAGACCTTCGCGGGCTCGCCGTCCGCCTCGTCCGCGGCCTCCTGCGGGGCCGGGACCACCGTCAGGCGGGCACGCTTCCTGGCGCGGCGGCGCTCCTTGCGGAGCTCGACCATCGTGTAGAGGGTCGGCACCAGGAGCAGCGTCAGCAGGGTCGAGCTGACCAGGCCGCCGATCACCACGACCGCGAGCGGCTGCGAGATGAAGCCGCCCTCGCCGGTGACGCCCAGCGCCATCGGGAGCAGGGCGAAGATCGTCGCCAGGGCCGTCATCAGGATCGGGCGCAGGCGGTGCCGGCCGCCCTCGATGACCGCTTCGACGACGCCCAGGCCCTGGGCGCGGTACTGGTTGACCAGGTCGATCAGGACGATCGCGTTGGTCACCACGATGCCGATGAGCATCAGCATGCCGATCATCGCCGGGACGCCCATCGGGGTGCCGGTGACGAGGAGCAGGCCGAGTGCGCCGGTCGCCGCGAACGGGATGGAGACCAGCAGGATCAGCGGCTGGACCAGCGAGCGGAAGGTCGCGACCAGCAGCATGAACACGATCGCGATGGCCGCGAGCATGGCCAGGGCGAGCGAGCCGAAGGCCTCGTCCTGGTCCTCGGAGACGCCGCCGATGGAGGCGGTGGCGCCCTCGGGGAGGTCCAGGGCCTTGAGCTTGGTCTGGAGCTCGGCGCTGACCGCGCCCGTGTTGTCGCCCTGCGGCCTCGCGGTGATGGTCGCGGCGCGGGCGCCGTCGATCCGGGTCATCGCGACCGGGCCGGCGACCTCCTTGACCTCGGCGACGTCACCGAGCTTGAGCGGTCCGACGGGGAGCGCCCGCAGTTCGGCCAGGGTGGTGGCCGGCTGCGCGGACTTGATGACGATGTCCCGCTCGGTGTCGTCCAGTACGGCCTTGCCCGCCGGGTTGCCCCGTACGGCCTGCCCGACGAGTGCGCCGAGCGCGGCCTGGTTCAGGCCCGCCTCCGCCGCCTTGGGGGTGGCGGTCACCGAGATGCGGGGCACGGACTGGGACAGGTCGCTCTGCACGTCGGTGACGTTGTCCAGCTTCGCCACCTCGGCGCGGACCTGCTCGGCGGCCTTGGCGAGGACCTCGCCGTCACCGGCCTTGACGACCACGCTGAGGTTCTGGCTGCCGAAGGCGTCGCCCGCCGAGATGCGGGTGTCGCCGATGCCGTCGAGCGCGGCGAGCCTGTCCTCGATCTGCTTCTTCACGGCCTCCCCGTCGCCCGCGTCCTTCAGCGAGACCTGGTACGAGGCCTGGTTGGAGCCCGTACCGCCGCCGAAGGCCGCGAGGAAGCCGGAGGAGCCGACGGTGACCTGGTAGCTCTTGACGCCCTCGACCGAGGCGAGCACCTTCTCGATCTTCCGGCTCGCCTCGTCGGAGGCGGCCAGCGAGGTGCCGGGGGCGAGCTCCTGCTTGACCGTCAGGACGTCCTGCTCGCCCTGGTCGAAGAAGTTGGTCTTCAGCATCGGGGTCATCCCGAAGGTGCCGAGGAGGACGACCACGGCGATGGCCACACTGGTCAGGCGGCGCCGGGTGGCGAAGCCGAGGACCCGTACGTAGAACTTCTGCAGGCGGCTGCGCGCCTCCTTCTCCTCGGCCTCGCGCCGGGCCTTCGCCGCGCTCTCGGCGTCCCCGGCGGTGACGCCCTCGGGCGCGCTGAGGAACCAGTACGAGAGCACCGGCACGACCGTCAGCGAGACGAGCAGCGAGGCCAGCAGGGCCGCGGTGACGGTGAGCGAGAAGGAGCCGAAGAGCTCGCCGATCATGCCGCCGACGAGGCCGATCGGCAGGAAGACGGCGACGGTGGTGAGCGTGGAGGAGGTGACCGCGCCGGCGACCTCCTTGACCGCGGTGATGATGGCGGCCTCGCGCTCCTCGCCGTAGCCGAGGTGGCGCTTGATGTTCTCCAGGACCACGATCGAGTCGTCGACGACGCGGCCGATGGCGATGGTGAGGGCGCCCAGGGTCAGCATGTTGAGCGACAGGTCCCGGGTCCACAGCACGATGAGCGCGAGGACCACGGACAGCGGGATGGAGACCGCGGTGACCAGCGTCGAGCGCAGCGAGGCCAGGAACACCAGGATCACGATCACCGCGAAGAGCAGGCCGAGCAGGCCCTCGGTGGTGAGGCTGGAGATGGACTTGGCGACGGCCGGGCCCTGGTCGCTGACGACGGTCAGGTCGGCGCCGGCGCCGAGGGTGGAACGCAGCTCGGGGAGCTTGTCCTTGACGGCGTCGGAGATGGCGACGGCGCTGCCGTCCTTGTCCATGGTGAGGACGAGGGCGAGGCTGGGCTTGCCGTTGGTGCGGGTGATGGAGTCGGCCTTGGCCGCCTCCTGCTTCACGGTGGCGACGTCGCCGAGGCGGACGGCCGGCCTGCCGGGGCCGGGGCTCAGGCGCAGCTCCTCCACCTGGGCGAGGGAGGTGTAGCCGGCGCCGACGCGGACGGTGCGGTTCTTGCCCGCCTCGTCGAAGGAGCCGGCGGGTACGGCCGCGCCGCCCGCCTGGAGGCCCTGCGCGAGCGCGGCGCCGTCGAGGCCGGCGGCGGCGAGCCCGGCCTCGTCGGGGGTGACGGTGACCTGGAGGTCCTGGACGCCGTCGACGGTGACCTGGCCGACGCCCTCGATGTCCGACAGGACGGGGACGACGGAGCGTTCCAGCTGGTCGGCGAGGGCCTGCTGGTCCTTGTCGGAGGTGACGGCGAGGATGACGGTCGGGATGTCGTCGGTGGAACCGGCCACCACCTGCGGGTCCACCTCGGCGGGCAGCCGGACGCGGGCCCGGTTGACGGCCTGCTGGACGTCGGCGACGAGCTGCTTGGTGCCGCTGTCGCCGTAGTCGAAGGTGGCCATGATGAGGGCGTTGCCCTCGCTGGCGGTGGAGGTGATGCCGGTGATGCCGTCGACGCCCTTGAGCATGGCCTCGATCGGTTCGACGACCTGCTTCTCCACCACGTCGGGCGAGGCGCCCTGGTACGGCGCGAGCACGGACACCATCGGCAGTTCGATGGACGGCAGCAGCTGCTGCTTGAGCTGCGGGATGGCTATGGCGCCGAAGAGCAGCGCGACGATCGACACGAGGCCGACCAACGCCCTTTGGGCAAGGCTGAAGCGGGACAGCCACGACATGGTTATGGGATCTCTCTGCTGTGACGAACGCGAGGGCACTCCCACCCTGTCCCATCCCCCGGGTGCGTTTCGTCGCTCGCAGGTCCCGTCCTTATGTGCGGCATACCGCGTCCGTAGTACACCGCACTACTGCCGCCTGCTCCCGCACTACTCCGCGCGCGGCCGGACCAGTCCCGATTCGTAGGCAATGACCACCAATTGCGCCCGGTCGCGTGCGCCGAGCTTGGCCATGGCTCGGTTCACGTGGGTCTTGACGGTGAGCGGGCTGACCTCCAGCCGGCCGGCGATCTCGTCGTTGGACAGCCCCGCGGCGACGTGTACGAGGACCTCGCGCTCCCGGACGGTCAGCGCGGCGAGCCGCTGCGCGTGGATCCCGGCCGAGGCTCCGGCGGCGGCCGGGTCGGCGCCGCCGCCCTGGGCGAGGAAGGTGGCGATGAGCCCCTTGGTGGCGGCCGGGGACAGCAGCGCCTCACCGGCGGCGGCGATGCGGATGGCGTTGAGCAGTTCCTCGGGCTCGGCGCCCTTGCCGAGGAAGCCGGAGGCGCCGGCCCGCAGCGCCGAGACCACGTACTCGTCGACCTCGAAGGTCGTCAGCATCACCACGCGCACGGCGGCGAGTTCCGGGTCCGCGCTGATCATGCGGGTGGCGGCGAGGCCGTCGGTGCCGGGCATCCGGATGTCCATGAGCACGACGTCGGCGCGGGTGCGGCGGGCCAGTTCGAAGGCCTGCGCCCCGTCGGAGGCCTCCCCGACGACCTCCATGTCGGGTTCGGAGTCGACGAGCACCTTGAAGGCGCTGCGCAGGAGTGCCTGGTCGTCGGCGAGCAGCACCCGGATGGGCGCGGCGGCGGGCAGGTCCGTCGGCGTGTCGTCCACGGGGTGAGCGTACGCGGGCCCGCCGGGGCCGGGCGCACGGGTCCCGTCGGACCGGACGGCCGCCGGTCCCCGGCGTCGGCGTCGGCGGCCGGCGCCGGCTCAGCCCAGGGCGAGGACGATCAGGGCGGTGGTCGCCGCGACCTCGGCCAGGGCGCCGAAGACGTCGCCGGTGACCCCGTCGAAGCGGCGCACGCAGCGGCGCAGCAGGAGCTGCGCGGCGAGCAGGGCCAGCAGGACCGCCGCCGCGGACCGGCCGGCGGCGGGCAGGCCCAGCGGGAGGGCGGCGGCCCCCGCCGCGGCGACGGCGAGGACGGCGATCGCGGCGACGACGGGACGCGGCACCACTTCGGCGACGGCGGCGCCGAGCCCGCCGGGGCGGGCGGCCGGGACGCCTTCGCGGCAGGCCAGGGTCATGGCGGCGCGGGCCGTCACGGCGGCGACCACGGCGGCGAGGGCGCCGCGGACCCAGCTGTCGGCGTAGGCGTCGGACAGGGCCGCCACCTGCACCAGCAGCACGATCACCAGGGCCACGACACCGAAGGGGCCGATGTCGGACTGCTTCATGATGCGCAGGGCCTCGTCGGCCGGTTTGGCGCTGCCCAGGCCGTCCGCCGTGTCGGCGAGCCCGTCCAGGTGCAGCCCCCGCGTCAGCGCGGCCGGTACCGCGACGGTGACGGCCGCGGCGAGCAGCGGCCCTGCGCCGAGGAGCAGCAGGAGCACTCCGGGGACGGCCGCGAGCACGCCGACGACCAGCCCGGCGAGCGGGGCGCAGGCCATTCCGGTGCGGGCGGCGGGACGGTCCCAGCGGGTGATGCGGGCGGGCAGCACGGTGAGCGTGCCGAAGGCGAAGCGGAGGCCGTCGGGGAACGAGGCGCGTTCCGGGGGCGGCGTCAGGGGCGGGCCATCGAACGAATCTGTCATCGGCGCGAACGCTACCCCTTCGGCGCGAGCGGTAAATTACCCATTACGTGCCAAATAGGGAGTCCGTGGGATGGGTCACTGGTGGTATCGGAACATCGTCGAACCGGGGAAGCTCCCCCTCCTCCTCGCCCTGGTCTCCTTCGTGATGTCGTTCCTGGTCACCCGCGTGATCACCAGGATGATCCGGGCCGGCCGCGGCCCCTTCAAGAACGTCACCCCGGGCGGTCTGCACATCCACCACGTCGTCCCCGGCGTGATCCTCGTGATCATCGGCGGCTTCGGCGCGGTCGGCGCCGGCCGGTACGGCTTCGGCGGGGCGCTCTCGGCCGTGATCTTCGGACTGGGCGCGGGGCTGGTCCTGGACGAGTTCGCGCTGATCCTCCACCTCGACGACGTCTACTGGAGCGAACAGGGCCGCAAGAGCGTGGAGGTCGTGGTCGTGACCGCGGCGGTGGTGGCCCTCGTCCTGGGCGGGTTCGTGCCCTTCGGGGTCAACGACCTGACCGCCGAGGAACGCCAGAGCCGCGGGCTGGTCGCCATGAACGCGGCCTTCAACTTCTTCCTGGCCCTGATCGCCCTGTGGAAGGGCAAGGCGCGCACCGCGCTCTTCGGCGTGATCGTGCCCTTCGTGGCGCTGGTCGGGGCGATCCGGCTGGCCAGGCCCGGGTCCCCGTACGCGAAGAGGTTCTACGCGAACCGCCCGCGCGCCCGCGCCAAGGCCGGACTGCGCGCCTTCCACCACGACCGGCGCTGGGCGCGGCCGCGCCGCAGGTTCGAGAACTTCATCGGCGGCACCCCCGACCCCGAGCGGACCGCCGTCTCCCTGGAGAAGCCGCCGCAGTGACGGGGAACGTACGACGACGGGCCCTCCCCCGGGAGGGGAAGGACCCGTCGTGACGTGCGGTGTCGGAGGGTCCGTGCGTCGGTGAGTGCGTCGGCGCGCCAGTACCTCGGCGCGCCAGTGCGTCCGCGTGTCCCCGCGTCCGCCGGCCGTGCGGACTCAGCCCGGGATCAGGCCGTCGTCGCTGAGCATCTCCCTGACCTCGTCGAGGCTCGCGTCGGGGCCGGGCAGGATCAGCTCGGACGGCTCCAGCGCGTCGTCCGGGAGCGGCCGGCCCAGCCGCCGTACCGCTTCGAGCAGGGCGCCCAGCGTGCGCCGGAAGCCCTCCGAGTCGCCGCTCTCCATCTCCGCGAGCAGTTCGTCGTCCAGCTTGTTGAGCTCGGCGAAGTGGCTGTCGGCCAGCTCCACCTGACCTTCCCCCATGATGCGGACAATCATGACGGGCCCCGTCCTACTGCTTGTCGAACCGGTGCTGGGTCTGCGACGGCTGAGCGCTGCCCGGGGCACCGCCCTCGATGGCCTGCTGCTGCGCGGACGGGCCGCCCGCCAGCTCGGCCTTCATCCGCTGGAGTTCCAGCTCCACGTCCGTACCGCCCGACAGGCGGTCCAGTTCGGCCTGGATGTCGTCCTTGGAACCCAGCCCGCTCTGGTCGTCGAGCGCGCCGGAGGCCAGCAGCTCGTCGATCGCGCCGGCCCTGGCCTGCAGCTGGGCGGTCTTGTCCTCGGCCCGCTGGATGGCCAGGCCGACGTCGCTCATCTCCTCGGAGATGCCGGAGAAGGACTCGGCGATCCGGGTCTGCGCCTGGGCCGCGGTGTAGGTGGCCTTGATGGTCTCCTTCTTCGTCCGGAAGGCGTCCACCTTGGCCTGGAGCCGCTGGGAGGCGAGGGTCAGCTTCTCCTCCTCGCCCTGCAGGGTTTGGTGCTGCACCTCCAGGTCGCTGACCTGCTGCTGGAGCTGGGCGCGGCGGGACAGGGCCTCACGGGCCAGGTCCTCGCGGCCCAGGGCGAGGGCCTTGCGGCCCTGGTCCTCCAGCTTGGCCGACTGGCCCTGCAGCTGGTTCAGCTGGAGCTCCAGGCGCTTGCGGGAGGTCGCCACGTCGGCGACTCCGCGGCGCACCTTCTGCAGCAGCTCCAGCTGCTTCTGGTACGAGTAGTCCAGGGTTTCGCGCGGGTCCTCGGCCCGGTCAAGGGCCTTGTTCGCCTTCGCGCGGAAGATCATCCCCATACGCTTCATGACACCGCTCATGGGCTTCGCGCGCCCCCTTCTAGACGGACTGTGCTCCAGGTCACCGACAGGACCCACAGTACGGGCCCTGTCTCCATTACCGCACTGTTCGAGTACGGATGCGCTCCTCCTCCAGGACGACTACAGCCACGCCGTATCAGGCGTAAGGAGTAGGTGGTCCCAGGAGAGGCGGACACCGCACACACCGTGCAAGGGGAAGGACGCCCGCCGTTGCCGGATCGTTCCCCGCCGGGGTGGGGCCCGTGCCGACGACCACGTAGGCTTGGGTTTTGTGTTTGGTAGCCGCTCCTCCAAGGAAGAGAAGGCCGCCGCCACCGACAAGGTGAGCGCCGACCTCTCGCAGCCCCGTGACCCGCAGGCCCCGAAGGGCCGCCCTACGCCGAAGCGTGCTGTGGCCCAGTCGCAGCGCAAGGCCGTGGTGGCCTCGACCGGCAACCGCAAGGAGGATGCCAAGCGAGCCCGTGAGCGCCGCCGCGCCGAGATGTCCAGGCAGCGCGAGGCGCTGGCCAGCGGCGACGAGCGCTACCTGCCCGCCCGGGACAAGGGTCCCGTCCGCAGGTACGTCCGCGACTTCGTGGACTCCCGCTTCTCCGTCGCCGAGATGTTCCTGCCCCTGGCCGTGGTCATCCTGGTGCTCAGCATGGTCCGGCAGCCGACGATCCAGAACGTCGCGCTGCTGCTGTGGCTCGGCGTGATCGTCCTGATCATCCTCGACTCCATCGGCCTGGTGTTCCGCCTCCGCAAGGCGCTGAACGAGCGCTTCCCGAACGAGCCGCGCCGCGGCGCGGTCGCGTACGGCCTCATGCGCACCCTCCAGATGCGCCGGCTGCGCCTGCCGAAGCCGCAGGTCAAGCGCGGGGAACGGCCCTGAGCGGATTCTCCGAGGGCGCGCGGATCTGGCTCGAGGGCCTGGGCGGGCTGCGTAACGCCGTCCGGCAGGAACTGGTGGGCCGGCAGGTCGACGAACAGATCGCGCAGCGCTTCCCGGTAGGGCAGCGGCTGCGCGTCCTCGACGTGGGGATGGGCCAGGGCACCCAGGCGTTGCGGCTGGCCCGGGCCGGGCACAAGGTGACGGGCCTGGAACAGGACCCCGGCATGCTCGCCGTCGCCCGTGAGGCACTGGCCGAGGAGCCCGCCGGGATCCGCGACCGGGTGCAGCTCATGGAGGGGGACGGGCGCGAGACCGGCGCCCACTTCCTGCCGGGCAGCTTCGACGTGGTGCTGTGCCACGGCGTGCTGATGTACGTGCCCGAGCCGGACGCCATGCTCGCGGGGCTGGCCCGGATGCTGGCCCCGGGCGGTCTGCTGTCCCTGCTGGTGCGCAACGGCGACGCGCTCGCCATGCGGCCGGGGCTGGACGGCGACTGGAAGGGCGCGCTGGACGCCTTCGACAGCACGGAGTACACGAACCGGCTCGGCCTGGACGTGCGCGCCGACCGGCTGGCCGGGCTGACGGCCACGCTGTCCGGTATCGGCGCTCCCCTGGGCGCCTGGTACGGCGTACGCGTCTTCACCGACGGCACCGAGGCGGGCGAGGCGCTGCCGCCGGACGACGAACTGGAGCGGCTCCTGAGCGCCGAGGACCGCGCGGGGCGCACCGACCCCTACCGCGGCGTGGCAGCCCTGCTGCACCTCTGCGGCGTGCGGGGCTAGTACTCCGCCGGGTCGGGGGCGGGGTCGGGGGCGGTCCCGCCCCCGCCCGGCACACCCGCCCGGGCTGGGGCTACTCCGGCTCGCGGCCGCACCCGGCCGCGCCGGCACGGACCAGCCCCTCCGGCGTTTGAGTCGGGTGCCCGGACGAGGTCCGGGCGGAGCCGGGTGCCTCCCCCGGCTGACGCCGGGAGGGGCCCCCGGGGGCTCCGCCCCGGCCCGCCGCCTCGGACACCGGCGCGGCCGAGGTTGCCCGGCGCCTTGCGATCAGGGCCGCCGAGCACCCGGAAGGGTCAGGCCTCCAGGGCCGAGCGCAGGCTCATCGTGTAGAGCTCGGTCCCGTTGTCGTCGGACAGCTTCACCTGCTCGGTGCCGCCTTCCAGCAGGTCCTTCCAGTACTCGCCGATCCAGGACTCCGCGTCCCCCTGCGTGGTGAACTCCTCCGGTACCACCGACGGGCTCGTCTCGGTGCCGTCGGCCGTCTCGAACCGCCACGTCCACGCCATGTCCGCCTCCGTTGCTCGCACGCTTCCTGCCCTGAGTCTGCCCGCAGAGTAACCGGGCGCGCAGCAGTCTCGGGGACGCGGGAGGATCATCCTGTGGAACTCACTCTGCTCGGCACCGGCACACCCGAAGGCCTGCCCCGTCCCGACTGCCCCTGTGCGGCCTGCGCCGTCGCCGTCGGCGGGTGGTCCCGCGCCGCCACGGCCGTACTGGTCGACGGGGCGCTGCTCCTCGACCTGACGCCCGGCGCCGTGCTGGCCGGCGCCCGGGCCGGGCATTCGCTGGCCGGCGTACGGCAGGTCCTGCTGACCCACCCGCACGACGGACCCGCCGTGGAGCTGCCGCCCGGGCTGCCGGCCGCAGGGCGGGTCCCGGACGGGCGCGAACTCGCGGTGATCTCCGGACACCGGGTGCGGGCGGTGCCGATGGACGCGCCGGGCACCGGGTACGAGGTGACGGGCCCGGACGGCGGCCGGCTGCTGTACCTGCCGCCCGGCGGGGCCCCGGCCGGGACGAACCACGTGAGCGGGCAGCGCCCGTACGACGTGGTGCTCGCCGATGTGCTGGGGCGGCCCGAGGCCCTGGTCCGGCTGCGGGCGAGCGGCGCCGTCGGCCCGGCCACGGACGTGATCGCCGTCCACCTGGACCACGACGTCGCGCCGGGCCGGGAGCTGGAGCGCCGGTGCGCGGCCGCCGGGGCCCGGGCCGTGCCGGACGGGACCACCGTGACCGTCGGGGAGTACCGCCCGGTGCCGGACCTGCCGCGCCGGACCCTGGTGCTGGGCGGGGCCCGCTCGGGCAAGTCCGTGGAGGCGGAGCGCCGGCTGGAGTCGTTCCCCGAGGTGGTCTACGTGGCCACCGGCGGTACCCGGAACGGGGACACGGAATGGGCGCAGCGGATCGGCCTGCACCGGGAGCGCCGGCCGGCCGGCTGGCGGACGGTGGAGACCTGTGAGCTGGTCCCGCTGCTGGCCGAGGAGGGGCCGCCGCTGCTGATCGACTGCCTGGCGCTGTGGCTGACGGACGCGATGGACCGGGCGGGGGCCTGGGACGACGCCGTCTGGGCCGAGAGCGGGCAGCGCAAGCTCGGCGCGCGCACCGCCGCGCTGGTGGCGGCGGTGCGCGCGACCCGGCGCCACGTGGTGCTGGTCAGCAACGAGGTCGGCTCGGGCGTCGTCCCCGCGACCGCCTCGGGCCGCCGCTTCCGTGACGAGCTGGGCCGGCTGAACGCGCGGGTCGCGGGCCAGTGCGAGCACGTGCTGCTGGTCGTCGCGGGGCAGGCGAGCGTGCTCAAGGAACCGCCGGGGTGAGCCGTGGGGCGGGTGGTGAACCGGGCCTGCGGAGCGGGCCGGCGGCCGGGCCGCGAGGGGCCACCGGGAAGCTGAACTCCGGGCGTTCTCCCAAGGCCTGAGGGTGCGCCTCACCGGCTGTACTCTCTGGCAGATGAGCACGCTGAATCTCGACGACTTCTCCGATCTGATCGAGCGCCCCGACGGGGGCGTCCGGCGTGATGCCGAGGAACGCCGTGAACGCCTCGCCGTGCCGCCCGGCGCGCTGGGCCGGCTGGACGAGCTCGCCGAGTGGCTCGCCGCCGCGCAGGGGCAGGTGCCGGTCAAGCCGATCGAGCGCCCCCGCGTGGTGCTGTTCGCCGCCGACCACGGGATCGCGTCCGCGGGCGTTTCCGCGCGGGCCGCGTCCACCGGCCACGAACTGGTGCGGGCCGTGCTGGACGGAGCCAGCCCCGTCGCCGTCCTGGCCGGCCGGCTCGGCGCCACGATACGGATCGTCGACGCCGGACTGGACTGCGATCCCGGGCTGCTCCCCGCGGACGTGACCGCGCACCGCGTGCGGCGCGGCAGCGGCCGCATCGACGTGGAGGACGCGCTGACGGCCGAGGAGGCCGAGGCGGCGGTCCGGCTCGGGATGCGCATCGCCGACGAGGAGGCCGACTCCGGCACCGACCTGGTCGTCCTCGGTGACCTCAGCGTCGGCGGGACCACCGTCGCCGCGACCCTCGTCGCCGCACTGTGCGGAACCGACGCCTCGGTGGTCACCGGCCGCGGCGGGCTGCCCATCGACGACCTGGCCTGGATGCGCAAGTGCGCGGCGATCCGCGACGCGCTGCGCCGGGCCCGCCCGGTGCTCGGCGACCAGGTCGCGCTGCTCGCCGCGGTGGGCGGCGCGGACGTGGCCGCCGTCACCGGTTTCCTCCTCCAGTGCGCGGTGCGCCGTACGCCGGTCATCCTCGACGGCGTGGTCTCGGCGGCCTGCGGGCTGGTGGCCCAGCGGGCCGCTTTCCGGGCGCCGGACTGGTGGCTGGCCGGTCAGGCCAGCGGCGAACCCGGCCAGGCGAAGGCACTGGACCGGATGGCACTCAACCCTGTGCTCGACCACGGCGTCACAGTGGGCGAAGGTACCGGGGCATTGCTGGCTCTCCCCCTCGTCCAGGCGGCCGCCGCACTCGCGGCGGAACTGCCCGAGCGGGCGGCGGCGGAGCCGACGGAATGAGCCACCGGGGCCCGCGGTCCTGACCAGGCCGTGGTCCCCGACCGCCAACCACGGACAGCGGCGCCCCATATGATCGCTTTTTATGGGAGAGGTCCGTTTGACCAGCGCAGAGACCGACCGCACCGCCGCACCGGCGACCGGTCCGTCATCCGGCAGGAAAGAGACCGGCGGCAACCCCGCCGGCAAGTCAGCGGGGGGCGGCCGGGAGGCCGGACGGGAGCCCGGCCGGGGGTCCGCCCGCTCACGGCGCGGCGCCGCGTTCGCGGTCTGGTACCTGCGCGCCGTCACCTTCGTCAACTTCCTCAGCGCGGTGTGGGTTTCGCTCGGGCAGGACCTGCGGCGCCACAACGTCGAGGACTTCTACACGCCGTACATGCTCACGGCGGGCTTCGCCTCCGGGCTCTTCACGCTGCTGCTCGCCGTCACCCTCGGCCGCCGCAAGCGCGCCTCCTGGATCCTCAACCTCGTCCTCAGCGGCCTCCTGGCGCTGCTCCTCGCCTACGCGCTCTTCGCGTACGAGGAGATCCGCGAGCATCCGCAGAACTGGGTCTCGCTGGCCCTGACGGCCGCCTTCACCGGCGCCCTGCTCCTGGGCCGGCGCGAGTTCTACGCCAAGGGCGACCGTTCCAACCCGGCCCTGGCCACCGCCGTCGCCGCCGTCGGCCTGCTGGTCACCTCGCTCGTCGCGGCCCTGCTCGTCGGCGCCGCCAACACCGCCCCGCACAGCTCCGAGGCCACCTTCCTGGCGCGCTGGAAGTACGGCGTGATGCGGCTGATCACCCTCGCCCCGGACGACCGGGCCTACGAGGCGATCACCACGCCCGCCTGGGTGGACGTCGTCATCAACGTCATGTCGATGCTGCTGCTGCTCGCCGTGCTCTTCGCCGCCTTCCGCTCGCGCCGCGCCGTCGACCCGATCAGCGAGGAGGACGAGGAGCGGCTGCGGGCGCTGCTGGCCCGCCAGGGCGACCGCGACTCGCTCGGCTACTTCGCGCTGCGCCGCGAGAAGTCCGTCATCTGGTCCCCCACCGGCAAGGCCGCCGTCACCTACCGCGTCGTCGGCGGTGTCTCGCTCGCCTCCGGCGACCCCATCGGCGACCCGGAGGCCTGGCCCGGCGCCATCGACCCGTGGCTGGCCGAGGCCCGCGAGCACGGCTGGGTGCCGGCCGTGATGGGGGCGAGCGAGGAGGCCGGGCAGATCTACGCCCGGCACGGCCTGGACGCGCTGGAACTCGGCGACGAGGCGATCGTCGAGACCGCCGAGTTCACCCTGGAGGGCCGCGCCATGCGGACCGTCCGGCAGGCGTTCAACCGCGTCAAGCGGGCCGGGTACACGGTCCGGATCCGCCGCCACGCCGACATCCCGGCCGAGGAGATGGCCGAGCTGGTACGCCGCGCCGACGACTGGCGCGACGGCGCGACCGAGCGCGGCTTCTCCATGGCGCTGGGCCGGCTGGGTGATCCCGCCGACGGCCAGTGCGTGATGCTGGAGTGCACCGACGGCAACGGCGAGCTGCGGGCCGTGCTGTCCTTCGTGCCCTGGGGGCCCAAGGGCCTGTCGCTGGACCTGATGCGCCGCGACCGGGACTCCGAGAACGGCCTGATGGAGTTCATGGTCATCGAACTCCTCGAACGCTCCAAGGAGATCGGGGTCACCCAGGTCTCGCTGAACTTCGCGATGTTCCGGTCCGTCTTCGAGCGCGGGTCCCGGCTCGGCGCGGGTCCGGTGCTGCGGATGTGGCGCTCGCTGCTGAGCTTCTTCTCCCGCTGGTGGCAGATCGAGTCCCTCTACCGGGCCAACGCCAAATACCGGCCGATCTGGGAACCGCGGTTCATGCTCTTCGAGAAGAGTTCGGACCTGCTGCGGATCGGTGTCGCGGCCGGCCGGGCCGAAGGCTTCCTGGAGGCCCCCGGCCTTCCGAAGTGGCTGCACCGCAGACACCTGGAGACCCGCCGTTGACAGCGTGGAACACCTCCCCACTCCGGCGGTTCGCCCGCCGTGAGTGGGGGCCCCTGTTCCGGACCGTCCGGAACGCGCTCGTCCGCGACAGGTGGCGGGCGATCCCGATGACCATCGGCGCGGTCTGTCTGACCTCCGTCTTCCAGATCGTGCAGAACACCCCCTGGGGCTTCCAGCCGGTCCAGGACCTCGGATCGGTCAAGGCCGCCGACCCGCTCTGGCTGGCCCTGCTGCGCACCCCCCTGTCGCTGTTCGTCCCGGCCCTGGACCTGCCGGTGTGGGGGGCGCTCGCGCAGATCCTGCTCGTCTTCGGGATCTCGGAGATCTGCATCGGCTGGTGGCGCACCCTGCTGATCGGCTACGTGGCCACCCTCGCCGGGACCACGTACGCGCGGATCGGGCTCGCGCTGGGCCACGATCATCCCTTCGGCCTGCCCGTGTCCGACCGGATCGTCAACGACACGGGGCCCTCGGCGGCCGTGGTGGGGCTCGCCATCTACGTCTGCTGGCGCTACCGGGCGTACCTGACCGGCGCCGTCGTGATCCTCGCGATGATCGGCGAGGTGCTCGTCAAGGACAACCTGGCGGGCAAGGAGCACCTGGCGGCGATCGCGGCGGTGATGGCGGTGTGCGTGGTGCGGGCGCAGTGGCACCCGGTGCGCTCCCGCGCCGTGCTCGGACAGCCGCCGCCTTAAGGCCGTCTCTTTCGGATCTGGCCTGGCCCGCGCCGCCTGGCACCGCACCTCGCCGCGTTGTCGGGGCACCCAAGTACGTCCAGTACTCGGGCGCCCCTCCGCCTTGCGATGCACGGCACCAGACGACGCGGGCTTAACCGGCAAGATCCAAAAGAGACGACCTAGGCCGTGCCGGGCAGGCCGTACCGTATCGGGGTGACGACAGACCTCGGGCGGTTCGCGCCCACCCGGCAGTGGATGCGGAGCCATCCGCTCGCGACCGACGCCGTGCTGGCGTTCGGGGCGTTCACGGCCATGGTCGTCGGTTCCTTCGCCGATCCGCACGGGCCGCACGGGCCCACCTTCGGGACGCGCACCCCCGAACCGTTCTCGCTGCTGCTGATGCTGCTCGGCGCCGCCGCCCTGGTGTTCCGGCGCCGGCAGCCGCGCGCCGTACTGGCCGTGACCTGCGGGCTCTCGCTGCTGGAGCTGACCACCGGGGAGCCGCGGGCACCCGTCGCCATGTGCACGGTGATGGCCCTGTACACGGTGGCCGCCCGCACCGACCGGCCCACGACCTGGCGGGTCGGGCTGCTCACCATGGCCGGGCTGACGGGCGTGGCGATGCTCGCCGGGCCGCTGCCCTGGTACGCCCAGGAGAACATCGGGATCTTCGCCTGGACGGGCATGGCCGCGGCCGCCGGTGACGCCGTGCGCAGCCGGCGGGCCTTCGTCGACGCGATCCGCGAGCGGGCCGAGCGGGCCGAACGCACCCGCGAGGAGGAGGCCCGGCGGCGGGTCGCCGAGGAACGCCTGCGCATCGCCCGCGACCTGCACGACGTGGTGGCGCACCACATCGCGCTGGTCAACGTGCAGGCGGGCGTCGCCGCGCACGTCATGGACAAGCGGCCCGACCAGGCCAAGGAGGCGCTGGCCCACGTACGGGACGCGAGTCGCTCCGCGCTGAACGAGCTGCGCGCCACCGTCGGCCTGTTGCGGCAGTCCGGTGACCCGGAGGCGCCGACGGAGCCCGCGCCCGGGCTGGGCGTCCTGGAGGAGCTGGTGGACACCTTCCGGCACGCCGGGCTGCCGGTGAAGGTGATCGTGCAGCTGGACCGCGAGGCGGGGGCGCTGCCGGCGGCGGTGGACCTGGCGGCGTACCGGGTGATCCAGGAGGCGCTGACCAACGTGCGCAAACACGCGGGGCCCGGGGCCCGGGCCGAGGTCAGCGTGGTCCGCGTCGGGCCGTCGGTGGAGGTGACCGTGCTGGACGACGGGGGCACGGAGCCGTCCGCCGAGGAGCCGGGGGGTGGGCACGGGCTGCTCGGCATGCGGGAGCGGGCCGGTGCGCTCGGCGGCTCCTGCTTCGCGGGCCCCCGCTTCGGTGGCGGCTACCGCGTCCACGCCGTCCTCCCCGTCTAGCGGCAAGGGCGGCGCCAGGCGTCGAGGTCGTAGTGTTTCTGCAGGGAGCTCAGTTTCAGTTCGCGCGAGCGGGCGCAGAAGCGGGCGGGCGGGAGTTCGTACTCCGCGTGGAACACGGCCTTGCCCGCCGCGATGAACGGCTTCAGCAGCTCGCACTCGTCGTACTGCGCGCACTGCTCGTTCACCGCGAAGTCGAACGCGTCGACGAGCTGCGGGATCTGGTCCAGGTCGTTCTTCAGGCCGACCGCCAGGCCCCGGTCGTGGGCCAGCTTCGCGATCAGCCGGTTGTACCGGAGCTGGTCGTCGCCCGTGAGCGGGAAGCCCGTCGTGTTGCGGTAGCCGTCCATGTTGTCCGGCTCGACCGCGTCGAAGCCCTTGTCCCGGCACATGTCGAACCGTTTGGCCATCAGCGGTTCCAGCTCGGCCACCCGCCGCACGTCCAGCCAGCGTTCCCCCTCCCAGCCGTTGCCCCGGCCGATCAGGTCCTTCGGGAAGGCGTCCGCGTCGGGGCGGAAGTCCTCCCAGGCTCCGGTGGAGAGGTAGCAGATGGTCTTGCGCCCGGCCTTCTTCAGCTCGGCGACCTGTTCCCTGCTGGTGGTGAACCCGTCGACGTCGTACACGGGCGCCTTCACCGAGGTGTCGAGCTTCCCGGTGAGCTGCCACTGCCAGCCGACGCCCGGCGGGGGCCGCCAGATCTCCCCCGGTGCCTGCTCGGGCCACAGGTGCGGCGCGTCGTCCTCGCCGTCGTCCGGTGAGCCCCCGGTACAGGCGGCGAGCAGGAGCAACGGCAGGAGCAGCAGGAGTCGGAGCCGTTTCATCCCGCCGCCTCCAGGGCGTACGGGAGGGTCCCCCACGGGTGTGCGCCGGTCCCGGGGACCGCGCAGTGCACGCCGGCCCGTCGTTCCTCGGCGAGTTCGGCGGCCGGCGCGCCCGGCGGGACCGCGTACACGAGGTGGCAGAACCGCTGGGCGGGATGGTCCGCGGTCCAGGGCGGTACGGCCGCGTCCCGGTAGGCGTCCCAGGGCCCCTCGAAGGTGACGAGCAGGTCCGCGAGTTCGGCGTAGCCGGGGTGCGGGTGGACCCCGTGGTTGAGGACGAGGGTGCGGGCGCCCGCGGCGCGCGCCGCGACCGCGAGCCGCCCGTAGTGCGGGAGGAGTTCCGGGTCGGCGCAGGCCTGGTCGAGGAAGGCCCCGTCGGTCGCGTACCAGTCGCGGTGGCGCAGCAGGTCCTGCACCACCGCGGCGTGCGGGCGCCGTCCGTAGTCGGTGTCGGCGTATCCGAGGACGGGTACGCCGGCCTCGCGCAGCCGCTCGGCGACGACGGCGAACCGTTCGTCGGGGGCGGCGCCCGGCCCGTTGTCGGGGTTGAGCACCACCGAGTGCAGGCGGCCGGCGCAGCGGATCAGCCGCTCCCAGGCCTCGGGCCGGTCGGCGGGGTGCTCGTAGAGGGGCACCAGCAGCATGGGGTCCTTCTTCTCCTGCGTCTCGTACGTCTCGTACATCATCGGTGGGCGGTGGCGCGGCCGAGGAGCAGGCAGACCAGGGCGGCCAGGACGGCGGCGGCGGTGCCCGCCACCACCAGCTGGACCGCGCGGGGCTGGCCCAGCCCGGTCAGCAGGGCCAGGCTCTGGGCGACGGCGGCCGAGGCGCAGACGGCGGCGGCCGGCCGGACCGCTCCGAAGGACTGCAGGAGCAGCCCGGTCCACATCACCGCGCCGAGCAGCAGCAGGGTGGCGACCCGGACTCCGGTGAGGCCGGGGGCGCCGGGCCACAGGAGGGTGCCGGTCAGGCCCAGGAGCAGCAGCACCGCCAGGTAGACGGCGAGGCACCGGGCCAGGGTGACGAGCATCCGCTGCCGGAACGCACCGGGTGAGCGGGCTCCCTGGAGCCCGGAGAGGCTGCCGCTGCGGAACCGATGGAGCAGCCATTCGGCGGGACCCATGCTGAGGGTGAGGGCCACCGCCGAGGGCGCGGCGACCGCTTCGGCGGGACCGCCGGCGAGCACCTCGCCGAGGGCGGCGTACAGCACGAGCAGGCCGGTGCCGAGGCCGAAGACCCCGTACGGCACGGAGTCCCCGAGGCGGGGCCCGCGGGCCGCGAGCTCCTCCTCGGCGCCGCGCAGCATCCGCCAGCGCACGGGGCCCTTGCCGGGCCGGCGTGCCGCCCAGCCGCGGATCCGGACCACGGCGGCGCGCGCCCCGTCGGCCAGCGGGAGTTCCCGTACGGCCAGGGTGCAGGCGGCCGCGAGGGACACCGCGAGCAGGGTCACCCGTACCGGCACGGGCAGGTCGACGAAGAGCGCGAGCAGCGCCCCCACGGCCATCGGGCCGAGTGCGGCGAGCAGCACCCGCTCCCGGCCGAGGACCAGCAGGACGGTGGCGGCCCCGACGTAGAGGGCCTGTCCGGCGGCGAAGGCGTAGGAGAAGGGCGGCCCGCCGGGCACGGCCAGCGCGGCGGCGGTGCCCAGCAGGGATCCGGCGGGGGCGCCGACGAGCAGGGTCCGCCCGGCGGCGGCCCTGTCGCCCATGCCGAGCCAGGAGTAGGCCCGGTGGGACAGGGTCTGGTCCCAGACCCAGCCGATGAGCGCCCCGGCGAGCAGGGTGAGCGTTCCCGCGGGCAGGCCGAGCCGGTCCTGGGGGCCTTCGAGGAGGGGTGCGCCGAGGAGGTAGGCCAGGCCGGGCAGGGCGAAGATCACCCCGCGCAGCAGGCAGGCGGTGAGGGAGACCTTCCAGGGGTCGGGGGCGGCGCCCGGGTCCGGGAAGGAGCGCGGGACCCGGGCGTAGAGCTCCTCGGCGAGGCCGAAGGAGTCGTGCCGGCCGTAGGTGAGCCGGATGTACTCGTCCGTCATGCCGTCGGATTCGAGGATGGCGGCGATCTCGTCGGGGTGGACGGCGGCCGAGATGAACCCGTCGAGGCGTTCGGCGAGTTCGTCCATCGGGTCGGCGGCCGGGCCGGGGCCGTCGCGGCGGGGCCGCGGGATGGCCGGGAGCGTGTCGGTGCCGTTGCCCGCGCCGGGCGGCTTGAGCCAGAGGGATCCGCTCACCACGGGCCCCCTTCGGTGGTCTCGGTCCGGGGGCGGCCCAGCGCGGCGAGTTCGCGGTACCAGGGATCGGCGAGCCGCTGGGTCCAGCTGTCGCCGGCGTGGACGGGCAGCACGGGCTGGCCGGCGAGTTCCCGGTAGATGTGCCGGAAGCCGTCGACGGACTGGTGGAGGGTGAACTTCTCCACCACCCGCTTGCGGGCGAGCCGGCCGAGCTCGGCACGGCGTTCGTCGTCGCGGAGCAGGGCGAGGGTGGCGCGGGCCATCGTCTCGGGCTCGCGCGGCGGGACGACCAGGCCGGTGTCGCCGACGGCCTCGCGGACCCCGCCGACGTCGGTGGAGACGGTGGTGCGGCCGCAGGACATGGCTTCGATGATGCTGAAGGGGAAGCCCTCGCTGATGCTGGAGAGCATCACGACGTGGCCTGCCGCGTAGGCCCGGGCGACCTGCTCGATGCGGCCCTCGTACGTGATCCCGTCGCTCACCCCGAGTTCGGCGGCGAGTTCCTCCAGGCGGAGCCGGTACGCCTCGCAGCCGGCCGGGACCGGTCCGAAGAGGCGCAGCCGCAGGGCGGGCAGCTCCTCGCGCATGAAGGCGTAGGCCCGGATGAGGGTTTCGAGGTCCTTGATCGGGTCGATGCGGCCGCACCAGCTGAGGGTGGGCACGTCCGGTTCGGGGCCGGCCTCGGGGAAGGCGTGCGGGTCGACGCCGTTGTAGACCGTGCGGATGCGTTCGGAGTCGGCGCCTCCGCGTTCCTCCCAGCGGCGGTTGTACTGGTTGCACGGGGTGATCAGGTCGGCCTGCCGGTAGCCCTCGGTGTTGAGCTCGCGGTAGAAGCCGAGCATGAGCGCCTTGACGGGCCAGCGCTGGCCGGCGCTGCGGTAGCCGAGGTAGCGCTCGCGCAGGTAGATGCCGTGCTCGGTGAGCAGGAAGGGGACCCCGTCGAGGTGTTTGGCGGCGAGGGCCGGGAGGGTGGCGAGGCCGCTGCTGACGGCGTGGGCGACGCTGTCGGGCGGGATCCGTACGCCGAGCGGGCGCAGCGCGTGTTCCAGCAGGTCGGTGGCGGTGAGCGCGTCGTGGATGGTGGGCGCGGCCGCGGCGGTGGTGAGGCCGGGGCGGGTCCATACGGTCATCAGCAGCCGCAGAACCGATTCGGAGCGCAGGGCCGGGGCGAGTTTTCCGGCCCGGGCGAGGACGGCCAGTTCGCGCAGTGCGGCGGAGAACCCGTGCCGGGCGGGGTCTGCCGCGGGGTCGAGCAGGGAGAGCAGGAAGGCCTCGTAGACCTCGGTGAAGCGGCGGTGGGCCTTCCCGCGCAGGTTCGAACGGCGGCCGCGTCCGGGGGGAGGGCCCCAGAGCGGGACGGCGGTGTGCCGGTAGACGTTGCGCGGCAGTTCCCAGGTGACCGGCTCTCGTCCGGAGCCGGTCAGGGCTATGACGTTGAAGTCGACCTCCGGCATACCGCGTACCAGTTGGTCGCACCAGGTGCTGACGCCCCCGTGGACGTGCGGGTAGGTGCCTTCGGTGAGCATGGTGACGTGACGCCCATGACTCATACGGTGTGTCCCCCCAGGACGGAAAAGGGGCCGGCGCCCGTGGGTGTGCGGAGCGCCGGCGCTGGGTGTTGCTCGTGATGGCTTGCGTGACGGACGGTCGGCCGGGCGGCGTGAGCGTGACGGACGGTCAGCCGCCGACGTGGACGTGCGGGAAGGTCAGCTGGGCAGCTTGAGCGTGACGGCGCTCTGGAGCAGTTCCGGAGCGGTCCAGGTGGAGCGGGTGCCGGCGTACGCGGTGCCGAAGTCGCTGGTGCCGAGCAGCATCTGCTTCTTCGTCCCGGTGGGGGCGGTGACCGGGGCGACGACTCCGGAGGGCGCCTTCACGGTGACGGTGGTGCCGATGCGGTACGCGGTGACCTTGCCGTCCGCGAGCGCCTTGTCCCAGGCGGCGCGGCGCTGGAGCTCGACGCCGGTGTCCTTCATGGTCTGGTTGACGATCGGCGCGCTGGGCGCGTAGAGGGTGCGGTAGGTGTCGAGGACCTGGTTGAGCACGGGGTAGAGGGTCCGGTCCTCGGCCAGGTTGGCCTGGTGGACGTAGTGCGGGCGGGGGTCGTTGGCCAGTACGTGGCGCAGGGCGGTCCGGGCCTCCTGCGGGACGATGTACTGGAGGTAGCCGGTGTTGACGTCGAGCGCGGCCGGGAGACAGGTGGAGGTCCCCGGGTTGTCCTCGCAGGCGCCGCTGCCGCCGGCGGCGCGGCTGGTGTAGATCCAGTTGTACTCGTCGGCCATCTCGGCGTTGGTGCCCGTGTTGTAGTACACGTTCATCGGGTGCCGGGGGACGGTGAGGGCCGCGCCGACCGTCCGCTGGGTGGGCTCGCGGGAGTTGTCGCTGCCGGCCCACTTGACCCCGGTGTCGGCGAGGGCGCCGGCCAGGTTGGGGTTGTCCACGGGCTGCTGCGGGGCGGTCTTGAGGCCGGAGTGCTCGCCGGTGACGAGCTCGGTCCGGTCGGTGGTGATGCCCTTGGAGGCGGCCCAGTCGTTGTTGTCGCGGATCTGGGCGGCGATGTCGGCGCGGCTCATGTACTGGACGGCGCCCTGGGCGTTCTTCGTGCAGGTCCAGGGGACGACGGCGGTGTTCTGGACGCAGCCGAGGAACGGGTGGGTGTAGGTGTGGTTCATCCAGCGGTACTTGGCGCGGTCGGCGACGAGCTGGGCGGTCAGGGCGTCGACCCCGCCGTTCTGGGCCTTCCACTCCTCGCCGGCGCCGCCGTTGAAGAGCATGTCGAGCTTGAAGTTCTTCGACGTCTGCCACTGCGCCGCGTACACGGCGTCGGCGGCGGTCATGCGGATGGTGCTCTCCTTGCCCTCGCCGCCCGCGCAGGCGTAGTCGCCCGGCGTGCAGTTCAGGTCCTTGTTCCAGCGGGCGTCGGGGGCGAAGACGTCGTCGACGTGGACCGCGAAGTAGTTGCGGCTCTGGCCGAGGTGGACCCCCTGGGTGAGCCAGTCGACGATGCCGCGGGCGAGCAGCCGGAACTGCTGCTGGTACTGGTTGTAGCCGAAGGTGACGACCAGTTCGTTGCGCCCGTCGTGGGCGTACTCGCCGACGAGCGAGGCCCGGCCGGAGCCGACGGGGGCGTCGAGGTAGCTGGTGTAGCCGGGGCGCGGCTTGCCCATGAACCCGAAGCTCTCGGGCACGAGGGCGGAGTTGTCCTCGAAGGTGACCTGTCCGCCGAGGTAGGCGAAGGGCCCCGCCTTGCCGGCCGGGGTGACCGCGGCCTGGGTGCCGTCGAGCTGGCCGCTGTAGCCGCCGTTGTCGGTGTACTCCAGCCCGACGCCCGGGTGGGCCCAGGTGTAGGCGTCGACTTGGCGGATCCCGTACGTCGTCTCGTACGCGGCGAGCGCGGCCATCTCGGCCGAGCCCTCGCCGAAGGGGTTCTCGTTCGGCAGGACGACGCCCTGGTACTTGGCGCGCGGCCGGCCGTCGAGGGTGTCGCTGAGGAACGCCGCGTTGATGACCGGGCGGCTCGCGCTGCCCAGCTCGACGCGGGTGTACGGGACTCCGGTGTCCCGGAGTTCCGCGGTGACCGCCTGGACGGAGCTGCCGCCGTCGTCGACGACCAGCACCTTCAGGTCGATCCGCGGTGCCTCGGCCGCCTGGGCGGACGCGGCGGGTACCGCCACGGACACCAGGGCTGCTGCGGCCATGACGGCGGCAAGCCTGTTCATCCGGTTCTTGTTGACCATTTCGGCCTTTCCCCCCGCAGGCATCCCTCGACACGGCCCATGGCGGACGGCCGGGCCGGGGAGGCTCTGTGGAAATCATGCAAAGGAACCCCGCGTCCCCTTGCGAGAGTGGACCGAGTCTTTCGGACCTCGTCAGGTCTACGAGGCAAACCTGGAGCAGAGTCCACGGATGGGTGAACCTGACAGCCTCTTGATCGAACAACTTGCCAAACCTTCGAGTGGCGTGCGGGCGAGCCCGTGCGCGTAGGCTCATTTCTGGCGGCCGTCGGGCCCGAATACGATCGCTACGGATGGCCGTCCACCCACTCGGCCCACACACACAAACGGAAGCGAGACTTCACCACCGTGACTGCTCTGACTCTCAGCACTGCCGGCGCGGCGACGCTCCGCGCCGACGCCCTCGTCGTCGGCGTCGCGAAGGGCCCCAAGGGCCCGATGGTCGCCGCGGGCGCCGAGGCCGTGGACAAGGCGTACGACGGTAAGCTCGCCGGCGTCCTCGAGGCGCTCGGCGCCTCGGGCGCCGAAGGCGAGACCACCAAGCTGCCGGCTCCGGCAGGCCTGAAGGTCCCGGTCGTGCTGGCGGTGGGGCTCGGCTCCGTCCCGGAGAAGGACGAGTCGTTCGACGAGGAGGTGCTGCGCCGCGCCGCCGGCGCCGCCGCCCGCGCGCTGCACGGCACCAAGAAGGCCGGTTTCGCCCTCCCACTGGAGGACGCCTCGGCCGTCACCGCCGTCGCCGAGGGCGCGCTGCTGGGCGCGTACGCGTTCACCGCGTACCAGGGCGGCGAGAAGAAGGCCGCCAACGGCAAGGACTCCGGTCCGAAGCAGCCGCTCGCCGAGGTGACCCTGCTGGGCGCCAAGCCCCGCGACAAGGAGCACAAGGCCGCCGCCGAGCGCGCCGCGGTCGTCGCGACCGAGGTCAACATCGCCCGTGACCTGGTGAACACCCCGCCGAACGACCTGACCCCCGAGGCCTTCGCCGCGGTCGCCTCCGCGGCCGCGAAGGAGAACGGCATCAAGGTCCAGGTGCTGGACGAGAAGGCCCTGGTCAAGGGCGGCTACGGCGGCATCATGGGCGTCGGCAAGGGCTCCGAGAACCCGCCGCGCCTGGTGAGGCTCAGCTACACGCACCCCAAGGCGGAGAAGACCCTGGCCTTCGTCGGCAAGGGCATCACCTACGACTCGGGCGGCATCTCCCTGAAGCCGGCCGGCCACAACGAGACGATGAAGTGCGACATGGCGGGCGCCGCCGCCGTCTTCGCCTCCGTCGTCGCGGCCGCGAAGCTGGGTCTGCGGGTCAACGTCACCGGCTGGCTCGCGCTCGCCGAGAACATGCCGTCCGGCTCCGCCACCAAGCCCGGTGACGTGCTGCGCATGTACAGCGGCAAGACCGTCGAGGTCCTCAACACGGACGCCGAGGGCCGTCTGGTCCTCGGTGACGCGCTGACCAAGGCCTCCGAGGAGAACCCGGACGCGATCGTCGACGTCGCCACGCTGACCGGCGCCATGGTGCTCGCCCTCGGCGACCGCACCTTCGGGATCATGGCGAACGACGACGCCTTCCGCACGTCGATCCACGAGATCGCCGAGGAGGTCGGCGAGTCCTCCTGGCCGATGCCGCTCCCCGCCGAGCTGCGCAAGACCATGGACTCCCCCACCGCCGACATCGCGAACATGGGTGTCCGGATGGGCGGCGGCCTGGTGGCCGGCCTGTTCCTGCAGGAGTTCGTCGGCGAGGGCATCACCTGGGCCCACCTCGACATCGCCGGCCCGGCCTTCCACGAGGGCGCGCCGCACGGCTACACCCCCAAGGGCGGCACCGGCTCGGCCGTGCGCACCCTGGTGCGGCTGGCCGAGCGCACGGCCACGGGCGACCTGGGCTGACGACCCGGATGTGAGACGTGACGCACCCCGGGCCCGGGTCGAGGCCCGGGGTGCGTTCGGCTTATGGCGAAACATCGCGGATCCGTACGTTTCTACGCATCGGTAACCCTCACCTCGGACAGATGCTCCGTCCACAGAGCGGGCCCGGCGTCCCGCGTTCCCCCGACAAATGCGAAGATGGGTTCTCGGCAGGACAGGGCCCCCACCACAGGGCCGAAGAAACAAGCGGCCGATTACCAGCCGCCGCCCGGTCACAGAGGACCGGTGCCCGGCGCACATGCATGGAGGACGTGACGTGGCGAACGACGCCAGCACCGTTTTCGACCTAGTGATCCTCGGCGGTGGCAGTGGCGGTTACGCCGCGGCGCTGCGCGCATCCCAGCTGGGTCTGGACGTTGCCCTGATCGAGAAGAACAAGCTCGGTGGCACCTGCCTGCACAACGGCTGCATCCCCACGAAGGCTCTGCTGCACGCGGGCGAGATCGCGGACCAGGCTCGCGAAGCCGCCCAGTTCGGTGTCAAGGCCACTTTCGAGGGCATCGACATCGCGGGGGTCCAGAAGTACAAGGACGAGGTCATCTCGGGCCTGTACAAGGGCCTGCAGGGCCTGGTCGCCTCCCGCAAGGTGACCTACATCGAGGGAGAGGGCCGCCTCTCCTCCCCGACTTCCGTCGACGTGAACGGCCGGCGCATCCAGGGCCGCCACATCCTGCTGGCGACCGGCTCCGTGCCGAAGTCGCTGCCGGGCCTGAACATCGACGGCAACCGCATCATCTCCTCGGACCACGCGCTGGTCCTGGACCGCGTGCCCGAGTCCGCGATCGTCCTGGGCGGCGGCGTCATCGGCGTCGAGTTCGCCTCGGCGTGGAAGTCCTTCGGCTCCGACATCACCGTCATCGAGGGCCTCAAGCACCTCGTGCCGGTCGAGGACGAGAACAGCTCGAAGCTGCTGGAGCGCGCGTTCCGCAAGCGCGGCATCAAGTTCAACCTCGGCACCTTCTTCGACAAGGCCGAGTACACGGAGAACGGCGTCCGCGTGACGCTGGCCGACGGCAAGACCTTCGAGGCCGAGGTGCTCCTGGTCGCGGTCGGCCGCGGTCCGGTCTCGCAGGGTCTGGGCTACGAGGAGCAGGGCGTCGCGATGGACCGCGGCTACGTCCTGGTCGACGAGTACATGCAGACCAACGTGCCGACCATCTCGGCCGTCGGTGACCTCGTCCCGACCCTGCAGCTCGCGCACGTCGGCTTCGCCGAGGGCATCCTGGTGGCGGAGCGTCTGGCCGGTCTGAAGACCGTCCCGATCGACTACGACGGCGTCCCGCGCGTCACCTACTGCCACCCCGAGGTCGCTTCCGTCGGCATCACCGAGGCCAAGGCCAAGGAGATCTACGGTGCGGACAAGGTCGTGGCCCTGAAGTACAACCTGGCGGGCAACGGCAAGAGCAAGATCCTGAAGACCGCGGGCGAGATCAAGCTCGTCCAGGTCAAGGACGGTGCCGTGGTCGGCGTCCACATGGTCGGTGACCGGATGGGCGAGCAGGTCGGCGAGGCCCAGCTGATCTACAACTGGGAGGCTCTGCCGGCCGAGGTCGCGCAGCTCATCCACGCGCACCCGACCCAGAACGAGGCGCTCGGCGAGGCCCACCTGGCCCTGGCCGGCAAGCCGCTTCACTCCCACGACTAATCGTCACGGGCGCGACGACCACTTCCGCACTTTCGTTAGGAGCAACTGAAACCATGTCGGTTTCCGTAACCCTTCCGGCGCTCGGTGAGAGCGTCACCGAGGGCACTGTCACCCGCTGGCTGAAGGCCGAGGGCGAGCGCGTCGAGGCCGACGAGCCGCTGCTCGAGGTGTCGACCGACAAGGTCGACACCGAGATCCCGTCGCCCGTCTCCGGCATCCTGGCCTCCATCAAGGTCGCCGAGGACGAGACCGTCGAGGTCGGCGCCGAGCTGGCCGTCATCGACGACGGTTCCGGCACCGCGGCTCCGGCCGCCGAGCCGGCCGCCGCCGCGGCTCCGGCCGCTGCCGAGGCCCCGGCCGCCGAGGCCCCGCAGGCCGCCCCGTCCACCGAGGTCCCGGCGGGTGCCGAGACCCCGGCGCCGACCGCCGACGCGGCCGCCGGTGGCGGTTCGGCCGAGGGCACCGACGTCGTGCTCCCCGCCCTGGGCGAGTCCGTCACCGAGGGCACCGTCACCCGCTGGCTGAAGCAGGTCGGCGAGTCGGTCGAGGCCGACGAGCCGCTGCTCGAGGTCTCCACGGACAAGGTCGACACTGAGATCCCCGCGCCGGTCTCCGGCACGCTGCTGGAGATCCGGATCGGCGAGGACGAGACCGCCGAGGTCGGCGCCGTCCTGGCCGTCATCGGCGCCGCCGGTGCCGCCCCGGCCGCTGCCGCCCCGGCCGCCGCCCCGGCTCCGGCTCCGGTGCAGGCCGCCCCGGCCGCTGCCGCTCCGGCCCCGGCCGCCCCGGCGCCCGCCGCGGCTCCGGCTCCTGTCCAGGCCGCTCCGGCCGCTGCCGCCCCGGCTCCGGTCCAGCCGGCCGCCCCGGTGGCCGCTCCGGCTCCGGTGACCCCGGCTCCGGCCGCTGCCCCGGCCGCTCCGGCGTCCGCCGGTGACGAGGGCGCGTACGTGACCCCGCTGGTGCGCAAGCTCGCCTCGGAGTCCGGCGTCGACCTGTCCACGGTCTCGGGCACCGGTGTCGGTGGCCGCATCCGCAAGCAGGACGTCCTGGCCGCCGCGGAGGCCGCCAAGGCCGCTGCCGCCGCCCCGGCGCCGGCTGCCGCTCCCGCCGCGAAGGCCCCGGCCGCCGCGGTGTCCGAGCTGCGCGGTCAGACGGTCAAGATGACCCGCATGCGCAAGGTCATCGGCGACAACATGATGAAGGCCCTGCACTCGCAGGCCCAGCTCAGCTCCGTGGTCGAGGTGGACATCACCAAGATCATGAAGCTGCGCGAGAAGGCCAAGGACGCGTTCCTGGCCCGTGAGGGCGTCAAGCTCTCGCCGATGCCGTTCTTCGTCAAGGCCGCGGCCCAGGCACTGAAGGCCCACGCGGTCGTCAACGCCCGGATCAACGAGGACGAGGGCACCATCACCTACTTCGACTCGGAGAACATCGGCATCGCCGTGGACTCCGAGAAGGGCCTGATGACCCCGGTCATCAAGGGTGCCGGTGACCTCAACCTGGCGGGCATCTCCAAGGCGACCGCCGACCTGGCCGCCAAGGTCCGCGGCAACAAGATCACGCCGGACGAGCTGTCGGGCGCGACCTTCACCATCAGCAACACCGGTTCGCGCGGTGCGCTGTTCGACACGGTCATCGTGCCCCCGAACCAGGTCGCCATCCTGGGCATCGGTGCCACGGTCAAGCGCCCGGTGGTCATCGAGACCGCCGAGGGCACCAACATCGGCATCCGCGACATGACGTACCTGACCCTGTCCTACGACCACCGCCTGGTGGACGGCGCGGACGCGGCCCGGTACCTCTCGGCCGTCAAGGCGATCCTCGAGGCCGGCGAGTTCGAGGTCGAACTCGGCCTGTAAGACTCTCGCCGCAGGACGGCACTCACACTACGGCGCCCTTGTCCGGAAACCACTCCGGGCGGGGGCGCCGTCGTCTTGCCCTGCCGGTCCAGGGACGACCAGCGGGGGCATGCATGTCACGTGCACGGGTTCACGATCTTGTAGTGGTACTGCCGGGCATCATGGGGAGCCGGCTGGCGGACGCCGACGGCAAGCCGGTCTGGGACCTGTCGGGCGGCGCCGCGTGGCGGGGCCTGCGCACCTTCGGCGGCTCGGTGAACCGCCTCCGCCTCCCGAAGGACATCGGAGACGACCACCCCGGCGACGGCGTGGTCCCGACCGGTCTCATGCCCGACGTGCACGCCATTCCGGGAATCTGGCAGCCCGTCGACGGCTACACGGACCTGCTGGGCTGGCTGGAACGGTCCTTCAGCCTGTCCCTCGGGGGCAACCTCGTGCCCTTCCCGTACGACTGGCGCCTGTCGTGCCGCTGGAACGCGGAACGGCTGAAGAAGGTCGTCGCCCGCGAGCTGGAGCGCTGGCAGGCCTCCGCCCCCGAGCGCCGCGAGGCCCGGGTGGTCTTCATCTGCCACTCCATGGGTGGCCTGGTGGCCCGCCACTACGTGGAACTCCTCGGGGGGCACGAGGTCACCCGCCGTGTCATCACCCTGGGCACTCCGCACCGCGGCTCCCTGGACGCCCTCGGTCATCTGGTCAACGGCCTGCGCAAGGGCTGGGGACCGCTGGGTGTCGACCTCAGCGCGTTCGCGCGCAGCCTGCCGTCGCTACACCAGCTGACTCCCGACTACGCGTGCGTGACGGGCCCGGGAGGCCTCGCGTACGCCCGGGACCTGCCGGGCCTGCCCGGCGTCGACCCCGAGCTGCTGGCGGACGCGGCCCGCTTCCACGCGGACCTGCGCCGGTCCGCCGACCGCCCCGACCCCACTCCCCTGCACGCCATCACCGGCATTCGGCAGCCGACCCTGACGACGGCGGAGATCACCGACGGCGGGCTGACCCCGCTGTGGCTCATCGACGGCTCCGACGAGCGGGGCGACGGCACGGTCCCCCGCCTCGCCGCGCGTCCCTCCAACGCCGACAACACTGGCTACGCGGTCGACGAGGCCCACACCCCCTGCGAGCAGCACGGCTCCCTCCAGAACAACCGGGGCGTACGGGACGCCCTGAGCGGCCTCCTGGGGCACGAGCGCCCCTTCCACCGGGACGAGGAGGACGGCGAGGTCCCGCTGAGCGTGCTCGCTCCCCCGCTGTTGGAGCCCGGCGACCCGTACGAGGTCGCCGTGACCGTCCCGCCGGAGATCCCCGACCACGACGGGCTGCACCTCACGGCGGAGCTGCGCCCGGCGGACGGAGCGGAGCCGCTGTCGAGGACGCTGCGCCCCCTCGGCGAGGGCCGGTACAGCGCGGTTTTCCCGGCGCCGGCCCCCGGGGCGTACCGGCTCGCCGTACGGGTGACCGCGCACGCGGAGACGACGGTGACGGCGCTGACCCTGGTGGGAGGAGCCGGTGAGTGAGCGCGCCGGTGAGATCTCGGGGACCGCTCTCGGCATCGTGGTCGAGAACTACCGGCTGTCGAAGAAGTTCCGCACCCTGACCGGCGCCACCGCCCAGATGCGGGAGCTGTGCGCACTCCTGGAGGACCGGGGCTACACGCCGACCGTGCTGCCGGACCCCGGGCAACCGGACATCAAGGCCGCCGTGAAGGAGTGGGCGACGGGCCGGAGCGCGGCGCAGGTCCGCGGCCCCGCCGTCGTCCTCTGGTCCGGCCACGGAGTGCTCGACCGCCAGGGGCTGCGCCTGCCGAAGCCGTCACCATCCGCCGCCGGCTCGTCCGGGACAACCAGGCCGCCTACCTCCCCGACCTCGCCAGCTCCCTCAACAACCTCGCCAACCTCCAAGCCCAGAACGGAGACCGGCCAGGCGCACTCACCACCATCACCGAAGCCACCGACCTCTACCGAACCCTCACCCGGGAAAACCCCGCCGCCTACCTCTCCGGCCTCGCCATGAGCCTCCACAACCTCACACGCACAACCACGGTGGAGGATGCCCTTGCCGCCTTCGCCGAGGCGGAGCGGGCTCTGGCCGCACACCCGGAGGCAGTCCGCCACCTCGTCGTGCAGCGTGCGGCACTGGAGATCACCACGCCGCAGTCGGATTCCGGCCTCTGCACGCTTATCGCCCTCGCGGACGGCCCGGCATCAGCCGGACAGCCGGATCTTGCCGCTTTCCGTGCACGGCATCTCCTCCGCACCCACAGCCAGGCCGATGCCGCGAACGCATCCAAGGTCAGTGCCCTCTGGCGCGACGCGACAGGATCCGAACCCCCGCTCTGGTTGGCGCTACCGGAGGCCCGCCTCAAGACGGCCGTCGACTGGATGAATTCCCCGACCTGGGCCGACTCCCGCACCTTCTGGGACGAGCACGCCGATGACCTCGCATCAGCCGAGACCGCGGCCGCCTTGGCGGAGCTCACCCTCGCCTCCCCGAGCGCCGAGGAGCATCTGAAGATCGCGCTCGAGGCGACGGTCAGCCCGGACAACGCCTTCCGCCCGTACATCACGGCGGAACTCCTCGATGCCTGGATCGGCCTCCCCACCTGGGAGGAATCCCAGGCCTACCTCACCCACCACGCGGCAGCGCTCCTGCACGACCAGGCCCTCGAACTGCTCGGCACCGACTTGGGTACGGCTGGTTCCGCCGTGCACCACGCGCTGATCACCCTCGCCCGTGCGGACGGAATCCCGGCCGCCTACCGGTACGCCGAGGACCTCCCCGCCCTGAACACCCGCCTCCAGCTGCTCTTGAACGCCCCCGCAGCCGACCCCCACCTCCTGCGGGCCATCGCCCATCTGGAGCTCTTCGGCCACCAGGAGCAGTTCACCGGCGCGGTCCACCTCGCCCTCGCCGGCATCCTGGCCGAGGAGCCGGACACGCCATCGGTCTGGCCCGCCGCCGAGCCCGCCGACCGGGACCGGGTCATCTCCGAGATCGCCGCCCTCATCGGGCGCCACCCCGCGCACGCGGCGGCCCTGAGCACCCTCATCCAGAGCCTCGTGGCGGTGTGACCGGCCCTTGTAACCAGCCTCACCCTGAGTCCCTGACCGGGAACGCTTCGCGCCGGGCCACTGCGCCGTATTGTCTACGCATCAGAGCGCCGCGTGTCCCCACAGGAGATGAACCCCGATGATCACCCCACCCGTCGTGCACTCGCTGCGCGAGCAGATCCGCGAGCACATCGTGGAGGGGATCGTCAGCGGGCGCTGGAAGCCCGGTGAGCGGATCGTCGAGCGCCGGATCGCCGTGGAGCTGGAGGTCAGCCAGACCCCCGTACGGGAGGCCCTGCGCGAGCTGGAGACCCTGCGGCTGATCGAGTCGGCGCCGAACAAGGGCGTGCGCGTACGGAACCTCTCTGCGGCCGACCTGGAGGAGATCTACCCGGTCCGGGCCGGCCTGGAGCAGATCGCGGCCGAGCTGGCCGCGCCGCGGCTGGCGGCCGACTGCACGGCCCTGGAGCCGCACGTGGCGGCCCTGTGGGAGGCCGACCGCACCGAGGACGGCACCGCGCAGGTGCGGCACACGGTGGGCTTCCACCGGGAGATGGTGCGGGCGGCCGGGAACAGCGTGCTGCTGCACACCTGGGAGAGCCTGGGCATCGAGGTGTTCACGGCCCTGTCGATCCGGTGGCTGGGAACGGTCCAGAAGTCCTACGCCGAGGAGCACGAGGCCCTGGTCGAGGCGTTCCGCAGCCAGGACCCGGACATCGGTGTGCTCGTGAAGCGGCACGTCCTGGGGTGCGCTCCGAGGGCCTGAGCCGCCCGCGTTGCCCCCATTTGACCGGCACCGCGTGCCTTTTCGCCTGGCACGCGGTGCCGACTTTCGTCAGATGGACGTTTCTTTGTCACTTTTATTTGATCGATCATCGATCAGCGATTTACAGTCGTCGCGGACCTCAACCAGGTCCACCGACCCTGTCCTGCCCGTCAGGGATTTTTTCACCACCTCTCCATTACCCGGAAGGCGGCGCACAGCGATGTCCGACCCCGTAGGAAAGCTTCCGAGCGAGCTCGACCAGCTCCCGGACCGCGACACCGAGGAGACCGCCGAGTGGGCGGCCTCCCTCGACGCCGTCGCCAAGGCCGCCGGTACGCGCCGGGCCGAATACCTGCTGCGTCGCACCCTCCAGCACGCCGAGGCCGCCGGCCTCGCGCTCCCCAAGCTGCTGGAGACGGACTACGTCAACACCATCCCCACCGCCGCGGAGCCCGAGTTCCCCGGTGACGAGGAGATGGAGGCCAGGATCACCGCGTGGAACCGCTGGAACGCGGCCGCCATGGTGACCCGCGGCTCCAAGTACGGCGTCGGCGGCCACATCGCCACCTTCGCCTCCGCCGCGTGGCTGTACGAGACCGGCTTCCAGCACTTCTTCCGCGGTAAGGAGGCCGACGGATCGGGCGACCAGCTCTACATCCAGGGCCACGCCTCCCCCGGCATCTACGCCCGCGCCTTCCTCGACGGGCGCGTCTCCGAGCAGCAGCTCGACAACTTCCGCCAGGAGTCCGGCGGCAACGGCCTGCCGTCCTACCCGCACCCGCGGCGCCTGCCGTGGCTGTGGGAGTTCCCGACGGTGTCCATGGGCCTCGGCCCGCTGTCCGCGATCTACCAGGCGCGCTTCAACCGCTACCTGCAGAACCGCAGCATCAAGGACACCGCGAACTCGCACGTCTGGGCCTTCCTGGGCGACGGCGAGATGGACGAGCCCGAGTCGACCGCCGCCCTGGCCCTCGCCTCCCGCGAGCAGCTCGACAACCTGACTTTCGTCATCAACTGCAACCTGCAGCGCCTCGACGGTCCGGTCCGCGCCAACTTCCGCGTGGTCCAGGAGCTGGAGGCCCAGTTCCGCGGCGCCGGCTGGAACGTCATCAAGTCGCTGTGGGGCTCCGCCTGGGACGAGCTGTTCCAGCTCGACACCACGGGCGCCCTGGTACGCCGCCTGCGCGAGGTACCGGACGCGCAGTTCCAGACGTACGCGACCCGCGACGTGGCCTACATCCGCCAGCACTTCTTCGGCGCCAACGCCGAGCTCGTGCAGCTGGCCGGTGTGCTCTCCGACGCGAAGATCGCCGAGTGCTTCCACAGCTCCCGCGGCGGCCACGAGCCCCGCAAGGTCTACGCCGCGTACAAGGCCGCCCTGGAACACAAGGGCGCGCCGACGGTCATCCTGGCGCAGACCGTCAAGGGCTACACGCTGGGTGCCGGGTTCGAGTCGAAGAACGCGAACCACCAGATGAAGAAGCTGACGATCGACGAGTTCAAGGACATGCGTGACCTCCTTGGCCTCCCGATCCCGGACAGCGCCTTCGCCGACGGCGTCGTCCCGTACGGCCACCCGGGCGCGAACAGCCCCGAGGTGCGGTACCTGAACGAGCGTCGGGCGGCGCTCGGCGGCCCGGCCCCGGCCCGCAAGGTCAAGCACGTCGCCCTGCCGGCTCCGGCCGACCGTTCCTTCGCCCCGCTGCTCAAGGGTTCCGGCAAGCAGGAGATGGCCACCACCATGGCCTTCGTCCGTCTCGTCAAGGACCTGATGCGGGACAAGGAGACCGGCAAGCGCTGGGTGCCGATCGTCCCCGACGAGGCCCGCACCTTCGGCATGGAGTCCCTCTTCCCGTCGGCCGGCATCTACTCGCCGCTGGGTCAGACGTACGAGCCGGTCGACCGCGACCAGCTCATGTACTACAAGGAAGCCAAGGACGGCCAGATCCTCAACGAGGGGATCACCGAGGCCGGCGCCATGGCCGACTTCATCGCCGCCTGCACGTCGTACGCGACGCACGGCGAGCCGATGATCCCCTTCTACATCTTCTACTCGATGTTCGGCTGGCAGCGCACCGCCGACCAGATGTGGCAGCTCGCCGACCAGCTCGGCAAGGGCTTCATCGTCGGCGCCACCGCCGGCCGCACCACGCTCACCGGTGAGGGCCTCCAGCACGCGGACGGCCACTCGCACCTGATCGCGTCCACGAACCCGGCGTCGCTGAACTACGACCCGGCCTTCGCGTACGAGATCGCGGTGATCGTCAAGGACGGTCTGCGCCGGATGTACGGCGAGAAGCCGGAGGACGTCTTCTACTACCTGACGGTCTACAACGAGCCGAAGGTCCAGCCGGCCATGCCGGAGGGCGTGGAAGAAGGCATCCTCAAGGGCCTGTACCGCTTCAACACGGCGGCCGACCTGGCGGAGGCGGCCCCGGCCGCCGACGCCCCGAAGGTCCAGCTGATGGCCTCGGGTACGGCGATCCACTGGATCCTGGAGGCGCAGAAGCTGCTCGCCGCCGACTGGAACGTGTCGGCCGACGTCTGGTCCGCCACCTCCTGGGGCGAGCTGCGCCGCGACGCGCTGGAGTGCGACGAGGCGCTGCTGCGCGGCGAGGTGCGCACCCCGTACGTCACCCGCGCGCTGGAAGGCGCCCAGGGCCCGGTCCTCGCCGTCTCCGACTGGATGCGTCAGGTCCCGGACCAGATCAGCCAGTGGGTGGAGCAGGACTACACCTCGCTGGGCACGGACGGCTTCGGTCTGTCCGACACCCGTGAGGGCGCCCGCCGCCACTTCGGTGTCGACGCGCAGTCGATCGTGGTGGCCGCGCTGGCCCAGCTCGCCCGCCGCGGCGAGGTGCCGGCGTCCGCCGTCAAGGAGGCCCGGGAGCGCTACGGCCTCTGAGGCCCGACCGACAGCCGGAAGGCCGGTGTCCGACCCCCGCGGGGGTCGGACACCGGCCTTTCGCCGTATGAGCGGTGGCGGCGCGGGGGCGCACCCGTGATGCTGGAGCGGTGATGGACGAGACGGAGTTCTGGGAGATCGTGGACCGTACCCGCGAGGCCGCCGACGGCGACCCCGAGGAACACGCCGAGCTGCTCGTGGAGCGGCTGGCCCAGCTCGACCCGGATTCAGTCCTCGACTTCGCCCGGCACTTCGAGTCCCGTTACAACCGGGCGTACACCTGGGACCTGTGGGGCGCGGCCTACGTGCTGCTCGACGGGGCGAGCGACGACGCCTTCGACTACTTCCGCTGCTGGCTGATCGGGCAGGGGCGGGAGGTCTTCGAGGGCGGGGTGCACGATCCGGACCATCTCGCGGAGCTCCTGGGCGAGTTCGACGAGGAGATCGACGGGGACGGCGAGGAGCTGGGGTACGCGGCCGACGAGGCGTACGAGCAGCTGACCGGGGCGGTGGCACCGGACCTGGGTATCCCGCTGCAGGCGGCGGAGCCGGAGGGCACCCCGCTGGACTTCGAGAACGAAGCCGCGCTCGCGGAGCGCTTCCCCCGGCTGTGGGACCGGTTCCGCGCCTGATCAGTAGTGGGTGCCGCCGTCGATGCGGATCTCCGTGCCGGTGATGAAGGCGCCGTCCTCGCAACCGAGCATCGCGACGACACCGGCCACGGTCTCGGGGCCGGCGAAGCCCTGGCCGAGGGCCGGGGCGAGCTTGGCGAACAGGCTCCAGTCGGTGTCCTCGGGCAGGCCGGGGCCGTTGCCGGTGGTCATGCCGGACTCGATGGAGCCGGGCGCGACGCAGGTGAAGCGCAGGCCCTGCTTGCTGTACTCGGCGGCCAGCGCGTGGGTCATGGACTGGATGCCGCCCTTGCTGGCCGCGTAGGCGGACATGTAGGGGTGCGCGAAGGACGCCGCGGTGGAGCTGAAGTTCACGACGGCCGGGCGGTCGCCCGCCAGCAGGGCCGGCAGCGACTCGCGGATCATCAGGAAGGTGCCGGTCAGGTTGACCCCGATGACCTGGTTCCACAGGTCGAGGGTGGTCCGGTGGGTGTGCGCGGAGCGCAGGATGCCCGCGGCGTTGACGAGCACGTCCATCCCGCCGAGGGCGAGGGTCGCGGCGGCCACGCCCTCCTTGACGGCGTTCTCGTCGGATATGTCGAGGACGGCGGTGGTGAGCCGGTCCTGGTGGCCCTCGGCGGCCGCGCGGTCCGCGGTGACCTTGAGGCCGGCCTCGCTGACGTCCACGGCGTGGACCTGGCCGCCCTCGGCGAGGATGCGGTGGACGGTGGCGCGGCCGATGCCGGAGCCGCCGCCGGTGATGAGGACGCGACGTCCTTCGTAACGGTTCATGGCGCGAGCGTACCGAAGCGGTGGCACGTTTTGCCATCCTGTCATGGAATGTCATGAACCTGGGCGGCGGGAGGCTACGCTTCACCCCGTGAGATCCCCTCGTCCGTACTCTCCGCAGGCCGGCCCCGGAGCCCCGTCGCTGACCGAGCGCCGCAAGGCCGCCACCCAGCTCGACATCGCCCGGGCCGCCTGCGAACTGTTCGCCGAACACGGCCCCGACGGCACCACCGCCGAGGACATCGCCCACCGCGCGGGGGTGGCGCTGCGCACCTTCTACCGCTACTTCCGCAACAAGCAGGAGGCGGTGGCACCGCTGCTCGCGGGCGGTGGTGACGCCTGGCGCGCGCTGCTGGCCGAGGAGACCCCCGGCACTCCCCTCGCCGAGGCGCTGGAACGCGCCGTCACCCGGTCCCTGAGCGACCTCCAGGCGGTCGGGGAGGGCCTGGAGGTGACCCGCGGCCTGCTGCGCGCGGCGGCGGGCGACCAGGCCCTGCGGG
This sequence comes from Streptomyces sp. NPDC046308, assembly GCF_055588065.1. Taxonomy (NCBI): domain Bacteria; kingdom Bacillati; phylum Actinomycetota; class Actinomycetes; order Kitasatosporales; family Streptomycetaceae; genus Streptomyces; species Streptomyces sp. NPDC046308. Next base: position 229,522 of record NZ_JBVJFB010000002.1, read on the forward strand.
CGGTCTGGTACCGCGTGAACCAGGACTCCGAGGAACATCTGGTCCCGGTGATCGCCCGGCTGGCCGGACCGGAGGCCGATCCGCTGGAGGTCCGGCTGCTCGCCGCGGCGGCCACGGACGCGATCCGCGTCGCGCTGGAGATGTGGTCGACCACGGACGCGCCCGTCTCGGGCACCGGCTCCCCGGCCGAACTCGCGGTCCGCTGCCTGCGCGACCTCACCAGCGCGATGCCCCTGCTGCGCTGATTTCAGCGCGGCAGGGGCATCGGCCGGGCCCGCAGGCCCTACGTGTCGTACGTGTCGGACGTGCCGGACGTGTCGTACGCGTCCTGGTCGCTCTCGGCGCCGGTCTCAGTGACCGCCGCCCCAGCCGCTTCCGCCGCCGTCGCCACCGTCGCCGCCACGACCGCCGCTCCAGCCGCCGCCACCACCGCCGCCGCCGTTGCCGCCGTCGCCACCGCGGACGCCGCCCCACCCGCCGTCGCCGCCGTTGCCGCCGTCACCGCCGCGACCGCCACCCCAGTTGCCCCAGTCGTGGTGGCCCCAGTCGCCGTTGCCGCCGCGGCCGGAGTCGTTCCAGTTCGAGTCACGCCAGTTCGAGTCGTTCCAGTTGTTGTTCCAGTGGTGACGTCCGCCGTAGCCGCCGACTCCGCCGTCGTCCCAGCACCAGCTCGGACGGTCACGCCAGTCCCGGTTGCAACATTCGTCCCAGCGCCAGTCGTGCCAGCGGTTGTCGGAGCACCTCCAGTGGCCGCCCCCCGCGGGAGTGGTGCTCGCCGACGCGGTGGCCACGGGCATCAGGCCGATCGTGACCCCGGCGGCCCCCGCCAGGCATGCTGCAACGATCCTTCGGCGCATCTTCATGCACCTCCGTACGTGTCTCGCTTATACGGCATTTAGGTCATTCCACCCTCACCCCTCCCCCGCTCCCCTGTCAAAGCGAAAGGCCCCCCGCCGCTCTCCGTGGAGAGTGGCGGGGGGCCTCCCATCAGGCATGACGCTCGTTCGTGAGCGGTCGCGACCTACAGGTCGAAGTACAGCTCGAACTCGTGCGGGTGCGGGCGCTGCGCGATCGGGGCGATCTCGTGCGTGCGCTTGTAGTCGATCCAGGTCTCGATGAGGTCGGGGGTGAAGACACCGCCGGCCAGGAGGTACTCGTGGTCCTCCTCCAGGGCCTTGAGGACGTCCTCGAGGCTGGTCGGGACCTGCGGGACGCTCGCGTGCTCGTCGGGCGAGAGCTCGTAGAGGTCCTTGTCGATCGGCTCCATCGGCTCGATCTTGTTCTTGATGCCGTCGAGGCCCGCGAGGAGCAGCGCCGAGAAGGCGAGGTACGGGTTCGAGGACGGGTCCGGCGCGCGGAACTCGACGCGCTTGGCCTTCGGGTTCGAGCCCGTGATCGGGATGCGCATGGCGGCGGAGCGGTTGCGCTGCGAGTACACCATGTTGACCGGCGCCTCGAAGCCCGGCACCAGGCGGTGGTAGGAGTTCACCGTCGGGTTGGTGAACGCCAGCAGCGACGGGGCGTGCTTGAGGATGCCGCCGATGTAGTAGCGGGCGGTGTCGGACAGGCCCGCGTAGCCGGCCTCGTCGTAGAACAGCGGGTCGCCGTTGGCCCACAGCGACTGGTGCACGTGCATGCCCGAGCCGTTGTCACCGAAGATCGGCTTCGGCATGAAGGTCGCGGTCTTGCCGTTGCGCCAGGCGACGTTCTTCACGATGTACTTGAAGAGCATCAGGTCGTCGGCCGCGGCCAGCAGCGTGTTGAACTTGTAGTTGATCTCGGCCTGGCCGCCGGTGCCGACCTCGTGGTGCTGGCGCTCGACCTGGAGGCCCTGGGCGTCGAGCTCGAGGGAGATCTCGGCGCGCAGGTCGGCGAAGTGGTCGACCGGTGCTACGGGGAAGTAACCACCCTTGTAGCGGACCTTGTAACCACGGTTGTTCTCCTCGGCGCCCGTGTTCCACGCGCCGGCCTCGGAGTCGATGTGGTAGAAGCCCTCGTTCGCGGAGGTCGCGAAGCGCACGCTGTCGAACACGTAGAACTCGGCCTCGGGGCCGAAGAACGCGGTGTCGGCGATGCCGGTGGAGGCGAGGTACGCCTCGGCCTTCTTCGCGATGTTGCGCGGGTCGCGGCTGTAGGCCTCGCCCGTGATCGGGTCGTGGATGAAGAAGTTGATGTTCAGCGTCTTGTCACGGCGGAACGGGTCCAGACGCGCGGTCGTGATGTCGGCGCGCAGGGCCATGTCCGACTCGTGGATCGCCTGGAAGCCGCGGATCGAGGAGCCGTCGAAGGCGAGCTCCTCCGCCGGGTCGAATGCCCGAGCCGGGATGGTGAAGTGCTGCATCACACCAGGCAGGTCGCAGAAGCGGACGTCGACGAACTTGACGTCGTTCTCCTCGATGTACTGCTTCACTTCGTCGGCGTTCTGGAACATCCAACTCCTCCTACTCCCGGCCCCGGGGCAGGGCGGGCTTTATAGCTCGTGGTGCGTCAGTGCGGTGCCGCACGCTGACCCGACCATAAGCACAAGGGATTTCTCAAGCATGACCCATTTGTTTCGCACAAGTTAACCAGGGTCCCGCCGGAGTGCCGTGAGGCGCCACCGGTACCGTGGTCGGGTGGACAACAGACAGGCAATCGGATCCTGGCTCTCCGGCCCCCGCGCGGCCGCCGAGGAGATGGGCGTCGACTTCGGCTATCCGGGTCAGCGGCTCGGCCTGCCCCAGCAGGGGCCCGGCTCGGTGGCGCGTTTCGGGCGCCGGCTCGGCGCCGTCGCCATCGACTGGATCGGCTGCCAGCTCATTGCGTACGGGCTGATCACGGGCGGCGACGTGGCCGCGGCGGGCAACTGGACCCTCTGGCTCTTCCTGACCCTGAGCGTCCTGACGATCGGCACCGTCGGCTTCACCCCCGGCAAGCGGATCCTTGGCCTCCGGGTGATCTCGGAGAACGGCGGCCGCCTCGGCGTCGGCCGGGTGCTCCTGCGCACGCTGCTGCTGGCCCTGGTCGTCCCGGCGCTGATCTGGGACCGGGACGGCCGCGGCCTGCACGACCGGCTGGCACGCGCCGTCCAGGTCCGCATCTAGGAGCGCACCGGGACCGCGCGGACCGTGTGACACAGGGGTGGGGGAGGAAGGGGGGGGGGGGGGGGGGGGGGGGGGGGGGGGCTCCCCAGAATTGTTCGTTTTTGCTCCCACCCCTGTGTCGTATACGAAAATCGGGTCAGCCGGTCAGCGCATCTTCCCGCCGCGGGGCATCTTCATGCCCTTGGGCATGGGGCCCTTCGGCAGCGGCATGTTGCTCATGAGGTCACCCATGGCGCGCAGCTTGTCGTTGATCTCGGTGATCTGCGGGCCGGCCAGCACGCGCGGCAGCTTGAGCAGGGTGGTGCGCACCTTCTTGAGCGGCACCTCGCCCTCGCCCGTGCCCACGATGAAGTCGTGCACCGGCACGTCCGGCATGATCCGGGCCAGCTTCTTCTTCTCGTTCGCGAGCAGCGGCTTGACCCGATTGGGGTTGCCCTCCGCGATCAGCACGACGCCGGCCTTGCCGACGGCCCGGTGGACGATGTCCTGCTGCCGGGTCATCGCGACGGCCGGAGTCGTCGTCCAGCCCCGGCCGACGTTGTCCAGTACGGCCGCGGCCGCGCCCGGCTGTCCCTCCATCTGCCCGAAGGCAGCCCGCTCGGCCCGTCGCCCGAAGACGATCGCCATCGCCAGGAACGCCACGAGGAAGCCCAGGATGCCCAGGTAGAGCTCGTGCCCGATCAGGAAGCCGATCGCAAGAAGGACACCGAAGGTGACAATTCCCACGCCCGCGACGATCAGACCGACCTTCGGGTCGGCCTTGCGCGTCATCTTGTACGTGAGGGCGATCTGCTTCAGTCGCCCAGTGTTCGCAGCAGTCTCTGCGTTTGACTTCCTCGCCATACAGCGAGTTTACGTGGCCTGCGGGGTCCGGGTGGCCGCGGCCTCAAGTACGTGTTCGGTTTCGACCCGGTCCTTGGCCCTGCGGCGGTCTTCGAGCACCGCCGTCCAGGCGTTCCGGCGGGCGCCGCTCATCAGCAGGGACTCGATGCCCCTGAAGGCGTCGGAGAAGGACGGGATGGCGATGGCGCGTACGGGCGCGGCCTGCATGATGTCGATCCCTTTCACGGAATTCACGTCGGCAGTGCGTGTAGCGAGGGTGTGCTGCGGTGCGGGCGTGCGCACTGCGGTGTGTGCGGTGCGTGGACCCAGCGTCACTGATTGGTGTTACCAGCGCATGACCTCGCGGTCAAACGTGTCGAAACATTGACGCGGCCCGCCGTGCTCTTCCTCGAAAGAGCCTAGGGGCCGCGTCGCTGCGGTGTTACCGACTAGTAAGCTTTTGTGCGCGAGTTCACACGCTCCCGCGCCTACGCTCCTGCTCGGCTGCGCTTCTCCATCGCCTGGGTGTACAGACGTCCCGCCCGGTACGAGGAACGGACCAGCGGGCCCGACATCACACCGGAGAAGCCGATCTCCTCGGCCTCCTTCGCCAGCTCCACGAACTCGGCCGGCTTCACCCAGCGCTCGACGGGGTGGTGCCGCGGCGAGGGCCGCAGGTACTGGGTGATGGTGATGAGCTCGCAGCCGGCCTCGTGCAGCTCCTTCAGCGCCTCCGAGACCTCCTCGCGCTCCTCGCCCATGCCCAGGATCAGGTTGGACTTGGTGACGAGGCCGTAGGCGCGGGCCTGCCGGATCACGTCGAGCGAGCGCTCGTAGCGGAAGCCGGGGCGGATCCGCTTGAAGATGCGGGGCACGGTCTCGACGTTGTGCGCGAAGACCTCGGGGCGGGAGGCGAAGACCTCCTCCAGCAGCTCCGGGACCGCGTTGAAGTCGGGGGCCAGCAGCTCGACCTTGGTGTGCCCGCTCTCGCGGCCCGCCGTCTGCTGGTGGATCTGGCGCACGGTCTCCGCGTACAGCCAGGCGCCGCCGTCGGCCAGGTCGTCGCGCGCGACGCCGGTGATGGTGGCGTAGTTCAGGTCCATGGTGACCACGGACTCGCCGACACGGCGGGGCTCGTCCCGGTCCAGGGCCTCGGGCTTGCCGGTGTCGATCTGGCAGAAGTCACAGCGCCGGGTGCACTGGTCGCCACCGATGAGGAAGGTGGCCTCGCGGTCCTCCCAGCATTCGTAGATGTTGGGACAGCCGGCTTCCTGGCACACCGTGTGCAGTCCTTCGCCCTTCACCAGGGCCTGCATCTTGGTGTACTCGGGACCCATCTTCGCCCGGGTCTTGATCCACTCGGGCTTGCGCTCGATGGGGGTCTGGGCGTTACGGACCTCCAGGCGCAGCATCTTGCGTCCGTCGGGTGCGACTGCGGACACGACCGGCTCCCTGTGACTTCGATTGTTCGGGCGCCCACCAGGGTACGCCCGTAATTTCGTACGCTCTTACGTCGGCCAACCTGCGAGGGGGCGGCCGCATTCCCGGGGAGTCAGACGCCCGCGGCGGGCTCCGTGTCGCGGGGCCGCAGCTCCGCGTGCTCCAGTACGTCCTTCAGGTGCCGTTCGACGACGGGCAGCACCTCGGCGATGGTGATCTCGCGGCCCAGTTCGTAGGAGAGGGAGGTCACACCGGCGTCCCGGATGCCACAGGGCACGATGCGGTCGAACCAGGTGTTGTCCGGGTTCACGTTGATCGCGAAGCCGTGCATCGTGACGCCCTTGGCGACGCGGATGCCGATGGCGGCGAGCTTGCGGTCCTCGCGGCGCTGACCGGCGTTGGATGGCGCGTACTCGGGGCCGTTGAGCCGGGCGTCGAACTCCTCGTCGTGCAGCCGCGGGTCGAGGTCGAGCGAGAGCCCGCCGATCGCGGGGCGGTCCTCGACGGGGTCGCCGAGCACCCAGACGCCGCTGCGGCCCTCGACGCGGGTGGTCTCCAGGCCGAACTCGGCGGCGGTGCGGATCAGCGCCTCCTCCAGGCGGCGGACGTGCGCGACCACGTCCACCGGGCGGGGCAGCTTCATGATCGGGTAGCCGACCAGCTGGCCCGGGCCGTGCCAGGTGATCTTGCCGCCGCGGTCCACGTCGACCACGGGCGTGCCGTCGAGCGGACGCTCACTGGGGTCGGTGCGGCGGCCCGCCGTGTAGACCGGCAGGTGCTCCAGCAGCAGGCAGGTGTCCTCGACCTCGTCGGCGAAGCGGGCCGCGTGCACCCTGCGCTGTTCTTCCCAGGCCACGGTGTACTCGACGGATTCCGGCCCGAAGCCCAGATGGACAAACCCAAGCTCAGCCACCGCAGCGCCTCCTCGTTGAACCTGCTGTGTGCACGTACTTCACTGAGCAAGGGTACGGCGGCCCGTTCGAACCCCTTCAGGACCCCTCCGGCGCCCCGTCAGGACCCCTTCGGCGCCCCGTCAGGACCCCGGCACGAACTCCGGGCCGGCCTCCTGGGCGGGCGCCGGCCCCGGTTCCACCGGGGGCCACGGCAACTGCTTCGGGCGGCGCCGGCCCTTCGACGGCCGGTCCGGGTCCTCGTCCGCGCGGGGCAGCCGCCGGTGGCCCTCCGCGTGGTCGTTGACCCAGCCGCACACCCCGCAGGCGTACCGCCCGTCGAGTCCCGCGATGTAGGTGCCGCAGCGCCGGCACTCCGCCTCGGTCAGTTCGGGCGGGGGCAGCGGGGTGGTGGATTCGGTTCGCTCCTCGGGGAGGTGCGCCCCGTGGGGCCGAGGGGTCATGGTCCGCAGCCTATGCGGGCGGAAGGGGTCGGTCCGTAAAGGGCCCTACGCATTCTGCACACGATCGGATGAATGTGGGGCAGAGAGGGCGGCATGAGCGGAGTTCGCCGCTACATTCACGCCGTTCACAGGGCCGGGACTCCGGTCCGTCACGTCAGGAGACCGTGGAGCCGATGACGGAACGACCTGCCCAGCGCGGCCCCAACCGGCAGCTCGCGGCGCTGATCGCGGAAGCCGGGTTCTCCAACGCCGGGCTCGCCCGCCGCGTCGATCAGCTCGGCCTGGAACACGGTCTCGACCTGCGGTACGACAAGACCTCCGTGACCCGCTGGCTGCGCGGGCAGCAGCCGCGCGGGACCACCCCCGCGCTGATCGCGGAGGTGTTCACCCGGCGCCTGGGGCGGCGGCTCTCCGCGCAGGACCTGGGGCTGGACGCCTGCGCACCCGTGTACGCGGGGCTGGAGTTCGCGGCCACGCCGGAGGAGGCCGTGGACATCGCGAGCGGACTGTGGCGCAAGGACTCCGGCTCGCACGCCGAGCTCCGGAAGATCGCCTTCACCCCGGCCGGGCTGGTCGTGCCGAGCCGGGACTGGCTGATCGGGCGCGCCGACGAGCGGGTGGGCCGGGGCGCGGACCCGGCGGCGGCCCGCGTCCCGCTGCAGGGCCGGGCCACCGTGCCCCGGCAGCGGCAGATCGACCGGGGCCCCGGGCAGCGGGTGACCGGCGGGGACATCGCCGCGCTGAGATCGGTCGGCGAGCTGTTCCGCACCCTGGACCAGGCCTACGGCGGCGGCCACGCCCGGCAGGCGCTGGTGCGGTACCTGGAGCACGAGGCGGAGCCGATGCTCCGCGGCACCTACGGCGAGACCACCGGGCGCCGGCTGTTCTCGGCCGCCGCCGATCTGACCCGGCTCGCGGGCTGGACCTCGTACGACATCGCCGCGCACGGGCTCGCCCAGCGGTACTTCGTACAGGCGCTGCGGCTGGCGCAGGCCGCCGGGGACCGGCCGTACGGCTCGTACGTGCTGGTCACCATGAGCCGGCAGGCGGTCTACCTCGGCCACGGCCGGGAGGCGGTGCAGCTGGCCCGGGTGGCCCAGCAGGGCGTGGGCTCCGGCCCGCCGCCGGTGGTGCAGGCGCTGCTGCACTCGGCGGAGGCGCGGGGACACGCGGTGCTCGGCGAGGTCCGGGCGTCGACGGCCTCACTGGTGCGGGCCGAGCGGGCGCTGGGCGCGGCCCGGCCGGGGGACGACGTTCCGCACTGGGCGCGCTTCTACGACGAGGCGCAGCTCGCGGACGAGTTCGGGCACTGCCACCGGGACCTCCAGCAGTACCGGGCCTCGGCCCAGCACGCGGAGCGGTCCCTGCAGCTGAGGGCGCCGGGGTACGCGCGGTCCCGGCTGTTCTGCCGGGTGGTGCTGGCCACGGCCCGGCTGGGGCTGGGCGAGCTGGACCAGGCGTGCGCGCTGGGCGCGGAGGCGGCGCAGCAGGCGTCGGAGATGCGGTCGGTGCGGGCGGTGGAGTACGTACGGGACTTCGAGCGGCGGCTGGAGCCGTACCGGGACGCTTCGGCGGTGCGGACCTACCGGGACCGGGTGGCGGCGTTGTCGTGACGCTGTGCGGGCCCGGCCCCCGAGGGGGACCGGGCCCGGGCCGAGTGGTTCTCAGGCCGCCACCGGAAGTGCGGGCTCCGGGGTGGCCGGGAGCGGGATGCCGAAGTCGCGCAGGAGGGCGCCGGCGGCCCGGCGGGCCGAGTGCAGGGCTCCCTGGACGGTGTTGGTGTCGCGGTGGTCGCCGCACACGTACAGCCCGGCCAGCACCCGTACCGGGCGCCGCAGGTCGTGGGGCGGGGGCATGGCGGGCACGGCCTCCGGGGTGTGGTGGACGGCCAGCAGCTCCCAGTCGCGGGTGGCTGTGTCGTAGAGCCGGGCGAGGCGCGAGGCGACGGTCCGCAGGGGCGGCGGCGGTCCGAGCACGGTCGTGGTGACCAGGCTCCGGCCGGCCGGCGCCCGCGTCGGGTCGACCGCGCTCATCACGGCGGTGTGCGAGACGGGCCAGTTGGGGTCCGCGTCCAGGAGCAGCGAGCCGTCCCGGGACAGGGGCGTGGCGGTGGCGTGGTGCAGGACGGTGACCTCGTGGAAGGCGGGCACGCGCAGGCCGGGCAGCAGCTCGGCGGCGGCGCGGGCGCCGGTGGCGAGGAGGACGGAGCGGCAGCCGAAGTCGCCGTGCTCCTCGGTGGTGACCAGGTTCGTCGCCACCGAGCGGACCCGGACGCCGGTCCGGACGGTGCCGGGCGGCAGGGCGGCGGCGAGCAGGTCGGGCAGGGCCGCGGCGCCGCCCTCGGGCACGGCGAGCCGGCCGCGGGCGAAGGTCCGCAGGGCGAGGTCCGCGACCCGGCTGGAGGTGGTGAGCTCCGGATCGCGGAGCAGGGCGGCGAGCAGTGGCCGGAGCACCCCGTTGAGGGTGCGCGGCGGCAGTCCGCGGGAGCGCAGGGCGGCGTGCGCGGTGCGTTCGGGACGGGCGAGCAGCCGGTCCTCGGGCAGGGCGGCGAGCCGGCCGAGGGCGGCGCTGAGCCGGGCCTGGTCGAGGGAGCCGCTGGCCAGGGCCCGGGCCGGGGTGAGGGCCCCGGCCCGCAGCTGTTTGCCGTCGGCGTGGACCAGGACCCCGGGCACGAAGGGGCGCAGGGTCAGACCCCGCAGGCCCGGGGTACGTGCGAGTTCCGTGTACGAGGTGTTGAGCAACTGGCCGATCCGGTCCAGCCGGAACCCGTCGGCCGACTCCGTGGCCATCCGGCCGCCGGGGTCGTCGGCGGCCTCCAGGACGGTGACCGTGACTCCCGCTGCGATCAGGTGCTGCGCGGCCGCGAGTCCTGAGACTCCGGCTCCTACGATGACGACGTCCGCATGGTGCGCGGCATGGTGTGCGCTGCTGAGCACGTGCCCCTCCCCGAGGTCGGCGCGGCTGTGTGGGGATCCTCCTTCCCCCAACCGGCTCCAGGGGAACCCGAGTTCGGCTGGGTATTACGGTCAACTCCGGTCGCACGACGGTCGCATCCGGGTCACGAACGGTCGCACGGTGGTCGCACGCGGCGCGCCCCTCCCGTCGGGGCTCTCCCGGCACTGCTCGCCGGGGGCGGCCCGCTCGGCGCTCGGGCCGGCCGTTCAGAGGGCGGCGCGGATGGCCTGCTCGATGCCGGGGTCGCGGAAGACGAAGCCGGACTCCAGCAGCCGGGCCGGGCGGGCCCGCTGACTGCCCAGCACGTCCGCGGAGAGCTCCCCGAGCACGATGCGCAGCGCGGGCGCCGGTACGGACAGCAGCGCGGGCCGGTTGAGCACCCGGCCCATGGCCGCGGTGACCTGCCGGTTGGTCAGCGGCTCGGGGGCGGTGAGGTTGACGGGGCCGTCGAGGCCGGGGGTGTCGATGATGTGGCGCAGGGCCGCGACCTCGTCCCGGAGGGAGATGAACGACCAGTACTGGCGGCCGTTGCCGAGCCGGCCGCCGAGACCGGCACGGAAGAGCGGGAACATCCGGCCCCAGGCCCCGCCCTCCCGGGCGACGACCAGTCCGGTACGGGCGTACGCGGTCCGGATCCCGGCCTTCCGGGCGGGCGCGGCGGCGGCCTCCCACTCGACGCAGACCGAGGGCAGGAAGCCCTGCCCGGCGGGGGCGTCCTCGTCCACGGCCCGGTCGCCGCTGTCCCCGTAGTAGCCGACGGCCGAGCCGCTGACGAGCACGGCGGGCGGCTCGTCGAGCGCGGCCACGGCCCGGGCGATCGCGGCGGTCCCGAGCACCCGGCTGTCCCGGATCTCCTTCTTGTACGCCGCCGTCCACCGGTGGTCCCCGATCCCGGCGCCGGCCAGGTGCACGACGGCCCCGCAGCCGGCCAGCCCGGCGGGGTCGACGTACCCGCGCGCGGGATCCCACCGCGCCTCGTCCCCGCCCGTCGGCTCCCGCCGCACGAACCGCACCACCTCGTGCCCGTCCGCCCGGAGGGACCGCACGAGTGCACTGCCGATGAGGCCTGTCGCCCCCGTGACCGCGATACGCATGCCGTCATTCTCACCCGGAGGGTGGCCGCGCCGACCGCAGGTCTCCGCGTGCGGCGCGGTGCTTCCCCGGCGTCCCCCCACGGCGCTCCGCGCCCGCGCCCCGATCTCCCAGCCCCGCCGGCGTTTGAGGCGCGGGGCCCGGGGCGGAGCCCCGATCTCTCAGCCCCGCCGGCGTTTGAGGCGCGGGGCCCGGGGCGGAGCCCCGATCTCTCAGCCCCGCCGGCGTTTGAGGCGCGGGGTCCGGGGCGGAGCCCGGATCTTGCAGCCCCGCCGGCGTTTGAGGCGCGGGGTCCGGGGCGGAGCCCCGGGGCCGGGCGGAGCCCGGTTCAGGTCGTGCCGAGCCAGGTGCCCACCGCGTAGGTGACGGCCATGGCCAACGCGCCGCCGCCGACGTTCCGCGCCACCGCGCGGAGCGCCGGCGCCCCGCCGAGCCGCGCACTGAGCACCCCGCACAGCGTGAGCGCGGCGACGACGGCCACCACCGTCACCGGCACCCGCGCGGACGGCCCCGGCAGGAGGATCGCCAGCAGCGGCAGCACCGCCCCGACCGTGAAGGCGATGAGGCTGGCGAAGGCCGCGTGCCACGGGTTGGCCAGCTCGTCGGGGTTGATCCCGAGCTCCACCCGGGCGTGTGCCTGCAGCGCGTCCCGCCGCGTCAGCTGCTCGGCCGCCTCCCGGGCCACTTCCCGGCTCAGGCCCCGCTCGGCGAGCAGGTCGGTGAGTTCCTCGAGCTCCGCCTCCGGCTCCTCGGCCAGCTCCCGCCGCTCCAGGTCCAGCGCGGCCCGTTCGGAGTCCCGCTGCGAGCTGACGGAGACGTACTCCCCGGCCGCCATCGACAGGGAGCCCGCGAGCAGCCCGGCGACCCCCGCCGCCAGGATCGCGGACCGCGAGGTGGTGGCCCCGGCGACGCCGACCACCAGGCCGGCGGTGGAGATGATCCCGTCGTTGGCTCCGAGCACCCCCGCGCGCAGCCAGTTGAGCCGGGTGCTGATCTCGGCGCTCTGCGCGCCGTCGCCCGTACCGTGCGCCTCGATGTGCGCCCGACTGGGCGCCTTCTCCGAGCCCTCGTTTCCCGTCACGCCCCCACTTTCGCGGCAGGGGCCGTACGAAGCCACCCGGCGGGCCGGTCCGGGGTGCGCGGGCGGGGCTCGCGTACCAGGGTGGAAGGGTGAGACGCGGACGCGAGGAGCCCGGCAGGCTGCGCGGGGAGCCGCCGCCGCGCTGGGCCCGGTTCGCGCCCGCGGTGGCCCTGGTGGGGCTTGTGCTCGCGCAGGCCCTCACCCCGGGCGTGGAGCTGGGGTTCTTCCTGGCGGGCCTGCCCCCGGTGGCGGCCTTCGCGTACGGGGCGGCCGGGACGGCGGTCTTCGCCGCCGTCGTGCTCCTGCTGCTGGGGCTGCCGACCCTCGGCGTCGGCCACGCCCGCGGCACGGACCTGGCCACGGTGGCCGTCGTCGGGGTGCTGAGCGTGGTGATCGCCTGGGTGCGCCAGCGCCGGGACGCCCAGCTGGTCAGTGTGCGGACGGTGGCCGAGGCGGCGCAGCTGGCGGTGCTCCCGCCGGTGCCGGAGCGGGTGGGCGCGGTGCGCTGCTCGGGTCTCTACCGGGCGGCGCAGCACGGCACCCTGGTCGGCGGCGACCTGTACGACGTACGGGCCGGGCCGCACGGCGTGCGCGCGCTGGTCGGGGACGTACAGGGACACGGCCTGGCGGCGGTGGGCACGGTGGCGGCGCTGCTCGGGGCCTTTCGCGAGGGCGTGATGGACGACTCCGGGCTGGCGGCGGTGGCGGGCCGGCTGGACCGGCGGCTGGTGGTGGACGCGAAGGCCGGCTCCGTGGAGCATCCGGAGCTGTTCGCGACGGCGGTGCTGCTGGAGTTCCCGCCGGGGCTGGACCTCGTACGGATCGTGTCGTGCGGGCATCCGCCCGCCCTGCGGCTGCGCGGGGCGGCCGTGGAGGAACTGGTGGTGGAGCCGGGCCCGCCGCTGGGCCTGGGGCTCGCGGGCCCGCCGCCGGCGGTGGCGGAGCTGCCGCTGCGGCCCGGGGACCAACTGCTGCTGCACACCGACGGCGTGACCGAGGCCCGGGACGCGGCCGGGCACTTCTACCCCCTGGCCGCCCGGGTCCCCGTACTGGCACGGGACCCGGGGGGCCTGGTCCGGGCGGTGTGGCGGGACCTCGCGGCCTTCACGGACGGCGGTCCGCGCGACGACGTGGCCCTGCTGCTGCTCTCCCTGGACGGATCGGGGTGAGCGTCGGATGACCGGGCAGCCCGGGTTACGACTCCTTGATGAAGGCGCGCACCATCTTGCAGGTGACGTTCGACGGGCGGTGGATCCCCGTCCGGACGGCCATCGTCCGGATCTTCCGGTTGGTGGCGCGCCGGGCGTCGTACGTCCCCGAGTCGAGCAGGGATATCGCCAGCCGCATCGCCTTCAGGCGGCGGTTGTGGCTCTCGTACCACTCGCGGGGCAGGCCCGCCGGCAGCGGCTTCTTCTTGACGGGCCGGACGGTGGTGGCAGTGGCCATCTACAGCCTCCCAAACGGTAGTTGGCGTCCTGTCGTTCTTCCTCGATTTTACCGGGGACCACTGACAAAAGCCCCTGGCCAGACCGGCCCCGGCTAGGGTTGACGGCATGGAGATCTGGATCAATCCCGCCTGTTCCAAGTGCCGCAGCGCACTGACCCTGCTGGACGCCGAGGGCGCCGAGTACACCGTGCGGCGGTACCTGGAGGACGTGCCCTCCGAGGACGAGATCCGCGAGGTGCTCGGCCGGCTCGGGCTGGAGCCGTGGGACATCACGCGTACCTCGGACCCGCTGGCCAAGGAGACCGGCGCACGGGAGCTGCCGCGCGAGGAGACCGACGCGGCGCGCGGGCGGTGGATCGCCCACCTGGCCGCCCACCCGAAGCTGATCCAGCGCCCGATCATCACCGCCGAGGACGGCTCGGCCGTGGTCGCCCGCTCCGAGGAGGCCGTCCGCGAGGCCCTCTCCCGCAAGGCCTAGGTCGTCTCTTTTGGATCTTGCCGGTTAAGCCCGCGTCGTTCCCCCAGCTACCGCTGGGAGGTGCCCCCAGCCGCCGTGCATCGCAAGGCGGAGGGGTGCCCGAGTACTGGACGTACTTGGGTGCCCCGACAACGCGGCGAGGTGCGGTGCCAGGCGACGCGGGTGTGGGGGCACCTCCCAGCGGTAGCTGGGGGAGCAAGATCCGAAAGAGACGGCCTAGGGGCGGAGCATCTCCGTCATGGGCGACTGCGGCGGGGTCAGGCCCGGCAGCAGCCAGGGCTGGAAGAGGCTCAGTACCGCGAGGACGAGGAAGACGGCCCCGACGACCTGCGAGAAGACGGGGCCCAGCCGCCAAAGCTTCTCCACGAAGATCACCACGGCCACCGCTGCCATCGCCAGGACGTTCATGACCCCCAGCGGGACGAGCACGACCATCAGCCCCCAGCAGCAGCCCACGCAGTACGCCCCGTGGTGCGCCCCGACCCGCAGATCGCGGGCCCGGGGCCGGAAGCCCGCGTAGCGCACGAGCTGACCCATCGGGCTCCGGCAGTGCCGCAGGCACAGGTCCTTCCACGGGCCGAACTGGTACAGCCCGGCGACCAGGAACGCGCCGGCGCCGATCCAGCGCCCGGCGCCCGGGTGCTCGTCCACCAGGGCCCCGGTGCCGGCGAGGAGCCCGTAGGCGATCAGGCCGAAGGCCGTCCAGGCCAGCAGGTACCCGGCGGCGAACTGGGCGGTACGAGCCACCCGTACGACTCGCGTGGGCGACTGGCGGCCGATGGTCCGCGCCCAGGTGAGGGCCACCGGGGCCACCGACGGGAACATCATGGCGATCATCATGACCAGCCACAGCAGCAGGAACAGCGGGACGCCCATGCCCATGGTTCCCGGCTCGACGCCCATGTCACGGGCCTGGTCGACCACCAGCACCCAGGCGAGGAGGGCGATCGACGCCATCACGGCCCAGGCGAAGGCGAGCTGCCGGGCCGACAGCAGATTTGCCGGACGCAGAGGGGGTGACAGGGCCTTCCCGTCGAGGCGCACCCTTCCAGCACATCACGGCGGACCTGCGGGTGCGCGCGGGAACGCGGACGCGTGCGACGCCTGCGGGCACGTGCGGACGCGTGCGGGCGCGTGTACGTGGAACGCATCTCCTCCTGGTCACCCGTGCGGTGGGACAATCGGGGTGGATACCCGTTAACCCGTACGCCCCGGGCGTGGGCCGGTGAGGGCTCCCGGGGGCCACGCCATGGTCACGAGGAGGCAGGGAGATGTCCGAGACGACGGCGACCGTTCCCCGGTGGCACGCGGCGGGCGACTGGTTCGACACCTGCAAGTGCGACGTGCCCTGCCCCTGCTCGTTCGCGCAGTTGCCCACCCACGGCGACTGCGACGGCATCCTGGCCTGGCACATCCGCGAGGGCCGTTACGGTGACGTCCGGCTGGACGGCCTGAACGTGCTGATGCTGGCGTCGTTCGTCGGGAACATCTGGGCCGAGCACACGGACACGTACGCGGCGGTCTTCGTCGACGAGCGCGCCGACGAGCCCCAGCGCGAGGCGCTCCAGATGATCTTCGGCGGGCAGGCGGGCGGCTGGCCCGCCGAGATGGTGACGATGATGGCCGGCGAAATGCGCGGCATGGAGTTCGCCCCCATCGAGATCGAGGTGGCCGACGACCTCGCGAGCTGGCGGGCCGTGGTACCGGGCCGGGTCGAGGCGAGCGCGGCCGCGCTCACGGGACCCACGACTCCGGAGGGTGCGCGCGTCCAGTCGACCAACCTGCCGGGCGCGGAGACCGGACCGGGCCAGGTCGCGACCTGGGGCCGCTCGACGGCGGACCGCGCCGACGCCCACGGCTTCTTCTGGAGCCGCGCCGGCCTGTCCAGCAAGCACATCACCTTCGACTGGACGGGTCCCGAATAGGGGGCGCGGCCGGTTGGCTGGCTGGCTGGCTGCGGTTGGCTGCGCCGCTTGAGCCGGGCTTCGGAAGGGGGTCGGTTGGGGCGGGGGCGGGCGCGCGCCGGGGCGTCTCCTCGGGCGCCAAACGTGTCGGGAGGTCGGACAGCTCGGCGGCAGTGCGTTTGGCACCCTGCGGGGATCACCCCGACACACACCCACCCCCACCCCAACCGCCCCGGCCGACCAACCTTCCGGTGCTGGCCCACATTCGGCCTCGCCGCGCAAATTCAGCCTCTCCGGCGTTTGAGGAGCGGGGTCCGGGGCGGAGCCCCGATCTTTGAGCCGCACCGTACGGCTGCGCCGCGCAAGTTCAGCCCCTCCGGCGTTTGAGGAGCGGGGTGCGGGGCGGAGCCCCGATCTTGGAGCCGCACCCTCCGAATGGGCCGGGCAAGTTCAGCCCCGCCGGCGATTGAGGCGCGGGCAGAGCCTCGGCCTCGTCACAGACGGCGGGCGATTTCCACAGCCGCCGTCAGGGGGAGCGCGTGGTGCGCCACCCCCGGCAGCACCTCGACGCCCGCACCCGGCAGCGCCCCCCGCGCGACGCGCCCCGCGCGGCCCGCGTCGTGGCAGCGGGCGCGCTCCGCGAAGAGGACGTCGACCCGCTGCGTACCCAGCGCCGCCAGGTCCGGGCGCGGCCCGGTGACGGGGCGGACGGCGGGGAAGCGGGCGCTCTCGTCCTGCAGCCGCAGCCAGGCCGGGTCGAGGGCGGCCCCGCGGGTCTCCCAGCCGAGGAAGGAGCGGATCCGCCCGGGGGTGGGCCGCACCAGCACGGGCAGCGCGCGCAGCACGTACCCGGGGCGGAGCCCGGCGAAGACCTGGGTGGGGTCGATCAGCACGAGGCGGCCGAGCCGGGCCGCGCGCCCGGCGGCGTAGTGGGCGGCGATCCACGCCCCGTACGAGTGGCCGCCGAGCGTCACCGGTCCGTGCGCGCCGAGCCCGTCGAGGACCGCGTCGAGCCAGCCGACGAGGTCCGCCACGGACCGGATCGCCCGCCCGGGCGCCGGGACGCTGAGCCCGGGGTCGCCCACCAGGTCCACGGCGTGCATCCGGTGCGTGCGGGCGGCTCCGGCGGTGGCGACGGCGCCCCACACGGTGGAGGTGGCCCCGCCGCCGGGCAGCAGTACCAGCGGCGGGGCCCCGGCCGGGCCGCAGCTGTTGACGCGGGTGGTCCCGTACGGGGTGGGCAGGTCGACGGCGTCGACGGGCCCGGGCCACTGGCCGAGCACCTCGTCGTACGCGGCACGGAAGGACATGGCGGCGCTCCGATGTCTCGCTGGGCGATAATCTCGCTCAGCGAGAGATCCTAGGCGGAGGCGATGTGGACGACAACCGGGAACCCGACAACCTGCGGCTGGTCCACCTCCTGCGGGCGGTGACCGTCGAGTTCGGCCTGCGCCAGGCGGAGTTCGCCGCCCGCAACGGCATGCACGCCACCGACGTACGGGCCCTGATCTGCCTGCTCGACGCGGCCCGCGCCGACGAGCCGGCCACGGCCGGCCTGCTGGGCGCCCGGCTCGGCCTCAACTCGGCCGGCACCACCGCCGTGATCGACCGGCTGGAGCGGCTCGGCCACGTGGCACGGATCCGCGACGAGCGCGACCGACGGCGGATCCTGCTGCGTGTGGAGCCGGCGGCGATCCGTCTGGGCCGGGAGTTCTTCGGCCCGCTGATCGACGGGGTGCTCCAGGTGCTCGACGGCTTCGACCCCGCCGAACGGGACACCGTACGCCGCTTCCTGACGGCCGCCCACACCGTGTTCGCCCCGGAGCCCGGCGCGTGACGAAGCCCGGCGCAGACCCGCGTCCGGCTTCGGCCTGCACGTCGGGACTGCCCGCCTGAGGCGCCCGGCGGACGGGCCGGCGGACCCGACCGGGAGGCGGGGCCCGGTTGTTGAACGGGTCCGTCACGGCCGGCGGTCCCCAGCGGTCCCGGACCCGCCGGGAGGCGCGGGGCTTCCGAGGGACCGGCACCATGGGCATGCGTGGAGGTCGGCCGCCGCCCCTGCCGGGGGAGGTGGGGACAGGGAGAAGCCCGCCCGGTACTCGTCCTGAAGTGCGGGCATCGAGTTCACCCTCGTGCCGGGCGGGATGGTTTCGCCGCCCGCACCTGCTTCAGCCAGGCGGCGGATCGTCCGCATCGACATCGCCCGGACCGTGGACGCCAGCCGTCTTGCCGCCGCCCAGGGGCCACGAGCGCCTGGGTCGCCGCGGAGGCGCATCCTCACGCCACCCTTTCCGTGGACCGTGTGCGAGCACCCCAGCGGTAGATCGATAATAATTCTTTCAGTTTGGGCACGTCCCACCTTTCTCTCGAAGCCGGCGCGGAAGCACATCGAGCAGGAATACGACAGCCGTCACTGTTTCAACAAAACCAATTTGGCAGCGAGAAAGCAGCGATGTACGGATTGCCGGGGTTTTCACCCGCCTGTCGATGTACCAATTGCCGGGGTTTTCACCCGCCTATCGATGTGCGAATTGCCGGGGCGTTTCGGCGATATCAGCCACCTTTCCACCGTGCGCTCTTGATCGATCAGCCCGCCGTCGTGGCCGCCGTCAGCGGGTGGAGCCGACCGGCGAAAAGGGGTCATCCGGCCGGAACATCTCATGTGACGGGTGGCCGACGTGACTCAGGAAGGAGTCGGAGGCGAAGACGCAGAGCGGCTCCTCCTCCCGCCCCACCGACACCACGACGTCCCCGCGAGACAGCCGCACGGCGTCCACATGGAGGGACAGGACCCGCATGAAGCGCTGTCGGCGCCTCAGCTCAAGGGTGTCGACGCCCCAGAGACCGCCGATCCCTGAGGACCTCAAGGCAGTGAAAACTGTGCCCAGGGGGGTGGAGATCAGCACGATCCACAGGAGGATGCGTCCCACGGCTGGTCCTTTCGAAGGCTGAAGTTGAGAGACGTCCAGACCGGAGCCTCGGTGATCCCTCGGCATAACGCGGAGGCATATGCCGGGTTGCGCCCTGTCCTCCGATTGCAGTCATGCGCGGATCCGCCGACTCGGCATATCGATGCATTTACCGATGATCAGTCGACTGCCGAAGGACGAAGTCGACGGAGCCGATGACGGGGCTCAACGTCGAGGGGAAGACCTGGAGGGCCGCCTGCGGAAGCGAGAGCCGGCGGCATGCGCAGCCGCATCCCGGCGCGGCACGGGAGATCAACCGCTCCGGCGGAATGGGGGGACGGCGCGTCATGGGTGGCGGGGCCGTCGCGCCGGAGCCGGGCGGCGAAAAGGGCGCGCTCGATGTGCGCCTGGTCTGTTTGTCGAACCGATAAGACAGGCCCAACACTTGGTCATCGACCACCATCACCCGGATGGCGCATACCCTGACCAACATCGACAGCGTTTATGGAATATGACAACAGCAAAGCTCCCCCTCTTCTTCCGCAGTACTGCAGAGGAAGACGGACAGGGAGCCGGCATTCACTCCGGGGCGATCCGGATCGGGAAGTGGACTTTCATTCCGGGCTCAGGCGACTGCGGCGTGATCCGGAACGCGACGCTGGAACACGAGAGTCTGGAGATCGATCTGAGCTACTCGTCCACGATCTTCGAGGACTTCCTCCATACGATGAGCACGATCCAGGTCGACTTCGGCAGGCGGTGGGGGCACACGGGGGCGGCCCCTACGACCGTCGGCGAGCGCTCGGGCGGCAGTTCCCGTGTATGAGCCGTACGGGTACCCGAACCTCCACGGTGTCCACCCCCAGCCGGAGACCTCGACGTCCTGGGGTCTGCCGGACCCCACCGGGCAACCGTTCGGCACCGTGCAACCCTTCGCCACCGGGCAACCGTTCGGCGGGCCCGGTGAGGCCCTTCGGCCGTGGGATCCGGTGGAGGAACTCGCCGACCTTCTGCAGGAGAGCGCCGCGTCCGGGCAGCGGGAGCCGCTCACCGGTGACACGGCCAACGCCGTCGGCTTCGTCGCAGGACTGAAGCACACCCCTACCGGGCGGCCACCCGCACAAGCCTCCAGGGGGCACCGCCGGCACCTGCCGAAAACGCCCGTGGTGACCCTGCTGCAGACGGGTAGCCTTTTCACCGCCGCGCTGGTCGGGGCCATCGCCGCTGTCGTGAGCATCCTCAGCGGGTTGGCCATCTGCGACACCCTGCGCCACAGCGCCGGACCCCAGACCGCCCGCGAAGTGGTCAGCTGGTGGCCCCTGCTGATCTACGGCCCCTGGATGGTCGCTTCCCTGTCCATCCTCAGATCGGCCCTGCACCAGCGCCGCGCGCTCCATTCCTGGTCCATCGTTTTGTTGTTCTCGACCCTGGCCACGCTTCTGTGCGTGGCCCAGGCGCCCAGAACGATCGCCGCAGGGGCGGCGTCCGCTCTGCCCGCAGTCGCGGCGCTGGCCTGTTTCCAGCAGCTGGTCCGCCAGATCACCCTCACGCGGCCGCCTCGTCAAGCCGCTGCGCGGCACCGCAACCCGACGGCCTCGCTGTCCGTTCCGCTCAGGCACACGGCCGCGGCCGGGCGCGGGTCGGGCAGCGTCCCTCCCGGTTACCCCGCGGCGGAGGGCAGGGCGGTCCGCCCCGCCTCGCACACCCGCGGATTCGGGTACGGCGCCTGACGGTCGTGCTCGCGCGCAGGTCAGCGCGACGACCGGGGACGTGGGCAAGGGGCTCCGGTTGCCGGCGGCGGAGAACCGTACGCCCCCTGGGCGGCGACCCCGAAGAGCGAAGGCGGTAGTAGCCGCTAACTCCCTGGTCAACCCGGTCCTTTCCACACGTCGGGGGTGCTCGCCTGCACCTTTGAAACGAAGATCGAAACCAATGGTCACGGGCCGTACGCAGACTCAGTCCGACGGTCTACCCACCCTTGCCCCCTCGCGCGCCGGTAGCCGCCGCGCGCGGCTGAGCCACGCCCGTGGGGGTGGTCACGCCCGGCAAGCCCCCATCCCGCTGAAGCACCCCGCAACGCGCTCCGGCGCCTCACCTCCACGCCTATCACGAGAGATCAGCGACATGTACGAAATGAGCTACCCCGAGCGAGTCCAGTACAAGCGGCGCCAGGACACCGCCTACCAGGCCGGCGAAGACGCCGTCACCAACCTTCAGGCGGCACTCGCGCTCGCGGGCCTGACCCTTCCCTCCCTGAGCAACGACGGGCCGGTGGCCGGTCACGGCTTCGTCCGGCTCGGAGGGTGCAACGCGGCCTTCGCCAACCGGCTCGCCGAAGTCATTGCCGCAGGTGCCGACTCCCTGCGACGTCGGAGGAAGGCCGGCAGGGTGGAACTCCCTCAGGAAGGGCCGCAGCAGCGCCCCGTCCACGGTGTCGAAGTCGACGGCTACCGGATCCTGCGCGCCGAAGCCCCGGCCGCAGCGGATCCCATCGCCGCGTTCCTCATCGGCCTGCGCGGCACCACCGGGCATTCGACCCGCGTGGACCGCAGGTCGACGTCGACCCGCTGAAGCCCTACGAGCGGCGGGCCCGGGCCGCACCGGCCCCGGCCCCCGCCACCCCTCTTCATCTCACCCCCACCTCCCACCCCCTAGGGTGGCCAGAGCAGGAAAGAGGACGTATCGGATCAAAGGACCCGTTGTGAACGAGGAGCAGCAGCCACACGGACAAGCGGCCCCGCCGGCCCTCCCCGCCGGGGCGGGCCCACGACCCGGGCGGGGCGGGGCCGACTGGATGTTCGGGGGTGTGTACGGGACCGTTCTGGCCAGTGCGCTGTTGGCCGCGCTGCACCAGAAAGGGGAGGAGTTCACCCCGTACTACGACGCCAGCTGGGTGCTCGTGACGGCCGCGACCGCCGGGCTGGCGCACGGCTATGCGCACCACATGGCCTCCCACCTGCGGGACTCCGCCCGTCATCGGTGGCGGATGCTGGGCCTGGCGCTGTGGAACGAATGGCCGCTGATCGTGGCCGCCCTGCCCACCGTCCTGCTGCTGGTCGCCGCCGGGGTCTTCGAGTGGGACGCCTACGCGGTGACCGCCGTCGGGCTGGGGCTGAACACCGCCCTGCTGTTCAGCTGGGGTGCGCTCGTCGCGCTCCGCGTGGGCTACCGGATGACCTCGGCCCTGCTGATCGGCCTGGCCGACGCCACCATCGGCCTGGCCATCATCGTGGCGAACGCCGTCATCAAGTAGGCGGGGCGGTCCGTCACCTCGGGCGGTCCGTCACATCGGCAGCTGCGCCTCCGCCTCCGCGAGGATCTCCGTCAGCCGGGCCCCGAACTCCGCGCCGCGCGGATCCGGCACGCCCGTGCGGGCGGCGGTGAGGAGCGCGTCCAGGGCGCGGCCGTAGGCACCCGGTACGTCGCTCCAGCCGGGCAGCTCGTACACGCCCTCGGCACCGCGCAGTTGCAGGCCCACGCCGGCGGCCGCGCGCGGCGCGCCCAGGCTGAGGACGGCGGTGCTGGCCGCGCCGGAGGCGTGCCGCAGCGCCAGCTGGACCACGTCGGAGGGGCCCCTGGTGGCGCTGACCTCGGTGACCTCGCCGAGGACCGGGATGAGTACGGAGAGCGCGTGCGGGCCGACGTCCCACAGGCCGCCCTTGGCCTTGCGCCAGGGCGAATCGGCGTACGCGCTGGGCGTGCCGTCGGGCGGGAAGACGGCGCCGAGCCAGTGCGCGGCCGCGGTGAACCAGCCGGAGCGTCCGGCCTGTTCCGCCACCCAGCCGGCGGTGGGCTCGGCGAAGCGCAGGGTGAGGAAGACGACGGAGGCGACGCCGTGGCGCCCGGCCGCGTCGGCGACGGCCCTGGCCTCCTCGACCGTCGTCGCGACGGGTTTGTCGAGCAGCAGGTGGCAGCCGGCGGCGGCCGCGCGCACGGCGAGGGGGGCCTGGACGTCGGGCGGCAGGGCGAAGGCCACGGCGTCACACTCGGCGAACAACTGGTCGGGGTCTTCGTACACCTTCACGTCGTGGGCGCGCGCCAGCTCGGCCGCCGCCTCGGGCCGGCGGCCCCAGACGCCGGCGAAGTCGGAGCCGGGGTGCGCGGCGAGGGCGGGCGCGTGGGTGCGGTGCGCCCAGGGGCCGGTGCCGAGCAGTCCGACCCGCGGTCGGGGCTCTCCGATGGGGTTCAAATCAGACGAAATGCTCACGCGCCCAGTCTGCCCCACCCGGACGGGCGTTCCACCCCCAACCCGCTCGCGGCCCGCACAGCCCACCCGACCTGCGGCGTAAACCTCGGTAACACGGGGTTCACACATGGGCAACGGAAGGGAAATCGCGGGCGGGCACGCTGCGGTCATCACCGCAGCGATGAAGCAGCGACCAGCAGCACCCGCAGAGTCTGAGGATGGGGCCCGTGAGCTACAAGGCTGAGTACATCTGGATCGACGGCACCGAGCCGACGGCGAAGCTTCGCTCCAAGACGAAGATCCTCTCGGACGGCGACGCGCTGCCGATCTGGGGCTTCGACGGATCGAGCACCAACCAGGCCGAGGGCCA
Source organism: Streptomyces sp. NPDC046308 (assembly GCF_055588065.1). Lineage (NCBI taxonomy): Bacteria > Bacillati > Actinomycetota > Actinomycetes > Kitasatosporales > Streptomycetaceae > Streptomyces > Streptomyces sp. NPDC046308. The sequence continues at coordinate 252,643 of NZ_JBVJFB010000002.1, forward strand.
CGCCTCCGACCGCGTGCTCAACCCGGTGTTCTCCTGCCCGGACCCGATCCGCGGCGGGGACGACGTCCTCGTGCTGTGCGAGGTCCTGAACATCGACATGACCCCGCACGAGTCGAACACCCGCGCGCTGCTGCGTCCTATCGCCGAGAAGTTCGCCGCCCAGGAGCCGATCTTCGGCATCGAGCAGGAGTACACCTTCTTCGACGGCTCCCGCCCGCTCGGCTTCCCGGTCAACGGCTTCCCGGCGGCGCAGGGCGGCTACTACTGCGGCGTCGGCTCGGACGAGATCTTCGGCCGCGAGATCGTCGAGAAGCACTTGGACCACTGCCTCGCGGCGGGCCTGAGCATCTCCGGCATCAACGCCGAGGTCATGCCCGGCCAGTGGGAGTTCCAGGTCGGCCCCGTCGGCCCGCTGGAGGTCTCCGACCAGCTGTGGATCGCGCGCTGGCTGCTCTACCGCACCGCCGAGGACTTCAACGTCTCCGCGACGCTGAACCCGAAGCCGGTCAAGGGCGACTGGAACGGCGCGGGCGCGCACACCAACTTCTCCACGAAGGCGATGCGCGAGGACTACCGCGCCATCATCTCGGCGTGCGAGGCCCTGGGCGAGGGCAGCAAGCCGCTCGACCACGTGAAGAACTACGGCGCGGGCATCGACGAGCGCCTGACCGGCCTGCACGAGACCGCCCCCTGGAACGAGTTCAGCTACGGCGTCTCGGACCGCGGCGCCTCGGTCCGCATCCCGTGGCAGGTGGAGAAGGACGGCAAGGGCTACATCGAGGACCGCCGCCCGAACGCGAACGTGGACCCGTACGTGGTGACCCGCCTCATCACGGACACCTGCTGCACCGGCCTGGAGAAGGACGGCCTGGTCTGACCCCCGGCTCCCCCGAACCCACGCCAACGCCCGCCGCGCCCCCAGGCCCGGCGGGCGTTGTCAGTCCCCCGGGGGCGGACGGCACGGCTGCGGGGTTGATCGAATTGTCCTGACTTGTCGGGTATTTGTTGCGGAATATGAGATTCGGATCCATGATGTGAGACGTAGCCTGCCCGGTGGACATGACATCTGCTTGAATGGGGCCATGGCCAGCCACCCGCACACCTCGTCAGGTCGCAGCGACCTCGAGCCGTTCTGGCCCTCCCGTCAGGATCACGACTACGACCGGGAGTGTTGCCGCGCGAAGAACGCGCCGGCCCTCTAAAGCCTCCGGGATCTCCTCTCTGACCTTCCCTCAGGCCTTTGGTCTGCGCGGTGCGACATCGATGACGTACGTACGTCTCCCTGCCGACCACTCCGCGTGAAAGAGCTGACCACTCATGGCGAACACCCGCACCCTCACCTCTGCTGCGACCGCTTCCCTGCCCTATCCGCCCCCTGCGCGCCACCGGCTGCGTTCCGTGGACCGGGACGAGGTGGCCCGGGTCGTGGACCAGCTCCCGCCGGGGGCCACCTGGCTGCCCGCGCCGCAGCACACCCTGCCGACGGTGCCGGGCCAGCCGCCGATGATCGGCTACCTGGTGCTCGTACCGGCCGACCAGCAGCCGCCCATCGGCTTCACCCCGCACACCGTGGCCGCACCGGCCGCGCCCGCCCCTGCGCCCGCCCCCGTGCCGGCCCCGACCGCGGCCGCGCCGGCGGGCGACGCCCTCGTCCGCATCGACTCGGCGCAGCGCACCGCCGAGGTCGACGGCCGGGTGCTCGACCTGACCTACCTGGAGTTCGAGCTGCTGGCCCACCTGGTGCGGCACCCGCACCGGGTGCACAGCCGGGACCAGCTGGTCACCACCGTCTGGGGCTACGGCCACGTCGGCGACGGCCGGACCGTGGACGTCCACATCGCCCGCCTGCGCCGCAAGCTGGGCGCGTCCCACCGCGGTGCGATCCAGACGGTGCGCCGGGTGGGCTACAAGTACGCGCCCTGAGCGGCCGGCCGGTCCGGAACGACGGTGGGCCCGTACTCCCCCGGGGAGTACGGGCCCACGCGCTGTCGGCGGCTACGCGGCCGCGGCCCGGCGGCGGCCCGCGACGAAGCCCAGCAGGACGTCGACCACGAGGAAGGCGACCAGGCTGATCCCGAGCAGCGGGATGAACCAGCCGACCACGGCCGTCACCGCGACCAGCGGCAGGAGCGCGGTCACCGGCAGCTTCCGCCAGGCGCCGCGCGGCTGCGCCCGGCCCACGGACAGCTTGCGGTCCTTCGTCGGCCGGCGGAGCCACCACATCCGGTAGCCCCAGAAGACGAGGAACATCACGGCGACGGCGAGCGCGGCCAGCGCGATCTGATTGGCGGGGCCGAAGGTCTGACCCATGTGCAGGTCGATGCCGAAGCGGGTCATCTTGGCGAGCAGGGGGTAGTCGGCGAAGCGCAGTTCGTCGATGACCCGGCCGTCGGCGGGGTCGACGGCGACCGCGTCCAAGTGCACCGGCACCTGCTTGTCCTGCTCCTTGACCACGTACCCCTTGCCCTTGGCGGGCAGGGTCACGCGGATCGACTCGGTGACTCCGGCCTCCCGGGCGGCGGCGACGGCCTGGTCGAGGCCGACGTCGGCGGTGGGCGCGGGCGGCGGGGCCATCGGCGTGCCGTCGGGCATGGTGTGCCCGGCGTGCTCGTCGGAGCCGGAGTCCGCGCCGGCGGTCAGCTTCGCGGAGACGGCGGGCGTGGCCCCGCCGAGGCTGTCCTGGAGCTGCCCGATGTTCTCGCCGGCGTACTTGGACCAGGTCAGGCCGGTGGCGGAGAGGACGACGAGTCCGGCGACGGCCCACAGGCCGACCGCCCCGTGCCAGGACAGGGTGCGGCGGCGGCCGGTGGCCTTGCGGTCCGGGAGGACGAGCTGCGCCCTGCGCTTGCGGCGGCGGCCGATCCACAGGGCGAGACCGCCGAGCGCGACCACCCACATCCAGCTCGCGGCGAGTTCGCTGTAGTTCCGGCCGAACTCCCCGAGCTGCAGGCTGGAGTGGAACTCGCTCAGCCAGGCCCGCAGGGGCAGCGCGTCACCGGCGGTCTCGAGCTGCCCGCGCACCTCGGCCGTATACGGGTCGACGAAGACGGTGAGGGTCCGGCCCTCCGCGAGCCCGTCGCTCTCCATGATCACTCGGGTGGTGGCCTCGGCGTCGGGGGCCGGCCACACGGACACGACCGAGCCGTCGGGGGCGGCCCCCTTGGCGGCCGCGACCTGGGCGCTGAGCGGCAGGACGCTCTCGCCGACGCGGGCGACGGTCAGCTCGTCGGCGTAGACGATCTTCTCGGCCTGCCAGGAGGCCGCGTAGAGCAGGCCGGTGGCGGCGGCGAGGAAGAGCAGCGGGGCGATCAGCAGGCCCGCGTAGAAGTGCATGCGCAGGAGCAGTGGCCGCAGCGCGGCCCAGCCGCCGGCGCGGCTCCCGGGTATGTCGGAGGGGGTGGCGTCCGGGGTGCGGACGTCCTGGACCTCGTCAAGGGGCATGGGGGTTCCTCGGTGTTGGCGAAGGCATGGGGACATCGGCCCCAGGTCTCGCCGTCCCTCTCGTCGAGGGAGCGCCGGGTCAGGCGCGAGCAGGACGGCCGGGGGCCGTGAAGCGGGGGAACGGACCGGGTCCGGGCGGCCCGCGGCGCACCACGGCATGGGCGTGCACGGCCCCGCGCAAGCCGCGCGGCCGCTCGTAGGGGGCGGGGAAGACGGGCGGGGCCGGTACGGCGGCCGCCCGCGCCCGCACCAGGGCGAGGGCCCGGGAGAGCGGCCGGGCCGCGTGCAGCGCGGCGGCCCCCAGGACCCGGGCGAGCCGGAAGACGGCGGCTTCGCCGCGCGCCAGCCAGGCGGCGCAGAGCAGTCCGGCGAGCAGGTGTGCGGCGATCATCCCGGCGCCGCCGTGGGCGGCCATCCCGGCCATGTCGGCCATGCCCGCCATGTCGGCCGTCCCGGGGACATCGGCCGTCCCCGCCCTCGCGGCCATGTCCGCCGCGCTCGCCATGTCCGCCATGTGCGCCGCGCCGGGGCCGTCGGTCGCCATCGCGGCGCCCGCCTCGGCGGCCGGCCCGTGGTGGTGGTGTCCCTGCGCCGCGGCGACGTGCCCCGCGGCCTGGCTCCCCGAGAAGAGGAGGTGCAGCACCCCTTGGACGGAGAGCACAGCGGCGGTGATGCCCACGGGACCGCGCCGCCGCCCGGCGGCGAGCCAGGCGAGCCCGCCGGTCAGGGCGAAAGCACCCAGAAGCCCCGTCAGGGGTACATCTCTGCCGGACATGTACGAATGCCCCGCGGCACCCAAGGCGACACACATCGCCGCGAACATCGCGGCCCGTATGGCGCGCAGGGGCGCGGATTTCTCAGACATGGCCGGGACATGTTCGCACGGGGCCCGCCGGTGTCCGCCAGAGGGCCGTATCCGATCATGGGTGCGTGAACGCAATTCCACTGGGAGCGGTGTACGCCGGCGGGGTCCAGCTCGGGGCGTACGCCCTGGAACGGATGGGGCCCGCGGAGCGGGAGCGGCTGCTGCGCACCTGCTCGACGAACGTCGACAACCTCGCCGCCGGGCGCTGGGAGACGCTGCTGAGCAGCGCCGTCGTCGTCGAGGAGCCGATGCCCCTGCCCTACGCCCTGCTGCTCGTCGCCGTCCTCGGGTACGCCGAGTACGCGTACGGCGCCTGGTGGACGGCCGCGGTGTTCTTGTTCGGGCACGCCACGGCGACCCTCCTCGTGTACGGCGCCCTGCGCGGGACGACCGATCCGCAGACCCGGCGCTCCCTGGACGTGGGGACGAGCTACGGCTTCAACGCCGTGCTCGGCGCGCTGACCTCGGCGCTGCCGCGCGGGAGGGTCCGTACGGCCGCCCGGGCCGGCCTGCTCGTGCTCGCCGCGGCGCCCGTGCTCAAGCGCGGGCGCACCTTCACCGACGCCGGCCACCTGGCCGCGCTCGGGATCGGCGTCGGGGTCTCGCTGGCCCTCGATTGTCTTTCCGGGACGAAACAGCAGAAAATTGCCTGAATCGCCGCATGACCGTACCGCTGCGCTGGAGCCGCCACGATGACCGCCACCCCCTCCACCACCGTCGCCAACCTCCGCGACCTCGGTGGCACCCCGCTCGCCGGCGACCGGACCGTCCGTCCGGGCCTGGTGCTGCGCTCCGGCCAGCTCGACCGGCTCGACCTCGACGCCGATCCGGTGGTGGCGGCCCTGGGCGTGCGGACCGTCATCGACTTCCGCACCGACGCCGAGCGCGCCGACCACCCGGACCGGATACCCGACGGCGCCCGGCTGCTGGTCGGCGACGTCCTCGCGGACAAGCTGCGGGAGGCCGGCAAGAAGCCCGCCGCGGCGCAGCTCAAGGACCTGCTGTCCGACCCCGCCGTGGCGGAGGAGCACCTGGGCGGGGGCAAGGCCCAGGCCCTGTTCGCCGACACCTACCGGTCCTTCGTGAGCTCCGTCTCCGCGCAGGCCGCGTACCGGATGCTGCTCACCGAGGCCGCCGACCCCACGGCGGGCCCGCTGCTCTTCCACTGCACGGCCGGCAAGGACCGCACCGGCTGGGGCGCGACGGTGATCCTGGCGCTGCTCGGCGCGGACGACGAGACCCTGATGGCCGAATACCTCTCCGTCAACCCGGCGGTGAAACAGGCCTTCGCGCCGATGATCGAGGGGTTCACCGCCGCCGGCGGGGACCCGGACATCGCGCTCGCGCTGATCGGCGTCTTCCCCTCGTACCTGGAGGCGGCGCTGGACGAGGTGGAGACGCGCTACGGCTGCATGGAGAAGTACGTGCGCGAGGGGCTCGGCGTCCCCGACGAGACGGTCGACGCGCTGCGCGCCCGCCTGGTGGCCTGACCCGCACCGCCGTACTTTGCACTCGAACGGGACCCTCCGGACGGGTGACCATCCGACGATTCGCTCGTTCTGCTGAACGTGACTGCGCCGGATACCGCCACCCGTCCCCTGCCTCCCGTGTCTCCCGTGCCGCCGGACGTCGAGCAGGCCGAGGCCGCGATCGTCGAGCACTACCCGCGGCTGGTGCGGCTCGCCTATCTGGTGCTGCCGCCCGCCCTCGGCCGCAACCGGCGGGTGCTCACCGCCCACTCGCTGGTCCAGCGGGCGCTGCCGCGCGGCCGGCGGGACGCGGCGGCGGCCGCGGCGGCCGTGCAGGGAGGGGTCCCCGGCCAGCGGGCCGGCGCGGACGACTCCGGTTACTCCTACGTCCGGCTGCGCGTGCTGCGCGCCGCCCTGGAGGCCGGGATCCCGCTGACCTTCCGGGCGCTCCCCCGGCGCGCGCAGCTCCCGCCGCTGCTCCCCCAGGTGTGGGGGCTGCGGCTGTTCCCCCGCTCGGGCGGGGCCGAGGAGCTCGCCCTCGACCAGTGGCTGGCCACCCTCGACGGGCCCGGCCGGGCCGCCTGTGTGCTGCGGGCCCTGGAGCGGCTGCCCGAGCCCGAGGTGCTGCGGGTGCTCGACGACGCCGGGGTCCCGGATCCGGCCGCCGCCGTCGCGGAGTCCGGGGATCCGGCGAACGACGCGCTGTTCGCCTCCCCCGAGTTCGACCCGTGCGTGCTCCAGGCCCGGCCCACCGACCTGCTGCGGCGGCGCCGGCTCGGCCGGGCCGCGCTGGCGGCCGCGGCCGCCCTCGCCGTGTGCGGGGCGCTGCTCGCACTGCCCGGCGGGGGCTGGGGCTCGGACGGGGCCGCGGCCCCGCTCTACTCGCGCAACGCCGCGGCCGAGCAGGCCCTGGATCCCGGGAAGCTGGTCCGGGCCGCGCCGACGCTCTGGCACACGTCCTCCCGTACGGACTTCTCCACCTGGCCCGCCCGCGGGGACCGCGCCGACGACGCCGCCCTGCTGCGCCGGGCGCTGGCCGTCTGGGCCCGGCCCGGCTCCTCCGTGGTCGTCTCGGCCACGCCGGGGACCCCCGCCGGGCCGCCGATGGGACCGGCGCAGCTGCTGTTCGCGGGCGCCGTCGACCAGGCCGTCGTGGTGCTGTTCCACGACGGCCTGCGGGTGGTCCGTTACGCCGAACCGCGCACCGGGACCGCAGGCGCGGCCCTCGACTTCGCCCGGACCGACGGCGCCTCGGCCGACACGGCGACCGCGCTGGTGCTCAGCCGGGTCGACGGCAACGTCCGCTACCTCACGGCGCCCTGGGTCACCGGCGTCTCCCTGCGGGACCTCCTCAAGCCCGGCGCCCCGGCGGCGGCGCTGAAGCCGGCCCCGGACGGGGTGACCCCGCCGGTCGCGGGCCCGGCCCCGGCGGGCAGCTGTACGAGCTGGAACGCGCTGGCCCTGACCGGCGACGGGACCACCCGGCTCATCACCGACCTCGGGGAACTGACCCCGGCCCGGCTGACGTCGGGCGCTCCGGGCGCCGAGCGCGACGTGACGGAGGCCGCGGAACTGGGCGACTGGTCGAAGATCGCCTGCCTGCTGCCGTCGGTCCGCTCGCACGGGGTCCGTACGGTCAACGCCTGGACGTACGCGAAGCAGCCGCTGCCGGAGGGCGACGGCACGGCGACCTGGCTCTGCACGCGGGCCGAGACCTGGCAGGGCGCGGCGGACCGGGTGCAGGCGCAGTTCCTGGCGCCGGGCTCGGCGACGGCGGCGCAGGCGGCCAAGTCCGAGGGGTCGGCGGCGTGCGGGCCGCGGGAGCCGCGGGTGCTGGCGGGCGTGCTGTGGAAGTCGCGTGCGGGGCAGTGGTACGTGCTGGCGGCGGGCAGTGCGCAGTTCGCCTCGCTGTCGGTGTCGGGCGGCGGGGTGAGCGGGGCCGCGAACGGCAACCGGCTCGCGGTCAAGGCGCCGGCCGGTGCGCAGGTGGACCTGTCGGGCAAGCTCACGGACGGGACGAAGGCGGGGACGCTGCGCTAGGCGGGGGCGCTGCGTGAGGCGGGGACGCTGCGTGAGGAGGCGGACCGGGCCGGGACGCAGGGGCGGGTGAAGATTCAACGACCGTGCCTGGCCGAGGAGTTGGCGGGATCCGGACATGACGGTCGTAGCGTGCACATGGCATGATCGGGTTCCGGTTACCGATCGGTATTCCCCCACCCCCCTCACCTGCCTGAAGGTCAACCACGTGCGCCTGCTCGCCCGCCGCCTCCTGCTCCCCGGCCTGACCGCCCTCGCGCTCGCCGCCACCGGCTGCTCCTCCACACCCCACACCCGCGCCGCCGAACCGGCCGCTCCCGCCACCCTCGCCCCGACGGGCGGCGGCACGTCGCAGCAGCTCGACGTGGCCGCCGCGCCCCAGGGGTCGCCCACACCGGCGGCCGTGTCCCGCGGCGACGGAAAGGGCAAGACCGAGAAGTCCTCGCTGAAGGTCGCCTCCTACGACAAGGAGAGCGGACGGGCCGTCATATCCACGGCCCCCGCGGGGCCCACCCGTACCCCGTCCCCGGGCCGGTCCCCCGAGGCCGCCAAGCCCGTCGCGGCCGGCGACGTCATCGCCAGCGCCCCGGCACCGGGCGCCCCGAACGGCCTGCTCGCGAAGGTCACCGAGGTCGTCGGCAAGACCGACCGCGGCACCGAGGTCAAGACCGCCGCCACGACGCTGAACTCCGTCCTGGGCGACGACAAGGCCGACGGCAAGGTCCCCGTAGACCCGGCATCGGTCACCGTCGAGCCCCTGATGAAGGGCGTCACCTTCTCCTGGGCCAAGAGCCAGGGCCTGAAGTTCGGCCCCCAGGGCGCGAAGCTGCCGCTCGGGAACCTGCGGCTCGACGTCGACGCCTCCGTCGACACCGCCCCGGACGCCCCCGCCTCGGCCGGCGCCTCGGTGACCGGCTTCGTCCAGCTCGCCCCGCAGGTGGAGTTCTCCTACGACGGCACCCCGGGCGGCGGCGCCGGCCCGCGCGGCGCCTACCTCGGGATGAGCGGCGACTGGTCCTCGCAGTGGAAGCTCCAGGGCCGCGCGGCCGCGAGCACCGGAGCCCCCAAGCGGATCCCGTTCGCCAAGCTGCACAGCTCTCCGGTCATCCAGGTCGGCCCGGTTCCGGTCGTCGTCAACCTCGACCTGACCTGCTACATCCAGGTGGAGGCCGACGGCCGCGTGACCCTCGACGTCCAGCAGGACGTCAAGGGCGACTTCAAGGTCGGCGGCAGCTACGCCCTCGGCAAGGGCTGGACGCCGGTCAGCACCTCCAACGTCCAGAGCACGCCGGTCCGGGCGACCGTCACCGCCGCCGGAAAGGTCAAGGGCGCGCTCGGCGCCGAGGCGTCCGTCGGCCTCTACGGCGCCGTCGGCGTCACCGCCGACTTCGCCCCGTACCTGCGCGGCGAGGCCGACGCCAAGGCGACGGCGTCCAGCGACGGCAAGACCTCGGTCACCGGCGCCTGGGCGCTGTACGGCGGATTCGACCTGGGCGGCAATCTCCACCTCCAGCTGTCCCTCTTCGGCACGCCCGTCTTCGAGCGCAAGATCCCGCTGGGCACCCTGAACCGCGAGTGGGCGCTCGTGAGCGGGAACACCGGGCGCTAGCCGCCCTGCAGGCCGGGCGGCGGGCCGAGTGGCGGGGGTGGGCGGCGAGAAGTCGGCGCAGGGGGCTTCTCACCCCTTGTACCCATCAGTACATTGACGCCATGTCTAATACGCCGCTCGCGCCCGCCCCCGTGGCGTCGGAACACGTGGACCTGAGGCCCCGGAACGTGTCCTTCGGCTGGGAGGACACCCCGCTCCACTGGCTGCCCGGCGAACCCTTCGCCGGGCACATGATCAATGTGCTGCACCTGCTGCTCCCCGCGGGTGAGCGCTGGTTCGTGCACGTCTACAAGCAGGTGCTCCCCCACATCAAGGACGAGCGGCTGCGGGCGGACGTGGTCGGCTTCATCGGCCAGGAGGCCATGCACGCCGCCGCGCACGACGACGTGCTCCCCCACCTGAAGCGGCTCGGGCTGGACCCCACCCCGTACACCGCGCAGGTGGACTGGCTGTTCGAGAAGCTGCTCGGCGACCGCACCCTCCCGCCGGGCAGGGCCCGGCACTGGTGGCTGATGGAGCGGGTCGCCATGATCGCGGCGATCGAGCACTACACGGCGTTCCTGGGCGACTGGGTGCTGAACGCCGAGGCCCTGGACCGGCGGGGCGCCGACCCCACCATGCTGGACCTGCTGCGCTGGCACGGGGCCGAGGAGGTCGAGCACCGCTCGGTGGCCTTCGACCTGTTCATGCACGTGGACGGCAACTACCGCCGCCGGGCCCGTACCTGGGCCACCGCCTTCACGGCGCTGGTCTTCCTGTGGCAGCGCGGGGTCCGCTTCTTCATGGAGAACGACCCGCACCTGGACGCCGCCACCAAGGCCTCCTTCGGCCAGTTCTTCCGGGCGGGGCGGCAGGGCGTCCTGCCGACCACCGGCGCCATGCTGAAGTCCATACCGAAGTACCTCTCCCGCACCTACCACCCCTCCCAGGAGGGCTCGACGGCCCAGGCGGTGGCCTACCTGGCCGCCTCCCCCGGCGCGAACGGGGTACGGGCATGAGGCGCGCCCTCGCGGTCACGGCGGTCGCGGGCGCCGCCTGGGCGACCAGGCGCGCCCTGAAGCGCCGCATCGGCAGGTCCCCGCTCTGGCCCCTGCCGGCCCTGGAGACACCGGTCTCGGGCCACTCCCCGCGCCGGGCGCTGCGCGCCCTGATCGTCTCCCGCACGGAGCCGGCCGAGGGCGTGCTGCAACTGACCCTGGAGTCAGCGGACCTCCCGGCGTGGACGCCGGGCGCCCACGTGGACGTGACCCTGCCCTCGGGTCTGGTCCGCCAGTACTCCCTGTGCGGCGACCCCGCGGACGGCGGCCGGTACACGCTCGCGATCCGGCTGGTCGAGGACGGCCGCGGCGGCTCCCGCGAGGCGCACGACCAGCTGGTCGAGGGCGCCGAGCTGGAACTGCGCCCGCCGCGCAACCGCTTCGAGCTGGTCCCGGCGCCCTCGTACCTCTTCGTCGCGGGCGGCATCGGCATCACCCCGATCCTGCCGATGCTCCGGGCCGCCACGGCGGCCGGCGCCGACTGGACCCTCCTGTACGGCGGCCGCTCCCTCGACTCGATGCCCTTCCTGGACGACCTCGCGGCCTACGGCGAGCGGGTCACGGTCCATCCCGAGGACGAGGTGGGCCGGCCCGACCTGGCCCCGCTCGCCGAGGCGGCGCCGGGCACCCTGGTCTACTGCTGCGGACCCGAGCCCCTGATGCTGGCCGTCACGGCGGCGGCCCCGGACCCGGCGGCGGTCCACCTGGAACGCTTCGCCCCGGCGGCGGCGCCCGGCCCGGCGAACCCCTTCACCGTCGAACTCCGGCGCTCGGGACGGGTCGTCGAGGTCGCCGCGGACGAGACCACCCTGGCCGCCGTGCGCCGGGAGCTGCCCGCCACCCCGTACTCCTGCGAGCAGGGTTTCTGCGGAACCTGCCAACACCGGGTGCTCGCGGGCGCGGTGGACCACCGCGACGAGCTCCTCACGGACGCGGAGCGGGCGGACTCCATGCTGCTGTGCGTCTCGCGCGCGAAGGGGGACCGCCTCGTCCTGGACCTGTGAACGCTCCCCAGTAGGGTGTCCGCATGACAACCGGGGTGCGACGCAGGATGGGTGTCGAGGAGCGGCGGCAGCAGCTGATCGGGGTGGCCCTGGAGCTGTTCAGCCACCGGTCGCCCGACGATGTGTCGATCGACGAGATCGCGGCGGCGGCCGGGATATCCCGGCCGCTCGTCTACCACTACTTCCCCGGCAAGCTGAGCCTCTACGAGGCCGCGCTGCGCCGGGCCGCCGACGAGCTGGCGCTGCGGTTCGTCGAGCCGCGGGAGGGGCCGCTCGGGGCGCGGCTGCTGCGGGTGATGGGGCGGTTCTTCGCCTTCGTCGACGACCACGGGCCGGGCTTCTCGGCGCTGATGCGGGGCGGTCCGGCGGCCGGCAGCAGCCGGGCCAACGCGATGATCGACGAGGTCCGGCAGGCCGCGTACGAGCAGATCCTCACGCACCTGGGCATCGGGCTCGACGAGGTGCCGGCGCGGCTGGAGCTGGTGGTGCGGTCCTGGGTGTCGCTCGCCGAGTCCACCGCGCTGATCTGGCTGGACGGCCGCCGCATCCCGCGCGCCGAACTGGAACTGCAGCTGGTGCACGACTTCGCCGCGCTCGCCGCGGTGAGCGCGGCCTACGACGCGGAGATGGCGGGGATCCTCGTACGGATCCTGGCCGACGAGCCGGCCGACGGGCCGTTCGGAGAACTGGTCGGGCGCCTCGGCGGCCTCGTACCGGGCTCTTGATCACCAACGGTTCCGATCACCGATAATGCCCGCGTGATCATTGACGACGGGATCTTGTTCCGGCGGGCCGCGGAGAAGGACGCCGGCACCCTGGTGCGGCTGTACGACCAGGCCGCCCGCTGGATGCAGAAGCACGGGATCGACCAGTGGAAGCCCGGCGACAAGGACGCCGCCCACTTCCGCGCGCGGATGGACGACGGCGAGGTGTGGCTCGGCGGCGACAGCGACGGCCGGGTGATCGGGGCGTACGAGCTGTGGTGGTCCGACGAGGACGCCTGGGGCGTCCAGCCCCCGGTGGCCGGCTACGTCCACCGGCTGATGGTGGAACGCGAGGCCGCCCCCGCCGGCGCCGGGCGCCGCCTGCTCGAACATGCCGAGCGGCGGATCGCCGGGACCGGACGGGAGCGGGCCCGCCTGGACTGCGTCTCCACCAACCCCCGGCTGCTCGCGTACTACCGGGCCGCGGGCTACCGGGTGGTCGGGGAGCTCCCCAACAAGGTCGGGAAGGACGGCAGGACCTACGGGGTGATCCTGCTGGAGAAGCGACTGGACGAACTCAGCCTCGTGTGAAGACCGCGACGGTGCGGGCGGGGACGGTGAACTCTCCTGTCGTGGTGTCGTACGCGGACCGCTTGACCGTGGGGTCGGAGCCGGCGGCCTGGACCGGGTGCAGCCGGTAGGCGGTGCCGGCGAGGGCGGGGACGCGCTGGGGCTGGGCGGTGGGGGTGGCGTTGAAGACCACCACCAGGTCGCCCAGCGTCATGGTGATCACGCCCGGGGTCTCGTCCTTGCCCGAGAGGGGGAAGGCCAGCCGTGACTGGACCGCCTCCGCCGTGGTCAGGGCGAACTCCGGCGCGGTGGTGCGGATCCTCAGCAGGTCGCGGTGGGCCGCCGCGGTGGCCGTGATGTCCGCGCAGGTGGGGGCCGGTCCCGTCAGGAGCGGCTTCGCGAAGGGCCACTTCGGGGCGTTGTCGGCGGCCGGGGGCAGGCCGCGGCCGAAGCCGTTGCCGCTGCGGCAGTCCCACTGGATGGCGTTGAACCAGTCGCCGCTGTCGTAGGAGTTGCGGTCCAGGGACTTGGAGCGCAGCAGGTCGGTGCCGGCCTGGGAGAGGGACGGGCCCTGCGAGAGGGTGGCCGTCGCCATGGCCAGGACCTGCATGCGGGCCTTGTCGGCGTTGCTCGTCGCCGGCGGGAGCTTGTAGGTCAGGGCGTCGGCGAGGGTCTCGTTGTCGTGGGCGTCCGCGTAGGCGAGGGCGTCGCCGGGGGCGGCCGCGTAGCCGGCCGGGGCCCCGTTGTAGTCCACTTCGGAGCCCTTGGTGCGGCGGCCGGTGGTGTCGGTGAAGGCGTACGAGGCGAGGTTGCCCGACAGGCCCACCTTGATCAGGTCCTGGGCGTGCAGCAGGCGGGCCTTCTGCTCGGCCGGGGTGCCGTTGGCGGGCGAGGAGTTGGGGCTGGTGAACAGGCCCGAGGCGAAGCCCTGGACGCGCGGGTCCTCGTCGAAGGGGCCGCCGCCGCGGACGGCGTCGCGCGCCCGGTCGGAGAAGGTGGCGATGCCGGTTCCGGCCATGTTCTTCTGCGTGGCCTGCACGAAGCGGGCGTCGTCGGCGATCTCGCCGAAGTTCCAGCCCTCCCCGTAGAGGATGATCTTCTTGCCGTCGACCCCGTCCTTGGCGGGGGTCAGGCCGTCGAGGGCCTTGCGGACGGCCAGGATGTTGGCCTTCGGGTGGTGGCCCATCAGGTCGAAGCGGAAGCCGTCGACCTTGTACTCCTTCGCCCAGGTGACGATCGAGTCCACGACGAGCCGGCCCATCATGGCGTTCTCGGGGGCGGTGTTGGCGCAGCAGGTGGAGGTGGCGACGGAGCCGTCGGCCAGCAGCCGCTGGTAGTAGCCGGGGACGATGCGGTCGAGGACCGACTTGTCCGACTGGCCCGCGGCGACGGTGTGGTTGTAGACCACGTCCATCACGGTGCGCAGCCCGGACCCGTTGAGGGACTGGACCATCCTGCGGAACTCGACCGTACGGGCCGTGCCGTTCGGGTCGCTCGCGTAGCTGCCCTCGGGGACGGTGTAGTGCAGGGGGTCGTATCCCCAGTTGTACGCGTCCTTCGCGGCCGCGGCGGCCACGCACGCCTGCTGCTCCTGCGAGTCGGGCGCGTACACCGTGAGGTCGCAGGCGGGCTGGGTGCGGTCGGCGGGCTTCTCCGGGATGGTGCCGATGTCGAAGGCGGGGAGGAGGTGGACGTACGAGGTCCCGGCGGCGGCCAGGTCGCGCAGGTGCCGCATGCCCGCCGAGGAGGTGTCGGTGAAGGCCAGGTACTGGCCGGGGTGGGTGCTGGTGCGGTCCGCGACGGAGAAGTCGCGGATGTGGAGCTCCTGGATCTGCGCGGAGGTGAAGGGGACGGCGGCGGGCTTGCGCAGGTCCTTCCAGCCGGGCGGGGCGAGCCTGGGGTCGGCCAGGTTGACGGCCAGGCTGTGGGTGGAGTCCGCGGTCAGGGCGGTGGAGTAGGGGTCGGTGACCAGGTTGCGGACGATCTGCCCGGTGGTCGGGGCCCAGACGGTGACGGCGTAGCGGTACTGCTTCCCGGTCCAGGAGCGCTCGCCGCGCACCGACCAGACACCGGTGGCGTCGTCGCGGTGCATGGCGAGCGTGCGGCCGTCGAGTTCGAGGGAGACCTGCTGGGCGGTCGGCGCCCAGACGGAGAGGGTGGGGCGGCCGTCCTTGAAGACCGGGCCGAGGGCCGCGGTCGTCGCGTACAGGTCGTCGAGGACGCCGGCGAGCTGGACGCCGGTGGCGGCGAGGACGGCGCCGTTCGCGGCGCGGGCGCTCGCGACGAGCTGGCCGCGCAGGGCCTCGCGGACCCGGTCGCGGTCGCGCGGGTCGACGGTGTACGCGCCGTAGGCGGCCAGGTGCGGGAACTTCTGCTTCTGGGCGGCGCTCAGCTCGGTCCGGGCCCCCAGGCGCAGCCACTGGGCGTGGCCGGTCAGGGTGCCGTTCTCGGCCTTGACGGAGCCGTCGCGGGAGGCGAGGAGCTGTGCGGAGGCGGCGGCCGCGGGGGCGTTCCAGGCGAGGGTGTCGCGGTCGATCCAGACGGCCTGGGACTTGGCGAGGTCGAGGGCTGCGGAGGAGCCGGCGGGCTGTGGCAGGAGGTACTTCTCCTTGCCGCCCAGCATCCAGACCTCGTGGCCGGTGGCCTTCAGGTCCAGGGACTGGTCGGAGGGGAGGTCCTTCTCGTCGCCCTTGTGGAGGATGTAGCTCAGGGAGGTGGCGCCGGCGGCGAGCGGAACCTCGTAGACCGCGCCGTAGGGGTCGGTGCGGACGGGGAGCAGCGGCTTGGACCAGTCGGTGGGGGTCGCGGCGCCGGTCCAGACGTGCAGGCCCCAGCCGTCGTACGCGCCGTCGGGGCGCTGGTAGTGCAGGACGGCCTTGGACGGGTCCTGCGGCGGGTAGGCGGGGCGGTCGGTGCGGGCTTGCTCCTTGCCCTGCTCCAGCCAGATCTCGCCGGTCTTCGTCACGTCGACGGTGCGGTCGGCGGCGACGTCCTTGTTGCCGTCCTTGTCGATGACGAGGTAGCCGACGGAGGAGGCGCCGGGCTTCAGCCTGACGTACGCGAAGGCGCCGTAGGCGTCGCGGCCGGTGAAGCCGTGGCCCTCCGGCCAGGGAGTGGCCTCGCCCTCGGCGAGGTCGCCCCAGGCGTAGAGCCGCCAGTTCGTGTAGTCGCCGTCGGGGCGGTTGTAGTGGACGACGGCGTAGTCGCGCTGGGTGGCGGTGGGGACGTCGGGGGGCGGGGCCTGGCCGGCGACGGACTCGGCGAGGGCGCTCGCGGTGCGGCCGGCGGCGTCGACCACGACGGCCTTGTAGCGCAGGGCGGTGCCGGCCGGGGTCTTGGTGTCGACGTGCTGGGTGACCTTGTAGGGGGCGTGGTCGGCGGAACCGAGCACCTGCCACTTGCCGTTGCCGCTCTGCGCGGCGAAGACGACCCGGTTCAGGCCGCCGCCGGTGACGTCGGCGGACAGCTCTACGGTGCAGGTGGCGCCGGGGGCCGGGGCCTTGAGGGCGAGGGCGGGCTTGGCGGTGGGCTTGGCGGCGGGCGCGAGGGCCTGGAGGACCACGGAGCCGAGGGCCGGGACGGGGACGGTAAGCTTGCCCGCCGCGGAGGCGCGGAGCAGGGCGGTGCCGCCGTGGAGGGTGCGGTACTGGGCGCCGGCCGGGGCGTCGATCTCGACGGTGCGGGACTCGGTCCCGTTGTTGGCGGCGACCAGGTACTCGGTGCGACTGCGGGCGTCGGTGCGTGCGAAGGCGTAGACGGAGCCGTCGGCGAGGCGTTCGCTCTGGACGCCGTCGCGCAGGGCGGGGTGGTCCTTGGTCAGCTTCGCGAGAGCACTGATCTGCTGGTAGAGCGGGTGCTCCGGATCGTAGGCATCGCTCGCGTGCGTGCGCGCCGTTCCGAGCTGGTCGTCGTCCAGGTAGTCGGTGACCTGCGAGGCGAAGAGCGGCTGGCGGGCGTCCTTGTCGCCGCCCGCGCCGGTGAAGCCCTGCTCGTCACCGGAGTAGATCACCGGGTTGCCGCGGGAGAGGAACATCAGCTCGTTGGCCAGCCGGTAGCGGCCCAGCAGCTCCTGCTCCCCCGCGCCCGGCCGGTCCTGCTTCAGGAAGGTGCCGAAGCGGCCCATGTCGTGGTTGCCCAGGAAGGTGACCTGCTCGTAGGCGTTGGCCTTGTCGCTGGTGTACCGGTAGTCGTCGGCCAGCACGGACGCCAGCCGGCCGGCTCCCGCGCCCTGGGAGGCGTACGCGCGGATCGCGTCCTGGAGCGGGAAGTCGAGGGTGGCGTCGAGACGCCCGCGGGTCACGTACGGGGAGGTGACGGCGGTGTCGGCGGAGTAGACCTCGCCGAACATGAAGAAGTCGTCACGGCCGCGCCGGGCCGCGTACGCGTCGAGGGCGGTCGCCCACTGGGTCCAGAAACCGGTGTTGACGTGCTTGACGGTGTCGATCCGGAAGCCGTCGATACGGAAGTCCTCGACCCACTTCTCGTAGATCTTCTCCATGCCCTCGACGACCTCGGGGCGCTCGGTCCACAGGTCGTCGAGGCCGAAGAAGTCGCCCTGGTCGGAGGACTCGCCGGCGAAGGTGGAGTCGCCCCGGTTGTGGTACATCGTCGGGTCGTTGAGCCAGGCCGGGACCTTCACGTTCTTCTTCGCGTCCGGCACGAAGGGGGTCCTCGGGAAGGACTTCCCGTCGACCTTCGGGAACTTGGCCTTCCCGTCGGCGTAGTCCTTGTCGTCGAAGGGCACGCCGTCCTTCGTCAGGTACGGGAACGCCCCCTTCGACAGGTACGAGTAGGAGGCCTCGCGGTAGTCGACGACGTCGGCGGTGTGGTTGGTGATGACGTCGAAGAAGACCTTCATCCCCTTCCCGTGCGCCGTGTCGATCAGCCGCTCCAGGTCGGCGTTGGTGCCGAAGTGCGGGTCGACCTGGGTGAAGTCGGTGATCCAGTAGCCGTGGTAGCCGGCCGAGACGTCGTCGCCCTTGCCCTGCACCGGCTGGTTCTTGAAGATCGGCGCCATCCAGATGGCGGTGGTGCCGAGCCCCTTGATGTAGTCCAGCCGGTCGGTGAGCCCCTTGAGGTCGCCGCCCTGGTAGAAGCCCTTGTCGGTGGGGTCCAGTCCGGTTTCCAGGCGGGAGCCGGTCAGGCCGCCCCGGTCGTTGCGCGGGTCGCCGTTCGCGAACCGGTCGGGGAGCACGAAGTAGAACTGCTCCCGGGTCAGGTCGTGCCGGGCCGGCTCGGCGGCCAGCTTCGCGTCCGAGGGCGGGGCGGGCGGCTTCGCGGCGGCTGCGGCCGCGGCCGGGAGGGCGGGCAGGAGCGTCACGGCCAGGGCGGCGGCGAGCACTCCTGCGGCAGGGCGTATCAAGGCGGGTCTCCTTGTGTACGTGTCGCACGGATGAGGGCCGCCCGGCGGTGGCGGGGGGTTGGGTGCCGGGCGGCCCTGGTCGATGGAGCGGCGGCTCAGTTGCGCCAGGTGTCGGTCAGCGTGACCTTGCCGCTCGCGGGGACGGTGGCGGTGCGGTTCGCACCGCTCTCCCAGGTGACGTTGCCGGCGGCGTCCTTGCGGACGTACTTGTACGCGAAGGACGTGCCGGCCGGAAGGGTGGCGTCGAGCTTCCAGACGGGGTAGGAGGCCGGGTCGAGCTTGAGGGCGGCGGCGGTGTTCCAGGCGCCGAGCTCGGCCCGGTCTCCGGTGACGTAGACGTTCTGGCCGGGGACGGTGGTGGCGTTGACGGCGAAGGAGGCCCCGCCGGGTGCGGCCGGGGTGCCCGCGCAGGTCCGGGCGCCCACGTGCAGGGCGAGGGCGGTACCGGCGCCGAGCGTGGCGGTGAACTGCCCGCTCGCGCCGACGGTGACCGTGCGCCCGCTCTGGACGTCGCAGTAGTCGCCGGCCGCCAGGGAGGTCTGGAAGGTACGGGTGAGGGCGGAGCCCTCGTGGTTGAGGGCGACGTACGCCTTGGAGCCGCGTCCGAAGGCGATCTGGTCGCCGCCGTTGTCCCACCAGTTGGTGACGGACTGGCCGCGGGCCGCGTTGCGGAAGGCGACCATGGAGGAGATCTCCCGCCAGGCGTGCTGACACTTCCACCCGTCGGCGTAACAGGCGTTCACCGCGCCGCCGTTGGGCGGGCCGGCGTCCTTGTCGGTCCACTCGTAGCCGGAGTGCACGTCCGGGGAGCCGTAGGGCCAGGCCAGCATGAAGACGTTGGCGAGGGTGTAGGCGGAGCCGTCCTTGTAGCTGAGGGTGTCGCCGACGCGCTCGGTGTCGTGGTTGTCGACGAAGACCCCGGCCTGGCCGCTGGGCAGGTGCCCCCAGGCCTCGCCGAAGTTCTTCAGGTAGGCGAGGTTCTCGCTCTGGAAGACGCGCTTCAGGTCCCGGGCGTACCGGAACTCCTGCACGTCGCCGTTGCCGAGGTACTCGCTCGGCGAGACGGCCTCGCCGGCACCGTCTATCGCCTCCTGCTTCCAGTAGACGGAAGGATTCGTCAACCGGGACTTGATGTTGGCGAGGTCGGCGGCGGGCATGTGCTTGGCGGCGTCGATGCGGAAGCCGTCGACGCCCAGCGACAGCAGGTCGTTGAGGTACCCGGCGATGCGGCCCCGCACGTAGTCCTCGCCGGTGTCCAGGTCGGCGAGCTGGACGAGCTCGCAGTTCTGGACGTTGGCGCGGTCCTGGTAGGTGGTGATGGTGGCCCGGCAGTCGTCCATGTCGGAACCGGAGTAGACGCCGGGGTAGTTGTACTTCGTGTACGAACTGCCGCCCGTGCCGGTCCCGTCGCCGGCGGCCATGTGGTTGACGACGGAGTCGGCGACGACCTTCACGCCGGCGGCGTGGCAGGTGTCGACCATGGCCTTGAAGGCGGTGCGGTCGCCGAGCCGCCCGGCGATCTTGTAGCTCACGGGCTGGTACGAGGTCCACCACTGGGGCCCCTGGATGTGCTCCTGCGGGGGCGAGACCTGGACGTACCCGTACCCGGCGGGCCCGAGCGCGTTGGTGCAGGCGGCGGCCACGGAGGCGAACTTCCACTCGAAGAGGACGGCGGTGACGTCCTTGCCCCCGGGCGCCGCGGCGGCGGCCTGCGGCGCTTGTGCGGTGAGGGTGGCGGCGGCCAGGAGGGCCACCGTGGCGAAGGCACCGGCGACGGCTGGGGAGCGTGGGGGTCTGGCGGCTCTGGCAGACAAGGGGGCCTCCTGGCGGAAGAGGTGGGGATTGCACGCGACCGTAGGGGGCCGCCCGGAGTGTTGCAAGACCTTGCGCAAGAGATTGCAGAATTGTTTCGCGCCGAGGGTGTCGACCGCGCGGACCGCGCCGGCGGTGTGGGCGGTGCCGGACATGCGAACGCGCTGACCGGGCGTGACACCCGATCAGCGCGTAACGGTCGGTCGGCGGGGGGGGCATCGGCCCGGTACCGCCCGGGACCTGCCCGGGCGGGGCGGAACAGGCCCGCACCGCCCCGCCCGGGAGGGCTAAGGGGCCTGGGCCGTCGAGCCGCGGACCACCAGTTCCGGCTGGAAGACGTACTCCGTGCGCTGGACGGGGGTGCCCGAGACCGCCTCCAGGAGGGCGCCGACGGCGGCCGTCGCCATCGCGCGCACCGGCTGGCGGACCGTCGTCAGCGGCGGGTCCGTGAACGCGATCAGCGGGGAGTCGTCGAAGCCGACCACCGACACGTCCTGCGGCACCCGCAGCCCGCGCTCGCGCGCCGCGCGGATGACGCCCAGCGCCATCGGGTCGCTGCCGCACACGATGCCCGTGCAGCCGCGGTCGAGCAGGGCCATGCCCGCCGCGTGGCCGCCCTCCACCGTGAACAGGGTTCGCTGGATCAGGCCTTCGGCCTCCGCGTCCGGCACGGCGGCGAGGAACCCCTGCTCCTTGCGCGCCGACGGCACGTACCGGGTCGGGCCGATCGCCAGGCCGATCCTCCGGTGGCCCAGGTCCTCCAGGTGCCGCACCGCGATGTCGGCCGCCGCCCGGTCGTCCGGGGAGACGAAGGGCGCGCTGATCTGCTCGTTGAAGCCGTTGATCAGTACGAAGGGGACCCCGCGCGCGGCGAGCCGCTGGTAGCGGGAGGGGTCCGCGTGGGAGTCCGCGTGCAGGCCGGACAGGAAGACCATCCCGGTGACCCCGCGCGCCTCCAGCTGTTCCACCAGCTCGTCCTCGGTGGCCCCGCCCGGCGTCTGCGTGCACAGCACCGGCGTGTACCCGTGCCCGGCCAGCGCCTGCTCTATGACCTGCGCGAAGGCCGGGAAGATCGGGTTGGTGAGCTCCGGGATCAGCAGCCCCACCAGGCCGTTGCTGCGCCGCTTGAGCCGTACGGGCCGCTCGTAGCCGAGCAGGTCGAGCGCGGCCAGCACCTTGTGCCGGGTGCCGGCCGCCACGCCCGCCTTGCCGTTGAGCACGCGGCTGACCGTCGCCTCGCTGACCTGGGCCTGCGCGGCGATGTCCGTCAGCCGGAGGGGGGAGGTCACCCCGACGTCACCTGCCACCACACCGTGGTGTCGGCCGGCAGCACGCCGTCCTCGACCGTCTCGCCGCTGGACAGCAGTGCCTCGCCGGCGACGGGGAACCGTACCGCCGTGCCGGTGGTGTTGGCGGTGCAGAGGAAGTCGCCGCGGCGGAAGGCCAGGACGCCGGCGGGGGCCTCCTGCCAGTCCACCGACTCGCCCGCGCCCAGGTCCGGACGCTCGCGGCGCAGCCGCAGGGCGGTCCGGTACAGCTCCAGGGTGGACGACGGGTCGCCGGTCTGCGCCTCCACGCTCAGCTCCGCCCAGGAGTCCGGCTGCGGGAGCCAGCTGCCGCCGGTGCCGAAGCCGTACGGGGCCTCGGTACCCGACCACGGGATGGGGACCCGGCAGCCGTCGCGGAAGCCGTCCTGGCCCGCCGCGCGGAAGAACGACGGGTCCTGGCGGACCTCGTCCGGCAGGTCGGTGACGTCGGGCAGGCCGAGCTCCTCGCCCTGGTAGACGTACGCCGAACCGGGCAGCGCCAGCATGAGCAGGCTCGCCGCGCGGGCCCTGCGCAGACCGAGCTCGCGGTCGCCGGGCTCGCGCAGCTGGGTGCCGAGGCCGGCCGGGTTGGCGAAGCGGGTGGCGTGGCGGGTGACGTCGTGGTTGGACAGCACCCAGGTGGTGGGGGCGCCGACGGGGCGCATCGCGGCCAGCGAGCCGTCGATGACCTCGCGGAGCGCCGTCGCCTCCCAGTCGCTGGTCAGGTACTGGAAGTTGAACGCCTGCTGCATCTCGTCGGGGCGGACGTAGCGGGCCGTGCGCTCGACGGTCGGGGTCCACGCCTCGGCGACCAGGACGCGGTCGCCCTCGTACTCGTCGAGGATCCGGCGCCAGGAGCGGTATATCTCGTGGACGCCGTCCTGGTCGAAGAAGGGCATGACGTCGTTGCCGAGCAGTTTGAGCTGGTCCTTGGCACCGAGGTCGGGCAGGCCAGGTGCCTTGACCAGGCCGTGGGCCACGTCGACGCGGAAGCCGTCGGCGCCGAGGTCGAGCCAGAAGCGCAGGATCGAGCGGAACTCGTCCTGGACGGCCGGGTGGTCCCAGTTGAAGTCGGGCTGCTCGGGTGCGAAGAGGTGCAGGTACCACTCACCGTCCGGGACCCGGGTCCACGCGGGGCCGCCGAAGATCGACTCCCAGTCGTTGGGCGGCAGTTCACCGTTCTCGCCCTTGCCGGGACGGAAGTGGAAACGCTCCCGCAGCCGGGATCCGGCACCTTCGCGCAGCGCCTGCTTGAACCATTCGTGCTGGTCGGAGCAGTGGTTGGGGACGAGGTCGACGATGATGCGCAGGCCCAGTTCGTGGGCCTCGCGGATCACGGCGTCGGCGTCGTGCAGGGTGCCGAACATCGGGTCGATGGCCCGGTAGTCGGCGACGTCGTAGCCGGCGTCGGCCTGCGGGGAGGCGTAGAAGGGGCTGAGCCAGACGGCGTCGACGCCCAGCTCCTTGAGGTAGGGCAGGCGGCTGCGGACGCCTTCGAGGTCCCCCATGCCGTCCCCGTTGGAATCGGCGAAGCTGCGCGGATAGACCTGGTAGATCACCGCGTCTCTCCACCAGCCGGGCAGGGTGCCGGTGGAGGTGGGAAGTGCGTCGGCGAGGTGCTGGGTCATGTCGTCCTTGGAGAGGTCGGGCCGGTGATGCGGGAGCAGGCGGGTGGTCAGCCCTTGGTGGCGCCTGCGGTCATCCCGGCGACGAGGTGGCGCTGGGCGAAAACGAAGAAGATCGCCGCGGGGATGGCGATGAGGACCGAGGCGGCGCTCATCGCACCCCAGTTGGAGGTGTACTGGGTGACGAAGGTCTGCAGGCCGCCGGCCAGGGTGAGGTTCTCCTCGCCCACCATGAAGGCGGAGGCGTACGCGACCTCGCCCCAGGCGGTGATGAAGGCGTAGAAGCCGGTGACGGCGAGACCGGGCTTGGCCAGCGGCAGGATCAGCCGCCAGAAGGTGCCGAAGGGGTTGAGCCCGTCGACCCGGCCGGATTCGTCGATCTCCACCGGGATGGTGTCGAAGAAGCCCTTCATCATCCAGGCGCAGAACGGCACGGCGATGGTGAGGTAGGTGATGATCAGGCCGATCGGCTGGTTGAGCAGGCCGAGGTCGCCCATCAGGTTGTAGAGCGGCACGATGAGGATGGCCATGGGGAACATCTGCGTGATGAGCAGGGTCCACATGAGCGGCTTCATGCCGGGGAACCTGAAGCGGCTGACCGCGTATCCGGTGGTGGCGGCGATGAACACACCGAGGACGGTGGTGACGCCGGCGACCAGGACGGAGTTCCCGAACCAGCTGAGGAAGTGGCTCGACTCCAGCAGGTACGTGTAGTTGCCGAGGGACGGTTCCTTGATGAAGTCCGTGGTGACCGCGTGCTCGGCGGGCTTGAGCGAGGTCAGCAGGATCCACAGCACCGGGAACACGGCGATGACGGACGCGCCGAGCAGGGTGAGGTGCAGGCCCACGGAGGCGAGCGGGGAGCGGCTGCCCCGGGTACGAGCGTTGGTCATGGTCACCACACCTCTCCCTGCTTGCGCAGCGAGCGCCGGTAGACCAGCGCGAAGATCATGAGCAGGGCGAGGATCAGTACGCCCCACGTGGCGGAGCCGGCGAAGTCGCGCGGGCTCGACACGAACGCCTCGCGGAAGGCCTGGGTCACCAGGATCTCGGTGGAGTCACCCGGTCCGCCCCGGGTGAGCAGGAAGATCACCGGGAACATGTTGAAGGTCCAGATGGTGGAGAGCAGGATCACCGTCATGCTCACCGCGCGCAGGCCGGGCAGGGTGATGTGCCGGAACCGCTGCCAGGCGCTCGCGCCGTCCATCTCGGCGGCCTCGTACAGCTCGCCGGGGATGGACTGCAGTCCGCCGAGCAGGGCGACCATCATGAAGGGGACGCCGAGCCAGACGTTGACGGCGACGACCGAGAACTTGGCCCAGGTCGGGTCGTCGAGCCACGGGACCGCGGCGATGCCGCCGCCGTCGAGGATCTTGTTGAGGATGCCGTTGTCGCGGTTGAAGAGGAACCGCCAGGCGAAGACGGAGACGAAGCCGGGGACGGCCCAGGGCAGGATCAGCGCCATCCGGTAGGCGGCGCGGCCCTTGAAGTCCCGGTTGAGCATGTTGGCGAGGACCAGGCCGAGCGTGAAGGTGATCGACACGCACGCGACGGTCCACACCACCGTCCACACCAGCCGCTGCAGGAACACCGGGTCGCTGAGCACGTCCACGTAGTTGTCGAGTCCGACGAACTCGTACGTGGCCTCGATGTGGCGGGCGCCGATGGTGCGCGAGACGTTGCGCTCGTTGGCATCGGTCAGCGACAGGTAGATCCCGCGGACCAGCGGCCAGCCGATGATCACGCCGAGGACGAGCACCACCGGGGCGATCATCGTCCACGCGTACCAGTGGGTGGCGAGGGCGCGCCTCAGCCCACCCTTGGTCCCACCGGGCGCCTTGCTGTCAGTCCAGCGGCTCCGGCCGCGGGCGTCGGTGTCGTCTCCGACTCCGTCGCCCGCGGCCTTCGCCACCGACTGGCTGGTGTGAGCAGCCATGGTTTCGTTACTTCCAGCCCTTGAGGATCTTGCGGAACTCGACGCCGGCCGACTTGGCCGCGTCCTCCGGGCTCGACGCCCCGGTGATCGCCTTGGTGTACTCGACCTTCAGCGGCTCGAAGAGGGAGCCGTTCTCCGGGATCCAGGCGCGCTCGACGGCCTTGTCCACGGCCGGCTTGAAGAACTGGACCATCTCGCTGCTCTTGACGTCCGGCTGCTCGTAGGCGGCGGTACGGGTCGGCAGCAGGCTCAGGTCCTTGGCGGACTGCACCTGCACCTCCTGCGAGGTCATGTACTCGACGAAGGCGTGCGCCGCGGCGCGGTTCTTGGAACCGGCGTAGACGCCGAGGTCGTGGCCGCCCTGCGGGGCACCGGCCTTGACGGAACCGGCCGGGACGGCGGCGACGCCGAGGTTGGCCTTGTCCTTGAACTGGTCACCGGCGTAGGTGTCGGCGACGGCCCACGGACCGTTGATCATCATGGCGGCCTCGCCGGACTTGAAGGCCGTCTGCATGTTGGTGTAGCCGTCCGTGGCGTTCGTGATCGCCGCACCGGAGGTGACCAGGTCGCGAGCGGTCTTGAAGGCCTTGACGCCCGCCGCGTTGTCGACGGTGACGGCCTTGTTCTTCGCGTCGACGAGGTCGCCGCCCTCGCCGTAGATCAGCGGGAGGAACCAGTAGGAGTCGTCGCCGCGGAGGTAGAGACCGGCCTTGCCGCTCTTCGCCTTGATGGCGGCGGCGGTGGTCTTCAGCTCCTCCAGCGTCTTGGGGGGCTGGACGCCGGCGTCGGCGAGCATCTTCTTGTTGTAGAAGAGGCCGAGGGTGTCGATGACCTGCGGCACGGCGTAGGTCTTGCCCTCGAACTTGCCGCTGGCCGCGGCCTGCGGCAGGAACTCGGCGTCGACCTTCTTCGCCGTCTCGGCCGGGACCTCGTCGAGGTAGCCGAGCGAGGCGAAGTCGGCGACCCAGCCGACGTCGGCGCGGATCACGTCAGGCGCGTCGGAGCCGCTGCTGAAGGCGTTCTTGACCTTGTTCTGCGCGTCGCCGTACGGGACGTTGACGTACTTGACGGTCACCTTCGGGTGCTTCGCGGTGAACGCCTCGGCGATCTTCTGGAAGCTGGCCTTCTCGGCGTCGTTCGAGGTGTCCCACCACGTGACCGTGCCGGAAAGCTCGCCGCCGGCGTTGCTCCCCCCGTCGTCCTTGGTGTCACCGCCGCAAGCCGTCGCCGCGAGCGCCAGGGTCGCGACCAGCGCGGTGGCCGCTATGCCACGCCGCATATGAACTCCTTCGATGATCCCGGCCGCGCCCTCGCGGTCCCGAGTTGCCAGGAACGTAACAAGACTGAAAGAGGACCGAAAGACCTTGCGCAAACTTTCTGCAAGCGGAGGCGATCGTTACATCCGTGTGTCCGTACGGTTGCCGCAGCTTGCTGTTAGTTCGAGTCACCTTCGACCGTCCGGGCCCGCAACCAGGGGGCGTGTACCCGCGTTGACCCCGATATGACCCAGGAGTCGACGGCCGTCCAGCTTGCAAGCTCTTCCAGCAACGCGACCGCGAGCGGTGGCTGGTGGCGCGATGCAGTCATCTACCAGGTGTACGTGCGCTCCTTCGCCGACAGCGACGGCGACGGGGTCGGCGACTTGCGCGGGGTCCGCTCGCGCCTCCCCCACCTCGCCCGCCTCGGGGTCGACGCCGTGTGGCTCACCCCCTTCTACGTCTCCCCGCAGGCGGACGGCGGCTACGACGTCGCCGACTACCGGGCCGTCGACCCCCTCTTCGGGGACCTCTCCGACGCCGACGAGCTCGTCCGCGCGGCGCACGCGCTGGGGCTGCGGGTGATCGTGGACGTGGTGCCGAACCACACCTCCGTGCAGCACCCGTGGTTCCGCGCCGCCCTCGCCGGGGACGCGCAGGCGCGGGCGCGCTACCTCTTCCGCCCGGGGCGGGGGGCCGACGGCTCGGAGCCCCCGAACGACTGGGAGTCGATCTTCGGCGGCCCGGCGTGGACGCGGGTCGCGGACGGCGCGTGGTATTTGCACCTGTTCGCCCCCGAGCAGCCGGATCTGGACTGGGACCACCCGGAGGTCGCCGCGGAGTTCGCGTCCGTGCTGCGGTTCTGGCTCGACCTCGGCGTCGACGGCTTCCGCATCGACGTGGCCCACGGCATGGTCAAGGCCCCCGGCCTGCCGGACATCGGGCGGGGCGCGCAGGCCACCCTGATCGGGACCGAACCGCTCCCCTTCTTCGACCAGGACGGAGTCCACGAGATCCACCGCGGGTGGCGCCGGCTCCTGGACTCCTACGAGGGCGACCGCATCGGCGTCGCGGAGGCCTGGGCCCCCACCTCCGAACGCCTCGCGCTGTACGTCCGCCCGGACGAGCTGCACCAGGCGTTCAACTTCCGCTTCCTCAACTGCCCGTGGGACCCGGACGCGATGCGCACCGTCATCGACGAGTCCCTGGCCGCCACCACCTCGGTCGGCGCCCCGACCACGTGGGTGCTGTCCAACCACGACGTCGTACGCCATGTGACCCGGTACGGGGGCGGCGCCCGCGGCCTCGCCCGGGCTCGGGCCGCCGCCCTCCTGATGCTGGCCCTCCCGGGCTCGGCGTACCTCTACCAGGGCGAGGAACTGGGTCTCCCCGAGGTCCTCGACCTCCCGGACGAATCCCGCCGCGACCCGGCGTTCCGCCGCGGGCGCCGTCAGCAGGTTCCGGGGCCCGCCCGAACCGGCGCCCGGGCCGAGACCCCGAACCGGGCCGACCCCACCGCCGCACCGCAGACCACCCCGGCCGCCGCAACCGCCACCGCCACGCACGCGGCCACGAGCCGGACCCGGACCGTGTCCGCCCCCGTGCCGAAGGCCGCCGGCCCCGCGACCCCTGCGGACCCCACCCCCCTGGCCCTCCCGAGGACCGCCCGCCCCCAGGCCGACGGACACACCCCACCACAGGCCCGAGCCGCCACCCGACCACAGGCCGGAACGGACACCGCGCCGCAGGCCGGGGCAGCCACCTTGCCACAGCCCGCGCTGGCGACCCGGCCGCAGGCCGGAGCCGGCACCCGGCCACAGGCCGGAACGGACACCGCGCCGCAGGCCGGGGCAGCCACCGGGCCACAGCCCGCGCTGGCGACCCGGCCGCAGGCCGACCGGCTGACCGGGACGGGGGCTCCCTCTCATGCCGAGGCGGGCACGGGGGCGGGGGCGGCTTCCGCAGCTCCCGTCCTGCCCGGCCCCACCGCGTCCGCGCAAGCGGCCACGAGCCGGACCGCGTCCGTATCCGCCCCCATCCCGCAGGCACAGGCCCCCGCAGGGCCAGGCGCCGGGCCGCAGGCCGGGGCCGGTGTCCGGGCGCAGCCCGGGGTGGGGGCTCGGCCGGAGGCCGAGGGGCAGGCCCGGCCGGGGACGACGGCACAGACGGAACCCGCAGGCGGGCCGGAGGCGGCCCTCGCCGGCGCACCGCAGGCCCGAACGGACCCGGGAGCAGGGACCGATCCGCAGACCGGAGCGGGCACCGGGCCGCAGGCCGCACCCGCCGGCGGACCGCAGGCCCGGACGGCCACCGGGCCGCAGGCCGGAACGGGCGTCGGGCCACAGCCCGCAATGGGGATCCGGCCGGAGGCCGACGGGCGGACCGGGCCGTGGACACCGGCACAGGCCGCACCCACCAGCGGGCCGCAGGCCCGGACGGGCGCCGGGCCGCAGGCCGGGACGGGCGCCGGGCCGCAGGCCGGAGCGGGCGCCGGGCCGCAGGCCGGGGCGGGTGCTGGGCCACTGCCCGCAATGGGGGCCCGGCCGGAGGCCGACGGGCAGGCTCGGCCCGGGACACCGGGACAGGCCGCACCCGGCGCCGGGCCGGAGGGCGATCCGCAAGCCGGGGCGGAGGCCGACGGGCAGGAGGGGTTGCGTGACGGGTGCCGGGTGCCGATTCCGTGGTGCGGGGCGGAGCCGCCGTACGGCTTCGGGCCGGCCGGGAGCTGGCTCCCGCAGCCCGCCGGCTGGGGCGGCCTCACCGTCGCCGCCCAGACCGGCGACCCCCACTCCACGCTCGAGCTCTACCGCGCCGCGCTGGAGCTGCGCCGCGCGCTGCCCGGCCTCGGCGCCCCGGAGGCGGGCACCGGCGGCGCCGCCGAAGCCCCGTACCGCTCCGGGATGTGCTGGCTGCCCGCGCCCGAGGGGGTGCTCCTCTTCACCCGCCCCGGTTTCGCCTGCACCCTCAACAGCCGCCCCGACCCGGTCGAACTTCCCGCGCCCGGACGCCCCGTACTGTCCAGCGCCCCCGTGGAGACGGACGGCCGCACGGTCCGCCTTCCGCCGGATTCGTGCACGTGGTGGGCAATTTGAATGTCCGCCCGGTACAGTCCAATCCCGTGACCGCACGGCTAGCCGACATCGCAGCCCAGGCGGGGGTCAGCGAAGCCACAGTCAGCCGCGTGCTCAACGGCAAGCCCGGTGTGGCCGCCGGCACCCGTGAATCCGTGCTGGCCGCCCTCGACGTGCTCGGCTACGAACGCCCCGTACGCCTGCGCCAGCGCAGCGCGGGCCTCGTCGGTCTGATAACTCCCGAGCTCGACAACCCCATCTTCCCGGCGCTCGCCCAGGTCATCGGCCAGGCCCTGACCCGGCAGGGGTACACACCGGTGCTGGCCACGCAGACGCCCGGCGGGTCCACCGAGGACGAGCTGACCGAGATGCTGGTCGACCGCGGGGTCTCCGGGATCATCTTCGTCTCCGGTCTGCACGCCGACACCACCGCCGACATGGGCCGCTACGACCAACTCCGCGGACAGGGCGTCCCGTACGTCCTCATCAACGGGTTCTCCGACAAGGTGCAGGCCCCCTTCGTCTCCCCCGACGACCGGGCCGCGATGCAGCTCGCCGTCACCCACCTCACCGCGCTCGGCCACACCCGGATCGGCCTCGCGGTCGGACCGAAGCGTTTCGTGCCCGTCCTGCGCAAGATCGAGGGCTTCCGGCTCGGGATGAAGGAGCGGCTCGGACTCGACGAGGCCGAGGTCGAGGAGCTGATCCAGCACTCCCTCTACACCCTGGAGGGCGGCCAGGCCGCCGCGGCCGCCCTGATCTCGCGGGGCTGCACCGCGGTAGTGTGCGCGAGCGACATGATGGCGCTCGGCGCCATCCGGGCCGCCCGCCAGCAGGGGCTGCGGGTGCCGCAGGACGTGTCGGTGGTCGGCTTCGACGACTCCCCGCTCATAGCGTTCACGGACCCGCCGCTGACCACCATCCGCCAGCCCGTGCAGGCGATGGGGCAGGCCGCGGTGCGGACCCTGCTGGAGGAGATCGGCGGTACGCCGGCCCCGCACAGCGAGTTCGTGTTCCTGCCGGAACTGGTGGTGCGCGGCTCCACGGCCTCCGGCCCGGGGCAGCGTCGCGCGGCGTCTCGTACCTGAGACGGACCGGCTGCGCCGAAGACCGTCCCGAGGGATGATCGGAGGCGGGAACGCATCTGGCAGACTCTCTCCCCATGGGTGAATCGAGCGTGAAGACACTGGCAGCCCGGACGGATGTCTCCTCACCCGATGTGGTCGAGACGGAGACCCGCCCGGGTTCCGACCGCGCCCGGCTCTCCCGGCTGCGCACCCCCCGCCGACCTCGGATCTGGTTCGAGGTCCTGCTCATCGCGGTCAGCTACTGGACGTACTCGCTGATCCGCAACGCGGTGCCCGAACAGAAGACGGTCGCCCTCGCGAACGCCGACTGGATCTGGGGCGTCGAGCGGAACCTCGGCATCGCCGTCGAGCAGTCGGTCAACCACGCGATCAACTCCGTGACGTGGCTGATCGTGGGCATGAACTACTACTACGCCACGCTCCACTTCATCGTGACCATCGGTGTGCTGGTGTGGATCTACCGTTTCCATCCGGGGCGGTACGCCGCCACGCGCCTGGTCCTCTTCGCCACCACCGGCGTGGCCCTGGTCGGCTACTACTTCTATCCGCTCGCGCCGCCCCGGCTGATGAACGGCCAGGACTTCGTCGACACCGTGCTGGTCCACCACACCTGGGGCTCCATGGCCTCCGGGAACCTCAAGCAGATGTCGAACCAGTACGCTGCGATGCCGTCCATGCACATAGGGTGGTCGCTCTGGTGCGGGCTGACGATCTTCGCGGTCGCCTCGGCGCCCTGGGCCCGCATCCTGGGCCTGCTCTACCCGACGGCGACCCTCGTCGTCATCGTGGCCACCGCCAACCACTTCTGGCTCGACGCCGTGGGCGGCATGCTCTGCCTCGCCTTCGGCTACACCGTCTCGCGGTCCTGGTACGGCTCGATGCCCCACCGCCTCCCGCGCCACCCGCAGCACGCGGGTCCGCACCCCGCGGCCGAGCTGCTGAACCGCTTCCGGACCCGCGCCTGACGCCCGGCCCGGGCCCGAAGGGACGGGGCGCGGGCGCGTCGGCCGCGAAATGCCGCGGGCTCGTGCGCGGCAGCTGTCCGACCCGCTGTTCGTCAAGTGGATCTCGCCCCCCGGCATCGAGCTGAGGGCCGGCCTGGCCGATCTTTTCCGACCCCGGCAATTCCTCCGAATGCGGCCGCGGGAAATGGGCACGCTCTTCCCGCCGCCTTCTCCGTGCCCTCTTCTCCGTGCCCTCCTCTCCGCGCCCTCTTCTCCGTACCGTCTTCTTCGCGCCCTCTTCACCGCGTCGCCTGACGCCGCGATCCGGCGCTTGGTTGCGTGACATGCGTCACGGTGCGAACCTCGGCCCCCGGGTCTTTCCCGGGCGTGCCGGGTGATCGACATTTCGATATTTGTCCGGTTTGGATTAGACATTCCCCTCTCCGGCAGGAACGGAATCCGCGCTACCGCCGGACTCGTCGCCGACTTCCCTGCTCACGGGCTTTCCTGAAGGCGCATCACATGGTTGTGCAAGTGACCTGATCGTGACCATGCACGATCATCGGCCCGTTTCAAGCCGGGTGCGGAATGCCCCCCGTGAACGCGAAGCGGAAACTTGCCAGGCCATTGGCGGACTTCTAAGAATGTCGCCTATTCCGGCGTCCCGCAGTTCCGGCGCCGGAAGCTTCGCGATCACCGAATGAGGTCACGCATGCAGAAGCATCGGAAGAAGAAGCCGCACCGGAAAATAGTCATCGCCGTCGGCACCCTGGCCCTCGTGGGTGTTCCCACGGCCGCCATGGCCTGCTTCGACACGGACGACAGCGGCCGCACCCGCGCCGCGAGCCACCAGGGCCAGCGCCCGTGGCACTACACGCCGTCGGCCGCCCCGAGCACCCTGGCACCCGTGGAAGTCCCGACGGCGCCGAGCAGCCCCCCGGCCGCCGATCCCGGCACGCCCGCGGCGCCCGCACAGCCGGTCGTACAGACCTCACCGCCCGCGCAGCAGCGGCCGCAGCCGCAGCCGTCGAAGCCGGCCGCCACCAGGAAGCCGCAGGCGCCCGAGCCGCCGAAGACCTCGGCCCCGGCCGCCCCGCCGGCCTCCGGCTCCGTCGCCGCGGTCCTCGCCCTCGTCAACCAGGAGCGCGCCGCCGCCGGGTGCCCGAACCTCACCCTCAACGCGAAGCTCACGAAGGCCGCGCAGGACCACAGCGCGGACATGGCCGCCCACGGCACCATGTCCCACACCGGTTCCGACGGCTCCGACCCGGGTGCCCGTATCACCCGCGCCGGATACACGTGGAGTTCGTACGGCGAGAACGTCGCCTACGGCTACAGCACCCCGGAGAAGGTCATGGAGGGCTGGATGAACAGCCCCGGCCACCGGGCGAACATCCTGAACTGCTCCTTCAAGGAGATCGGCATCGGCCTGGCTCAGCCGAACCACTACTGGACCCAGGACTTCGGCACGGCGCGCTGACGCCCCCGCCGGGGACCCGGGTGGCCGGCCTCCGAGGCCCGGCCACCGGGGCTCAGCCCCCGTAGAACAGTTCCTCGACCACCGCCCGGGCACGGCGGGTGATGCGACGGTAGTCGTCCAGCATCTCCCCGACCGTGCCTTCGGCGTATCCGAGGTAGCGGCCGACCGCGGCGAGCTCGCGGGCCTCCGACGGGAAGGTGTCCCCGGCGCGGCCGCGGACCAGCATCACGGCGTTGCGGACCCGGGTGGCCAGCACCCAGGCCTCGTCGAGGATCTGCGCCTCGTCGGTCGGGATCAGTCCGGCCGCGTGGGCGGCGGCGAGGGCCTGGCGGGTACGGGTGGTGCGCAGGCCCGGAACGGCCCAGGCGTGCCGCATCTGGATCAGCTGGACGGTCCACTCGACGTCGCTGAGGCCGCCTCGGCCCAGCTTGGTGTGCAGGGTGGAGTCGGCCCCGCGGGGCATCCGCTCGGACTCCATGCGGGCCTTGAGCCGGCGGATCTCGCGTACGGCGTCCTCGCCGAGGCCTTCCATCGGGTAGCGCAGCGGGTCGATGAGCTCGATGAAGCGGCCGCCGAGGTCGGCGTCGCCCGCGACCGGCTCGGCGCGCAGCAGGGCCTGGCTCTCCCAGGTCAGGGACCAGCGCCGGTAGTAGGCGGCGTAGGAGGAGAGCGTGCGCACGAGCGGGCCGGAGCGGCCCTCGGGGCGCAGGTCGGCGTCGATGAGCAGCGGCGGGTCGGCGGTGGGCAGCTGGAGCAGCCGGCGCATCTCGGCGATGACGGTCTGGGCGGCCTTCGCGGCCTCCTGTTCGTCGACGCCCTCGCGGGGTTCGTGGACGAAGAGGACGTCGGCGTCGGAGCCGTAGCCGAGCTCGTGCCCGCCGAAGCGGCCGACGCCGATGACCGCGAAGCGGGTGGGCAGGGTGTCGCCGTACTGGCTCTGGACGGCGGCGCGCAGGGCTCCGGCGACGGTGGCGGCGGTGAGGTCGGAGACGGCCCCGCCGACCCGGTCGACGAGGGCGCCGTGGTCCTCCTCGGCCGGATTGTCCTCCGTACCGTAGGAGCCGATGATGTCGGCCGCGGTCGTACGGAAGAGCTCGCGGCGGCGCACGCCGCGGGCGGCGGCGACGGCGGCCTCGGCGGTGTCGGCGCGGCCGACGGCGGCCATGACCTCCTGTTCCAGGGCCTCGTGGGTACGGGGCTGCAGGCCTTCGGGGTCGCCGAGCA
Source organism: Streptomyces sp. NPDC046308 (assembly GCF_055588065.1). Classification (NCBI taxonomy): domain Bacteria; kingdom Bacillati; phylum Actinomycetota; class Actinomycetes; order Kitasatosporales; family Streptomycetaceae; genus Streptomyces; species Streptomyces sp. NPDC046308. The sequence goes on from NZ_JBVJFB010000002.1 coordinate 286,484, forward strand.
GGGCCACGGCCTCGGGGGCGCGCATCAGCAGGTCGGGGGCGAGACGGCCGGCGGACAGGACGCGGGCGAGGTTCTCGGCGGCGGCGCCCTCGTCGCGGAGCAGCCGCAGGTACCAGGGGGTCTTGCCGAGGGCGTCGGAGACCTTGCGGAAGTTCAGCAGGCCGGCGTCCGGATCGGCGGAGTCGGCGAACCAGCCGAGCAGCACCGGCAGCAGGGTGCGCTGGATGGCGGCCTTGCGGGTGACGCCGGAGGCGAGCGCTTCGAGGTGGCGCAGGGCGGCGGCCGGATCGGCGTACCCGAGGGCTTCGAGGCGCTGGCCGGCGGCGCGCGGGGAGAGCCGGGTCTCGCCGGGCGTGAGCTGGGCGACGGCGTCGAGCAGCGGCCGGTAGAAGAGCTTCTCGTGCAGGCGCCGGACGACGGAGGCGTGCCGGCGCCAGGCCTTGTTGAGTTCGGCGACGGGCTCGGTGCGCAGGCCCATGGAGCGGCCCAGGCGCCGCAGGTCGCTCTCGTCTTCGGGGACGAGGTGGGTGCGGCGCAGCCGGTAGAGCTGGATGCGGTGCTCCATGGCGCGCAGGAAGCGGTACGCGTCGTGCAGCTGGGCGGCGTCGGCGCGGCCGACGTAGCCGCCGGCGGCGAGGGCGTGGAGGGCGTCGAGGGTGGTGCCGGAGTGCAGGGTGGCGTCGCTGCGGCCGTGCACGAGCTGGAGCAGCTGGACGGCGAACTCGACGTCGCGCAGGCCGCCGGGGCCGAGTTTGAGCTCGCGGTCGACCTGGGCGGCGGGGATGTTGTCGACGACGCGGCGGCGCATCTTCTGCACGTCGGGCACGAAGTTCTCGCGCTCGGCGGCCTGCCAGACCAGGGGCGTTATGGCGTCGATGTACTGCCGGCCGAGGTCGGGGTCGCCGGCCACGGCGCGGGCCTTGAGGAGGGCCTGGAACTCCCAGGTCTTGGCCCAGCGCTGGTAGTAGGCGAGGTGGGAGGCGAGGGTGCGGACCAGCGGGCCGTTGCGGCCCTCGGGGCGGAGGTTGGCGTCGACGGGCCAGATGGTGCCCTCGACGGTGGTCTCGGAACAGATCCGCATGAGGTGGGAGGCCAGCCGGGTGGCGGCCTGGATGCCCTTGCCCTCGTCCGTGGCGTCCCCTGCGGCTGCGCCGTGGGGAGCCGCCGCCGCCTCCCCGACGAAGATCACGTCGACGTCGGAGACGTAGTTGAGCTCGTTGCCGCCGCACTTGCCCATCGCGATGACGGCGAGCCGGCACTGCGCGGCGTCCTCGGGGGCGGCGGCGGAGGCGATCCGCAGGGCCGCGCGGAGGGTGGCGGTGGCGAGGTCGGCGAGCTCGGCGGCGGTCTGGGCGACGTCGATGGTGCCGCAGACGTCGCGGGCGGCGATGGAGAGAAGGCAGCGGCGGTAGGCGACGCGCAGGGTGACGGGGTCGTGGGCGTCCGCGAGGCCGCGCTCGAACTCGGGGAGTCCGGGGTGCAGGTCGGCGGCCTCGTAGGTGACGAGGGTGAGCCAGTCGCGGGGGTGACGGGCGAGGTGGTCGCCTAGGGCCTCGGAGGCGCCGAGCACGCCGAGGAGGCGGTCGCGCAGCGGTTTGGCGCTGACGAGGGTGTCGAGGAACCCGGACAGCTCCTCGGGCCGCTGCGCCTCGGCGAGGCGGACGAGCCCGCGGAGGGCGAGGTCGGGGTCGGCGGTCGCCCCGAGGGCGTCGAGCAGCACCGGATCGGCGCGTACGGCCGCCAGCGCGTCGGCGTCGAGCAGCCGGGCGGCGGCGGAGGGGTCGGTGAAACCGCTGCGGAGCAGCCGGATGAAGGTGCTGCTCCTGCGTCCCGGGACTGTCATCCCGCCGCCTCCCGCGGTTGTCGCTGCCACTGCCCTGGCGTGCCTGTGGTGAGCGTAGCCGGAGCAGGCGTTCGACTCACCGGCAGTACCATGACGGGGATTATCGGATTATCCGAATACTTAGTGTGTGATGGGGCCCGCTCCCCGCCGACCGGCCACGAGGAGCCCCATGTCCGACGGATACCCCGGCGACACCGGAGCCTGGGTCCAGCCGTCGGCAGCCTGGCCGTCGCCCGAGGGTCCCGACGTGGCCGCGGCCGACGGGGCGGCCGGGTCGGCCCGTCACCAGATCTACCAGGCCGAGCACCTCCAGCCCCACCCAACTCACCAGTCTCACCAGACCCAACAGCCCTACCCGCTGCACCCGGCCGGATCGGCCTACGCCCCGTACGAGGCCCAGCAGGGCGGGGCGGGCCACACGCCGCACCAGGCGCAGCAGGCCGAGTGGACCGAGTGGACCCACGCGCCGCACGAGGCCCAGCAGGCCCAACCGTCGTACGGGGCCCAGCCGACCCAGCACGCATACCGGCCCGGGGAGGCCTACGTGCCGCAGCAGGCCGGTGAGTCCCGGTACGCGTACCCATCCCACCAGGCCGGGGAAGCCTACTGGCCTCAGCAGACCCAACAGGCCCCACAGACCCACCCGTCCCACCAGGCGGAACCGGCACCACACGCTTACCAGGCCCACCGGTCTCACCAGGCCGAGCAGGGCCACCCGCCGCACGCGCCCCAGCAGGCCCGGCAGGCCCGGCAGGCCCAGCAGGCCCAGCAGGCCCAGCAGGCGTACCCGACCCACCAGGGTGGGGAATCCTGGGCCCCTGGGCCTCAACAGGCCCCACACATACCGCAGGTCAACCCGTTCACACCGCCTCACGGGTCCGCCCCGACCTACCCGTCGCACTCGGCCCCGCAGGCCCAGCAGGCCCCGGCCCACCGGCCCCACGAGGCCGAGCCGGCCCACCCGTCGTACGGGGACCCGCAGGTCCAACACGCCCACCTGCCCCACCAGGCCGGGGAGACCCGGGCCTACCCGTTCCACGCGCCGCACGGGGCCGAACCGGCCCCACACGCCTACCTTCCGCACCAGATCGGGGACGTCCAGGCCCACCGGACCCACGAAGCCCAGCAGGCCCAGCAGGCCCGGCAGGCCCAGCACGCCTACCTGCCCCATCAGGCCGCAGAGGGCCGGGCGTACGGGCCTGGGCGAGCCCAGCCGTTCCACCCGTCCCTCCCGTCCCAGCGGTCTCACTCGTCCCACTCGTACCACTCGTCTCACGAGGCCGAGCCGGCCCAGCACGACCACCCCTCTCCCCGGACCGGCCACGTCCCGGCCGACCAGCAACAGCGGGCTCCGCAGGGCGACGTACCCGAAGCGGAAGGACCGGCCGGCGGGCGGAAGGCCGCGCGGCTGGCCCGTGAGGCCGAAGGTACCGGTGGCGGCGGCCGGCGCGGGCGCGCGAAGGCTCCCGCCGCGCCGCGGACCGCACGCGGGCGCCGCCGCGCCGGCGGCCAGGACGACTCCGGCGACGGGCTCGGTCCCGGGCCCGGCCCCGAGGCGGCGGGCCCCGAGGCGGCGGCCGACCGCGAAGCGCGGCCGAACCCCCGCCGCCGCCGGGCCCGCCTCGTCAAGGCCGTCGCCTTCTGCGCCGCCACCGCCGCCTGCGCCATGCTCGTGATCCGCGGCAACGAGGCCCTCGAAGGCCTCGCCGCCCCCGCCGACCCCGACAGGGCGGCCACCGCCCCCCTGGCCGTCGCCGATGCTCCGGACCCCGGCCGGGTGCTGCAGATCATCGCCCACCCCGACGACGACCTGTACTTCATGAATCCGGACCTGCGCTACTCCATAGCCGCCGGCCACCCGGTGACCTCGGTCTACCTCACCTCCGGCGAGGCGGACGGCATCAACGCGGTCGCCGGCAAGGAGGCCGGGACCGCCCCCAACAAGCCCGCGTACGCCGAGGCCCGCCAGAACGGCATCCGCGCCGCCTACGCCAAGATGGCCACCGGCGACCGCGGCAGCGCCTGGAAGCGCAGCGTCGTCCCGACCAAGGGCGGCGGCCACGCCGAGGTCGACGTCCTCGTCGCCAGGCCCCAGGTCAACCTGGTCTGGCTACAGCTGCGCGAGGCCGGCAACGTCTACGACGACGTCCCCGAGAGCCTGCACGGCCTCTGGGACGGCAAGGTCGCCCGGCTGGATTCGATGGTCGCCTCCGGCTCCCCGGTCAAGCAGAAGTTCTCGTACTCGAAGGACCAGGTCGTCCAGACCCTCGTCGGTGTGCTGGAGCAGTACAAGCCGACGACCGTCCGCTCCCAGGACCCGACCCCCGGCCGGTTCCCGGACACCAGGCGGTACACCGACCACCAGGACCACTTCTACGGCGCCCGCTTCGTGCAACTGGCCACCGCCGCCTACGCGAAGGACGTCAAGGACCGCCCGCACTTCGCGGTCCAGAACTACCTCGGCTACTTCAACGGCTCCCTCCCCAGCGCGCTGGACCCGGGCGAGGCCAAGGAGAAGCTGGACATCCTGGACACGTACGCCTGGCTCGACCGGCAGAACCACTGCGGCAGCGACGCCGGCTGCGGCGACCTCAAGATCTCCGACCGTCCGGGCGGCAACCGGTGGTCGGACTCCATCAACTACGCCCGCGGCAACAGCACCACCTGGCTGGCCTCCGACGAGGAGCACGGGCTGTGGGCCTTCAAGGTGCTCGACGGCCAGGTCGCCGTCTGGCACCGGCCCGGTCTGGTCGGCCGCTGGCGGGGGCCGGACCTGCTGCCCGGCACCGGCATGGACCCGGGCGTCAGCACCGTCACGCTCAAGGACGGCCGGATCGCCGCCTTCGGCACCCGTACCTCCTTCGGCGCGAAGCCCACCGACTACAAGCGCGAGGTCGTCTACACCGTCCAGGAGCGGGCGGGAGCGGACCGGTTCGGGGAGTGGCAGTCCCTCGGCACCCCCGAGGCCGCGGACGAGAACTGGACCTCCGACATCAGCTCCCCGGCCGTCTCGGTCGACGGCACCGGGCAGGTGGCGGCGTACGTCCGCGACGGTTCGTACACCCTGCGGGGCAGGGTGCAGCAGGCGGACGGCAGTTGGGGGCCCTGGGAGAAGTACGGCGGCTCCGATCTGCACGGCAGTCCGGCCACGGCGACCGACGGCGCCGGGCGGCGGATGGTGTTCTCCGCGACCTCCAAGACGGTGGTCGGCTGGGCGCAGCCGAAGCCGGGCGCCCCCCTCGGCCCGGTCTCGCCGACGGGGCTGCCGGACACCACGCTCCCGCTGACCGCGCAGGGCCGGGAGGGCGGGGTGCGGCTGTGGTTCCGCAAGCCCGGCTCGGGCAACGTCCGTACGGCCCTGATGACGGGTGACGGCGGGCTGAAGCTGAACAACATGACCGACCTCGGCGGGCTCCAGGGCTTCGGCTCGGTGACGGCGAGCGGTCACGTGCTGGCGGGCCGCTCGGCGGGCGGGCAGCTGGGCTCGGAGGTCGGCCCGGGCCGGCCGTGGGAGCGGTCCCCGCTGATGTTCGTCGGCGCGCCGTCCTCCGTGATGCTCGGGAAGAGCATGGTCAGTCTGGCGGTGGTGGGGCTCGACGCGCGGCTGTACGTGACGTCTTCGGCCGACGCGCCGGACGCGTACCTGGCGCCGTGGCAGCCGGTGGGCCCGCGCAACACGGCGCCGTAGGGCAAGACGCCGTAGGGCACCGGCTCGTAGCGCACGGCCCGCAGAAAGGCGGCCAGAGGCGGACGAAGCGCCTCCACATCACGGGCACACCGCAGTCACATACCAGGATCAATTTCCCACACGGAACAACCACACGTGGACGCTTCCGAAAAGTGGCGATCATCGGCCGAATCGGTGAACCAAGTTCCCCGTTTCGGCCTCTCTCTGACTGCTCAGCGGTTTCTCCGCCCGGAACGACCCAAGGCGTGACCCGATGCCCGTGACCCGTCGCCGCTTCGCGGCTCTGCTCACCGTGCTGACAGCCGGCGCCACCGGCGTGCTCTCCGTGGCCACCGGCCAGCAGACCTCGGCCGAGGCCACCCAGGAGAAGGGCCCGACCGCCGTCCTGCCCGCGAGCGTCACCGCCGGGTCGGTCGTCCAGGTCGTCGCGCACCCCGACGACGACCTCTTCTTCATGAACCCCGACCTCAGCCGGTCCCTGCTGTCCGGCACCCAGGTCACCACCGCGTACCTCACCTCCGGCGAGTCCGACGGCCGCAACGAGGCCGGCGGCGGCGCGGCCAAGGACCCCGAGCAGCCCGCCGACCGCACCCACTACGCGGAGGCCCGGCAGAACGGCATCCGCTCCGCGTACGCGCAGATGGCCACCGGCGACCGCACCAGCGCGTGGAAGCGCACGGTCATACCCACGGCCGGCGGCGGCCGGGCCGAGCTCGACGTCCTCATAGCGAAGCCGCAGGTCAACCTGGTGTGGCTGATGCTGCGCGAGGCCCGCAGCACGGGCGGGGACGCCCCCGATAGCCTGCGCGGCCTGTGGAACGGCCGGATAGCCTCGCTGGAGGCGCAGCTGACCTCCGGGACCCCGGTCAAGCAGTCCTTCTCGTACACGAAGGACCAGCTCGTCCAGTCGATAGCCGGAGTCCTGGAGCTGTACCGGCCGACGACGATACGGATGCAGGACCCGACGCCGAACCGGTACGAGGACAGCGGCCGGTACACCGACCACCAGGACCACATGTACGGGGCGCGCTTCGTGCAGGCCGCGGCCGCCGCCTACGCCGCCCAGGTCCAGCGCCGCCCCCGCTTCTCCGTACAGAGCTACCTCGGCTACCACAACAGCACGCTGCCCCACTCGCTGGACCCGCAGACGGCCGAGACGAAGACCAACTACCTGCGGACCTACGCCTGGCAGGACCACCAGGACCACTGCGGCAGCCCCTCGGGCTGCGGCGACCGCAAGGTGGCGGGCAACCCGACGGGGCGCAACTGGGCCCAGTCGCTGCGCTACACCCGCGCCGACAGCACCTCCTGGCTGACGCAGGGAACGCCCGGGCGGCTCTGGGCGTTCGCCGTGCTCGACGGCCGGATGGCGTACTGGACGCGGGGGTCCGGCGGCGACTGGGCCGGCCCGGTCCTCCTCCCGGGCACCGGCATCGACCCGGGGGCGAACACCGCCCGCCTCCCCGACGGCCGCATCGCCGTCCTCGCCACCCGCACCGCCTTCGGCTCCGCGCACGCCGACTACCGGCGCGACGTCGTGTACGCGGTCCAGTCCGCGCCCGACGGGCCGTTCGGCCCGTGGCAGTCGCTCGGCACGCCCGAACGGACCGACGAGGAGGGCACCTCGGCGATCAGCGCCCCCGCGGCCGCCGTGGACGGGCAGGGCCTCCTCACGGTCTACCTGCGCGACTCCCGCCGCACCCTGCGCGCCACCGCCCAGCTGCCGGACGGCGGCTTCACGCCCTGGCAGCGCCTCGGTGGCGAGGACCTGCAGGGCGACCCGGTGACGGCGGTCGACACCGCCGGGCGGCGCCACGTGTACGCCACCACCACCAAGTCCGTGCTGGCCTGGACCCAGTCCGCCGCGGGCGCCACGCTGGCCGGGCCGTCCCCGACGGGCCTGCCCGCCACGACGGTCCCCCTCTCGGCCTCCCCGGAGGGCGCGGGCGTCCGCCTGTACTTCCGCCGCCCCGACTCCGGGGTCGTACGCACCGCCCTGGTCACGGCCGGCCCCACCGCCAGGCCCCAGGTCTCCAGCGTCGCGGAGGCGGGCGGCCGGGCCGGCTACGGCGCGGTCGGCGCCGCGGGCCGCCTGGTGGCGGGGCGTGCGGAGAGCGGCACCATCGGCACGACGGGCCTCGGCGGCCCCCCTGCCTGGACGGAATCCCGCATGCTCTTCGCCGGCGCCCCCTCGGCCGTCCTCGAACCCACCGGCACCACCACGACCGCGGTCCTGGGCCTGGACGCCGAACTCCACACGACCACCACCCCCACCACCCCCACCCGCCCCACCTGGCACCGCGCGGTCCGCTGACCGCCGGGCCTTCAGCCGTTACGAGTAGCGTCTCGGACTCTGCCGGATCCCGCCCCTCGTCCTTGACCGGCGCCAGTGCCCGCTCCACGACCAAGGCCGTGGGACGACTCCGGGCCGACGGTCGGTGACCGTCGGCCCGGAGGGCCGTGCGTGCCCCGATGGGGCTTTGAACCGGGGTTACAGCACGGGGAGGTTCTTGCGGAGTTCGAAGGCCGTGACCTCCGAGCGGTATTCCTCCCACTCCTGCTTCTTGTTGCGCAGGACCTACACCGGGCCAGACAAACCTCGTGCGATTGAGATCGGCGCAGCTCTGACCTGTGTCCGAACGGTCTTCTTCGGTCGTTGCAAGTCGCTGCAGGCCACCCTTCAACGGCCCACAGACGGCCCCGCCAGGCGGAACTGGCAGAACTACAAACCGACGCAACGTCTCCATGACGTGACCTTCCGCGCCCCTTCCTGCGGTCTCCCCACACGGCAAGCAGACTCCGCAGTGACGCGGACATTCGTAGATCACCGCGCGTTGAACAAACCAGTGTGGCCCTACACCTACCGGTTCGGTCCCGTTTGCTCAGGGAAGGCTCTCTCGGGGAGTTCCTGGCCGTCGAAGGTAGGGGGAACGGTGGGGGTTACGGGGAGTCAGTACCGACCGTGGGTGAAGTTGGTCGCCGTGGTGGTCATCAGCGCGGTAATCGGACTGCTCGCTGCTCTCTGGGGGTCGGAGGCATCGGCAGGTGTGCTGGGGGCTGCGGTCGCGGCCGTAGCGAGTGTCGTTGCACTAGGTGCTCAGTCGGAGTGGCAGCGGCAGGCTGAGGCGGCTCGTCGTCGACCTGATGCCTTGCAGATTGCCTCACGTGAAGGACACTTTCCCCTGGTGCGGGATCTACGGGACCCCATCGCGGTGGGAGTGCACCCGGCCGAGACCACTGAGCGAGAAGGCAGGCTCGATCGGGTTCCGGCGTATGTCACCCGCGACATGGAGCCACAGCTGCACGCTGCCCTGCGTCGTGGAGGCTTCGTCCTGCTGGTCGGCGAGTCCACTGCGGGTAAGACGCGAGCTGCTTTTGAGGCGATTCGGCTGCTGCATCCTGATCACCGTTTTATAGCTCCCTCAACACGCGAAGCCATTGCCGTACTGTTGGACGGCTGGGAAGCCCCAAACAGCTGTGTGGTGTGGCTGGATGACTTGGAACGCTTCCTAGGGCCAGGAGGGCTGACCACGTCGACGCTGCACCGCCTGCTGATCTCGGGCCGGCAGGTGCTGGTTCTGGCCACCATGCGCAGTCACGAATACGACCGCTACCGTGATCGTGCGGAGACCGAGGCTACGGGGCCAGCCCAAGAAATTTGGCGCCAAGGCCGGGCCGTCCTGAGACAAGCTCAAGTGCTCCACGTCGAGAGGCGATGGACAGACACCGAGCGCGACCGTGCTCGTGCACTGACGACCGACCCCCGACTCGTCCGCGCGCTGGCCGGCGATCATCGCTTCGGGGTGGCCGAACTGTTAGCGGCTGGCCCGGAACTGGTCGAAGGCTGGCAGCATGCGTGGGTCCCAGGACACCACCCCCGCGGAGCGGCAGTGGTTGCAGCTGCTGTCGATGCCCGCCGCGCTGGCTACCACCGCCCTCTGCCCGCGGACGTTCTCCAGCAGCTTCACGAGGGCTACCTTGCTCGGCGCGGTGGGAAGGAGTTGCGTCCCGAGTCGTTCCAAGAGGCGCTGGCCTGGGCACTGACCCCGACAGTCCCAGCGGGAGCGAACAGCCTGCTAATCGGCAACAGCGAACACGGACTCCTGGCTTTCGATTATCTGATCGACCTTCCTACGCATGGCGCCATACCAGAACCGGTTTGGGTTGCAGTAATGGACCTTGCATCACCCCTTGAGGCCTACACGATTGCATGCAACATCTATCTTTCTGGCAATTTCCCACTCGCCCTCCCAGCACTGCGACGTGCGGCAGAAGCGGGTATCGGTCAAGCCGAGGCAATCTTGTGGGAATTAGACACGCCCATACGGTCCGCAGAGGAAGGTTTGGCCGTCGCCAAGCGACGAACGCGGGCTCTTCGACAAGAGTTCGGCGCCGATCATGAGGAGACTCTGATGGCGGAAAGCATGGTCGCGTCCTTCACTTTGCACTGTGGCCGCCATTCCGAAGCCCGCATTCTTTATGAACGACTGACGGATAGGGCCGTCTCAGTCTTGGGGGACAATCATCGCGTCGTCCTGGGTCTGGAATTTGGACTCGCAAGCAGCATATTTGCGTCTGGAGCCCACGACGAAGGCCTAGCCCTTCTCGACAGAGCAGTACAGAAAAGCATCAGCACACTGGGACCAGGGGACCTCGCCGTGTTGGACCGACGCAGGTGGGTGCTTCAGTTTTTGATGGAGGCCGGGAAGGACTGCGACGCACTAGAGCGCCTCGCCGCGCTCGAAACCGATTGCGCCCACCTGCCGGCCACGCATCCGATCACCGTCAGCGTCCGGCACATGGCGAGCCAACGCCATCAGCCGTGAGGAAGCCACCACAAGGTGTTGAGATGGCCTGGAATTTTCCAGTCGTATGGATTCGAGTCAGTAAGAAAGCAACGAAACCAGTACAAGGCTGGAGCGCTTCCGACAGTCTACACTGCGGCATGACTCACTGATCAAAGCTGTGGGAAATGAATGCGTGAAGCCTCCGCAGCTCGCCCGGCATCAATGACGGATTGTCTCGACACATCCGACATACAGCATTAAGCAAGTCCACAGGGCGCTTGAAAGGCGTCTTTTGCGTGAAGATGGCTAGCACCCTCTTCCCCTGCACGAGGGCTCGCCAATCGACATCCCATGACGCGGCAAGGTATTCCGAGGCAGACTCCTTTGCCTCCTCAAGCGCGGCGAGTCGCTTTTGTTGAATGGCAATACTATGACGCAGTGAGGCCGAGAGATCTTTTCGTTCTTGCGGCAGGCTGTCCGGCACGAGCTTTTTCAGTTCATCCTCGGTTAGGAGCGATCTAACTTCGTCGATTTCGTCATCCGCGATGGCGCGCAAGCGCTCCTCTACCGCAGCCGCCGAGACGTCACCGCCCGCAGCATCGATGGCGGCTGCCAACAAGTCTGGGTCTAGGAAGACGTTTTCGAACGATCGAAACCTCCCGCAACGGTGTCCGCCCTGGCGTGGACAGCAAGTCCACTATGGCGTACGCCCGTTGGCTCGGCTTCGGCACTGGAACTGTGGCCCTGCTGCCCGACGTGGTGCGCGCGCTCGCTGTGAACGAGTCCGCCGTGGCCCGGCCCGCATCGAGGCTCGTCGGCGTGCCCATGCCAGCCGGGGGTGGGCAGTGCCCTCACCGCACACCCGCCTACCTGGAACGCGGCATCGCCATGGCGGAGCAGCGGATCGAGGAGGCTCCGGACGGCATTCACCGAACCGTGTACCGGATGTTCCTCGCGGTGCTGTCCGCGCACGGCCGTTGCGGCTGCCTCACCGAAGCGCACATCGGCCGGTTGTTCACCGCCGCGCAGGCCAAGGGTGAGTCCCTGCGGCACTGCGAGGACGCGTGGACCAACGCCCTCACCCAGTTGGGGATGTGACCGTGACCGACGAGGACAAGACTCCGGCGCGGCAGGTCATCACGGAATACGCGCAGGCCCACTTCCGGTACTTCCGCACCACGGAAGGCACCGTCTATGCGCAGAAGAACGGTCACCCCGTCGCCCGCCCGATCCGCTCGCAGGGAACGACCGGCAGCCACCGGCAGGAACTCATGGTCGGCCTCTACAACGACGGCAAAGGCTCCTTCAACGGCTCCGCCCTCAAGGAGGCACTGGACTTGATCGAAGCACTCGCCCTCAGCCAAGACGTACAGGCCACTCACATTCGGGTAGCCCCGGGGTTCGACGGCGCGACCTGGCTGGACCTGGGCCGCGACGACGGCCAGTCCGTCCGCATCCACCCCAACGGCTGGGACATCCTCACCCCCGACCCGCGCGAAGTGTACTGGCGGCGCACCCAGCTCACCGGCGAACTCCCCCTTCCCGAGAAGGACACCGACGGCAAGGGCATCGACGCACTGCTGAGGCTGTGCAACTTCGCGAACGCCGAGAGCGAGTGCCTCGCCGTGGCGTGGCTGATCGGCTGCCTGGAACCGTCCGTGCCCGTCCCCGCCCCGTTCCTCACCGGCCCGCAGGGCGCCGGCAAGTCCACCGGCGGCAGGATGCTGGTGCGGATCATCGAAGGCATGACCGGCGACCTGCGCCGCGCGCCGAAGGACGAGGAGAACCTGATCACCGCCGTCGCCGCAGGATGTGTCACGGCGTTGGACAACCTCTCGCACCTGCCTCCGGACCTGTCCGACCTGATGTGCTGCATCGTCACCGGCGCCGAGAGCATCAAGCGCGCACTGTTCACCGACGGGGACGTGGTCCGCTCCCGCTACCGCCGCCCGCTCCTGCTAACCGGAATCGACGTCGGCATTATCCGCCCCGACCTCGCCGAACGCCTCCTGCCCCTCCGCCTGGAGCGGCCCCGCGCACGGCGGACCGAGGCGGAGCTATGGGCGGAGTACGCGCAGGTACTGCCAGTCGTCCTCGGCTCGCTGCTGGGCCTCGCCGTCAAGGTGCGGGCGACCGAGGCCGAGATTCCCACCGACCTGCGGATGGCGGACTTCGCCCACCTCTGCGCCCAGCTCGACACCGCCACCGGCCTCTGCGCGCTGGGCGCCTACCGGGCCAGCCTCGACGACCTCAACGACGACGTAATCGAAGGCGACCTCCTCGCCCAGACCGTCCTCAAGCACGCCGCCGGCCTCGACCCCCGGCGAGGAAGTGCGGATGACCTCGACCGAGTTGCTGCACACCCTCACCAGCTCTACACCGGCGACGACTTCCGCACCCTGCCCAAGGGGTGGCCCACCACCGGCAAGGTGCTTTCCGACCGCCTTAAGCGTCTCCAGCCCTCGCCGCCCGCAGCGTCCTCGTCGACTGGGGCCGGACCAGTACCGCCCGCTACATCGAGATGACCCGACCGGCCGCCCCACCGCCCGGCCAACCGGTGACGCAGACGGCCAACGGCTACGTCATCACGCGTCACCCACGTCACCGACCCGCGTCACCCCGGTGACGATGACGCAGGCCAGTGACACACAGCCCAGCCACCACGTCATCGAAAACCGCAGGTCAGAACAGCTGATGACCCAGACGACGCGATGACGCAGAAATCCGGAGCTCGGACACACACCCGCCGGAGGAGCGATGCCCGCCGAGACTGCCCCCCGCGCCATCCTGCGCGACGGACTCCCCGACCGTTACCTCAACCCCGAAGACGTCGCCGAGATCCTCGGCGTCCCGGTGGAGACCCCTACCAGTGGCGCAAGAAGCGGACCGGACCGCCCGGCTTCCGCGTCGGCAAGCACACCCGCTACGACCCCGCCGACCTCTACGACTGGATCTCCGAGCAGAAGCGCAAGGACATCAGCCAAGCCGCTTAACCAACCCACCACCGCCGAGGGCGGGCCCACCTGGGCCCGCCCTCGGCGCTTGCCCAGAAAGGCCCATACGTGGCAGGCACATCCAAGACCGGTGGTTCAAGACGGAGCAGGGACCCGACGGCAAGCCCCGTCGGATCAAGACCGACCGCTGCGGCAGCGGGATGCGCTACCGCGCCCGGTTCATCGGACCGGACGGGACCGAGAAGTCGAAGAGCTTCCCCGACAGGCAGAAGCGGCTCGCCGAGAAGTGGCTGGCGCACATCGAGGCGTACATGTCCCGGGGCAGTACAACGACCCCGCCGCCGGCCGGATCACGTTCCGGGAGTACGGAGAGAAGTGGCTCGCGTCGCTCACGACAGGCATGACTACGCGGTCGTCTGTCGAGGTGCAGATCCGCAAGCACGCGTTCCCGTACCTCGGCACGCGGCCACTCGACTCGTTCCGGCCGGAGCACATCCGTGACTGGCTGAGCGAGCTGGAGCAGGTCCTGCCGGTCTCCTCCTACCGACGCGTCATCTTCGCCGAGCGTGTCTTCCGCCCTCGCCGCCGCGGTGGACGACGAGTTGCTGGCGAAGAACCCATGCAAGGCCTGTACGGTCCGGGCGCCCGCTCCGGTCCCTCCGCGGGTCAGGCCGTGGACGCCCGAGCGGCTCTTCGCCATCCGGGCCGCGCTGCCGAAGCGGTACCAGGCGATGGCCGATGCCGGCGGAGGGCTGGGGCTGCGGCAGGGGGAGATCTTCGGTCTGCCGGACGACCCTGACGACTTCCGCGGTGAATGGCTCCGGGTGGCCAATCAGGTGAAGGTGGCGAACGGGCATCTCGTCTTCGGTCCGCCCAAGCGGGAGAAGGAACGGGACGTGCCCTTCCCCCGCCGCATCGGTCAGGTGCTGCGGGAGCACCGCGAGGAGTTCCCGCCGGTGGACGTGACGCTTCCCTGGCTGAAGCCGGACGGGCCGCTCGTCACCAAGCGGCTGCTGTTCTCCCTCCCGGGCGGGGGCGCGGTGCGGCGCACCGACTTCAACACCCGCGTGTGGAAGTTCGCCCTCGTGCAGGCCGGCGTCATTCCGGAGCCGCGGCCCGGTGAGCGCCACCAGGCGGCGCGCGAGCACGGGATGCACGCGCTGCGGCACTTCTACGCGTCCGTGCTGCTGGACTCCGGGGAGAACATCAAGGCGCTGAGCACGTACCTCGGACACAGCGACCCCGGGTTTACGCTCCGGGTGTACACGCACCTGATGCCGAGCAGCCACGAGCGCACCCTGCGGGCCGTCAATGAGGTCTACCGGGCCGCCGGTCCGGCGGCGGACGGCCCACAGACGGCCCAGGAGGGGTGAGACGACTCCGGGCCGGCGGCTGTGTGCCGCCGGCCCGGGGTGCCGTGTGACTGGGGTACCGCCGTTGACCTGCGGTTACAGCACCGGAAGGTTCTTGCGCAGCTCGAAGGCCGTGACCTCCGAGCGGTATTCCTCCCATTCCTGCTTCTTGTTGCGGAGGAAGAAGTCGAAGACGTGCTCGCCGAGGGTTTCGGCGACCAGTTCGCTGCGTTCCATCAGGGAGATGGCCTCGCCGAGGTTCTGCGGGAGGGGTTCGATGCCCATCGCGCGGCGTTCGGCGTCGGAGAGGGCCCAGACGTCGTCGTCGGCGCCCGCCGGGAGTTCGTAGCCCTCCTCGATGCCCTTGAGGCCGGCCGCGAGGAGGACGGCGTACGTGAGGTAGGGGTTGGCGCCCGAGTCGATCGAGCGGACCTCGACGCGGGAGGAGCCCGTCTTGCCCGGCTTGTACATCGGGACGCGGATCAGGGCGGAGCGGTTGTTGTGGCCCCAGCAGATGTACGAGGGGGCCTCGCCGCCCGCGCCGGCGCTGCGGGAGGAGCCGCCCCAGATGCGCTTGTACGAGTTGACCCACTGGTTGGTGACGGCCGCGGTCTCGGCGGCGTGCTTGAGCAGGCCCGCGATGAAGGAGCGGCCGACCTTGGAGAGCTGGTACTCGGCGCCCGACTCGTAGAAGGCGTTGCGGTCGCCCTCGAAGAGGGAGAGGTGGGTGTGCATGCCCGAGCCCGGGTACTCCGAGAACGGCTTCGGCATGAAGGTGGCCTGGACGCCCTGTTCGAGGGCGACCTGCTTCATCACGAGGCGGAAGGTCATGATGTTGTCGGCCGTGGAGAGGGCGTCGGCGTAGCGGAGGTCGATCTCCTGCTGGCCGGGGGCGCCCTCGTGGTGGCTGAACTCGACCGAGATGCCCATCGATTCGAGCATGGTGATCGCCTGGCGGCGGAAGTCCATGCCGACGTTCTGCGGGGTGTGGTCGAAATAGCCGGAGTTGTCGGCCGGGACCGGGCGGGTGCCGTCCAGCGGCTTGTCCTTCAGCAGGAAGAACTCGATCTCCGGGTGGGTGTAGAAGGTGAAGCCCAGGTCGGAGGTCTTGGCCAGGATGCGCTTGAGGACGTAGCGCGGGTCCGCGAAGGACGGGGAGCCGTCCGGCATGAGGATGTCGCAGAACATCCGGGCGGTCCCGGGGGCCTCGGCGCGCCACGGCAGTATCTGGAACGTGCTCGGGTCCGGCTTGGCGATCATGTCGGACTCGTAGACCCGTGCGAAGCCCTCGATGGCGGAGCCGTCGAAGCCGATGCCTTCGTCGAAGGCCTGCTCCAGCTCCGCGGGGGCGACCGCGACGGACTTCAGGAAGCCCAGTACGTCGGTGAACCACAGGCGCACGAAGCGGATGTCGCGCTCCTCAAGCGTCCGGAGGACGAATTCCTGCTGCTTGTCCATGCCTTCATCCTCGCAGTTCAGACGGCCTGTGCACCACCGCCTCACGGTTCGGGGCACAGTCGGGCCGGCCCAGTATCGCCAGTGGTGGTTTCCGCCACATTACGCACCCGGGAAAGCTCGCGGCACCCCCGCACTGACCTCGGAGCCGTCATGAGCATTACCATCTGCGCCCATGGGGGGCCTGCTGTGCGTGCGGCCGGGGCGTCGGGGACGTCCCGGACTTCGGCGTGGCCTTCTGCTGACGGTCTTCGGGGCGCTGGTCGGGGTGCTGGTCGGGGTACTGACCGGCGCGCTGTTCCTGTGTGCGTCCCGGCCGGGCGAGTCCTCCGTCTCCGCGCCCGCGCCCACGCCCGCAACCGCGCCCGCACCCGCGTCGGCGGGCGCGCGCGCCGAACCGGGGGCGCACGGCACGGAGCACGCCGTCTGCGCGTCCCCGTACGACCTGCCCGGCTGCTCGTCCCTCGGGCACGTGACCCCGGGCGTACTGCCCGTGCCGCCGCCCGCCGTCACCGTGCCGGGCGGCGACCCGCCGACCGCCGCCGAGGTCTCCGGGGCGGGCCGGATCCGGCCGCCCCTGCCGCTCGCGCGCGCCCCCGACCTGCATGCCCTCCAGGTGCTGCGGACCTGACCGGTCCGGTTTCGCGTTCCATCCACCCCCCTCAGCAGAAGGAACCAGGGCACATGGCCAGCAAGTCCGGCAGGACCCCGCAGCACACCGACCCGCACTCCCGCCAGGCGCGCATAGCCGAGATGCGCCGCGCCGAGAAGATCCGGGAGCGGCGCAACAAGGCCATTGCGATCACCGTCTCGACGGTCGTCGTCGCCGGGCTGGTCGGTTTCGGCGCATGGGTGCTGATCGACCAGAAGCAGACCGAGCAGCGCAAGAAGGAAGCCGCGGAGCAGATCCGCAAGGAGGCCGAGGAGGTCCGCAAGAAGCCCGTCGAGGGCGAGCAGGTCTGGGACGCGAAGAAGCTCGGCCGCAACCACGTCGAGACCCCGGTGAAGTACGAGATGAACCCCCCGGTCGGCGGTGACCACCACCCCCGCTGGATGAACTGCAACGGCGACGTCTACAAGAACCCGCTGCCCGAGGTGAACGCCGTGCACTCGCTGGAGCACGGGGCCGTGTGGGTGACGTACAACGACAAGGCCGCCAAGGCCGACGTGGACAAGCTCGCCGCGACCGTCGGCAAGACCCCGTACACGCTGATGAGCCCGGTCAAGGAGCAGGCCGGCGCGATCATGCTCAGCGCTTGGGGCAAGCAGCTGACCGTGGAGACGGCGGACGACCCGCGGGTGAAGCAGTTCTTCACGAAGTACGTGCAGGGCGAGCAGACCCCCGAACCGGGCGCGGCCTGCACGAACGGGCTGGCCGACAAGTGACCGGCCGTACGCCGCGCACGCCCCGCACGTCCCATACGCCCCGTACGTACTGGGCCGCGGGCACGGCTGTCCTGCTGGCGCTGCTGTTCGCGGCGGCGGCCACGGTCGCCGCCGCGAACGGCGATGCCGGGGCGCCGCCCCGGACCGCCGCCCCCGCCACGCCGGAGCTGCACTCCCCCGACGCGGGCTTCGCCCGGGACATGGCGGTGCATCACCAGCAGGCGGTGGAGATGTCCTTCGTCGTGCGGGACCGCACCCAGGACGAGGCGGTGCGCACCCTCGCCTTCGACATCGCCAACACCCAGGCCAACCAGCGGGGCATGCTGCTCGGCTGGCTGGACCTGTGGGGGCTGCCGAAGGTCGTGGCCGACGAGCCCCCGATGTCCTGGATGGGCGCTTCGGGAGGCCACGGGGGTCATGCGGAGCACGGCGCGGCCCGGCCCGGCGCGCTGATGCCCGGCATGGCCACGAAGGAGGAGCTGGAGCAGCTGGGGGCCGCCTCCGGGCGGGACGCGGAGGTGCTCTTCCTCCAGCTGATGACCGACCACCACAAGGGCGGCGTCGCGATGGCCGAGGGCTGCGCACGGCAGTGCGTGACCCCGGTCGAGCGGGCGCTGGCCCAGGGCATGGTCGACGCGCAGCGCTCGGAGCTCACCCTGATGGCGGACATGCTCGGCAAGCGCGGAGCCGCCCCGCGCGGCTGACCGGGCCCGCGCCGCGCGACTGACCGGACACACGCCCGGCGCGACTGACCGGACACCCGCCGCGCGCGACGGCCGGGCACGCCCCCGCACCCTTCTGGCACAGGTCGGGCACGCACCGCACGGGGCCCGGGCACGCACCGCGCGGGTGGCGGGACACGCCCGTACGGTGGTGGGAGGGCGCCCTCTCACCCGTACGGGCGTGCACTCCCGCCCGTGCGGGGAGTCGCACCGCGGTCCGTCGGCGGGGGCGCCGAGGCGGGCGCAGCCGCGCCCCGCCGCTCGTACGGCGCTCAGGAGGTTGATGCGATGACCACCGCCGGAGAGATCATGCACAGGGGGGCCCAGTGGATCCCCGCCACGGAGACCCTGGACCGGGCCGCCCAGCTGATGAGCGAGCTCAACGTGGGCGCGCTGCCCATCAGCGACAGCGAGGAACGGCTCTGCGGGATCCTGACCGACCGCGACATCGTGGTCGGCTGCGTGGCCAAGGGGCGCGACCCGTCGAAGGTCACGGCCGGTGACATGGCCCAGGGCACCCCGCGCTGGATCGACGCGGGCGCGGACGTCTCCGAGGTACTGGAGGAGATGCAGAGCCACCAGATCCGCCGGCTGCCGGTGATCAGCAACAAGAAGCTGGTCGGCATGATCAGCGAGGCCGACCTGGCCAAGCACCTCTCCGACGAGCAGATCGCGGGCTGGGCCGAGAAGGTCTACGCGAGGAGCTGACCGGCGGCGTCTCGGACCGCCCGGGCCACCTGGTCCGGGCGGTCGAGCATGACCAGGTGCCCGGCGGGCTCGGCGACCTCGAAGCGCGCGCCGAGCACGTCCGCGAGGTCCGCCTGGCGGGCCAGCCAGCGCAGGGCGCAGGCGCCGGCCGAGCCGTCGTGTCCGGCGAGGACGGTGGCGGGGGCGGCCAGCGGGTGCGCCGGGCGCAGGGCGAGCAGCTCCGCGGCCATGTCCGGGTAGCGGGAGTTCTCCAGCAGGGCGCCGCGCCAGACGCGGCCGGTGCGGTAGCAGCGGCGTACGAGGTCCCGTGCGGCCGGGTCGGAGCCGCCGGTGCGGGAGGCCCGTACGGCGGCGCGCCGGGCCAGCGGCCCCAGGGCGGCCGGCAGCCCGGCGGCCGTCACCGCCCGGCCGAGGGCGCGGGCGGCGCCGGTGCGCAGCGCGGCGGGCAGCGCCGTACGGGGGTCCTCCTCGACGCTGCCGTCGAGCAGGACCAGGGCGGCGGTGCGCCGCGGGTACAGGCGGGCGAAGGCCTCGGTGTGGAACGCGGCGATCGAGTGCCCGACGACGGTGACCGGGCCGGCGAGCGCGAGTGCGTCCAGCAGGCCGGCGATCCGGTGGGCCTCCCCGGCGGTGGTCGGCGGCTCGCCGGCCGGGCCGCTGAGGCCGTGGCCGGGGCGGTCGAAGCGGACGACGGTGCGGCCCGAGGCGGCGAGCAGCGCGGCGACGGGGTCCCAGTCGAACCAGGCCATGGCGAGCCCGGCGCTGAGCACGCACACGGGACCCCGGCCCTCGACCACGACGTGCAGCGGCACCCCGTCCACGCGGACGAACCGGCCGGGGCCGTTCGCGTGAGGAGCCGCGTACGGGGCCGCGTACGAGGCCTCGTACGGGTCCTCGGACGGGTCCTCGTACGGCGACACGCGCGGCGACGGGTCCGGTGGCGTCACGTCCGTCCCTCCTTGTGGACCGAGTACGCGAGCAGGCCGAGCCAGAGCGCCACGAGCAGCACCTGGAGCCGCTGCCCCGCGCCGAGTGCCCAGGTCCCGCGCCCGGCGGTGAACAGCGCGATGGCGGTCAGCGTCCACGCGGTGGCGAGCAGTTCGAGGGCGACGAGCGCGGGCCCGTAGCGGGCGAGCGGGGCGAACCAGCCGTAGCGGCGGGCGGCTACGGTCAGGGCCACCAGGCCGACGAGGGCACCGGTCATGGCGAGGCTGCTGCTGACGGCGTGGGCCCGGTGGGTGGCGGGGACCAGGCCGGCGGTCTCCAGGGCGGCGCATTCGGGGTCCACGGTGGGCGTGCAGCTCAGCGGCAGCCAGGCGTCGGCGGCGGTCGCCGCGCCGAAGAGGGTGACCCCGGCCCAGCCGACGACCGCCCAGAGGCGGCGCGACTCCGCGTACTTCAGCAGCCGGGTCAGGGCCAGCAGTCCGCCGGCGAAGGCGAGCAGCCCGGCGGTGAAGTCGGTGGCCCGGAACAGGCCGCCGAGCGGCTGGTCCTGGGCGGCGAGTTCGCTGACGTACGTCTCGATGGGGTTGAGGCCCGTGGAGAGCACGACTTCGAGCACCCACGCGGTGTACGCGGCGCCGGCGAGACCGATCAGCACCGCGACCGGCCAGGCGGTCCGCGGAGAGAGGCCATGTGGGGACATAGTGCGACTAATCCTAAGCAGACCGGGGGGTCGGTCCTATGATCGGATACCCACCCCGGGTAGGGTTCCCGCCATGACGCGCAGTGCGGAGCGAGCCGGCCCGGGACCCCGGTTGCTGCTGCTCGCCGCGCTGCTGCTGGGCATCGTCACCATGCACACGCTCGGCCATCCGGCTGACTCCCATGCCATGGAGGACGTGTCCGCGGCCCGTACCGTTGCCTCGGCCGGGTCACCCGGCCCGGCCGCGGGCGGTGGCGCGCACCACCTCCCGGCGCCCCCTCCGACGGCGCCGGACCCCGCGCAGGACCCCCTGCCGGCCCTGGAACCGGCCGTCGAACCGGCCGAACCGGCCCTGGCGGCGGCCATGGGACCGGGCCCGGCGCAGACGGCCGGGACGCACTGGCCCGGCACCGGCATGGACCCCATGTCGGTCTGCTCCGCCGTGCTGGCGGGGCTCGTCCTGCTGTACCTCGGCGCCGGACCGGCCGGTTCCCGCGACACCGCGCCGCTCGGGGGCGCGGCCCGCATACCGGGCCGGTCCGGTGGCCCGGATCCGCCCTCGCCCCGCGAGCTCCTCACCCGGCTGGCGGTCCTGCGGGTATAGGCCCGGCCCCGGCCGTCGCCTCCGCACGCCCGTACGTCCGTGTGCCGGCACGCCTCCGTGCCCTCCGTGACCGTACG
This sequence comes from Streptomyces sp. NPDC046308, assembly GCF_055588065.1. Lineage (NCBI taxonomy): Bacteria > Bacillati > Actinomycetota > Actinomycetes > Kitasatosporales > Streptomycetaceae > Streptomyces > Streptomyces sp. NPDC046308. The sequence continues at coordinate 307,705 of NZ_JBVJFB010000002.1, forward strand.
CCGGGACATCCGCATGCCCGCCGTGCCCCACTTCCCGCGTGCCCGTACCCGTGCACACCCGTACGCGCACACCCGTACGCGCACACCCGTACGCCGTACGCCCGCGAGGCGGCGCCGAACCGCGCCCATGAATCCGTACCACCAGACCCACGAGGTGCTCCCATGCGCTCTCTTCCCACCCGTCGCGCCGTACTCGGCGCATCCGCCGCGGCCCTCGCCGGCTCCGGACTGCTCGCGGCCTGCTCCGGCTCCTCCTCCCGCTCCTCGGGCCCGGACCACGGCTCCATGAACCACGGCGGATCCGCCGCCGACGGCCCCGCGGGGTACGTGGACCCGGCCGGGCCCGAGGTCCGCGCCGCCGAGGCGGCCCGCAAGGCCACCGGCCCGCTCACCGAGGTCAAGGTCACCGCCACCGCCACCCCGCTCGACCTCGGCGCCGGGCGGACCGTCCGCTCCTGGGCGTACGGGGACAAGCTGCCGGGCCGGGAGATCAGGGCCACCGCGGGCGGCACCCTCTCCCTCACCCTGGCCAACAACCTCCCCGAGGCCACCTCCCTGCACTGGCACGGCCTCACGCTGCGCAATGACATGGACGGGGTCCCGGGGCTGACCCAGCGGGACATCGCCCCGGGCGGATCCTTCACGTACAAGTTCGCCGTCGCCCAGCCGGGCACGTACTGGTTCCACCCCCACACCGGGGTCCAGCAGGACCGCGGCCTCTACGCCCCGCTCATCATCGAGGACCCGAAGGAGCCCCTCTCCTACGACAAGGAGTGGGTGGTGGTCCTGGACGACTGGATCGACGGAGTGGACGGCGCCACCCCGGACGCCGTCCTCGCCGAGCTCCGCAAGGGCATGAACGGGGACGGGAACCGGGGCGGCGGCGCGGGCGGCGGCGGCCACGCCGGGCACGGCGCCGCGCCCGCCCCGTCCGCCCCCGGGGCCGCCGGCACCGGCGGCCGCTCCCACCTCCTCATGGGCGCCGACAGCGACATCCTCGGCAAGGACGCGGGCGACGTCGCCTACCCCTACTACCTGGTCAACGGCCGGGTGGCGGAGGACCCGTCGGTCTTCACCGCCCGCCCGGGGGACCGGATCCGGCTGCGCATCATCAACGCCGGCGGGGACACCGCCTTCCGGATCGCCCTCGGCGGCCACGAGCTGACGGTCACCCACACCGACGGCTACCCGGTGGAGCACACGAAGGCGTCCTCACTGCTGCTGGGCATGGGCGAGCGGTACGACGTCCTGGTCACCGCCGAGGACGGGGTGTTCCCGCTCACCGCGCTGGCCGAGGGCAAGGGGAAATCGGCACTGGCGGTGCTGCGCACCGGGACGGGTACGGCGCCCACGGCCGCGACCCGGCCGGCCGAACTGGACACGCCGCCGCCGTCCGCGGACTCCTTCAGGGCGGCCGGTGCGGCCGTACTGGCCCCGCGCGAGCCGGACCGTACGGTGCAGATCCGCCTGACCGGCTCCATGGCCCGGTACAACTGGGCCTTCGACGGCAAGCCGTACACACCGGACCAGCGGCATCCGGTGAAGGCGGGCGAGCGGGTCCGGCTGGAGTTCCGCAACGCGACGCCGATGTGGCACCCCCTGCACCTGCACGGCCACACCTTCGCGCTGGCCGGAGGGGGTGGCGGGGCGCGCAAGGACACGGCGATCGTCCTGCCGGGCGGGAGGCTGACGGCGGACTTCGACGCGGACAACCCCGGTCTGTGGATGGTCCATTGCCACAACGTCTACCACTCGGAGTCCGGAATGATGACGGTGCTGGGCTACCGGCTGTAGGCGGAGGCCGTACGGTCCCGGGGGGGGGGGGGGGGGGGGGGGGGGGGGGGGGGGGGGGGGGGGGGGGGGGGGGGGGGGGGGGGGGGGGGGGGGGGGGGGGGGGGGGAAGGGGGGAC
>NZ_JBVJFB010000002.1:309622-431253 GCF_055588065.1 Streptomyces sp. NPDC046308
CTTTTCCACGCGTTGTGGTTTGAGGTCTGTTTTTTTTGCCCCCCCCCCTCCCCCTCCCCCCCCCCCCCTCCCCCCCCCCCCCCCCCCCCCCCCCCCCCCGGGACCGGTGGGAATTCGGGCGGGCGCGGGCCGCGGTCATGGCACCCTTGCGGTGATCACAGCATCTGCGACAAAAGGACGACCCTGCCGGTATGAGCACCACGCCGAACCCGCCCAGCACCCCTCCCGGCCCGCCCGAGGAGCCCGCGGGCACCACGACGGCCGAGACCGCCTCCATACCGGCGCCGCCCGCACAGCCGCTCTCACTCGACAAGACCCCGGCTGCGCCGGCCCCGGAGGCCGACGCCCAGCCCCTCTCGCTCGACAAGGCCCCTCGGAGCCCGGCAGCCCCCGAGACCCAGGCCGACGCAGGCACTCCCGAGGCCCAGGCCGCCGCCGGCACCCCCGAGGCCGCGACCCCCGCCGACACTCCCGCCACCCCTGCCCCGGCGCCCGCCCCCGCAGACCCCTGGGCCACACCCGACCCCTCGGCCCCCAAGGCACCCGCGGCCCCGTCCGCACCTGCGGCCCCGTCCGCACCCGCCGCTCACGGGGCCCCGGCGGCCCCCGCCCCCTCGCCGTTCGCCCCGCCCGCCCCGGCTCCGGCTCCGGCTCCGGGCCCGCTGACCGTCCCCGGCGGGCCGGCCCCCGTCTGGGGCGCGCCGCCCGCGTGGGGACCGCCCGGCTTCGGCGGGGTCCCGTACGGCGGTCATCCGCAGGGTCCGCCGACCACCAACGGCCTGGCCGTCGCCGCCGTGATCGTCGCCTGCTTCGCCATCATGACCGGCCTCGTGCCCCTCTTCTTCTGGGCGGGCGCCGTGCTGGCCGTCGTCGCCACGGGCCTCGGCATCGGCGCGCTCGTCCGCGCCGGCAAGGGCGCCCCGAACAAGGCGATGTCCGTCGTCGGCACCGTCCTCGGCGTGCTCGGCCTCGCCGCCTCCGTCGGCGGTTTCTTCCTCACGGCCGTCTTCCTCGACCACACCTCCACCCGCTACGAGCAGGGCATCGACATCGACGAGGAGGATCTGGACCTGGAGGGGCTCTACCCCAGCGGTGAGCCCTGGCCGTCCGCGTCGCCGTCGCCCTCCCAGGTCCCGGGCCTGACCAGCGCGCTGCCGTTCGGCGAGACCTTCACGTACCCGAACGGCGTCAAGGTGAGCCTCTCGGCGCCGAAGAAGTACGTCACGAAGAACAAGTACTCCAAGGTCGGCAACGCGGTGGCGATGACGCTCACCATCACCAACGGCTCGTCCGCTCCGCACAACGTCATCTACGCGATGCCCAATGTCCGCGACGAGGACGGGATGACCGCCAAGCTCGTCTTCGACGGCGACGTGCCGAAGATGGTCAAGGGCGACATCCTGCCGGGCGAGTCCGCGAGCGGGATCGTGGCCTTCGAGGTCCCGGAGGGCACCGAGCGCATCAGCGCCGACATCTCACCCGGAATCCTGCTCCCCCACGCGAAGTTCAGCGGCCCGATCGGCTGATCCGGGCAGACGGAACGGCCGGTGCCCAGGACATCGCGTCAGAGAGACGATTAGACTGGGCGCCGTGCCTCAACTACGCCTCGCTCTGAATCAGATCGACTCGCACGTCGGCGACATCGCCGCCAACACCGACTCGGTCGTCCACTGGACCCGGCACTCCGCCGAGCAGGGTGCCCACCTGGTGGCGTTCCCGGAGATGATGCTGACCGGGTACCCCGTCGAGGACCTCGCCCTGCGCGGCTCCTTCGTCGAGGCCTCCCGCACCGCGCTGCGCGAGCTCGCGCGGCGGCTGGCGGACGAGGGCCTCGGCGAGCTGCCTGTCGTCGTCGGTTACCTCGACCGCACCGAGAAGGCCGTCCCCCGGCTCGGCAGGCCGGCCGGCTCCCCCGAGAACGCGGCGGCCGTGCTGCACCGCGGGCAGGTCGTCCTGCGCTTCGCCAAGCACCATCTGCCCAACTACGGCGTGTTCGACGAGTTCCGGTACTTCGTGCCGGGCGACACCCAGCCGGTGATCCGGGTCCGCGGCGTCGACGTGGCCCTGGCCATCTGCGAGGACCTCTGGCAGGAGGGCGGCCGGGTCCCGGCCACCCGCTCCGCCGGGGCCGGACTGCTGATCTCGGTCAACGCCTCCCCGTACGAGCGCGACAAGGACGACCTGCGCCTCGAACTGGTCCGCAAGCGGGCGCAGGAGGCCGGCTGCACCCTCGCCTACCTGGCGATGATCGGCGGCCAGGACGAGCTGGTCTTCGACGGCGACTCGATCGTCGTCGACGCCGACGGGGAGGTCATCGCCCGCGCCCCGCAGTTCTCCGAGGGATGCGTCCTGGTCGACCTCGACCTGCCGGCCGCGCGCGCCGACGCCCCCGAGGGCGTGGTGGACGACGGCCTGCGCATCGACCGCGTGATCCTCTCCGAGGAGCCCGTGGAGGCGTACGAGCCGGTCGTCACCGGCGGTTACGCCGAGCGCCTCGACGACGACGAGGAGGTCTACGACGCGCTGGTCGTGGGGCTGCGCGCGTACGTCAAGAAGAACGGATTCCGCTCCGTCCTGATCGGGCTCTCCGGAGGCATCGACTCCGCGCTCGTCGCCGCCATCGCCTGCGACGCGATCGGCGCGCAGAACGTGTACGGCGTCTCGATGCCGTCGAAGTACTCCTCCGACCACTCCAAGGGGGACGCGGCCGACCTGGCCGAGCGGACCGGGCTGAACTTCCGGACCGTGCCGATCGAGCCGATGTTCGACGCGTACATGGGCTCGCTCGGCCTCACCGGCCTGGCCGAGGAGAACCTGCAGTCCCGGCTGCGCGGCACCCTGCTGATGGCGCTCTCCAACCAGGAGGGCCACATCGTGCTGGCCCCGGGCAACAAGTCGGAGCTGGCCGTCGGCTACTCCACGCTCTACGGCGACTCGGTGGGCGCGTACGGCCCGATCAAGGACGTCTACAAGACGGACGTCTTCCGGCTCGCGCAGTACCGCAACCGGGCCGCCGCCGAACGCGGCGAGACCCCGCCGATCCCGGAGAACTCCATCGTGAAGCCGCCGAGCGCCGAACTGCGCCCGGGTCAGGTGGACACGGACTCGCTGCCGGACTACCCGGTGCTCGACGCGATCCTCGCCCTGTACGTGGACCGCGACCAGGGCATGGAGGCCATCGTGGAGGCCGGCTTCGACCGCGAGCTGGTCGCCAGGACCCTGCGCATGGTGGACACGGCGGAGTACAAGCGCCGCCAGTACCCGCCGGGCACGAAGATCTCCGCGAAGGGCTTCGGCAAGGACCGCCGGCTGCCCATCACGAACGGCTGGCGCGAGCGGGCGTAGCCGCCGCGCGCGGCCGCCGGGCACGGGTGCCGTGCCCGGCGGCCGCGCGTGTCAGGGCTTGACCGTGACCCGGGCGGCGACCGGAAGGTGGTCGCTGCCCGTGCGCGGCAGGGTCCAGGAGGCCTCCGGCCGGATCCCGCGGACCATGATCTGGTCGATCCGGGCCATGGGGAACTGCGCCGGCCAGCTGAAGCCGAAGCCGTCGCCCGCCGCGCCCTGGGTGGAGCGCATCTGCGAGGTGACCTCGGACAGGGCGCGGTCGTTCATGGTGCCGTTGAGGTCGCCGAGCAGGATGACCTTCCCCAGCGGTTCGGCGGCGAGTGCGGCGCCCAGCGCGTCGGCGCTGTCGTCACGCTGGTTCGCGGTGAAGCCGGCCTTCAGCTTGACCCGGACCGAGGGCAGGTGCGCGACGAAGGCCGCGACCTTCCCCTGCGGGGTGTCGACGGTGGCGCGCATGGCCCGGGTCCAGCCCATCCTGATGTCGACGGGCGCGCTGGCACTCAGCGGGTACTTGCTCCACAGGCCGACGGTGCCCTCGACCGAGTGGTATTTGTACGTGCCCGCCAGGGCCTTCTCGTAGACGGGGACGACGCTCCCCTTGAGCTCGGTCAGGGCCAGGACGTCGGCCCCGGACCCGGCGACGGACCGGGCGGTGCCGGCCGGGTCGGGGTTGTCGGCGTCGACGTTGTGGGTGGCGACGACGAGGTTGCCGCCGGAGCCGGACTTGTCGGTGACCAGGCCGCCGAAGAGGTTCACCCAGACCGCGCCGGTCAGCACGAGCGCGATGAGCGCGGTCGCGGACCTGCGCAGGACCGCGCCGGCGAGCAGGAGCGGGACGGCCAGGCCCAGCCAGGGCAGGAAGGTCTCGGTGAGGCTGCCGAGGTTGCCGACGTCGTTGGGCAGCTCCGCGTGGAAGATCATCACCAGTGCGATCAGCAGGGAGGTCGCGGCGAGCACCCATCCGCGCCGCCAGATCCCGGGGTCCTTGCGCAGTTCGGCGAGCCGGCGCGGGAAGCGGGATCCGGAGGGCTCGGGCTCCGAGCCGCCGTTCCCCGATTCCGTCATGTACGCCTGTGCCATGCCACTGCCCTCACTGCCGTGCTCGCGCTCCGTCCCCGCCCCTTGACCCTAGGCGATGTACGGAGCCTTCCGTGTCGTACGTCACGACCCTCCGTCGCGGTCGTACGTCCGGGAGGACGAACGGCCGTGCGCAGGGGGTTCCGCTTGTCACGAAACGCGCACATTGGATCCCCCGGGCCGGGTGTGCCGCCCGCCACTTCCGCCTTCGGCCCCGCGGATGCCACCATGGTGGGTAAGTCCGGGGACGCCGTGAGGGCGCCTCGAGATGACACAAGGAGCAGTTGCAATGACGCATGCCGTTTCGCCTGCCCGCGAACCCGCAGCCGCATCTTCGTCGGCCTCCCCCACCCTGTACGGAGGCACGGGCACCCGGCGCATCACCGTCCGCGACCTGACGCTCGCCAAGGAACGCGGCGAGAAGTGGCCCATGCTCACCGCCTATGACGCGATGACCGCGTCCGTCTTCGACGAGTCCGGCATCCCGGTCATCCTCGTCGGCGACTCCATGGGCAATTGCCACCTCGGCTACGACTCCACCGTCCCGGTGACGATGGACCAGATGACCATGCTCTCGGCGGCCGTCGTACGCGGCACGAGCCGCGCCCTGGTCATCGGCGACATGCCGTTCGGCTCGTACCAGGAAGGCGCCGTGCAGGCGCTGCGCAGTGCCACCCGTCTCGTGAAGGAGGCCGGGGTCGGAGCGGTGAAGCTGGAGGGCGGCGAGCGCTCGCTGGCCCAGACCGAGCTGATCGTGCAGTCCGGCATCCCGGTCATGTCCCACCTGGGCCTGACCCCGCAGTCGGTCAACGCCATGGGCTACCGGGTGCAGGGCCGCGGCGACGAGGCCGCGCACCAGCTGCTGCGCGACGCGAAGGCGGCGCAGGACGCGGGTGCCTTCGCGGTGGTGCTGGAGCTCGTACCGGCCGAGCTGGCCGCCGAGGTCACCCGCTCCCTGCACATCCCGACGGTCGGCATCGGCGCGGGCTCGGAGTGCGACGCGCAGGTGCTGGTGTGGACGGACATGATGGGCCTGACCGGCGGGAAGCTGCCCCGGTTCGTGAAGCAGTACGCGAACCTCCGCGCGACCATGGGCGACGCGGCGAAGGCCTTCGCCGAGGACGTGGTCGGTGGAACGTTCCCGCAGGCGGAGCACGCCTTCCACTGACGGTGTTGGGCGGCCGCTCCGGCGGCCGCCCCGCCGCCACCGCCGGCTCACCGCTCATCGCTCACCGACAGCCCGTCGACCGTGTGTCGGCGGGCTGTCGTATGTCTGTCGTACGTTTGTCGGTCGGCTGTCGGTGCTTTGTCAGTGGCGGCTGCTCCCATGGGGGCATGACGCGAAACGACAAGAAGCCCAACGCCGTGGAGGTACGGGGGCTGGTCAAGCACTACGGCGAGACCAAGGCACTCGACGGCGTGGACCTGGACGTCCGGGAAGGCACCGTCCTCGGAGTCCTCGGCCCCAACGGAGCCGGCAAGACCACCCTCGTCCGCTGCCTCTCCACCCTGGTCGTCCCCGACGCCGGCACCGCCGTCGTCGCCGGGTTCGACGTGGTCCGCCAGCCCCGGCAGCTGCGCCGCACCATCGGCCTCACCGGCCAGTACGCCTCGGTCGACGAGAAGCTCTCCGGCTGGGAGAACCTCTACATGATCGGGCGGCTGCTCGACCTCTCCCGCAAGGACGCCCGCCGCCGCGCGGACGAGATGCTGGAGCGGTTCTCCCTGACCGAGGCGGCCAGGAAGGCCGCCATGAACTACTCCGGCGGCATGCGCCGCCGGCTCGACCTCGCCGCCTCCCTCATCGGCAACCCGGCCGTGCTCTACCTGGACGAGCCGACCACCGGTCTCGACCCGCGCACCCGCAACGAGGTGTGGGACGAGGTCCAGCGGCTGGTCGCCGAAGGCGCCACCGTGCTGCTCACCACCCAGTACATGGAGGAGGCCGAGCAGCTCGCCAGTGAGCTGACGGTCATCGACCGCGGCAGGGTCATCGCCAACGGCAAGGTCGACGAGCTGAAGGCCCGCGTCGGCGGCCGCACCCTGAAGATCCGCCCCGTCGCCTCCGCCGACCTGCCGGGCATGGCCCGCGCGCTGGCCGAGGCCGGACTGGACGGCGTGGCCGGCTCCCAGGCCGTGCCGGACGAGGGCGTGCTGCTGGTCCCGATCCTGAGCGACGAGCAGCTGACCGCCGTGGTCGGCCTGCTGGCCGGCCGCGGGTACGCGATCGCCGACCTCGGCACCTACCTGCCCAGCCTCGACGAGGTGTTCCTGGCCATCACCGGCCAGAAGCCCACCCTCGTCGAGGACACCGTCCCCACCGAGAAGACCGAGGAGGTCGCGGCATGAGCACCGTAACCACGACGAAGCCCGCGCCCACCGCGCCCGGTCCGGCCTCGGTGGCCGCGCACCCGGGCGAGGGCCGGATCGGCCTGCGGGCCAATCTGCGGCACATCGGCGCCCTGGTGCGCCGCAACGCCCTCCAGATCAAGCAGGACCCCGAGTCGATGTTCGACGTCCTGTTCATGCCGATCATCTTCACGCTGCTGTTCGTGTTCGTGTTCGGCGGCGCCGTCTCCGGCAAGGGCAACCAGGGCGAGTACGTCAGCTACCTGGTCCCGGGCCTGATGGCCATGATGGGCATGAACATCGCCATGGCGGTGGGCACCGGGGTCAATGACGACTTCAAGAAGGGCGTGATGGACCGCTTCCGGTCCATGCCGATCGCCCGGTCGTCCGTCCTCCTCGCCAAGATCGTCGTCGAGATCGGCCGGATGCTGATCGCGATCTCGATCCTGCTCTGCGTAGGCTTCATCCTCGGTCTGTCGATCGACGGTTCGGTCCTGGACCTGTTCGCCGCCATCGGCCTGTCGGTCGTCTTCGGCGCCTCACTGATGTGGATCTTCATTCTGCTGGGTCTGACCATGAAGACCGCGCAGGCCGTCCAGGGCATGGCGATGCTGGTCCTGATGCCGCTGCAGTTCGGCAGCTCGATCTTCGCGATGCCGTCCACCATGCCCGGCTGGCTGCAGGCCTTCACGGACTACAACCCGCTGTCCAATCTGGCGGACGCCGCCCGTGCCCTGATCAACGGCACCCCGGTCGGCGACTCGGTGTGGATGACGCTGGTCTGGTCGCTCGCCATCACGGCGGTCACCATGCCGCTCGCGGTGCGCAAGTTCCGCCAGAAGACCTGACCCGCGGACCGGTCCACTCCGGATCGCGTCCCGGACGGACACCGGCCGGGGGCCGGGTCAGATGAGGGCGGTGGCCTCCTCCATGGAGAGGCCGCCGCCTTCGGCGTACGCCTTCTCGAAGGCCGCGTCACCGAGCGCCGCCCGCGCCCGCTCCTCGACGAAGGCGCCGTCCTCGCGCTCCGTGGTGACCGGGAAGTGCCCGGGCGGCAGGTGGGTGCGGTAGGCGCCGAGCAGCCGGACGGCGTCGTACGCGCGCCGCGGGCCGCCGAGCGCGACGAGGGAGACGGCCCCGGTCAGCAGGTACACCGCGGGCAGTTGCGGGGCGACCATCATCACGAGCGGGTCCCGGACCCTGTTCGTGGCCTCGCGGATCCGCACCAGCGCCTCCTCGTACTCGCCCTCCCGGTTGTCCAGCCAGGCCATCGTGGCGAGCAGGAACACGTCGAAGACGGCGTACGCACCGAGCGCGAAGTCCTCGCGCAGCGCCTGGAGCTGGGCCCGGGCCTCGGCGATCCGGCCGGTGCGGCCGAGGAGGCCCGCGAGGAACATCCGGGCGGCGGGCATGGCCTCGTTGCCGTACCCCTGCCACCCCGCCGTGATCTCGGTGAGGATCGCCTCGGCCTCCTCGGCCTCCCCGTTCTCGATCAGCGACCCCGCCATCCGTACGCGCAACACCGTCACCTGGGCCTTGGCGCCCAGGCGTTCGGCGTGCTCGATGGCCGCCCGGAAGTCCTCCGTGGCCAGCGCGTACATGCCGCGCTTCTCCCGGGACTCGGCGCGCGCGGACAGCGCCTCGGCGCAGCCCCAGTCGTCGCCGAGCTCGCGGAAGAGGTCCAGGCTCTCCTCGGCGTCGCGGGAGGCGTCGCCGGCCCAGTCCGCCCGGTTGGCGAGGATGTTGGCCCGCAGCTGCAGGGCGGAGGCGAGCTCCCAGCGGTAGCCGAAGGAACGGGCGGTCTCGACGGTGTCGTCCACCACCCGCTGCAGCAGCAGGGGGTCGCCCGCGATCATGACGGCGTAGATCCAGAGGGAGGAAGGGGACCGGCAGGTCTGCGGCAGCCCCGGCCGGTAGGCGGCGAGCACGCCGTCGATCTGGGCCCGGACCTCGGGGGTGTCCCAGGTGTCGCTGTTCTGGTCGCGGGCGGCCAGCCGGATCAGCTGGATCCCGCGCCAGGCCTCGGTGAGCAGTTCGCCGGTGTACGGCGGGGGCGCGTCGACGATCCGCTGGTAGACGGGCTCGGCGGGGACGGCGGGCGCCGCGAAGGGGTTGGGGCCGAGCGCGGCGGCGGCCGCGGACCAGTGCCGGGACTCGGTCGCCAGGTCGTGCATGTGCCAGTACCAGCCGAGGGAGTGGACGAGGCACAGCACCTCGTCGGCGTCGCGGGCGGCCACCGCGCGGCGCAGGGCGGTACGGATGTTCTCGTACTCGGTGACGAGCCGCTCGGTGGCGGCCCGCTGCCCGTGACCGCGGAGCAGGGGCTCGTTGGTGCGGGCCAGTTCGCGGTAGTGGACGAGGTGGCGGCGCTCGGTGTGCGCGCGGTCGCCCTCGGCGGCGGCGAGGCGCTCGTCGGCGTACTCGGCGACGGTCTCCAGGAGCCGGTAGCGCATGCCGGAGCCGTCGGGGCCGGGGGCGGCGACCACGAGGGACTTGTCGACGAGGGAGCCGAGGACGTCGGCGGTGTCGTAGGACGGGTCGGCGCAGACGGCCTCGGCGGCGGCCAGGTCACAGCCGCCCGCGAAGACGGACAGCCGGCGCAGGACGGTGCGTTCGGGCTCGTCGAGGAGGTCCCAGGACCAGTCGACGACGGCGCGCAGGGTCTGCTGGCGGGGCAGGACCGTACGGGCACCGCTGGTCAGGAGGCGGAAGCGGTCGTCGAGCCGGTCCGCGATCTGGCGCGGGGTGAGCAGCCGCAGCCGGGCCGCGGCCAGCTCGATCGCCAGCGGCAGCCCGTCCAGCCGCCGGCAGATCTCGGCCGCCGCCGCCGGATCGTCGTCCGTGCGGAACCCCGGACGGGCCGCGGCCCCGCGGTCGCCCAGCAGCCGCAGCGCGACGGGGTCGGGCAGCGGCTCCACCGGCCGCAGCGACTCCCCCGGCACCCCGAGCGGTTCCCGGCTCGTGGCCAGGATCTGCACGCCGGGGCAGCGTGCGAGGAGCTCCTCGGCCAGCTCGGCGGCCGCGCCGATGACGTGCTCGCAGTTGTCGAGCAGCAGCAGGAGCCGCTGCCGCGCGCAGTGTTCGGCGAGCCGGTCGAGCGGGTCGTCCCCGGCCCGGTCGGTCAGGGCCCGCAGTTCCTCGGCGGCGGCGCCGCGCAGCTTGGTCTCCCGGGCCCCGAGCGCGGCGAGCGCGGCCTCGGCGACGTCCTCCGGGTCGTCCACGGGCGCCAGCTCGACGAACCACACGCCGTCGGGCCATCCGCCGCGTGCGTCGTGCGCCTCGGCGGCCTCCTGCGAGAGCCGGGTCTTGCCGGCCCCGCCCGGCCCGAGGAGGGTGACGAGCCGCGACCGCGCGAGATCGTCCCCGATGACGCGGATGTCCTCCTCGCGGCCGACGAAGGTGGTGAGCCGCGCCCGCAGGTTGCCCCCGCCGCGCGGGGCAGCCTCGGGCGCCGACGGCGGATACGGCCCCGGGCCGAACCCTGCGGCGCCCGGCTGGGCCGCTCGCGAGCCCGGGCCGGAGCCGGAGGCGTGGGCGGTGGCACCGTGGCCCGGCGGGGCCGGGTGTGCGTCCGGGGTCGGGCCGGCGGTGCCGGGAGGGGTGGTCGGGTCCGGGAGCGGCCGGGCCGGATGCGCGGGCGCGCCGGCTCCGGCGTCCGCCGGGTGCGGGGCCGCGCGGTGCCGGGCATCGCCGCCGGAGGCGGCCGGGTGCGGGGTTCCCGCGGCCGGCGGGTTCAGCAGTTCGGTGTGCAGGGCGCGCAGGGCGGGGCCCGGGTCCGTGCCGAGCCGGGCCGCCAGGTCCCGGCGTACGTCCTCGTACGCGGCCAGGGCCTGCGACGGGCGGCCCGCGTCGCGCAGTGCCCGGATGCGCAGGATCTGCAGCGGCTCGTCCAGCGGCTGCCGCGCGCACAGCGCGGTCAGTTCCGGCAGGGCCTGCTCCGCCCGGCCCAGGGCCAGGGCCGCCGCGAGCCGGCCCCGGCGCGCGTCCATCCGTACGGTCTCCCAGCGCGCGGACTCCGCACCCGGGTCGGGCAGGTCGGCGAGGGCCGGTCCGCGCCACAGGGCGAGGGCCTCCTCGTACCGGGCGGCGGCCTCGGCCGGGTCCCGCGTCTCGGCCGCGGTCCGGGCGAGGCGCTCGAAGCGGTAGAGGTCGACGTCCTCGCGGTCGGCGGCGAGCAGGTAGCCCCCCTCGGCGGAGCGCACGGCCGCGTGTCCCAGGGCCCGCCGCAGCCGGGCGACCAGCGCCTGGAGGGCGGCCGGCGCGTCGGCCGGCGGGTCGCCGTCCCACACCTCGGCGACCAGCAGCGCGACCGGCACCACCCGCCCCGGCCGCAGCGCGAGCGCCGTCAGGAGCGCCCGCAGGCGCGCTCCGCCGACGCCGACGGGGGTCCCGTCGTCGCGTATGGCCTGGGCGGTGCCGAGAATCGCGTAACGCACCGGCCCATTGTCCCCGGACCCCGGCCCGGCCCCGAACCGTTTTCCTCCGCGCGCCCGGGATAGGTTTCCCGGCATGGGTCATCAGGGCGGCCGCGGCGAGCGGCGGATCAGTTCGGTATTCCTCGGGATCTTCGCCGTCATGGCCGTCACCGGCTGGGCCGTGTGGACCGGGTACTCGACGAGCACCGGGCTCGCGGTGTTCCTCTTCGTGACGTCGGCGTGGATCGTCTCCCTGTGCCTGCACGAGTACGCGCACGCCCGCACCGCCCTGCACGGCGGCGACCTGTCAGTGGGCGCCAAGGGTTATCTGACGCTGAATCCGCTGAAGTACTCGCACGTACTGCTCAGCATCGTGCTGCCGGTGCTGTTCGTGATCATGGGCGGGCTGGGCCTGCCGGGCGGCGCCGTCTACATCGAGCGGGGCCGGATCCAGGGGCGCTGGAAGCACAGCCTGATCTCGGCGGCGGGCCCGCTGACGAACGTGGCGTTCGCCGTCGTCTGCACGGCCCCGTTCTGGCTGGACGCCCTCGACGGGGTGCCGATGCCCTTCCGGTACGCGCTCGCCTTCCTGGCCCTGCTCCAGGTCTCGGCGGCGATCCTGAACTTCCTGCCGGTGCCGGGCCTCGACGGCTACGGGGTCATCGAGCCGTGGCTGTCGTACCGGGTGCGCCGCGAGGTGGAGCCGCTGGCGCCGTTCGGCCTGATCGCCGTGTTCGCGCTGCTGTGGATCCCGGAGGTCAACTTCTTCTTCTTCGGCGTGGTCCGCGACCTGCTGTCCGCACTCGGCGTGTCGGACCTGGAGACGGACTGCGGCCACGCCCTCTACCGCTTCTGGCAGGACGCCGGCTTCTGCGCGGCCCGCTGACCCCGGGGCGCGGCTCCCGCGCGGGCGGCTACGAGGTCCGCGCGGCCTTCTCGGCCTTGGCCTTGCGCAGGTAGTACCAGGCCAGGTTGGACGTGAGGCCCGCGAGCAGCACCCAGACGATCCCGAGGAAGCTGCCCTCGACGAAGGCGACGACGGCCGCGGCCACCGCAAGGACGCAGACGACAACGGCGAAGACGGCAAGGCGGGGCATGGAAGGAGCTCCTCGGGAACACTGAAGGCGGTCGAGCCCCTCCAGTGTCCCCCATGCCCCGCAGTGCTGCCGTAAGGACGGCGGCCCGGGCCGCCGCGGCTCGGACGTCCGCTCGGAGGTCCGCTCGGAGGTCCGCTCGGACGTCCGCTCGGACGTCCGCTCAGACGTCCGTGATGCGCAGGCCCGCGTGGGCCTTGTAGCGGCGGTTGGTGGAGATGAGGTTGGCGACCAGGGACTCGACCTGGTGGGCGTTGCGCAGGCGGCCGGCGAAGACGCCGCGCATGCCGGGGATGCGGGCGGCGAGGGCCTGGACGAGGTCGGTGTCGGCGCGGGATTCGCCGAGGACCATCACGTCGGTGTCGATCTCGTCGATCGACTCGTCCTGCAGGAGGACCGCCGAGAGGTGGTGGAAGGCCGCCGTGACGCGGGAGTCGGGGAGCAGGGCGGCGGCCTGCTGGGCGGCGCTGCCCTCTTCGACCCGGAGGGCGTAGGCGCCCTGCTTGTCGAAGCCCAGCGGGTTGACGCAGTCCACCACGAGCTTGCCCGCGAGGTCCTCGCGCAGGGCTTCGAGGGTCTGGGCGTGGCCCTCCCACGGCACCGCGATGATCACGATGTCGCTGCGGCGCGCGCACTCGGCGTTGTCCGCGCCCTCCACGCCGAGGCCGAGTTCTTCGGCGGCGGTCCGGGCGCGGTCGGCGGCGCGCGAGCCGATGATCACTTTCTGGCCGGCCCGGGCGAGCCGGTAGGCGAGGCCGCGGCCCTGGTCGCCGGTGCCGCCGAGGACGCCGACGACGAGGCCGGACACGTCGGGCAGCTCCCACGGGTCCTTGACCGGCGGCTTCTGCGTGCTGTCTGAGGAAGTCATGGGGGCGAGAGTACTGCCGGGTAGCCCACAGCCGAAGAGGAGGGAAACGCTCCCGTACGGGCCCCCCGCGTCCCTTCGATGCGGCAGGATGCCGATATGGATGCCGTGAGGGTCGCCCTGCTGCGCGAGGTGCTCGCCGGTACGCGGTGGCCGGGCGCCGCCCGCAGCTTCGCCGGCGCGCTGCGCCGGGCCGTCGTACCGGCCGGCGGAAACCTGCTGCTGGTGGGGACCGAGGGCTACGAGCCCTGGCACCTGGCCGCGCACCTGGTGGACGAGGCCGCCTGGTCGGGTCTGCCGGAGCTGGCGCCCACGCTCGTACGCCACCGGGTGCGGCCCGGGGGGCCGGCGCACCTGTCGGTGGGGCTGGGCAGGCTGGCGGCGGCCGGGCGCGGGCACACGCTGCTGGTGGTGGCGCCCGGGGAGCCCGGCGGGGCCCTGCTGGAGCGCGTCCACGACGTCCGGCGCGCGGGGGCGACCGTACTGTCCCTGGACGGTGGGGATCCGGAGCTGGGCACGCTCGCGCACGAGGTGCTGTCCGTCCCGGAGGGCGGCGCCGAACTGGATCTGGACACCGTGCAGCACCTGGTCAGCGCGGCGGCCGGGGAGAACGGCCTGCCGGCGCAGCGCGGGCCGCGCCGCTTCCGGGACCGGCTGGCGCGGCTGGCCGACCAGCTGACCGCGCCGCCGCCCAGCCGCTGGTAGCCGGACCTCGCCGCTGAAGTGGCGGCCGGGTCGCGACCGCTACGGCGCCGTGCCCTCTTCTTCCTCGCGGGTCTTGTCGTTCCACTTGGGGTCGTTCTGCCATTCGAGGTTGCGTTCCTGCGCCGTCTCCATGGCGTGGCCCGCCGCCTCGGGCGTCTCGTACGGGCCGAAACGGTCCTTCGCCGGGCACTCGGGGCCTTCTTCGACCTTGTTGTGGACCAGGCAGTAGTACCACTCGCCCGCCTTGCCCACCTGGCGCTTCTTGAACAGGGCCATCGTTGTCAGGCTCCTCTCGTTACCGCTCTCTGCCGCCATGCTGCCCCATCCCCGCTGGATACACTCGCTTGCATGTCTGGCCAGTCGCTGCTCGTACCAGGCGAGCTTTCTCCCGTCCGTTCCGTTCCCGGAAACATCCGCCGGCCCGAGTACGTGGGCAGGCCCGCGCCCACTCCGTACACCGGACCGGAGGTGCAGACGGCCGAGACCATCGAGGCCATGCGCATCGCCGGCCGGATCGCCGCCCAGGCGATGGAAGAGGCCGCCAAGCTGATCGCGCCGGGGGTGACCACCGACGAGCTCGACAAGGTCGCCCACGACTACATGTGCGACCACGGCGCGTACCCCTCGACGCTCGGCTACCGCGGCTTCCCGAAGTCGCTGTGCTCCTCCGTGAACGAGGTCATCTGTCACGGCATCCCGGACTCCACCGTCCTGCGCGACGGCGACATCGTGAACCTCGACGTGACCGCGTACATCGGCGGGGTGCACGGCGACAACAACGCCACCTACCTGTGCGGCGAGGTGGACGAGGAGTCGCGGCTGCTGGTGGAGCGCACCCGCGAGGCGCTGAACCGCGCCATCAAGGCCGTCAAGCCGGGCCGCCAGATCAACGTCATCGGCCGGGTCATCGAGTCGTACGCGAAGCGCTTCGGCTACGGCGTGGTCCGGGACTTCACCGGCCACGGCATCAACTCCTCCTTCCACTCCGGCCTGATCATCCCGCACTACGACAGCCCGCACGCCACCACCGTCATCGAGCCCGGGATGACCTTCACCATCGAGCCGATGCTGACCCTGGGCACCCACGAGTACGACATGTGGGCGGACGGCTGGACGGTCGTCACGAAGGACCGCAAGCGGACCGCGCAGTTCGAGCACACGCTGGTGGTGACGGACTCGGGGGCGGAGATCCTGACCCTGCCGTAGCCGCGTCCCCGGTGCCGGTTTTTTACCGACAGCTCGTCGGGAACGCATTGACTTAGGCAAGCCTAAGCAGGAGGATCGGGCGTGGCGGCCGTGCCGTCACGCCCGTTTCCTCTTCCTGGAGGTTCGCCTTGGACGCCTTCTCTACGGTCATCCGCGTCGCGTCGCACGAGCAGCACACCGAGGCCGAGACGTCGACCTTCATGAGCGACCTGCTCGGCGGACGGCTCGGCGTGGACGCGTACACGCGCTACACCGAACAGCTGTGGTTCGTGTACCGGGCCCTGGAGGACGCGGCCGGGACCCTCAGGAACGACCCGGTGGCCGGCCCGTTCATCCGGCCCGAGCTGATGCGCGTCGCCGAGATCGAGCGCGACCTCGCACACCTGCTGGGCCCGGACTGGCAGGAGAACGTGGTGGCGCTGCCCGCGACGCGGGCGTACGCCGCGCGCGTCGCCGAGTGCGCGGCCGAGTGGCCGGGCGGATACGTCGCCCACCACTACACCCGCTACCTGGGCGACCTCTCCGGCGGCCAGATCATCCGCGACAAGGCCGAGCGGACGTGGGGCTTCGAGCGCAAGGGCGACGGCGTCCGGTTCTACGTCTTCGCGGACATCTCCAACCCGGCGGCCTTCAAGCGGACCTACCGCGAGCTGCTGGACGCCATCGCCGCGGACGACCTGGAGAAGCAGCGCATCATCGACGAGTGCAAGCGCGCCTTCGACTTCAACGGCGCGGTCTTCCGCGAGCTGGGCGAGGAGTTCCGCCTCAGCGCGTAACCCCTGCGGGGAGCTCCCCGTTTCAAGAGCCGTTTCAGGAGCCGCTGAACGCCCAGAGCCCCAGCAGGGCGACGAGGAGCGCGTGGGGGTAGAAGAAGGCGAGGACGCAGCCGGTGGTCCCCAGCGCGAGGCGCCTTCTGCGCTGCGCGTCGGTGCGCGGTGGGATCCAGGCGGTGGCCACCAGCGCCAGGGGGACGACGTAGAACAGGTCGTAGGGACCGCCGAGACGGGGCAGGTACGAGGTCGCCTGGCCGAGCCACGCGGCGGCCGGAGCCAGCACGGTGAAGAGCGCCGCCACCGACAGCCACCGCCGCCGCTCGTCGGGGTGCGGGAGCGTCGAGATCTTCGTCATGACGCCATTGCACCGCGCCGACCGGCGGCCGCGGCAGCGTCCGCGTACTCACTTCCGCCGTGCGGGATGCCTAGATCGTGCGCGATGCCCGGGCTGCGGGCCGGTCCGGGTGGCGCTCGAAGCGGACGCGGCCGCCGATCTCGATGGTGCCGTCGGGGCCGGGTGCGGTGAGGATCTGGGAGCCGGCGCCCTGGGTGATGTTCAGGGCGCGGTTGAGCTGGGCCGTCAGCAGGATCGCCGCCGAGCCGGTGGCCTCGTCCTCGGCGATGATCCCGTCGGGGCGGCGCGGGAAGCCGCGGGCCCGCACGCGGCCCGCGGTCTCGTCCTCCCAGGCCCAGGCGTAGAGCCAGCCCTCGCCCGGCGGCGGGGCCGGGAGCGCCTCGACCTCGGCGACGGATCCGTACTGCTCGGTGCGCTTGCCCTCGACCCACTCGGCGCGGGCCGTGATCCAGGTGAACTCCCCGTCGTCGCGGGCCCATACGGATCCGGCGGGCGGCTGGAGCTCCTCGATGTCGAGCAGCCACGCGACCCCGACCAACGGATGCCCGGCGAAGGACATCCGCGTGCCCGGGGTGCGGATGTCGACGACCCCGCGCTCGGGGTCGTCGACGAACACCGTCTCGCTGTAGCCGAGTTCGGCGGCCAGCGCCTGCCTCGACGCGTCGTCGGGGCAGGTGCGGCCGTCGCGGACGACTCCGAGCAGGTTGCCGTACCGGCCGTCACCCGCGCAGAAGACCTTCAGCACGTCGAGATCGTTCACCCGGGAATTCAAGCACGGCTCAGGCCTGGGCCGTACGCCGCCTGCGGGCGAGGAAGACCGCGCCCGCGCCGGCCGCGATCGCCGCGCCGGAGGTGGTGAGCAGGGCCGTGGCCGGGATCTCGGCGCCGGTGTTGGCGAGGTTGCCGCCGACGGAGCCGCCGCCCACGCTGCCGCCCGTACCACCGCTGCCGCCGGTGCCCCCGGTGGTGCCGGTGCCGCCCGTGGTCGTGGTCGTGGGCAGGGTGGCGTCCTTGTCCACGGCCACGGAGAGGGTGAGCGGGTCGATCGCGTCGCCCGCCTTGTACAGGGAGCCGGTGGTGTCGTTGGCGAAGGCCGCCGCGCCCTCGGTGGTGAAGGCGGCCGGGACGGCGGTCAGCGCGAGCACGCCGTTCTTCGTCTTGTAGTCGGTCTTCGACAGGTCGAGCGTGGCGAAGGGGACGGCCGCCTTGCTGCCGGCGGCGTTCTTGAGGTCCAGGTAGAGGGTGCCGGTCTTGCCGGTGGCGTCGAGGCGCGGGTTGGCGAAGGTCAGGTCGATGCCGTGGGCCGCGTACTGGAAGCGGAGGTTGCCCTCGAAGGAGGCGTTCAGCTTCTGCTTCTTGACGTCCAGCTCGCCCTTGCCGAAGGCGAAGTCGAAGAGGTCGCCGTTCTTGGCGGCGCCGCCGGCCGGGGTGATGGAGCCGGCGCCGAGCACGTACGTGCGGAAGGACTGCTTCACGCCCCACGTCAGCTTGCCGCTGAGGAGCTTCTGCACGCCGTCGGCCGGAGCGGTGGGCTGCGGGGCGGTGGGCGTGGACTTCGTGGGGGTGGGCTTCGGCGAGGTGGGCTCGGGGTCCGGGGTGGGCTGCCTGAAGTCCAGCTTCGCGGTGAGCGGGTCGCCCGCCTTGTTCTCGTAGCCCGGCGAACCGAGCGCGTCGGCCGCCTCCTTGGTGAGCGTGGTCGCCAGGTCGGTCATCGCCTGGCCGGCGAAGGCCACCTTGGCCAGCGGCACGTCCTGGGCCGTCGTGCCGGACTTGGTGACGTCCGCGGTGAGGTTCTTGGTGCCGGTGTCGATACGGAAGTCCGAGAGCTTGACCTCGAAGCCGTGGCCGGTCGGCGGGGCGGGCGAGGAGAAGGTGACGCTGCCCTTGAAGGCCGCCTTCACCACGTGGCCGCCGGCCGGGTCGTACCGGCCGGTCGGCTCGACGAAGCGCAGCGAGCCGTCCTCGTTCTGCCTGGCGCCGTCCGCCACGGTGATGGTGCCCTTGGCCATGCCGGTCACGTAGGCCCGGTAGCTCGCGAGCACACCCCAGTCGAGGGAGCCGCCGATGATCTCCACCGGCTGGGTCGGGGGCCCTGCGGCGGCCTGGGCGGGCAGGACGAGGGCGGTGGTGCCGAGCGCGGCGGCGGTGAGGACGGCGGCCGCGAGGGAGATCGGGCGGCGGATGGACGACATGGCTGGGAACTCCTGGGGACAAGAGGAAAGGGACGAGGGAGAGGGCGGGCGTACTACTCGGCGGTGGCGGCCGTACGGCGCTTGCGGACCACCAGGAAGGCGGCGCCGCCGGCCAGGACGGTTACGGCGACGGCCAGGGCGATGAACAGCCCGGTGCCGGAGGACTGCGCGGCCTGCGCGGCGGGAGCGGGTTCGGCGGCCGCCGGGGCGGGCGCGGGCGGGACCGTGGAGCCCAGGTCGGGCAGGGCAGGCAGCTTCGCGGTGGCGTCGAGGGCGACGGCGAGCGAGACGGGGTCCATCTCGGTGCCGGCCTTGTACAGGGAACCGAAGGCCTGCGACCCGCCCTCGGTGAGGACGGCCGGGGCTTCGGTCAGCGTGGCCAGCCCGCCCTCGGTCTTCATCCCCCTGGCGTCGAACTCCACCAGCGGGACGGCGTTCTTCGTCTCGCTGCCGGTGGTCACGTCAGCGGACAGCACGCCCTTGCCGTTCTGCACCTTGACGCCCACCTTGCCGAGCGTGAGGTCCAGATGGGCACCGGTGAACCGGACGGTGCCGGCGAAGGCCGCGTCAAGAGTGCCTTTCCCCCCGTCGTACGCGCCCTTGCCCTGCGGGAAGCGGAACAGCGCGCCGCCGTCCTGGGCGCCCTCGGCGAGGGTCCACTTGCCCTGGCCGACCGAACCGGTGACGTACTCGCGGAAGGTGCGGCGCACCCCCCAGTCGACGGCGGCGTCCGCGAAGGCGCCCTTCGCCTGCGGGGTCTGCTCCGTGGCGCCCGGCTGCGGGGTCGCCGGCGGGGAGGGCTCCGCGGCCGGGGCGGCCTTGACGTCGGCGGAGAGCGAGACGGGGTCGAGCCGCGTGCCGGCCGCGTAGTAGCCGGCGAAGGCCTGGGCGCCCTGCGCGGTGAGGGTGGCCGGGACGTTCGTGAGGGTCAGCGGGCCGGCGCCGCCCTTCATGTCGATGCCGCCGAGGCCGAGGGTGGCGAAGGGCACCTGGGACTGGCTGCTGACCGCGCCGGTGTCCTTGGCCTTGCTGGAGACGTCCACGTACAGGGTGCCGGCACCGCCGATGATCTTGACGGTGGGGCGGCTGACGGTCATGTCCAACTCGTAGGTTCCGTCGGACTTCTGGTGTCCCTGGAAGGTGACCCCGCCCGAGTAGGAGGCCTCGAAGGTGCCGGTCGCCGGATCGTAGGAGCCGGCCGCCGAGTGGAAACGGAACAGACTGCCGCCGACCGTGGCCGCCCCGCCCTTCAGCTTGAAACCGCCTTTCGCGACCGGGCCGGTGACATAACTCTGGAACGACGACTTGATGCCCCAGTCGAGGCGACCCCCCTGCACGGTGCCCGCCCGGGCGGCGGTGGCCGGGAGCAGGACTCCCAGCAGGGCCGCCAACAGCGTGACGGCGAGCGCGCGGACGGGTCCAGCGGACATGAACGTCCCCTCCTGAGACTGGCTAAGCAAGGTTAGGCTAACCTAAGCTAAGTGCGGCCGGGTTCGTAACCCCCCGGTCTCAGCACCCAGTCGGACGACCAGGACGGTGCTTTCGTGCCTACGCCCGCCGCGTCACACCGCTTCCCCCGTCTCGCCGTTGCCGTGGCAGTACTGGCACTCGCGCTGACGGGCTGCGGAGGTACGGCCACCTCTTCGGGCTCACCCGCCCCCTCGGCGGCCGCGGTCCCGGACCGGGTGGAACCACTCGCCCCGGCGCCGCAGCCCGCACTGCCGGTCACGGTGGCCTCGGCCGACGGCGCCCCGGTCACCATCACCTCCGCAGACCGCGTCGTCCCGCTGACCGGCAGCCTCAACGAGATCGTCCACACCCTGAGTCTCGGCCGGCTGGTCGTCGCCCGGGACATCACCGCCACCTTCGAACAGGCCGCCGCCCTACCGGTGGTGACACGTGGCCACGACGTCTCCGCCGAGAGCGTCCTGTCGCTGCGCCCGACCCTCGTCATGGCGGAGACCACCAGCGGCCCCGCGGAGGCGATCCAGCAGATCCGCGACGCGGGGATCCCCGTCCTCGTCGTGGCCCCGGCCAAGTCCCTGGACGACGTACCGAAGCGCATCGACACGGTCGCCACCGCCCTGGGCGTCAAGGACGCCGGCACCCGGCTGAACCAGCGCACCGCGGACCGGATCACCGCGGCCCGCAAGGAGATTCCGGCCACCTACGGCAAGAAGCCCCGCGTCGCCTTCCTCTACCTGCGCGGCACCGCCTCCGTCTACCTGCTGGGCGGCTCGGACTCCGGCGCGGCCTCCCTGCTGGAGGCGGCCGGCGCGGTCGACACCGGCAAGGAGTCGGGGCTCGGCAAGGACTTCACCCCGATCACGAGCGAGGCCCTCGCGGCCGCCGCCCCCGACGCGATCCTCGTCATGTCCAAGGGCCTCGCATCGGTCGGCGGCATCGACGGCCTGGTCAAGATCCCGGGCGTCGCCCAGACCCCGGCCGGCATGGACCGCCGCGTGGTCACCGTCGACGACGGCGTCCTCCTCAACTACGGCCCCCGCACCGACCAGGTACTGACCTCCCTGGTCACCCAGCTCTACGGCAAGGCCACCTGAAGTGCCCCTCCCCGACCCCACCAGTGGCCTGGCCGGCCAGAACACGGCACCCCACACCGGTTCCGCCGGGGCCGGGTGTATGCCGGGACGATCCCCGCAGGGCGCCACTGGCCTGGCCGGCCAGAACACGGCACCCAGCCCGGGCACCGGTTCCGCCGGGGCCGGGCGTGTGCCGGGACGATCCCCGCAGGGCGCCGAACGCACTGCCGCCGAGCTCTCCGACCCCTCGTCACGTTCGGCGTCCGAGGAGACGTCCCGGCGCGCGCCCGGCCCCGGCGGAACCACCCCGCACGCGGCGGCCCCCGCCCAACCAGACCCCGCCAAGCGGCGCAGCCAACCCGCGCCCGGCCGCGGCCGAACCACCCCGCACGCGGCGGCCCCCGCCAAGCCGCGTGACCGCAGGAGCCTTTGGCTCACCGCCGCGCTCGTCGCCGCCCTGCTCCTCCTCGCCCTCGTCTCCGCCGGCACCGGCGCCTACCGCATCCCCACCCCCGACGTACTCGCCTCCGTCCAGCACCGCCTGGCCCTCGGCGGGGCCCCCCTCGACCGGGTCGGGGAGAGCGTGCTGTGGAACGTACGCCTCCCCCGCGTCGTCCTCGCGCTGCTCGTCGGCGCCGGCCTCGGCTGCGCGGGCGCGCTCATGCAGGGCGTCTTCGGCAACCCCCTCGCCGAGCCCGGCGTGATCGGGATCTCGGCCGGCGCCGCCGTCGGCGCGGTCGCCGCCATCGGCCTCGGGCTCGGCTTCCTCGGCAACTGGACGATCCCCGCCTGCGCGTTCGTCGCGGGCCTGGTCACCGTCAGCTCCGTCTACCTCCTCTCCCGCAACGGCGGGAAGACCGAGGTCGTCACGCTCATCCTGACCGGCATCGCCGTCAACGCCTTCGCCGGCGCACTCATCGGCCTGTTCGTCTTCTTCGCGGACAGCGGCCAGGTCAACCAGATCACCTTCTGGCAGCTCGGCTCGCTCGCCCAGGCCACCTGGCCCAAGGTGCTCGCCGTCCTGCCCTGTGCCCTCGCCGGTCTGCTGATCGCCCCCTGCTACGCCCGCCGCCTCGACCTGCTCTCCCTCGGCGAACGCCCGGCCCGCCACCTCGGCATCGACGTCGAGCGGCTGCGCCTGTCCCTCATCCTGGTCGTGGCCCTGCTGACCGCCGCCGCCGTGGCCGTCGCGGGGGTCATCACCTTCGTCGGCCTGCTCGTCCCGCACCTGCTGCGCATGGCCAACGGGCCCGGCCACCGCTTCCTGGTCCCCGGCAGCGCGCTCGCCGGAGCCGTGGTCCTCGTCGCGGGCGACCTCGCCGCCCGGACCCTCGCCCAGCCCGCAGAGCTGCCGCTCGGTGTGCTGACCGCCCTGATCGGCAGCCCCTTCTTCTTCTGGCTGCTGCGCCGCACCCGCCGCAAGCAAGGAGGCTGGGCGTGATCAGCGGCAGGAGCACCGGCACCGGCAGCCGGCCCGCCAACCTGGCCGGCAAAGTGGCCGGCAGAGTGGCCGGCAGAGTGGCCGGGCTGCTCGCCCGGAACAAGCGCACCCTCCCGTCCCGCCCCACCCCCGGCACGCCCCTCGCCGAGACCGAGGACCTGCACGTCCGCCACGGCGCGCGCGAGATCCTCTCGGGAATCGACCTGACCGCCCGCTCCGGCGAGGTACTGGCGCTGGTCGGCCCCAACGGCGCCGGCAAGTCCACCCTGCTGGCCGCTCTCGCCGCCGACCTGCCGGCCGCATCCGGCCAGGTCCGGATCGACGGCCGCCCGGTGGGCGACTGGAGCGCCCCGGATCTCGCGCTGCGCCGCTCCGTCCTCCCCCAGTCGGCCGCGCTGTCCTTCCCCTTCCCGGTGCAGGACGTCGTCCGGATGGGCCGCGCCCCCTGGGCCGGCACCCCTCTCGCGGACGCCGACGAGGAGGCCGTGGCCACCGCCATGGCTGCCACCGAGGTGACGGACTTCGCCGCGCGCCCCTTCTCCGCCCTCTCCGGCGGCGAGCGGGCCCGGGTCGCGCTGGCCCGCGTACTGGCCCAGCGGGCCCCGCTGCTGCTGCTCGACGAGCCCACCGCCGCCCTCGACCTGCGCCACCAGGAGCTCGTGCTGCGCATCTGCCGCGAGCGCGCCGCGGCCGGGGACGCGGTGGTCGTCGTCCTGCACGACCTGGGCCTGGCCGCCGCCTACGCGGACCGGGCCGCCGTCCTCCACGACGGCCGCATCGCCGCGGCCGGACCGCCCGCCGAGGTGTTCGAGGACGCCTTGCTCAGCCGGGTCTACCGGCAGCCGGTGGAGGTGCTGCCCCACCCGCGCACCGGGGCCCCGCTGGTGGTCCCCGTCCGTTCGGCGCCCCAGCCCGCCTTGACCTTGCCTTGACCCGGCCATGGGGTTGCCGTGAAAGGTCCGTGACGGGTCCGTGTCCGGTCGCCGCATCACACGGACAGGTGAGAGCTGAATCACTGGACGGGTGGGTATGGCTCAGGTAAGCCTCGGTTAAGTTAGGTCCGCCTCACCGGCCTCTCCCCCTTGGGACGGCCCACTCGTCCGACGCCCAGGAGCCCCCTATGCGCCCCGCCCGCCTCACCGTCATCGCCGCCGCCTCCGTCGCGGCGGCCCTGACCGCCGTCACCGGCTGCTCCCAGAAGAGCGACGCGGGCGGCGACGACGTGATCAAGGTCGCGGCCTCCGACAGCGCCTGCGACGTGTCGAAGACGGAGTTCCCGTCGGGCAAGGTGCAGATCGACGTCGAGAACAAGGGCTCGAAGGTCACCGAGGTCTACGTCCTCTTCCCGGACGCCCGCATCGTGACCGAGCGCGAGAACATCGGCCCCGGCACCAAGGCCTCCATCACCGCCGAGATCAAGGCGGGCGACTACGAGATCGTCTGCAAGCCCGGCATGAAGGGCGATGGCATCGCCAAGAAGGTCAAGGCCACCGGCAAGGGCGCCGCCGAGGAGAAGCGCAGCCCCGAGGCGGACGCCGCGGTCTCCGCCTACCGCGCCTACGTGGTCGCGCAGGCCGAGGAGACCATCCCCAAGGCCCAGGCCTTCGCCGACGCGGTCAAGGCCGGCGACATCGAGGGCGCCAAGAAGCTGTACGCCGCCTCCCGCATCGGCTGGGAGCGCACCGAGCCGGTCGCCGAGTCCTTCGGCGACATCGACCCGAAGGTCGACGTCCGCGAGGACGGCCTGGAGGCCGGCCAGGACCCGGCGAAGGACTGGACGGGCTGGCACCGCCTGGAGAAGTCGCTGTGGGCCGACAACAAGATCGGCGACGACGAGAAGAAGCTCGCCGACACCCTGATGGCGGACCTGGCCGACTGGCAGAAGAAGGTCGGCACCGCGGAGATCACCACCAGCTCGATGGCCAACGGCGCCAAGGAGCTCCTCGACGAGGTCGCCACCGGCAAGGTCACCGGCGAGGAGGAGCGTTACTCCCGCACCGACCTGGTCGACTTCAAGGCCAACATCGAGGGCGCGGAGAAGGCGTACGAGCTGCTGAAGCCGCTCGCCGCCAAGAACGACCCGGAGCTCGCCAAGCAGCTGGACACCCAGTTCGCGGCGATGACGACGCTGCTGGACAAGTACCGCACGGACAAGGCGTCCTACGAGTTCACCTCGTACGACAAGCTCGGCGACGCGGAGAAGAAGGAGCTCTCGGACGCGGTCAGCGCCCTCGGTGAGCCGCTCTCCAAGCTCGCCGCCGCGGTCACGAAGTAACGGCAGAGAACGAAGCAGGCGGGAGAGCAGCATGACGCAGTCGGAGTCGGCGGCGCAGTCGGAGTCGGCGTCCGCGGCGCAGCCGCAGCAGGCGGTCGACGGGTCCGCGGCGGCGCCCTCGCGGCGTGCCGTCCTGGGCTGGGGCGGGGCCGGGCTCGCGCTCGGCGCCGCGGCGGCCGGCGGTGCGGTGGCTGCCTTCGGCGGCGGGTCGGACATGGTCTCGGCCGCGGCGGCCGGGGGTGCCGTGCCGTTCCACGGCGAGCACCAGGCCGGTATCGCGACCGCCGTGCAGGACCGCCTGCACTTCGCGGCCTTCGACGTGAAGACGAAGAGCCGCGAGGAGCTGGTGCGGCTCCTCAAGGAGTGGACCGAGGCGGCCCGCCGCATGACGGCCGGTCAGCCGGTCGGCGAGGGCGGCTTCGGCGGTCTCCCGGAGGCCCCGCCGGACGACACGGGCGAGGCGCTGGGCCTGAAGCCCTCCCGCCTCACCCTGACCATCGGCTTCGGTCCGGGCCTGTTCGCCAAGGACCGCTTCGGCCTGGAGGGCAAGCGCCCCGAGGCGCTGATCGACCTGGAGCTGTTCCCCGGCGACAACCTGGACCCGGCCCGCTCCGGCGGCGACCTGTGCGTCCAGGCGTGCGCCGACGACCCGCAGGTCGCCGTGCACGCCATCCGCCAGCTCGCCCGCATCGGCTTCGGCAAGACCGCGGTGCGCTGGTCCCAGCTGGGCTTCGGCAAGACCTCCTCGACCACCCCGGACGAGCAGACCCCGCGCAACATGATGGGCTTCAAGGACGGCACCCGGAACATCTCGGGCACCGACAACGCGGCCCTGGACAAGCACGTGTGGGTCGGCGCGGGCGACGGCAGCGACTGGCTGACCGGCGGCTCCTACCTGGTGGCCCGGCGGATCCGGATGAACATCGAGATCTGGGACCGCACCCCCCTGCAGGAGCAGGAGGACATCTTCGGCCGCGACAAGGGCGAGGGCGCCCCCGTCGGCAAGTCCAAGGAGCGCGACGAGCCGTTCCTGAAGGCGATGAAGCCGGAGGCGCACGTCCGCCTGGCCCACCCGGACAGCAACAACGGTGCGACGATCCTGCGCCGCGGCTACTCCTTCACCGACGGCACGGACGGACTGGGCCGCCTCGACGCGGGCCTGTTCTTCCTCGCCTACCAGCGGGACGTGCGCAAGGGCTTCGTGCCGATCCAGCGGAACCTCGCGAAGTCCGACGTACTCAACGAATACATCCAGCACGTGGGTTCGGCCGTCTTCGCCGTCCCGCCGGGCGTCCGCGACAAGGACGACTGGTGGGGCCGGACGCTGTTCGCGTAGTCCCCGCCGGAGAGGAACAACCGCCGTGTTCGGCAACTACCTGATCGGCCTGCGCGAGGGGCTGGAGGCCAGCCTGGTCGTCTGCATCCTCGTCGCGTACCTGGTCAAGACCGAGCGCCGGGACGCCCTGCGCCCGGTCTGGCTCGGCATCGCGATCGCCTGCGCGCTCTCGCTCGCCTTCGGCGCCCTGCTCACCTTCGGCAGCCAGGCGCTGACCTTCGAGGCGCAGGAGCTCCTCGGCGGCACCTTGTCCATCATCTCGGTGGGCCTGGTGACGTGGATGGTCTTCTGGATGAAGCGCACCGCGCGGCATCTGAAGGGCGAGCTGCAGGGCAAGCTCGACACCGCGCTCGCCATGGGCACCGGCGCGCTGGTCGCCACCGCATTCCTGGCCGTCGGCCGCGAGGGCCTGGAGACCGCGCTGTTCGTGTGGGCGTCGGTACGGGCCAGCGGCGAGGGCTCCTCGGCCCCGCTGATCGGCGTGCTGCTGGGCATCGCCACGGCGATCGTGCTGGGCTGGCTGTTCTACCGCGGCGCCCTGAAGATCAATCTGGCGAAGTTCTTCAAGTGGACCGGCGCCATGCTGGTGGTCGTGGCCGCGGGCGTGCTCGCGTACGGGGTCCACGACCTCCAGGAGGCCCGCTTCCTGGGCGGCCTGGGCACCAAGGCCTTCGACATCTCTGCGGCGATCCCGCCGGACAGCTGGTACGGGACGCTGCTCAAGGGCGTCTTCAACTTCCAGCCGGACCCCACCGTCCTGCAGCTCACGGTGTGGGTGCTGTACCTGGTCCCCGTGCTGACGCTGTTCTTCCTCGACCGCAGCCGCCCGGCGAGCCCGAAGCCGCAGCCCGTGGACGCCGCGCCGGCGGGCTGACCGCTCACCACAGCCGGTCTGTGTGCCCGGGGTGGAGCGGGACGCGGACGCCGGTGAAGGCCGCGCGGTCCCGGCCCGGGTCGTCCGTGAAGAAGTCCGCCAGCACCACCTTGTCGAAGCCGGGGGCGTCGGTGGCCAGCGGCTCCGGGTCGTCGGGGGCGCCGCCCACCAGCACCGTGCCGGGCAGCTGCGCGAAGCCGGCCGCCTCGTAGAACGGGGCCAGCGGCCGGTCGCAGCTGAACAGCGCCAGGTCGACGGCCGGGTCCGCCGCGAGCTCGGCGCGGGCCGCCGCCACCAGCCGCGCCCCGCACCCCCGGCCGCGCAGCGCGGGCCGGGTCACGACCGCGCTCAGCCCGGCCGCCCGGTAGGTCCGCCCCGCGAGCCGGACCTCCTTGAACAGCAGCGCCAGCGAGGCGGCCACGGTGCCGTCCCCCGCCAGCAGGAGCAGGGCCCGCGGAGCCAGGGCCGGATCGTGCCCCGGCTCGGCCCCCGGCCAGGCCGCGTCCTCCAGCGCGGCCACCTGCCGGGCCAGCTCTGCCGGCAGCTCCGCCTCGGCGCATCCGACCACCCTCATGAGCGGGCCTCCTTGTTCGACTGCGGCGCCGCCGCCGGCGTGGCCGGATTCACGGGAGGCGGACGCCCTCGCCGCCCACCCTGACCCGGGGGTCGCCGGTGCGCAGTTCCACCGTGAGGACCCCCGGCCGACCCATGTCCTCGCCCTGGTGGAGGGTGAGCACGGCGTCCGCCGGGACCAGGCCGAGCTCCCGCGCGTACGCGCCGAAGGCGGCCGCGGCGGCTCCCGTGGCGGGGTCCTCGACGACGCCGCCGACCGGGAAGGGGTCCCGTACGTGGAACTCCGTGGGGCCCGCCCGGTGCACCAGCTGGACCGTGGTGAGGTCCAGGCGCCGCATCAGAACCTCCAGGCGGGCGAAGTCGTACGCGAGGTCCGCGAGCCGGGCCCGGGTGGCGGCGCCGAGCACCAGGTGGCGGGCTCCGGCGTAGGCGATCCGGGGCGAGAACGCCGGGTCCAGGTCGCCCGCCGGCCAGTCCAGCGCGGCCAGCGCCTCGGCGAGGTCGGCCGCGTCGATCTCCTCGGTGTGCGGCTCGACGCTGGTCAGCGTGGCCCGCAGGCGACCGCCGTCCTCGGCGGTGACGGACACCGGCACGGTACCGGCCGGGGTCGCGAAGAGCAGTTCGCCCGGCCCGATCCGCTCGGCCAGTGCCACGGCCGTCGCCACGGTGGCGTGCCCGCAGAAGGGGACCTCCGCCTTCGGGCTGAAGTAGCGCACGGTGAAGGACCGGCCCGCCGGGCCGCCGAACCCCTCGGGCGGTGCGGTCAGGAAGGCGGTCTCGCTGTACCCCAGGCGGGCGGCGATCGCCAGCATCGCCCCGTCGTCGAGCCCGGCAGCGTCGAGCACGACCCCGGCGGGGTTGCCGCCGGCGGGGTCGTGGGAGAAGGCCGTGTAGCGCAGTACCTCGGTGTCCGTCATGTGGCCATGATCGTCCGGAGCACCGTGCGGGGTCCAGGCCTTTCGTGCCGGGCGGAGTGGACGGCTCCCGGCGGGGTACGAGCGGGCCGACCGGCACACACCGCGAGAACGGGTACGACGATGACCGAACATCCCGACGAGGCCGCAGTGGAGGCCGCCCACGAACCGCACGACCCGGCCCCGGGAGAACGCGCCGCCGTCGACCGGGTGCGCGCCGAAGCCGTCGGGATGGGGCACCACCGGGTGGAGGCCGCGCTGGAGGCGGCGCGCGCGGAGGCCGCCGACCCGGCCGTGGTCGCCGAGTGGGAGCGCATCGAGGAACACCTGGCCGCGCACCGGGGCCCGTACGCCCCGGACGCCGACCCGTTCCTGCAGGGCCGGCTCACGGCTCGCGCACAGCACGGCATCGACCCGCCGGAGCCGGACCGGGGCCCGGGCACGGACTCGGACTCGGACTCGGACTCGGGCACGGGCACGGACTCGGACTCGGGCACGGACTCGGGTCCTGCGAACTCGGTTCCTGCGGGCCGGCGCTAACCCCGCCCGATGTAGGGCATCGACGTCGCCATCACCGTGGCGAACTGCACGTTGGCCTCCAGCGGGAGCTGCGCCATGTGCAGGACCGTGCGCGCCACGTCGGCGGCGTCCATCACCGGCTCGACGGCCAGCTGCCCGTTGGCCTGGAGGATGCCGGTCTGCATGCGTTCGGTCATCTCGGTCGCCGCGTTGCCGATGTCGATCTGGCCGCAGGCGATCCGGTACGGACGTCCGTCGAGCGACAGGGACCTCGTCAGGCCCGTCATCGCGTGCTTCGTCGCGGTGTAGGCGATGGAGTGCGGGCGGGGCACGTGCGCCGAGATGGAGCCGTTGTTGATGATGCGGCCGCCCTGCGGGTCCTGCCGCATCATCTGCCGGAAGGCGGCCTGCGCGCACAGGAAGGCGCCGGTCAGGTTGACGTCCACGACCGAGCGCCAGGCCTCGTAGGTGATGTCCTCCAGCGGGACCCCGCCCGGCCCGTAGGTGCCGGCGTTGTTGAACAGCAGGTCGAGGCGGCCGTAGCGGGCCCGCACTGACTCGAACAGCGCAGTCACGTCGTCCGGGTCGCTCACGTCCGCCCGTACGCACAGCACGTCGGCGTCGGGGCCGGCCGCGGCGGCGGTCTGTTCGAGCGGCTCGGTCCGACGGCCCGCGACGGCCACGGACCAGCCCGCCGCTGCCAGGGTCAGCGCCACGGAGCGGCCGATTCCGGAGCCGGCGCCGGTCACCACGGCGATCTTCTTCGTACTTTCGTCCATGGGCCCGCAGGGTACGTCACACGGCCGCCCGGTCCCGGGACGTTCCGATTGCTGAGAGCATGGGTCGGTCAGGGGTGCGTAAAGCAGATGAGAAGACTGGAGTTCCGCATGTCGGAGAGAGGCCCCGCGACGGCACCCTCGCACGACTCGTCGCCCGAATCGCCCTCCGCCCCCGTCACCACCAAGCCCCTGACGGCAGCACGCCGCACAAGCCTGCTCGTCACCTTCGTACTCGGGGGGCTCACCGCCCTCCCCCCGCTGTCCATGGACATGTACCTGCCGGCCCTGCCTCAGGTCACCGATGACCTGAACAGCCCCGCGGCGACCATCCAGCTCACCCTCACGGCCTGCCTCGCCGGCATGGCCCTGGGCCAGCTCGTGATCGGCCCGATGAGCGACAAGTGGGGCCGGCGCCGGCCCCTGCTCGCCGGCATGGCCGTCTACGTCCTGGCCACCGCGATCTGCGCCCTCGCGCCGACCGCCGAGCTGCTGATCTCCTTCCGGCTGCTCCAGGGCCTGGCGGGCGCCGCCGCGATCGTCATCGCACGGGCCGTCGTACGCGACCTGTACGACGGGGACGAGATGGCCCGCTTCTTCTCCACCCTGATGCTCATATCCGGGGCCGCCCCGATCATCGCCCCACTCATCGGGGGGCAGGTGCTGCGCTTCGCCGACTGGCGGGGCGTCTTCGTCGTCCTCACCGGCGTCGGCACGGTCCTCACCCTGATGGTCTGGCGCGGCCTCGGCGAGACCCTGCCGCCGGAACGGCGGCACACCGGCGGCGTCGGCTCCGCCCTGCGGACCATGCGGGGGCTCCTCGGCGACCGCGTCTTCGCCGGCTACACCCTGACCGGCGGCTTCGCCTTCGCCGTGCTCTTCTCCTACATCTCCGCCTCCCCCTTCGTGGTGCAGGAGATCTACGGGGCCTCGCCCCAGGCCTTCGCCCTGCTCTTCGGCCTGAATTCGGTCGGTCTGATCCTCGTCGGCCAGGTCAACGGCAAGCTGCTGGTCGGCCGGGTCAGCCTGGACAAGGTCCTGGCCGCCGGCCTCGCGACCATCACGGCCGCCGCGGTGGCCCTGCTGCTCATGTCGACGGGGGTGTTCGGGGAGGTCGGGCTGACGCCGGTCGCCGCCGCGTTGTTCGTCCTGATGTCGGCGATGGGCGTGGTCCTGCCGAACACCAACGCCCAGGCCCTGATGCGCACCCCGCACGCGGCCGGCTCGGCCTCCGCGCTGCTGGGCACCTCGTCGTTCCTGATCGGCGCGATCGCCTCACCGCTGGTGGGCATCGCGGGCGAGGACACGGCCGTACCGATGGCCCTGGTCCAACTGGTGTGCGCCCTCCTCTCCCTGACCGCCTTCCTGGGCCTGTGCCGCCCGTGGAGTTCCGGCCCCGCCGCGCAGTCCGGCTCCGCCGGCGTGTGAGGCGCGGGGCCGGGGCCACCCCGGCCGGCGGGGCCACCGCGGCCTGCGACATAAACTTCGCAGGTGAACGCCTCCGCCCCCACCACCGCCGAAACCCTCCGCCGCACGCTCGGCGGACTGCTCGACGGCCTCCCGCCCAAGCAGGCCGCGGCCGCCGTCGAGCGGCTCATCGCCAGCTACCGGGGGCAGACCCCGACCGACGCCCCGGTCCTGCGCGACCGCTCCGACGTGGCGGCGTACGCGGCGTACCGGATGCCCGCCACCTTCGAGGCGGTACGGGCGGCCCTGGACGGGCTGGCCGAGGCGGCACCGAGCTGGGCGCCGGCCTCGCACGTGGACGTGGGCGGCGGCACGGGCGCCGCGACCTGGGCGGTGGACGCCACCTGGGACGGCCCGCGGCAGACCACGGTGCTGGACTGGGCGGATCCGGCGCTGAAGCTCGGCCAGGAGCTGGCGCGGGCCTCGGCCTCGCCGGTGCTCCGCGCCGCGGACTGGCGACGGGCCGTCATCGGATCCGGCCTGTCCCTGCCCGACGTCGACCTGGTCACGGTCTCGTACGTGCTGGGCGAGCTGACCCCGCAGAACCGTACGGCGGTGGTCGCCGAGGCGGCGCGGGCCGGGCAGGCGGTGGTGCTGATCGAGCCGGGCACGCCGGAGGGCTACCTCCGCGTCCGCGAGGCCCGCGACCAGCTGATCGCGGCCGGGCTGCGGGTCGCCGCCCCGTGCCCGCACGACGGGACCTGCCCGATCCGGGTCGGGCAGGACTGGTGCCACTTCTCGGCGCGGGTCAGCCGGTCCTCCCTGCACCGGCAGGTCAAGGGCGGCTCGCTCCCGTACGAGGACGAGAAGTTCAGCTACGTCGCGGCGACCCGCTTCCCGGTGGAGCCGGCCGCCTTCCGGATCACCCGCAAGCCGCAGATCCGCAAGGGTCTGGTCCAGCTGGAGCTGTGCGGCCCGCAGGACGGCGAGGGGGCGGGCCTGACCCGGGTCAACGTGACCAAGCGCCACGGCGACCTCTACAAGGCGGCGCGGGACGTCGACTGGGGCCAGGCCTGGCCGCCCCCCTCCGATGAGGACGAGTGACCTAGGGCCGCAGCTCCTGCGTGCAGCACTTCACGCTGCCGCCGCCCTTGAGCAGTTCGCCCAGGTCCATCGGGATCGGCTCGAACCCCCGGTCCCGTAGCGGTGCCAGCAGGCCGGTGGCCGCCTGGGGGAGCAGGACGTGCCGGCCGTCGGACACGGCGTTCAGGCCGAGGGCGGCCGCGTCCCGGCCGTCCGCGATCAGGGCGTCCGGGAAGAGGCGCCTGAGCACGCCCTGGCTGCCGGGCGAGAAGGCGTCCGGGTAGTACATGATCTCGTCGCCGTCGAGGACGCTGAGCGCCGTGTCCAGGTGGTAGTAGCGCGGGTCCACCAGGTCGAGGCCGATGACGGGCCGGCCGAAGAACTCCTGGGCCTCGTCGTGCGAGAGCGGGCTGGAGCGGAAGCCCCGGCCGGCCAGGATGTAGGTGGCCGTGACCGCGAAGTCGCCCTCGCCCTCGTTGACGTGGGACGGCTCGTGGACGTCCTGGAAGCCGTGGCCGCGGAACCAGTCGAGGTGGATCTCGGCCTCGGCGGCCCGTTCCGGGTACGCGAACCGGGCGCCGAGCACCCGGCCGTCGACGACCAGGGCCCCGTTCGCCGCGAACACCATGTCGGGCAGCCCCGGATCGGGTACGAGGGTCTCGACGGTGTGGCCGAGGGCGCGGTAGCGGTCCCTCAGGTCTTCCCACTGGGCGTGTGCGAGGGGCAGGTCCACCGGTTTCGTGGGGTCCATCCACGGATTGATGGAGTACGTGACCTTGAAGTGTGCGGGTGGGCACATCAGGTAGCGCCGGGGTGTGGCGTCTCTGCGCAAAGAAGGCTCCTCACGACTTTCACGACTCGGGACGAGTACGGAAGGGAATCGTCTCTCCTCCCGCTGGACGACACAGTGAACTGACCGGGTGGTTTACGCAACCATAGGAAGACGAGACGTCTCGCATTGATAGGTTCCGGCCATGACCAAGACCCCTGACGCCACCCGCCGCAGCGACCGCTCCCGGCGCGCCATCCTCGACGCCGCTCTCGCCCTGGTCGGGGAGGTCGGCTACAACAAGCTGACCATCGAGGCCATCGCCGCCCGTGCGGGCGTCGGCAAGCAGACCATCTACCGCTGGTGGCCGTCGAAGGCCGCCGTCCTCCTCGACGCCTCGCTGGCCCTGGCCGGCGACGCGGAGACGGACGGCGAGTGGACCGGCTTCCCCGACACCGGGGACCTCGCCGCCGACCTGAAGTACGTACTGCGCGCCACGGTGGACGAGTTCAACGACGAGAAGTACGAGGCCCCCGCGCGCGCCCTGACGGCGGCCGGGGCCACCGACCCGGAACTCGGCGCCCGCTTCACCGAGCAGCTGCTGGAGCCGCAGCTCGCCCTGTACGAGGCCCGGTTGCACACGGCCCGGGAGGCCGGCCAGCTCGCACCGGACACCGACCTGCGGCTGACCGTGGAGATGCTGCTCGGGCCGCTGACGTACCGCTGGCTGCTGCGCACCGCGCCCCTGACGCACGCTTACACGGACGCGCTCGTGGACCGGGTGCTGGGCGGGGTGGCCAACGTCACCGCCCGCTAGGCGGCCGGTGGCCGGCCGCCACCCGAGGAGATTAGCCCTGATCCTATTGATATACGGCGATTTGTCGGTCACTCATCCCCGGCCCCCGGTCGTCAAGAGCGGTCACCCGGGGCGCAGGATGGTGGGACGATGTGAAGGTCCGCCGGGGATACGGTGAGGTGAGGGGATAGATGGGGTCTGAGTCCGGCCGCGTCAAACGCGGCGAGCAGAGCAGGATTTCCCAGTGGCTGCGCCGGCGCCAGAAACCCACCGCCGAGGACCCCGCACGCGAGCGCGAGGCGCTCCTCCTGGCCGTCGCCGCCGCCGGTCTGCCGCTCGCCCCCGCCGCCCATCCCGTCGGTTACCGGTGTTCGTGCGACCGCGTCGGCTGTCCCACGCCCGCGCGGCACCCCATCTCCTTCGCCTGGCAGACCCAGTCCACCACCGACCGCGCCCAGGTCGAACGCTGGGCGCGCAACCAGCCCCAGGCCAACTTCATCACCGCGACCGGCATGGTCCACGACGTGCTCGACGTCCCGCTGGAAGCCGGCGCCGCCGCCCTGGCCCGTCTGCTGGAGGCCGGGATCGAGGTCGGCCCCGTCGCCGAGTCCGGCGGCACCGGCGAGCAGGCCCGCATGCTCTTCTTCACCGCCACCCGCGGCACCCCCGAGGACGAGGACGAGTGGTGGCCGTGCGAACTGGACTGTCACCCCGAGACGATGGACGAGCACCCCGGCCTGCGCTGGCACTGCCGCGGCAGCTACGTCCTGCTCCCGCCGGCGGCCCTCCCCGGTGACCTGTCGGTGACCTGGCTGCGCGGCATGGAGCACCCCCTGCCGGATCCGCTGACGCTCCTGGAAACGCTGACGGACGCCTGCGCGGCTTACGCGGGTACCGCGAACCTGACCCCGGCCGCGGTCGCCTGGCCTCTGGGCCGCTGACCCGGGCTCCGCCCCAGACCCCGCGCCTCAAACGCCGGCGAGGCCGGATACGACTGACGCCCGCCGGCAAGGCCGGGGGCGGAGCCCCCGGGCAACGGCGCGTCAGTGGTGGATCTGGGTGACCACCACGTCGAGGGACCAGGCCTTGCCCGGCTTCGCGGGGGCCTCGGCCTCGACCACGTAGTCCAGGTCCCGCAGGGCCGTGACCAGCTCGGCCGGGGACGCGGGGGCGGCGCCCGCGACCAGCAGGTCACGCACCAGGCGACCCTTCGTCGCCTTGTTGAAGTGGCTCACCACCGACCGCTTCTCCACCCCGTCCACCATCTGCGAGTGCAGTACCCGCACGGTCGCCGTCCGCCCCGCCACCTCGCCCTTCGGCTTCCACGCGGCCGCGTACGCCGAGGACCGCAGGTCCAGGACCAGCCCCTCGCCCGCCGCCTCGGGCAAGACGGTGGCCATCGGCTCCCGCCAGTACGCGCCGAGCGCGCCCAGCCCCGGCAGCTTCACGCCCATCGAGCAGCGGTACGAGGGGATGCGGTCGGTGATCCGCACCGCGCCCCACAGCCCCGAGAACACCAGCAGCGCGTCCTCCGCACGCGCCCGCGCCGCCGCGGGCAGGCCGGCCAGGCCCAGCGCGTCGTACAGCACGCCCGTGTAGACCTCCCCCGCCGGCCGGGCCACCGCCGAGCGCAGCTCCGCGTTCTTCGCGACCTCGCCCCGCAGGCCCTCGCTCAGCCCCAGCACCTCGCGCGCCTTGAGCTCGTCGCCCGCGCACAGCTCGACCAGTTCCTCCAGGACCGCCGCACGGGCCGGGGCCAGGCCGGGCAGCGACAGCGACTGCGGCTTCAGCGGTGCGCCGGAGCCGCCGGCGGCCTTTCCTTCGGACGGCGGCAGCAGCACGAGCACGGTGGTTCTCCTTCTTCGCGTACGAGCGCGGGGGTGCGGCCCCGACATGCCAGCGTAGGCCCTCCCGCGCGGCCCCCTTCCCCCCTCTTCCGGCCGGTCCCCGCCCGGCCCCGCTCACCGTGCCGCTCCGTGCCCGCCGACCTACGCTCGGGTCATGCCCCGTCGCCCGATCCACCTCTCCGACGCGGCCGAGGCCGCGCTGCACAACGCCCTGAAGAAGCTCCGTACGGAAATGCACGTCACCCCGGACTTCCCCGAGCCCGTGGTCGAGGCGGCCACTGCGGCCGCCGCCGCGCCCGTGCTGTCCCACAAGGACGCCACCGACCTGCCCTTCTTCACGATCGACCCGCCGGACTCGAAGGACCTCGACCAGGCCATGCACCTGGAGCGGCGGGCGGGCGGCGGGTACCGCGTCCACTACGCCATCGCCGACATGGGCGCCTTCGTCGAGCCCGGCGGCGTGATCGACACCGAGGCGCACAAACGCGTCGAGACGCTGTACTTCCCCGACCTCAAGGTGCCCCTGCACCCCGCCGTGCTCTCCGAGGGCGCGGCCAGCCTGCTCCCCACGAACAAGAGCGTCCCGGCCCTCCTGTGGCAGCACGACCTGGACGCCGACGGCGAGGTGACCGCCACCACCGTGTTCCGCGCCCTGGTCCGCAGCCGGACCAAGCTCGACTACGCGGGTGCCCAGCGGGACATCGACGCGGGGACGGCCGGGCCCTCCCTCATGCTGCTCCGCGAGATCGGCCTGCTCCGCGAGACCATCGAGGCCGAACGCAACGCCGTCTCGCTCATGCTGCCGGACCAGGAGGTCACCCTCCAGGACGGGGAGTTCCGGCTGAGCTACCGGACACCGCTGGCCGTGGAGGGCTGGAACGAGCAGATCTCCCTCCTGACCGGCATGCGGGCGGCCGCGATCATGCTGGAAAGCGGTACGGGCATCCTGCGGACCCAGCAGCTGCGGACCCCCGACCCGGTCCCGGCCCTGCGGAAGATCGCCAAGAAGCTCGGCATCGACTGGAAGCACCACATGTCGTACGCCGAGCTGATCCGCTCCCTCGACCCGAAGAAGCGGAAAGAGGCTGCTTTCCTCCACGAGGCCACCCGCCTGTTCAGGGGGGCGGACTACACGGCCTTCCTCGGCGGCGTCCTCCCCGCGCATCCCCAACACGCCTCCATCGCGGCCCCGTACGCGCACTGCACGGCTCCGATGCGGCGTCTGGTCGACCGGTACACCGGTGCGCTGTGCGTGGCCGCCTGCGCGGAGCAGGACCCGCCGGACTGGGTGCTCGCGAAGCTGACCGGCCTGCCGGCCACGATGAAGAGGAGCCAGGGGAACGCCGCGGACAGGGAGTCCGTGGACGTCGTGGAGGCGGCACTGCTCAAGAACCGGGAGCACGAGATCTTCGACGCCGCCGTCATCGACACCGACGCGGAGCAGGGACGGCCCAAAGAGGGCCTGGTGTATCTGGCGGAACCCCCCGTGATGGGCCGGATCACGAGGAAGAGCGGGCCGCTCGAACTCGGCGCGAGTGTCCGGGCCGAGCTCACCCTGGCCAACCCGGAGGCGGGCCTCGACAAGGACAAGATCCTCTTCAGCCTGCCGTAGCGGCTGCCCGCACCGCGGCGACCAGCGCGGCCGGGTCGTCGGCGTGGAAGCGGACGGTCCGCGCCTCGCCCCGGGCCCCGAGCGGGCGGGTGAAAGGGAGCGGGCGGGCCAGCTCCACGGTCACCGTGGTCTGGCTGCCGACGATCAGGTCGAGCACCCCGTCCTCGGACAGGCCGACCAGCCGGCCCTCGGGGTAGCGGCGGTCGACCCGGACCGAGGCCACCGCGTCCGCCGGGACGGCCAGGTCGAAGAGGGCGCCGTAGCGGATCAGCAGGGACCCGTCCGGGCGGACCACGTGCGGCCGGGTGACGCAGGCGGCGTGCAGGGCGAGCACGAGCAGGATCCCGTACACGTCGAGCACGAGGACCACCCGGTGGACCGCCGGCCAGGGAATGAGGAGGGCCAGGGCCACCGTCTCGACCACCGACACGAAGAGCATCCCGTACATCATGGCCGTCTGCGGTCCCGTGTACGCGACGGCGAGATCGCCCGGGCGCACCCCGTGCCGCCCCCGAACCGTCCACCTCCCGAGGGCGGCGAGGGCGTGCAGCTCGTGCCGCAGCAGCCGCCGCACCTGCACCGGAACCACGGCGCGGACGGCCGCGCGCACGGCCGCCCGGCGCCCCATGCCCCGGGCCCGCCCGGCGGCGTACAGGCCGTGCAGCACCCACGCCTCCAGCAGCAGCACGGCGACGAGCAGCACCTCGGTGGCGGCGAGCGCCCAGCCGGGCAGCCGCATCCCGGCCGCCAGGCACACCACGAGCGCCAGCTCCGCCGGGACCACGGCGGTGACGGCGATCCGCGCCGCCCGTATGCGGGTCATCCCCGCCCCCTCTCGACGAACGCCTCCATGACGCGGCGGACGACCTCCGCCTGCGCGGGCGCGTACTCGGCGAGCAGCGCCTCCTTGAACCCGGCCACGACCGCCCCGTCGGCGGGGATCGCCGCGAACACCTCGTCGGGGACGGACGCCACGAGGTCCGCCGCCAGCGCCGGGATCCGCGGATCGTCCACGGGCGCGTCGGCGAGATCGTCGAGGCGCTCGTACAGGGCGAGCACGGCGGGGTCGGCGGCGAGCGGCCCGAGGGCGGCGTAGACCTCCTGGCCGCCCGCGCCGGCCGCGTCGAGGAGGATCAGGTGCTCGCGGTCCTTGGCCGCGGTCGGGGAGTCGGTCGCGGGCGCCTTCGCCAGCAGTTCGGCGAGCGCGGGCGACAGGGGCTCGCCCTCCCCCGGCCCGGCGGCGAGCAGCACCGCGAGCCGCCGGCGGCGCTCCGCGATCGCGGCCTCCTGCCGGGCCAGGTCGGCGTCGAGCTCTTCGAGTACGTCGGCCAGTTCGCGCCCGGCGTCGTCCGCGAGCACGTCACGCACCTCGTCGAGGCTCAGCCCGAGCTCGGTGAGGCGGCGTACGCGGGCCAGCAGGACGGCGTCGCGGACGCTGTAGGCCCGATACCCGTTGGGGCGCCGCTCCGGCTCCGGGAGCAGTCCGACATGGTGGTAGTGCCGGATCGCCCGGGTGGTGACCCCGACGACCGCGGCGATCTCTCCGATGCGCATGAGCCCAGTAGAGACCCTGCCGTTGCGTCAAGGTCAAGCCTGGCCACCGCCCCGGGTAACATGTCCACCACGGCAGACGAGTCGGCCGGGCGGCCGCGTCGGGATCCTCGGATCCCGCCGAGGAACGTCCGGGCTCCACAGGGCAGGGTGGTGGGTAACGCCCACCCGGGGTGACCCGCGGGACAGTGCCACAGAAAACAGACCGCCGGGGACCTCGGTCCTCGGTAAGGGTGAAACGGTGGTGTAAGAGACCACCAGCGCCTGAGGTGACTCAGGCGGCTAGGTAAACCCCACCCGGAGCAAGGTCAAGAGGATCCGTCTCCGGACGGGTCTGCGCGAACGATCGAGGGCTGCCCGCCCGAGTTCGCGGGTAGACCGCACGAGGCCGGTGGCAACACCGGTCCTAGATGGATGGCCGTCTCCCCGGCGACCGCGAGGTCGCCGGGCGACAGAACCCGGCGTACAGGCCGGCTCGTCTGCCCCTTCGCCCCGCGCCGCTCGCCGGTCCGGGGCGCCGCCGTAGTGCGGCCCAAAGCCCGGGGCTCCGCCCCACACCCCGCCGGGCTCCGCCCGGACCCGCTCCTCAAACGCCGGAGGGGCTGAATTGGCGCGGCGGAGGCTGAATTTGCGCGGCCGCCAGGCCGGATGGTGCGGCGGGCCGGGTCGGTTGGGGTGGGGGTGGGTGTGTGTCGGGGTGATCCCCGCAGGGTGCCAAACGCACTGCCGCCCAGCTTTCCGACACCCCGACACGTTTGGCGCCCGAGGAGACGCCCCGGCGCGCGCCCGCCCCCACCCCAACCGACCCCCACCCCGACCCCGCCCAAGCGGCGCAACCAACCCGCAGGGTCACCGCAAGTGCGACGTCTCGTTCAGCAGCCGGACCGAGGCGTTGCCGTCGGCGTAGTAGGCGACGGCCGACAGCGAGGCAGCCGAGAGTTCCATGCGGAACAGCGCTTCCGGCGGGGCGCCCAGCGCGAGGCGGACGAGGATCTTGACCGGGGTCACGTGGGTGACGAGGAGGACCGTGCGGCCCGCGTGCGCGGCCAGCAGTCGGTCACGGGTGGCCGAGATCCGGCGGGTGGCGGCCGCGAAGCTTTCGCCGCCGCCCGTGGGGGCCGCCCTCGGGGAGTCCAGCCAGGCCTGGAGGTCGTCCGGGAAACGCTCCTGCACCTCGGCGAAGGTCAGGCCCTCCCAGGCACCGAAGTCCACCTCGCGCAGACCGTCCTCGACCGTCACGGTCAGACCCAGTCGGTCGGCGACCGCCTGCGCGGTCTCGCGGCAGCGGCGCAGCGGGGAGCTGATGACCGTCTGCACGGTGCCGCGGGCGGCGAGTGCCTCGGCCACGGCGGCGGCCTGACGGCGGCCGGCCGGGGACAGCTCGGGGTCGGACCCCCCGCTGCCGGAGAAGCGCTTCTGCGGGGTGAGCGCGGTCTCTCCGTGCCGCAGCAGCACGAAGGTGGCCGGAGCCCCCATGTCCGGACCCCAGCCCTGCCCCCGGGCGGGCGCGTCGGCCGCGGCCGCAGCCGCAGGAGCGGCGGCAGCCGGAGCCGGCTCGGCCGCAACGCCGGAGGCCGCAACGCCGGAGACCGCACCGCGAGAAGCCGCCCCGCCAGAGGCCTCACCGCTGAAGCCCGCTCCCCCGCTGAAGCCCGCTCCGCGGGAAGCCGCACCGCGGGCGGGCGTACCGCCTCCGGCGGCCAGCGCGGCCCGGACGGCTGCGGCGCCCGCCGCGGCGTCCCCGGGCGGCCCGGACGGCGGTACCGCCGAAAGGGCCCGCGCCGCCGAGGCGTCCAGCGCGGCCGTGGAGTCGGACGGCTCCCACGGCCTGCCGCGCTTGCCCGCGTCCATCGCCTCGTTGGCGAGCCGGTCCGCGTGCTTGTTCCTCTCGCGCGGGATCCACTCGTACGTGACCTGGGCGCGCGGAAGGATCTTCGCCGCCTCCGCCGCCAGGGGCTTCATGTCCGGGTGCTTGATCTTCCAGCGGCCCGACATCTGCTCGACGACGAGCTTGGAGTCCATCCGCACCAGGACCTGCGCGTCCGGCGCGAGCTCGCGGGCGGCCTTGAGCCCGGCGATCAGGCCCTTGTACTCCGCCACGTTGTTCGTCGCGACGCCGATGTACTCCGCGCGCTCGGCCAGCGTCTCGCCGGTCGCCGGGTCGAGGACGACCGCGCCGTAGCCGGCGGGTCCCGGGTTGCCCCGGGATCCGCCGTCCGCCTCCACGACGAACCCGCCAGGCCTCGGCATCAGATGCCCGAGTCCGCCGTACGGACCAGGATGCGGCCGCAGTTCTCGTGACGTACGACCTGGTCGCGGGCCGCGGCCTTGATCTCGTTCACCTCGGCCATGTCGAGCTCCAGCCGGCAGCCCTCGCAGCGGCGCTGGTACAGGCGCGCGGCGCCGACCCCGCCCTGCTTGACGCGGATCTTCTCGTACAGGGCCATCAGGTCCGTCGGCATGGACGCGACGATGACCTCGCGGTCCTTGGTGACCTTCGCGGCCTCGGCGTCGATCTCGGCGGTGGCCGCGTCCCGGCGCGCGGTGGCGTCCGCCACCTTGGCCTCCAGGGCGGACACGCGCTCGGTGAGCTCGGTGACGCGCTCCGTCGCCGCCTCCAGGCGCTCCATGACCTCGAGGACCACGTCCTCCAGGTCGCCCTGGCGCTTGGCGAGGGAGACGACCTCGCTCTGCAGGTTCGCCAGGTCCCGGGCCGAGATGCCGACGCCGGAGTCCAGCCGCTGCTGGTCGCGGGCGGCGCGCTGGCGCACCTGGTCGACGTCCTGCTCGGCCTTGGTCTGCTCGCGCGCGGTGTCGCTCGCCTGGGTCTGGGCGGCGACGAGCAGGTCGCGCTGCTGCGTCAGGTCCTTGGTGAGCGCGTCGAGCTCGGCGTGCTCGGGCAGCGACTTGCGCTTGTGGGTGAGCTGAGACAGCCGGACGTCCAGCGCCTGGACGTCGAGAAGTCGGATCTGGTCGGCGGGCTCGGCGTTCAGTTGGGGGCTCCAGGGATAGAAGGGTGTGTGACGGACGGCGCGTGCGCCGTCCAGGGGTCGGTGACCGTGCGCGAGACATGGGTGCGCAGACCCCAGCCCTTGCGCTCGGAGATCGCGTCGAGCTGCGCGGCGGCCTGCTCGCACCAGGGCCACTCGGTGGCCCAGTGGGCGGCGTCGACGAGGGCGAGCGGGCTCTGCTCGCGGGCCTCGGACACCGGGTGGTGGCGCAGGTCGGCGGTCAGGAAGGCGTCCACGCCCGCGGCTCTGACCTGCTCGAAGAGGCTGTCGCCGGAGCCTCCGCTGACGGCGACGGTACGGATGAGGGCGTCCGGGTCGCCCGCGAAGCGGATGCCCTGAGCGGTCTGCGGAAGCCAGGCGGCGGCGCGGGCCGCGAACTCGCGCAGGGTCTCGGGGTGGTCCAGTTCGCAGAGCCGGCCGAGGCCGCGGCGGCCCTCGGGGTCGGTCGGGTCGGGCACCAGCGGGCCGGTGATCCGCAGGTCGAGTGCGCCGGCGAGGGCGTCGGAGACGCCCGGGTCGGCGGTGTCGGCGTTGGTGTGGGCGACGTGCAGCGCGATGTCGTTCTTGATCAGCGTGTGCACGACGCGGCCCTTGAAGGTGCCGGC
Source organism: Streptomyces sp. NPDC046308 (assembly GCF_055588065.1). Classification (NCBI taxonomy): domain Bacteria; kingdom Bacillati; phylum Actinomycetota; class Actinomycetes; order Kitasatosporales; family Streptomycetaceae; genus Streptomyces; species Streptomyces sp. NPDC046308. Next base: position 351,928 of record NZ_JBVJFB010000002.1, read on the forward strand.
CTCGACGGTGGTGGTGCCCCGCAGGTAGAGGGGGTGGTGGGTGACGATCAGGTCGGCGCCCAGCTTCACCGCCTCGTCGGCGATCTCCTGGACGGGGTCCACGGCGAACAGGACCCGGCCGACCTCGGCTTCGGGGTCGCCGCAGACGGTTCCCACGGCATCCCACTGCTCGGCCCGCGAGGGGGGCCAGAGAGCGTCCAGCGCGGCGATGACTTCAGAGAGACGGGGCACGGGCCAAGGCTACCGTCCCCGTCACCGCGACCTGCCCGTACTGCTTGACCGGGAAGCCGCGCAGGGCGTCGAGGACCTGCGGCGGCGCTCGCTCCCGGGAGGTGGGGGCGGGGGGCTGATCACACCTCTGGTGCGGCACTGAACTCGACCCCACCCCAAACACCCCGATATCGCACAGCACAATCGCCTCGTCCACCACAAACGAATCGCCACCCGGACACCCGTATGTGTGAAGCCGCCGTGGACGTGTTGTTCGGCGGGAAGCCCGAAAACTAGCTTCCCCTCCGGAGGTGACGCACGGATGTCTGTCTGTGCCATCGAGATGACGACCATGGCCCCGTTCACGATCGCGGTGGACGGGTCGTACGCCGCCCGGCTTGCCGGGGAGGGGGAGGCGCGCTTCGTGGAGCGCTGGACCCTGGCCGGGCCCGAGCCGTACGCGGTTCCGCTGCCGCTCTCGCAGCCCGAGGAGGCCGACAGCGAGGTGCTGCCGCTGACCGACGGGCGGGTGTTGATCCACCGGCGGGTCGCGGAGCGGCACGCCTTCGCGCTGCTGTACCCGACGGGGGCGGCCACCGGGCCGCGCACCGGGGAGCTCCAGCTGGGCGCGGTGGACGCGCAGGAAGGCGTACGGGTGCGGCTGCTCCCGCCGTGCCCGGAGGGCTCCGACGCCTTCGCGCTGGCCTCGGCGGACGGGGTGACCACGGTGTGGCAGGTGGCCGGGTGCTCCTTCGGGCCGCAGCCGGTCGCCCGGATCCCGGGGCGGTGCTCCGGCGGGGTGTGGCTGGACCGGGTGGGCCGGCTGCTGGCCCTGGACCGTGAGCTGGAGGGCACGACCAAGGCCGTCGTCGTGGACCTGGGGCGGGGCGAGGTCTCCCCACTGCTGCAGATCGCCGAGGACAGCGACGACCGGCTGCTGCTGGCGGATCCGGACAGCGGGCTGCTGCTGATCCGCTCCGACGCCCCGGGCGAACCGCGCCTGGGCTGGGGAGTACTGGGCAGTTCGCGTCCGGTGCGCTTCCCGGAGTGCCTGCGGCTCGGGGAGGCGCTCCCCTTCGCCGTGCAGCCGGGCCAGGCCCTGATGCCGGAGACCTGCGGGGTGGCGTTGCGGCTGCCCGAGGGGGACATCGCCCTGTGGCGTCCCGCCGACCGTCACGTGTTCCGGCTGGCCGCCCCGGCCGGCTGGCTCGGCGGTGCGGGGCTGTGGAGCCCGCAGGGTCGCCTCCACCTGCCATACGCGACGCAGGACGTGCCGTGCGGGATCCTCGGCCTGAGCCTGCCCGTGTCCCCTCCCCCGCCGGTCCGGCTGGATCCGCCGCCGGCCCCGCCCCGCCCGGTGCCGCTCCAGCAGGCTCCGCTGTCGGGGCGGTAGGGCGGGGGCGCGGCGGCGGTTCCGGCAGGCCGGTCAGGCGTGCTTGAGGCCCAGGACCTCCGTCGCGGCGAAGGTCTCGTTGGCCGGGCGGGAGTCGTAGTACGGGGTCAGGACCTCGTCGAGCTCCTCGTAGGAGAAGGCCTCCTTGCCCGTGTCGAACTTGGCGGCCACCTTCGGTCGTTCCATGACGACGACGATGCCGCCGTGTACGACGAACAGCTGGCCGTTGGCCTTGGCGGAGGCGGGCGAGGCGAGGTAGCCGACGAGCGGGGAGACGTGCTCGGGGGCGAGGGCGTCCAGCTTGCCCTCCTCCGGGACCTCGAAGCCGGCGAAGACGTCCTCGGTCATCCGGGTGCGGGCGCGCGGGCAGATGGCGTTGGCCGTCACCCCGTACTTGGCGAGGGCCAGGGCGGTCGAGGTGGTCAGGCCCACGATGCCGCCCTTGGCCGCCGCGTAGTTGGGCTGGCCGGCCGAGCCGCCGAGGAAGGCCTCGGAGGAGGTGTTGACGATCCGGCCGTAGACCGGGCCGCCCGCCGCCTTCGAGCGCTCGCGCCAGTGCACGGAGGCGAAGTGGGTGGTGTTGAAGTGGCCCTTGAGGTGGACCCGGATCACCGAGTCCCACTCCTCCTCCGACATCGAGAAGACCATCCGGTCGCGCAGGATGCCCGCGTTGTTGACCAGGATGTCGAGCTTCCCGAAGCTGCTCACGGCCAGCTCGACCAGCTCGCGCGCCTGCTCGAAGTCGGCCACGTCACCCAGGTGCGCCACCGCCCGGCCGCCCGCCGCGCGGATCTCCTCGGCCACCTCCTGCGCCGGGGCGGCCGAGGCCTCCCCGGAGCCGTCGCGGCCGGGCTGGCCGAAGTCGTTGACGACCACGCTCGCGCCGAGCCGGGCGAGTTCGATCGCCTCGGCCCGGCCGAGCCCGCGGCCCGCGCCCGTGACGATGGCGGAGAGTCCCTCAAGTGGCAGTGACATCCGTACGGTTCCCCTCGGAGTCGGCAGAACGGGTCAGAGTTCGATGCAGGTGCGCAGGGCGACGCCCGTGCGCATCTGGTCGAGGGCCTCGTTGATCTCGGCGAGGCTCACCCGGTGGGTGATCAGGTTCGCCAGGTCGATGCGGCCGGCCCGCCAGAGCGCGATGGTGCGCTCGTAGGAGCGCAGCACGTCGCCGCCGCCGTACATCGACGGGAGGATCTTCTTCTCGTCGAAGAACAGCGAGAACATGTTGATCTGGAAGTTGTCGTCGAGGGCGCCCGCGCCGACGATGACGACGGAGCCGCCGCGGCGCGTCATCTCGTACGCCTTCTGCGCGGTCGCGGACTTGCCGACGACCTCGAAGACGTAGTCGAAGCCCTCGCCGGCCGTGATCCGGTTCTTGGCGTCGGCGAACTCCTCGGGGGAGACCGCCTCGGTGGCGCCGAAGCGCAGCGCCGCCTCGCGCCGCGAGGCGACCGGGTCCACGGCGATGATCTGGGCGGCGCCCTGGACCTTGGCGCCCTGGATGACGGATATGCCGACGCCGCCGCAGCCGATGACGGCGACCGAGGAGCCGGCCTCCACCTTGGCGGTGTTGATGGCCGCGCCGAGTCCGGTGGTGACGCCGCAGCCGATCAGCGCCGCGATGTCGAAGGGCAGGTCGTCGGGGATCGGGATGGCGCAGGCGGCCGGTACGACCATCTCCTCGGAGAAGGTGCCGGTGCCGGCGAAGCCGAAGATGTCGCTGGCCGCCCGCTTGAAGTTGGGGGTGGCGACGTTCCCGAAGGCCTCCAGGCACAGGTGGCCCTGGCCGCGCTTGCAGGAGGGACAGTGCCCGCACGGCGGCAGCCAGCAGACGAGGACGCGGTCGCCGATCTGGTGGCTGGTGACCCCGTCGCCGACGTCCGTGATCACGCCGGAGCCCTCGTGGCCGGGGATGAAGGGGGCGGGCTGGGGCAGTACGCCGCTCATCGCGGAGAGGTCGGAGTGGCAGAGGCCAGTGGCCTTGACGCGGATCCTGACCTTGCCGGGGCCGAAGCCCACGGCTTCCATGTCGTCGACGACCTCGAGCTTGTCCTGGCCGATCTCGCTCTGCAGTGCTGCGCGCACGGTGCGGCTCCTTAAGGGGCGTACGACTACGAGTGTTCGACGACGGTGTCGGCGAGGACCGGCGCGTCGTCCCGTTCGACGGCGGTCACCGACACCAGGACGCGGCCGGGCTCCTGCCACATCCGGATGCGGAGCGTCTCGCCCGGGAAGACGATCCCGGCGAAGCGCGTGCGGTAGGCGCGGACGCGGGAGACGTCCCCGCCGAGCGCCGTGTCGACGACGGCCTTGAGGGTCATCCCGTACGAGCAGAGGCCGTGCAGGATGGGCTGGTCGAAGCCGGCCAGCTTGGCGAACTCTGGGTCGGCGTGCAGGGGGTTCCAGTCGCCGGAGAGGCGGTAGAGGAGCGCCTGGTCCTCGCGGATGTGCCGTTCCTCGGTCCGGTCGGGGGCGCGGCCCGGCAGTTCCTCCTTGACGGAGGGCCCGCGCTCGCCGCCGAAGCCGCCCTCGCCGCGTACGAAGATCTGCGCGTCGCTGGTCCACAGCGGTCCGTCGGCGTCCGCGACCTCGGTGCGCAGCACGATCACGGCCGCCTTGCCCTTGTCGTAGAGGGCGGCGACCTTGGCGCGGGAGGTGGCGTCGCCCTTGACGGGGATGGGCCGGTGCAGCTCGATGGACTGGCCGCCGTGCAGGACGTGGGCGAGGTTGACGTCGATCCCGGGGGCGGCGAGGCCGCCCATCATGGCCATGCCGGCGCCGGCGACGGTCGCGAAGCTGGGGAGGACGTGGAGCTTGGATTCGAGGGTGTAGCGCAGTTCGTCCGGGTCGTTGGCCGGCCGGCCCGCGCCGAGTCCGAGATGGTAGAGCTGGATGTCCTTGTGGTCCCAGCCGATGGTCCCCTGGCGGGGGTCGGCGGCGAGGGCCCTGGCGGCATCGATCGGCATGAGGATGCGGCTCCCTGTCGTTGGAATGTCGCTGCCCTGGAAGACCTCGGTGCGGCACGTCCGCACCGTCGGCCGCACCGAGGTCGTATACGGGGGCCGGTTCTAGAACGCGTTCTAGGACCGGCCGGTGAGGGAATGTATAACGCACGCCCCGACAGTTGGGAAGACCAGCCGGAAAGACTCCTGACTTCGCGTCAGATATGCTTTCCCGGTGGACGAAATGCCCGTGGAACACCGTCAGGCCCGCGCCCTGCGGGTACTGCTCGATCCGCAGAACCCGGCCCTCGCGCTCCGGCTCGGCCTCGTGCCGGACATCGAGGTCGTGCGGGACCTGACGGCCCGCCCGGCGGTGGCGCTGGTCGAGGAGGTCACGGCCGTGACGGCCCTGCTGGCGGAGGACCCGGAGTGCCGGGTCCTCGTCCTGACGGGCTCGGCGCACCCCGGCCTGGCCGACTCCGTGCTCGCCGCCGGGGCGGCGGGCCTGATCCTGCGCGACGGCCCGATCGAGGACCTGGCGGACTCGATCCGCCGCGCCTCGATGGGCGAGACGGTGGTCGACCCCGCCCTGGGGTGAATCCTTTCCCGGGGGTCGCGCCTCTTGTGTGTACGTGCCGATGCCAAGGTCGGCACATGACCCGGAGGTTGTCGTGATCACTGTTCTCGTGGGTGCCGGCGCGCTCGTCCTGCTCTGCACGTGCGTCCTCGTACTGCGTCGCCGCGGACGGGGCCGGGCCCGTGGCTGACCGCACCGACTGGCCCGGTGAGGCGCTGATCGTCGCCGCGCAGGGCGGCGACCTCGACTCGCTCACCGCCCTGGTCACCGGATCGCACCCGAACGTACGGCGCTTCGCGCACTCGCTGTGCGCGTCGCGCGAGGACGCCGAGGACGCGGCCCAGGAGGCGCTGATCATCCTCTACCGGAGGATCGGCATGCTGCGCGCTTCCGGCGCCCTGGCCTCGTGGATGTTCCGCATCGTCCGCAACGAGTGCCTGCGCCGGGCCCGGCTGGTGCCGCGGGAGCGGGCGCCGCTGCCGGAGACGGCCGTGATGTCGGCGGAGGACGAGGTGCTGCAGCGGCTGGAGGCGGGGCGGGTGGCGGAGGCCATCGCCGCGCTGCCCGCGGACCAGCGGCGCGTCCTGATCATGCGGGACGTCCAGGGCTACAGCGGGCGGATGGCCGCGGAGTCCCTCGGTCTGAGCACCGCCGCGATGAAGTCGCGGCTCCACCGGGCCCGCGCGGCCGTTCAGCACTCTTTGGGAGACACCCGTGCCCTCCACTGACGCCCCTTCGTCCCTGTCCGGCTCCGGCTCCGGTTTCGCGAGCGCGTCCGTGCCGCGGCACCTGGCGCGCGGCGGGGTGGGCTTCGGCGCGCTGATCGGAGCCTTCGCCCTGCTCCCGGTCTTCGGCCCGGCCACCCTGCTGCTCGCCCCGGTCGGCCTGGTCGCCCTGCGCGGCTGCCCGATGTGCTGGGCGATCGGCCTGGCCGAGACCGTCTCGCGGGGCCGGCTCCGCCGGGAGTGCACGGACGGCCGGTGCGAGCTGAAGCCGGCCCGGTAGGGGGCCGAACGGCGGGCGGGGAGGTGCGCCGCGCCGCCGGGAGCCGGCACTTCGTAGGCTGGCCCGATGGGCCTCTTCGACAAGTTGACCGGCACCCGGCGCCCCGCCCCCGGCACGCTGCCCCGCTCCGCCGCGGAGGTCCGGGCCGCGCTGCTGGCGCTCGACGGCCCGGACGCGCCGTTCCTCCTGCGCGAGGGCACCGCGAAGGAGGGCGCCCAGCTGGTGGCGGTGTGGCGGCTCCCGCGGGGCGGCCCGCACCCCGTACGGGGCCACACCCTGCTGCGCCTGGACGCACCGGCCCGCGAGGTGCGCACGCTCGACGAGCGGTGGGAACGCCTGGAGCCGGGCGAGCGGTCGTTCGACGGCGGCAACCTGAAGCGCGTCCGCGGCCCGGTCGACTCCTTCTCCAGGCAGTGGACGTTCGAAAGGGGCCCGGACGGCCGCCGCCGCCTGGTCCCGGAGTCCGGCTTCAGCTCGGCGGCGGTGAAGGCCCCCTCCGCGCAGCGGTTCTCGCGGCGGGGTGGACCTGGCGGGGCGTCTTCCGGCTGTGAACCTCGCCCGGCTGCGCGGGTGCGGCGCCGTTGCGGGGGCTCCGCCCCCGAGCCCCAGCGCCTCAAACGCCGGCGGAGCTGATTTTTGCCGGCGTTTGAGGCGCGGGGTCTGGGGCGGAGCCCCAGCAGTGGCGCGGCCCGTCACCTGCGGAGCAACGTCACCACCGCCGCGCCGCCCAGGCCGATGTTGTGCGCGAGGCCGACCCGCGCACCGGGAACCTGCCGCGAACCCGCTTCGGCGCGCAGCTGCCACACCAGCTCCGCCGCCTGCGCCAGGCCCGTCGCGCCGAGCGGATGCCCCTTGGAGATCAGCCCGCCGGAGGGGTTCACCACCCACCGCCCCCCGTACGTGGTCGCACCCGACTCCACCAGCTTCCCGGCGGCGCCGTCCCCGCACATGCCCAGCGCCTCGTACGTCAGCAGTTCGTTGATCGAGAAGCAGTCGTGCAGTTCCACCACGTCCACGTCCTCGATGCCGAGCCCCGAGTCCTCGTAGACCCGTCGCGCCGCCGCCGCGGTCATCGGCTTGCCGACCACGTCGATGCACGAGCCCGACGCGAAGGACTCCTCCGTGTCCGTGGTCATCGCCTGGGCGACGATCTCGACCGCCTTGTCGTGCAGCCCGTGCGCCACCACGAACCGTTCCGACACCACCAGCGCCGCCGCGGCCCCGTCCGAGGTCGGCGAGCACTGGAGCTTCGTCAGCGGTGCGTGGATCTCCTTCGCCGCGAGGATCTCCTCCACCGAGTACACGTCCTGGAACTGTGCGTTCGGGTTGTTCGCCGAGTGCTGGTGGTTCTTCGCGCCGACCGCCGCGAGCTGCGCGGCCGTGGTCCCGTACCGCTCCATGTGTTCCCGCGCCGCGTTCCCGAAGATCTGCGCGGTCGGCGGGGACATCTCGAAGCCGTGGCCGGCCGCCATGATCCCGTAGTGGCGGGCCACCGGCGAGGTCTTGAAGGATTCATCAGCGCCTCCGCCGTCCGCCCCGCCGCCCAGCGCTCCGCGCTTCATCTTCTCGAAGCCGAGCGCGAGTACGCAGTCGTTGAGTCCGCCCTCCACGAACTGCCGCGCCATCATCAGCGCCGTCGAGCCCGTGGCGCAGTTGTTGTTGACGTTGTAAACCGGGACACCGCTCAGCCCCAGCTCGTACGCGGCCCGCTGGCCGGCCGTGGAGGCCTGGAAGCAATAGCCCACCGGGACCTGTTCGACCAGCCCGTAGTCCACGCCCGCGTCGGCGAGCGCCGCGGTCCCGGCCTCCTTCGCCATGTCCCAGTACTGCCAGTCCCGCGACTCCGGCTTCTCGAACTTCGTCATGCCGACGCCCACGATGTACGACTTCCGCGACTTCATGCCCGATGACTCCTAGTCCCTTAGTCCCTGGGGAGGCCGAGGATCCGCTCGGCGACGACGTTGAGCTGGACCTGCGTGGTGCCCCCGGCGATGGTCAGGCAGCGGGACATGAGCATGCTGTGCACCGCCCACTCCCCCGCGCCCTCCCGTACGGCGCCCGCCGGGCCCAGCAGTTCGAGCGCGAGCTCGGCGATGCGCTGCTGGTGCGGGGTCTGGACGAGTTTGCGTACGGACGCGCCCGCGCCCGGCTCCAGTCCGGAGACCTGCTGGAGGGTGGTGCGCAGGCCGATGCAGGCCAGGGCGTGCGCCTCGGCGGCGAGGGCGCCGATCCGGGCCCGGTGGGCGCCGTCGAGGTCGGCGGCGCGTGCAAGGAGCGCTTCGATCCCGGTGTCGAAGGTCATCTGGTCGGCCATGTGGACCCGTTCGTTGCCGAGGGTGTTGCGGGCGACTTTCCAGCCGCCGTCGGCGGCGCCGACCAGGGCGTCCGCCGGGAGCTGCACGTCGTCGAACCAGACCTCGTTGAAGAGGGCCTCGCCGGTGATCTCCTTCAGCGGCCGGATGTCGATGCCCGGGGTGTTCTTCATGTCGACGACGAAGTAGCCGAGCCCCTTGTGCTTGGGTGCGTCCGGGTCGGTGCGGGCCAGCAGGATCCCGAAGTCGGCGCTGTGCGCGGAACTCGTCCACACCTTCTGTCCGTTGACCCTCCAGGTGCCGTCCGCGGCCCGCTCGGCCTTCGTCCGCAGGGAGGCCAGGTCGGAGCCCGCCTCCGGCTCCGAGAAGAGCTGGCACCAGGTGACGTCCCCGCGCAGGGTCGGCAGGACGTAGGCGTCCCGCTGCGCCTGCGTGCCGTAGGCGAGCAGGGAGGGCACGACCCAGGTGGCGATCCCGAGGTCGGCGACCTTGACCCCGGCCGCGGCCAGTTCCTGCTGGACGACGAGCTGTTCGACGGGGCCGGCGCCGAGCCCGTAGGGCGGCGGGAGGTAGGGGGCCGCGTAGCCGGTGGGGGCGAGGATCCGCCGGGCGGTGGCCGGGTCGAGCCCGCGCGCGTCCTCGATGGCGGTCCGGGCCTTCGCCCGGTACACCTCGGCCTCCGCCGGGAGTTGCAGGCGCAGTTCGCGCCGCGCCCCGCCCGCGGCGAGCCGTACGGCCCGCAGGCGGTGTCCGTCGCCGGCTCCCAGCAGCTGGCGGGCGACGAGCGAGCGCCGGAGGTGGATGTGGGCGTCGTGCTCCCAGGTGAAGCCGATCCCGCCGAGGATCTGGATGCAGTCCTTGGCGCAGGAGTACGCGGTGTCCAGGGCGCTCCCGGCGGCGAGGGCGGCCACGAGCGAGCGGACGTCGTCGGGTTCGTCCATGGCCTGCGCGGCGTCCCAGGCCAGCGCCCGGGCCTGTTCCAGCCGGACCAGCATGTCGGCGCACAGGTGCTTGACGCCCTGGAACCGTCCGATGGGCCGGCCGAACTGCTCGCGCACCTTGGCGTGTTCGGCGGCGGTGTGCAGGGCCCAGGCGGCGGTGCCGCAGGCGTCGGCGGCGAAGAGAGTGCAGGCCAGGTCGCGCACCAGGGCCGCGTCCAGCTCCAGCAGCCGGTCGGGGGCGGTGGTGACTGCGCGCGCCCGGACCTCGGCGGTGGGGCGGGTCGGGTCGGCGCTCTCGTGCGTACGGATGTCCAGCGCGGCGGCGTCGACGGCGAACCAGCGGGTACCGTGCGCGGCTTCGGCCGCGAGCAGGACGAGGTCGGCCTCGCCGGCGCCGAGCACGGGCGGCGCGAGTCCGTCGAGCAGGTACGCGCCGCCCTCGACGGCCACGGCGGTCAGGGTCCCGGGCCCCAGCGCGACCGCCCCGACCCGCCCGGCAAGGGGCTCGGCCCCGGCCCGCGCCAGCAGTACGGAGGCCAGCGCGCTCGGCAGGTACGCCCCGGGCAGCGCGGCCCGGGCCGCCTCCTCGACGACGACGGCCAGGTCGAGCAGGGTCCCGCCGTCCAGGTGCGGTTCCAGCAGGCCCTGGGCGGCCATCGCGTCCCAGTAGGCGGGCCGCGCCCCGGTCTGCGGCGGGGTGTCGAGCAGCTTGCGCACCTCTTCGGGAGGCACGGCGCGCGCGACCCATCCGCGCACCGCCCCGGCCAGCTCGCGCTGCTCTTGCGTGATTCCGATGCCCATGCGCGGCAGACTAGAACACGTTGCAATCTGACGGAAGGTCAGATGACACACTGCACCTCCCCACGTGGCGTTCACTCCCATTCATTGCAACGCCACAGAGGGGGAATGTTGCATTGAAAAGACAATCATTGCAATGAAATACCTGCTCTGACCTTTATTAATGCCGTCACTACGCAACGAACTCGTTGCTAGATCTGTGAATGCAACGTAGCTTTTCGTTCATCAGAAACGGCGGGCCGGCCGAGTGCCCGCCACTGGAGAAAGAGAAGAACGATGCAGAAGTTCGCCACCGCCACCCCCGTCTCGGCCGTCCTGGACATCCCCGCCGGCCGCATCCGCCTCATCGCCGCCGACCGCGCCGACACCACCGTCGAGGTCCTTCCCGCGAACGCCGCCAAGAGCCGTGACGTGAAGGCCGCGCAGCAGACCACCGTCGAGTACGCCGACGGGGTCCTGCGGATCGAGACCCCCGACGCCAGGCACCAGATCCTCGGCGCGTCCGGATCCGTCGAGGTCACCGTCCAGCTGCCGGCCGGCTCCCGCGTCCAGGCGAAGGCGGCCAGCGCCGAACTCCGCGGCGTCGGACGCCTCGGCGACGTCGCCTTCGAGGGCGCCGAGGGCACCGTCAAGCTCGACGAGACCGCCGCCGCCCAGCTGACCCTGATGGCCGGCGACGTGAGCGTCGGCCGCCTCGGCGGCCCCGCCCGGATCAGCACCCAGAAGGGCGACATCCGCGTCGCCGAAGCCGTCCACGGCGCCGTCGAGCTGAGCACCCAGGCCGGCGACGTCACCGTCGGCGCCGCCCGCGGAGTCAGCGCCACCCTCGACGCCGGCACCTCCTACGGCCGCGTCCACAACGCCCTCAACAACACCGACGGCGCCGCCGCCGGCCTCACCATCCACGCCACCACCGCCTACGGCGACATCACCGCCCGCAGCCTCTGACCAGTACCGCTCATGATCAACATCGCGTGATCAGCATCGCCACCGACGAAGGGCACGAAGACAGTTGAGCACCACGCAGAACTACCAGGCCGCCGAACAGCTCCTCCGCCGCCCCGCCCGCCCCGGCGAGCTCGTCGTCGGTGACAAGGTCAGGCCGCAGTGGATCGACGGAGGCGCCCGCTTCTGGTACGCGGTGAGCCACGGCGACGGCAAGCGGTTCGTGCTGGCCGACCCGGCGGCCGGCACCCGCGAGCCGGCCTTCGACCACGCCCGGCTCGCCGCCGCCCTGACCGTCGCCTCCGGGCAGCAGGTCGACCCCGAGGCCCTGCCCTTCATGGGGATAGCACTGACCGGGAACGCCGTGGAGTTCTACGCGCTCGGCGCGTACTGGCGCTGCGACCTGGACGGCTACGTCTGCGAGCCGGCCGAGTTCACGCCCCCCGGCAGCCCGCTGGAAGTGCCCTCCCCCGACGGCAAGTTCGCCGTGTCCCGGCGCGGGCACGACCTGTGGGCGCGCTCGCTGACCGACGGCCGCGAGTGGGCGCTCACCACCGACGGCGAGGCCGGCCACCAGTACGGCACCGGCCCGGACTGCACGGCCAACGCCACCCTGCTGCGCAAGATCGGCCTGCCGCACCTGCCGCCCGCGGTGGCCTGGTCCCCCGACTCGACGAAGGTCCTGACGCACCGCACCGACGAGCGCGCCGTCCGCCGGACCCAGCTCGTGGAGGCCCGACCCGCCGACGGCGGCGCGCCCGTCGTCCACACCCAGCGGTACGCCTACGCCGGCGACGAGCACCTGCCGCTGGCCGAGCTGGTCGTCCTGGACGTCGCCGCGGGCACGGCGGTCCGCGCCCAGGCCGAGCCGCTGCTCATGCCGCAGCTGTCACCGGTCACCGCCAAGTGGGCGTGGTGGGCTCCGGACGGCTCGGCCGTCTACTACCTCGACCGGCCCCGTGACCTGCGCACGCTCACCCTGCACCGGCTGGACCCGGCCACCGGCGAGGTCACCACCGTCCTCAGCGAGAGCGGGGACACCCGGGTCGAGCCCAACCAGTGGGCGTTCGAGCCGCCGATCGTGCGCGTGCTCGCCGACGAGGTCCTGTGGTACTCGCAGCGCGACGGCTGGGGCCACCTGTACCGGTACGACCTGCGCACCGGCGCCCTGCTCGGCCGGGTCACCTCCGGACCGTGGGCGGTGCGGCAGATCCTGCGCGTCGACGAGGCCGAGCGGGTGGTGTACTTCACCGCCTCCGGGCTGGTCGAGGAGGACCCGTACCGGCGCACGGTGTGCCGGGCCGCCCTCGACGGCTCGGGCTTTACCAAGGTCACCGACGACGGGTTGGACCACGTCGTCACCCTGCCCGCCGACGGCCGGGAGTACTTCATCGACTCGGCGTCGACCGTCGACACCCCGCCGGTGACCTCCGTCCGCGACTGGAAGACGGGACGGGTGCTGGTCGAGCTGGAGCGCGCCGACATCACCGGGCTCACCGCCACCGGCTGGACGCCGCCGGAACGCTTCCGCGTCAAGGCCGCCGACGGCGTGACGGACATCTACGGGGTGCTGTACCGGCCCCACGGCTTCGACCCCTACCGGCAGTACCCGGTGGTGGACAACCTCTACCCGGGCCCGCAGGTCAACCGGGTCGCCCCGTGCTTCGACCCCGGCGGCATGGGCCTCGACGCGGAACCCCTCGCCGCGCTGGGCTTCGTGGTGGTGGCCCTGGACGGGCGGGGCACGCCCGGCCGCGACAAGGCCTTCCACGACGCCTCCTACGGCCGCCTGGCCGACGCCGGCTGCCTCGCCGACCACGCGGCGGCGCTGCGGCAGCTGGCCGGGACCCGGCCGTGGATGGACCTGGGCCGGGTGGGCGTGTTCGGCCACTCCGGCGGCGGGTTCGCCGCGGCCCGCGCGATGCTGGACTTCCCCGAGGTGTACAAGGCCGGGGTCGCCCTGTCCGGCTCGCACGACGCCCCCACCTTCAACCTGGGCTTCGTGGAGACCTACGACGGCGCGGACAGTCCCGAGGCCTGGTCCCGTACCTCCAACCTGGACCTCGCGGACCGGCTCGCGGGCAAACTGCTGCTCGTCCACGGCGCCATGGACGACCAGGTCCACCCGGAGCAGACCCTGCGGTTCGCCGACCGGCTCATCGCCGCCGACAAGGACTTCGAACTGCTCATCGTGCCCGGCGCCGAGCACACGCTGCTCGACTGCCTGGCCTACGTCCGCAAGCGCTCCTGGGACTTCCTGGTGCGCGAGCTGATGGGCTCGCAGCCGCCCGCCTACCGCCCCGCCCCCATCGCCCTCGGCCCCGAGCTGCTGGGCGAGCTGTTCTCCTGAGCCGCGGCCGCGGCCCCGCGCGTCAGCGCGAGGCCGCCTTCAGCGCGGCGCGGGCGACCGCCTTCGCCTTGTCCTGGCACTCCGCCGTCTTGTACGGGCTCGCGTACAGGCCCACCCAGACGGAGAGGTTGCCCTCGCGCACGGCGAGGGCGCACGTCCAGTCGAGGCTGGGGCTCCCCCAGTAGGCCTCCGTCCCGAAGGTCAGATTCGGAGCGGCGATCTTGTCGGCCGCGTCCACCTGGAAGCGGGCCCGCTGGGCGTCCGCGTTGCGCGTGGCGTCCCCGCCGAGGCTGAGTTCCCAGCGGACGAGGCCGCCGGGCGAGGCGGCCTGGCCGAGCCCGTTCCAGGTGCAGCCCGTACGCACGCCCCAGGCCTCCTTGGATCGCGTGTCAAGCGAGGAGTCCCGGAGCGCCAACGGCACGGTGTTGGCGGCCTTCGCGCAGGTGGGCAGTCCCGAATACGCGACGGGGGCGTTCATCCGGTCCCGTACGTACACCACCACCCCGGTGCCGGCCACCAGCAGCACGGCGGCCGCCGCCAGCGCCGTGATCCGGCGCCGGCCGCGCCACGGACTCCGCCGCACCGGGCTCGGCCCGGTGGGCGGTTCCGTCGGACGGGGCGGAACGGGCGGGCCCTTCGGGACGGGCGCCGGCGCGTCCCGCGTCAACGCCGAGGCCTCCGCGTCCGGTACGGGGACCGGCACGGGCACGGGCGTGGGTTCCGGGGCGGGCGGCGACGGCTCCGGCTCGGCCGCCGGGCCGCCTCCGAGCAGCCCGTCGATCCGCGCCCGCTGCGCGGCGAGCATCCCGTACACGGCGGAGGGCCACTGCCGCCCCGCCGGGGTCACCGGCCCGATCAGCTCGCGCAGTTGCGCCGGGGACGGCCTGGCCTCCGGATCCTTGGCCAGGCAGCGCGCGACGAGGTCGCGCAGGCCGGCGGGGACCCCGCTCAGGTCCGGCTCGCCGTGCACCACGTCGTACAGCGTCCGGAGGGTGGACGTACCGGCGAAGGGGCTGCGGCCGGTCACCGCCATGACCAGGACGGAACCGAGCGAGAAGACGTCGCTGGCCGGCGTGAGCGGTTTGCCCTCGGCCTGCTCGGGCGACATGTACGCGGGCGAACCGACCACCCACCCCGTACGCGTCAGCCCGGTGTCTCCCTCGGCCTCGCCCTCGGTGATCCGTGCGATGCCGAGGTCGATGACGCGCACGCCGTCCTCGGCGAGGAGCACGTTGTCGGGCTTGAGGTCCCGGTGGACGAGCCCGGCCCGGTGGATCTCCGCCAGGGCGGAGGTCAGTCCGGCCGCGAGGCGGCGTACGACGTCCTCCGGCAGCACCCCGACCGCCTTGACCACGGCCCCGAGCGAGGGCCCGGCCACGAACACCGAGGCGAGCCAGGGCGTCGGCGCGTCCGGGTCGGCGTCGATCACCGCGGCCGTGTAGGCCCCGGACACCTTGCGCGAAGCGGCGACCTCACGCCGGAACCGGGCCCGGAAGCCCTCGTCGTCCGCGAAGTGCGCGAGCACCTGCTTGACGGCGACGAGCCGCCCGTCCGGCCCGGCGCCCAACAGCACCCGGCCCATCCCGCCCTGCCCGAGCACGCCGACGACCTCGAACGGCCCCACGTGCGTCGGGCCGCCCGGCCCTACGTGCTCCATAGCCTCTGCTCCCCCGGATCCCCTGCCCCCAGTCGGGAGCGGATCATACAGAGAGGGCCCTCACGAAGGTGGCGAAAGCCGCAGGGTGAACGGTGAAGACGGGCCCGTCGGGGTTCTTGGAATCCCGCACGGCGACGAGACAGGGCTGAGCGGCGACTTCGACGCACTGCCCGCCGGTGTCGGAGCTGTACGAAGCCTTCCGCCAGGCGGCGCCGTTGAGCGGGGCGCACTCGACGCATTGCCCGCCGGTGTCACCGCTGTACGAGGACTTACGCCACCGCGCGCCCGTCAGGTTCTGGATGGTCTCCATAGCGCTCCTCCAATACGCGGGCGATCAAGGCCGCCGAGTCCTCCAGGGGGAGGGCGGCGGCCTGCAAATGATCGTATCGGAGCGAACCTTCCTTGAGAGCCTGCGGATTGGCCGTCATATGGCCCTGGACGAAGTCCTCGGTATAGACGAGGTCGTGCTCGTCTTCGAGCCGCAGGAGGGTGAACGACCCCATCTGCCCCGCATGGGCTCCCGATCCGAACGGCAGGATCTGAACCTGCACCCATTGCCGCCTCTGCATGGCCAGCAAGTGGAGAAGCTGCTCCCTCATGACCTCCCGACCACCGACCTCCTGATGCAGCACTGCCTCGCTCAGGACCGCCCAACTCAGTGGCGGGTTCTCGCGGTCCAGGATCCGCTGCCGCTCAATCCGGGCTGCCACTTTCGCGTCGAGGTTCTCCTCGCTCCACGCCCCCAGTACGGCCCGCGCGTATGCCTCGGTCTGCAACAGCCCATCCACGAGCTGCGCCTGGAACGAGGAGATGTACGCCGCCCGCGCCTCCATCTCCGCGTACGCCTGGAACCACGTAGGCAGCACGCTCCGCAGGACCAGGCCCACCAGCCGGGAGAAGTGCCCGTCCGTGCCCAGCGCAGCGTCGACCCGTTCGGAGAAGTCCCGCGTCGGCACCCGCTTCGTGTTCTCCACCTGGCCGATCAGCGAGCCGGTGCAGTAGATGATGTCGCCCAGCTGCGACTGCTTCAGCCCGGCGCCCTCGCGCAGCCGACGCAGTTCGTAGCCGTAGTAATCCAGCGGTGAGGCGCTGGGATCGAGATCGCGCACGCCGACCATGGACGGTCACCCCCAAGCCAGTTGTGGTTCCGTAGCCGAGCGTAATCGTCCGGCTGCGGACAGGTGGCCGGATTCCCGCAACCCGCCACCCTCGGCCCCGGCATGGACCCCTACCCGGCGGTAGGGCAGCATGGGCCGACCAGTCGCAGCTCAGGAGGAACCCATGGCCGCCCACCCCAAGCCGGAGACCCTCGCCGCCTTCGAGGCCGCCAAGGGGTTCATGCCCGTACGGGAGGGGCTGGCGCTGTACGAGGCGGCCGCCGCCGCGGCGTCGCTCGGGCTGCCGCTGCTGGAGGTCGGGACGTACTGCGGCCGGTCCACGATCCTGCTGGCCGACGCCGCCCGCGAGGCCGGCGTGGCGGCGATCACCGTCGACCACCACCGGGGCAGCGAGGAGCAGCAGCCTGGCTGGGAGTACCACGACCCGAGCGTCGTGGACCCGGAGATCGGTCTGATGGACACGCTGCCCACCTTCCGCCGGACCCTGCACAAGGCCGGTCTGGAGGACCACGTGATCGCGATCGTGGGCCGGTCCCCGCAGGTCGCGGCGGCCTGGGGCGGCGGGCTCGGTTTCGTCTTCATCGACGGCGGCCACACCGACGAGCACGCCACCGGCGACTACGAGGGCTGGGCCCCGCACGTCGCGGAGGGCGGCACGCTGGTCATCCACGACGTGTTCCCGGACCCGGCCGACGGCGGGCAGGCACCGTACCGGATCTACCTGCGCGCCCTGGCCTCCGGCGCCTTCGAGGAGATCTCGGTCACCGACTCGCTGCGCGTGCTGCGCCGCACGGGACCGGGCATCTGAGCCTACGAACGGCGGGCCGACAATCGCACCACGCCCCCGGATGGCCCAGGGTCCGGCCGGGCCGCCGCGCGGCGGTCTAGCATCGCCGCGTGCGCAAAGACGACAGTGCCCCGCCCCCCGAGTCCGGCTTCTCGGTCAGCCCGGACCGGCCCTGGTTCACCCGACGCTCCACGCTCGTCGTCGGGGTCGCCGCGCTCGCCCCGGCCGCCCTGGCGGGCTGGGTGCTGACCCAGGTGCTGGCCGGCTCCGGGTCCGACGGGCAGCAGCCCCGGCCGCTGCCCGCCTCGCACTCGTCGCTGTCCCCGGGTCAGCGGGACGCGAAGCCGGGGTCCACCCCGAGTGGCAGCCCCACCGCGGGCGCGAGTACGCCCGCGGCGGCCCCCGTACCCACCCCCGCGCCCGCCAAGGGCGCCCTCTCCGGCAAGACGGTGGTCGTCGACCCCGGCCACAACACGGGCAACTTCAAGCACACCGACGAGATCGACCAGCAGGTCGACATCGGCACGGGTCACAAGGAGTGCGACACCACCGGCACCACCACCAACTCCGGCTACATGGAGGCGGAGTTCACCTACGACGTGTCCCTGCGCCTGCGTGCGGCCCTGGAGGCCCAGGGCGCGAAGGTGGTCCTCACCCACCAGCAGGACCGGCCCTGGGGCCCCTGCATCACCGAGCGGGCCCGCATCGGCAACGAGGCGAACGCCGACGCCGTCGTCTCCGTCCACGCCGACGGGGTGTCCGCGGGCAGCCGCGGTTTCCACGTCATCCTCCCGGCCAAGGTCAAGGGCGGCGCCGCGGACACCTCGAAGATCGTCGGACCCTCCCGTGAGCTCGGCGAACGGATCGCCGGGAACTTCGCCCGCACCACCGGCTCGGCCCCCGCCAACTACCTCGGCGGCGGTACCGGTTTGGTCGTCCGGGACGACCTCGGCGGACTGAACCTGTCAACTCGGCCCAAGGTGTTCATCGAATGCGGCAACATGCGTGATGCCAAGGACGCGGCGCAGCTGACGAGTCCGGAGTGGCGGCAGAAGGCGGCGCAGGGCATCGCGGACGGCATCGTCGGCTTCCTCGGCGGGTAGGCCCCCTCGGCAGCCCCGCCGGGGCTGCTCGCCGCCCCGATCCTCTCGGCCGCGGGGAACGTCCGTACCATGGTGCCGCCCGACCTGCTGCAGGAACACGGCCTGCGACCGCGGCACCACGAGACGACCGAGACCGAGAAGGACACCTAAGACGTGAACATCCGCTCCCTCACTCGAGGCGACGGCGTGGTGATCGGAGCAGCGGTGCTGCTGTTCATCGCCTCGTTCCTCGATTTCTACTCCGCGACGGGTGGTGACCTCCCGAGTGCGTGGGACACCGACGCCTACCGTCTGGCGCTTCCCAGTGTCTTCCTCCTCGGCTTCATCGCCGCCGGCCTGCTCATCGCGGCCCGTTTCCAGCCGGATTCCCGCAAGGTGCTGGGCTTCCCGCTGACGGCGTGGGGCACCGTGCTCGCCGTCTCGGCCGCCTGGTCCGCGCTGTGGGCCCTGATCACCTGCCCGAGCCAGCTCGACCTGGGCGCCGGCGCCGTCCTCGCCTTCCTCGCCACCCTGGCGCTGGCCGGCGTGGCCGTGGCCGGGGCGAAGATCCCGGCCCTCGCGGGTCAGCTGGTGCCGGAGCCGAAGCCGGCCGCCGCGGCGCCGTACGGGGGTCAGCCCCAGCCGGGCGCCGGGTACGGCTACCCGGGCGGTCAGCAGCCCTACGGTTCCACCCCGCAGCCGGTCCCGCCGTACGGCGGCACCCCGACGCCGGGCCCGCAGGACGCCCACCAGGCGGCTCCGGCGCCCGCTCCGGCGGCGGACTTCACCCCGTTCTGGTTCGCGGTCCCGGTGGCCCGCCCCCTCTTCGCCGAGGACGGCACCCCCACCCCGATCGCCGAACTCGCCCCGGGCACCTGGTACCTGGCCGTCGAGCAGCGCGGCCCGGCCACGCTGGTCGCGCAGACCCAGGACGGCCGTCGCGGCATCCTGAACGACACCTCGGGCATCCAGCGCGGCTGAGCCCCGCTCCCGCGCACACGACGGCCCCCCGCCCTTCCGGGCGGGGGGCCGTTGCCTTACAGTCACCAGGCGCCTGACGTACCGTCAGGTATGGCTGTCGGCACCGCGGAGGGACGTTCATGCGCCTGGGACTCGCACTCGGCTACTGGGGCCGCGGCCCCCAGCCCGCCCACCTCGACCTCGCCACCGAGGCCGAGCGCCTCGGCTACGACTCGGTGTGGACCGCCGAGGCGTGGGGCTCGGACGCCTTCACCCCGCTGACCTGGATCGCCGCGCACACCTCGCGGATCCGCCTCGGCACGGCCATCGCGCAGATGGCCGCCCGCACCCCGACCGCCACCGCCATGCACGCCCTCACCCTGGACCACCTCTCCGGCGGCCGGATGATGCTGGGCCTCGGCCTGTCCGGCCCGCAGGTGGTCGAGGGCTGGTACGGCCGCCCCTTCCCCGCGAGTCCGCTCACCGCGACCCGCGAGTACGTCGACGTGATCCGCCAGGTGCTGCGCCGCGAGGGCCCGGTCGCGCTGGACGGCCGCTTCCACAGCCACCCGTACCGCGGCGAGGACGGCACCGGCATCGGCAAGCCCCTCAAGCCCATCACCCACCCGCTCCGCGCCGACCTGCCGCTCCTGCTGGGCGCCGAGGGGCCGAAGAACATCGCCCAGACCACGCGGATCGCGGACGGCTGGCTGCCCCTGTACTGGTCGCCCACCCGCACCGACGTCTACCAGGCCGCGCTGACGGACCTCCCCGAGGGCTTCATGATCGCGCCGATGGCCCGCGCCAAGGTCTGCGACGACGTCGCCGAGGGACTGCTCCCGGTCAAGGCGATGCTCGGCTTCTACATCGGCGGCATGGGCCACGCGGCCCGCAACTTCCACGCCGACCTGATGGCCCGGATGGGCTACGAGGAGGAGGCCCGCCGCATCCAGGAGCTGTTCCTCGCCGGCCGCAAGGAGGAGGCGGTCCTGGCCGTCCCGGACGCGTTCGCCGACGAGATCTCCCTGGTCGGCCCCCGCGACCGGATCGCCGAACGCCTGGAGCTGTGGCGCAAGGGCCCGGTCACCGACCTCCTCGTGACGGCCCCGGACCCCCACACCCTCCGCGTCCTGGCGGAACTCAACGGCTAGGCCGGCTCTTTCGGATCTTGCCGGGCGCGTGCTGTCGCGACGGCACTCCCGGTGGCAGACTCCTCGGTCATGGCGAACAGCGGACTGTGGGTCGGCGTCCTCACCGCGCTGACCGCGCTCGGCGCCAGCTGGATAACCGCCCGGGCGACCTCCCGCGCGGCGCTGGCCCAGGCCCGGACCACCGCGAAGGCGCAGGCCCTCCGCGAACAGCGCGACCGGCGCCGGTCCACCTACCGGGAGATGATGAACTGCGCCCACGCGTTCAACGAGGTCACCTGGCAGATCAACGACGTCGACGCGGCACGTGACCGCGAGAGCAGGGACCGGCTCCTGACGCGGATGTACGAGCGCATCGGCCCGGTCATCGGGAACATGAACAAGGCCACCCACGAGGTCCGGCTCGACGGTCCCGCCGAGGTGTCCGCCGCCGCGGAGCAGGTGCGCCAGATGGCACGACACCTGCAGCCGCTGCTGAAGGCGCTCATCGGCGACGACACCCCCGCGCGGCGCCACGCCTACGACGCCGCCTACCAGGACTTCCGCGGCACCTACCTCACCTTCGTCGGCCTGGCGCAACGAGCGCTCGAGGTGAGGGACGAAGAGGGGTGAAGGCTAGGTGCCGTCCGGGGCGTCCGTCTGGGGGACGGCCTCCAGCAGTTCGCGGACGTCCAGCGGCATGACCGCGATCTCGATGCTGCCGCCGCCCTCGTAGGTGCACGTCACGATCCGCGAGCCGGGGTTGATGACGATGCCCTCCTTCACGGAGGGCACCCGCACCCCGGTGGCCCGGCCGCCGGGCAGCGGTAGGGGTTCACCGCGCTCGGGGACCCAGCGGGCCGCGCCCCCGTCGGCGTACAGCCGCCCGGCCCGCCAGCGCCCCTCGCCGGCGGGCCGGCGCGCCATCCCGGGGATCCCGGGCACGGGGCCGGCGGCCGTCCGCGCGAGGTGCTTGCGGCGCACCAGCCACGCGGCTCCGGCGGCCCCGGCGGCGAGGAACACGTACTCGATCATCCGCCCATTGAAACAGGCCGCGGCCGGCCGCCGGGCCGGGCGGGCGGGCTCAGCCGCCGCTCAGCTGGGACGTGCTCGGGACCTTGTCGACGACGTCGGCGCCCGCGCTCTTGCCGGCCTCCTTGACGCTGCTGATGACGTCGTCGAAGGAGTTGATGTCGGCGTCGCCGGCCTGGCCCTTGCGGAGTTTGCCGCCGAGGCCCTTGAGGGACTCGATGCCCGCCGTCAGCGGGGCCATCGCCTTCGACAGCAGCGGGTCGCCCTTGGCGTTGTCGGCCGCCGCCTTCAGCCGGTTGTACGCGAACGCGCCCGCGAGGCCCGCCTTGATCAGCGCGAAGGTCCGGCCCTTGGCGCCCTTCTTGAACTTGCCCGCGCGGTACGGCTTGACGATCCACTGGTAGGTCGCACCCGCCGCGAGGCCCGCGTTGGCCACGAACCGCGTCTTGGCGAACTTCTGCCTCTCGGCGGACGTGCTGGGCGACGGTGTCACCGCGGCCAGCTCGTCGGCCTCGGCCGCGGCGGGCTCCGCCGCCGCGAGGGCGGCCAGCTCGCCCATCGAAGCGGCGGACAGTTCCTCGCGCGGGCCGCTCCCGCCGCTGCCGCATGCGGTCGCGCCGGCGATCAGCGCGGTGGAGAGGACCACCGCCGCGACGGCACGGCGGAATCGGACGGTCGTGGGTACGGGCACGGTTTCCTCCGGGGGCTGAGGCGTCCCCCGCAGCCTCACCCCGGCCCCCCGGCCCCGCCACCCGGGGAACCCGTTCGGGTTTACGACACGCCGACACGGCAACACGGGCCGTATGAGCACTCACACACGAGCACGCACCCGAGGGAGCAGTCAGGCAGGACGTGCCGTCGCACTTGTGGCGGACGTGCTCGCCTTCGTGATCGCACTCTGGATCCTGCTCTACTTCCTGGACGCCAACCAGGGCAACTCCCTGGTCGACCTCATCCACGACGTCGCATCCTGGCTCGCGACCTGGTCCTACGACCTGTTCACCTTCAGCCGTGAATGGGTCCAGGTCGTCATCGGCTACGGCATAGCCGCCGTGACCTACCTCCTCGTCGGCCACGCCATAGCCGGCTGGCTCTACCGCCGCTGACCGGCCGGCGGCGGCGTCACCCGCAGCAGTCCGGCTCCAGCCCGGCCGGGAGCGAGGCCCCGCCGAACACCTCGGTGGTGGCCTCGTCCCCGCCCAGCGCCGCCACGGCGAGCAGCAGGGACCCGGCGGTCCAGGTGGTCTGCTCGACGGGCCAGACCGCCTCGTCCTGGAAGACGTAGCCCGTCCAGTACATGCCGTTGTCGGCGCGCAGGTGGCCGATCGACCGCAGGATCTCCAGCGCCCGGTCCGACTCGCCCGTCGCCCACAGCGCGAGCGCCAGCTCACAGGACTCGCCGCCCGTCACCCACGGGTTGGGCAGGACGCACCGCACGCCGAGGTCCGGGACCACGAACTCGTCCCAGCGCTCCGCGATGCGCGCCGTGGCCTCGGCGCCGGTCAGGGCGCCGCCGAGGACCGGGTAGTACCAGTCCATCGAGTAGTGGTTCTTGTCGAGGAACCGCTCGGGGTGGCGCCGGATCGCGTGCCGCAGCGCGCCCGCGGCGAGCTCCCAGTCGGGCTGCGGCTCCTCGCGGTGCTCGGCGATGGCCAGGGCGCAGCGCAGTGCCTGGTGGATGGAGGAGGAGCCGGTCAGGAGGGCGTCGGTGACGGCGGTGCCGTCGGCCTCGCGCTTCCAGCCGATCTCGCCGCCCGGCTGCTGGAGCGTCAGGACGCACTCGACGGCCGCGTAGACGGCCGGCCACATGCGGTCCAGGAAGGTGTCGTCGCCGGTGGACAGGTAGTGGTGCCAGACGCCGACGGTTATGTAGGCGGTGAAGTTGCTCTCGCGGCTCGCGTCCTGCGGCTCGGCGGTGTCCACGCCGTCGGGCCGGTCGGCGTAGGCCGCGTACCAGGAGCCGTCCTGGTTCTGGTGCCGCGCCAGCCAGGCGTACGCCCGCTCGGCGGCCTCGTGCTCACCGGCCGCGTCCAGGGCCATCGCGGCCTCGGTGTGGTCCCACGGGTCGAGGTGGTGCCCGCGGAACCACGGGATGGCCCCGTCGGCGCGCTGGGCGGCGAGGATGCCCGCCACCGTCTCGGCGGCCTGCTCGGCGGTCAGCACGCCGTCCAGGACGAGGTGTTCGGTGCGCCCGGGCGAGCTCACTGCGTCGCCCCGACGGGGAGGTGGGGCTTGGTCGCGTACGCCACGAAGCTCTTGCCGATGAGCGGGTTCAGGGCCTGCTCGGCCAGGCGCGTGGCCAGCGGCTTCTTCATGATGTCCCAGACCAGGAGCTTGTGGTACGCCTTGACGGGCAGCGCCTTGTCGTTGTCGACGCCGAAGGCGCACTTGAGCCACCAGTACGGGGAGTGCAGTCCGTGCGCGTGGTGCGTGCCGTAGGGCTTGAGGCCGGCGGCCCGCATCTTGCCGAGGAGCTCGTCCGCCTTGTAGATGCGGATGTGGCCGCCCTCGACCTCGTGGTAGGCGTCGGAGAGCGCCCAGCAGATCTTCTCGGGGCCGTAGCGCGGGACGGTGATGGCGATGCGCCCGCCGGGCTTGAGCACGCGCACCATCTCGGCGAGCACGCCCTTGTCGTCGGGGATGTGCTCCATGACCTCGGAGATGATCACGACGTCGAAGGAGTCGTCGGGGAAGGGCAGGGCGAGTGCGTCGCCCTCCATCGCGGTGGCGGTGGCACCGGCCGGGGCCTCGCCGGCCTCCTTCATGGCGGCGAACCACTTGGCGACCTCGCGGATCTCCTCGCCGTTGCGGTCGACGGCGACCACCTGGGCGCCTCTCCGGTAGCACTCGAAGGCGTGCCGGCCTGCGCCGCAGCCCAGATCGAGTACGCGGTCGCCTGCGGCGAGCGGGAACCGGGAGAAATCGACGGTCAGCACGGGGTCCTGCCTTCGCGGTCGCGGGGGTGTGGGGCGGGGGTCTGGGTGAGGCGGGGGGTCACCGTGCGCGGCAGGTCACCGCGCGCGGCAGGTACGGGCGGCCTGCTCGATGGCGGCGCGGTAGTGCGCGACGGTGCCTTCGGCGGCCTTGGCCCAGGTGAAGCGGGTCAGGACCCGTTCGCGCCCGGCGGCGCCGAGGCGGGCCCGCAGCTGCGGGTCGCCCAGCATCCGGCCCAGGGCGGCGGCCAGCGCGCCCGCGTCGCCCGGGGGCACCGCGAGGCAGGTCTCGCCGTCCGGTCCGGCGACCTCGGGGATCGCGCCGCCGGTGGTGGCGACGAGCGGGGTGCCGGTGGCCATGGCCTCGGCCGCCGGGAGCGAGAAGCCCTCGTAGAGGGAGGGCACGCAGGCGATCTGGGCGCTGCGGACGAGGTCGACGAGTTCGGCGTCGGTGATGCCCTTGACGAAGCGGACGGCGTCCTGGAGGCCGTACGTCTCGATGGCGCGGGCGACCGGACCCTCTTCGGCGCGCTTGCCGACGACGACGAGGTGCGCCTCGGGCTGCTCGGTGCGCAGCTTCGCCAGGGCCTCGACGAGGTAGACGAGCCCCTTGAGCGGGACGTCGGCGCTGGAGGTGGTGACGATGCGGCCGGGGACCTCGGCGACGGAGGCGTCCGGCGACCACAGGTCGGTGTCGGCGCCGATGTGCACGACGTGGATGCGCTCGTCCCGGACGCCCAGGTGCTGGGCGATCTCCTGCTGGGAGGAGCCGGAGACGGTGAGGACGGACGGGAGCCTGCGGGCCACGCGGCCCTGCATGCGCGTGAAGGCGTACCAGCGGCGTACGGATGCCCGCTTCAGGCGGCCCTTCGCCGCGTCCAGGTCGAGCTTGCGGTCCACCGTGATGGGGTGGTGGATCGTGGTGACCAGCGGGGCGCCGAGGTCGCCGAGGAGGCCGTACCCGAGGGTCTGGTTGTCGTGGATGACGTCGAAGTCCCCCGCGCGCGCGGCCAGATGGCGGCGGGCGCGCAGCGAGAAGGTCAGCGGCTCGGGGAAGCCGCCGGTCCACATGGTGGCGACCTCGAGGGCGTCGATCCAGTCCCGGTACTCCTCGCGCTTCGGCGTGCGGAAGGGGTCGGGACTGCGGTACAGGTCCAGGCTCGGGAGCTCGGTGAGCGAGGCGCCCGTGTCGAGCACCGGGTAGGGCTGCGCGCCGATCACTTCAACGGAGTGCCCCAGCTGTACGAGCTCGCGCGAGAGGTGGCGGACGTAGACGCCCTGGCCGCCGCAGAACGGGTTCCCCTTATAAGTGAGGAGTGCGATGCGCAGCGGGCGGTCGCCGTCGGCGGCGGAACCCGCGAAAGGGCTCGTCACCATGGCCTCAGCGGTCACTCTCGGCCCCCTTCTCCCTGCAACTTTCGCCGGAGCGTAACCGCTCGGATAATGTAGAACAAGTTTCAGACTTGATCCGTCGAAGAGCATTGAATCTACCGGCCGGAAACTACACCGTAAGAGGCGGAGCAGGTGATTCGCGCCACGACCGCGGCGCCTGCCATGCTGACTGCGGACCAGCCCGGAATCAGCCCGCGCAACGACACGGAACGGGACACATGACAGCGGAAGTGAAGGCCGTCACCACACCGGCGTCGCCTCCCCTGACGGAGCGCCAGGAGGCGCGCCGGCGCCGCATCCTGCACGCCAGCGCGCAGCTGGCCAGCCGGGGCGGGTTCGACGCCGTCCAGATGCGCGAGGTCGCCGAGGCGGCCGGGGTGGCGCTGGGCACGCTCTACCGCTACTTCCCGTCCAAGGTGCACCTGCTGGTCGCCACCATGCAGGACCAGCTCCAGCACATGCACACCACGCTGCGCAAGCGCCCGCCGGCCGGGGACGATCCGGCGGCCCGGGTCGCGGAGACGCTGATGCGGGCCTTCCGCGCCCTCCAGCGGGAACCGCAGCTGGCCGACGCGATGGTGCGGGCCCTGACCTTCGCCGACCGCAGTGTGAGCCCCGAGGTCGACACGGTGTCCCGGCTGACCACGGCGATCATCCTGGACGCGATGGGCCTGGAGGGCCCGCCGACGGCGGAACAGCTCTCGGCGGTCCGGGTCATCGAGCACACCTGGCACTCGGCGCTGATCACGTGGCTTTCCGGCCGCGCGTCGATCGCCCAAGTCAAGATCGACATCGAGACGGTGTGCCGTCTGATCGACCTGACGGCCCCGGAAAAGGCCTGAAGCAGCCGCTGGGCGTCACACCATGATGGTGGTCGACCAGGGGACGGCCGCGTTCCAGCCGGGCCACAGGCTCTCGGGTTCGGCTCGGGCGGTCAGCACCACGAGCAGCGGCGTGCGGCCCGCCGTACGGATCACCTCGCCGACGCATTCCGGCACGCCGCCGCCGACGTCGTGCAGGTTCTCGGCGACCACCACCAGCGGGCGGTAGGGGGTGGCGCGGCGCAGGGCGGCGCGCAGGTCGTCGCCGAGCGCGGCGCCGTCCGGACCGGTGCGCACGTGCCAGACGGTGACCTGGCCGTCCTGGCGCAGCGTGCTCGCCAGCTCGGAGAGGAGCCGGCCCTGGCCTCCCCCCGGCCCGCCGGCGAGGGTGACCACGTGCGGGCGCCGTTGGCGCTGCACCAGTGCCAGCAGGGCGAACAGCAGGTCCAGTTCGGGGTCGGACGGAGAGCTGAAGTCGATGTCCGGGCCGTCGGACGGGAGCAGGGCGGGGTCCTGGTTGATGATCGCCTGGTGCAGGTCCCGCACCTCGCGACTGGGCTGGACGCCGAAGTCCTTGCTCAGCTGCTGGTGGAGCCGCTCGTACGCCCGCAGGGCCTCGGCCTGGTGGCCGGCCCGGTAGAGGGCGAGCATGAGGAGGTGGCAGGAGCGTTCCCGGGAGGGCTCGGCGGCCGCCCCGGCCTCCAGGCCGCCGATCACCTCGTGGTGGCGCCCGTTGCGCAGTTCCGCGTCGCAGTAGTCCTCGAACGCCGCGGTGCGGGCGCTGTCCACCACGGCGAGCTGCGGCCACTCGACGCCGGATTCGGCGAGTTCCTGCGCGGCCCGGCCCCGCCACAGTCCCAGCGCGGCACGCAGGAGGCGGGCTGCGCTCTCCGGCTGCCCTGCGGCCAGCGCCTCGCGGCCCTGGTCCGCGAGGACCCGGAAGCGTTCGAGGTCGAGGGTTCCGGGTGCCATCCGCAGCATGTAGCCGGGAGCCTGGCTGACGAGTGAGGCGACGTGGGTCGGCACGGCTGCGCGGGCGAGTACGCCGCGCAGCGCCGAGACGGTGTTCTGCAGGACCTTGCGGGCGGTGGCCGGGGCGTCCCCGTTCGGCCAGAGGACCTGCATGAGGTCCCCGGTGGCGACCACCTGGTTGGCGTGGAGCAGCAGGAAGGCCAGGACGGCGCGCTGGTTCATCCCCCGCAGCGGGAGCGGTCCGGCCTCGGTGGCGATCTCCAGCGGCCCGAGGAGCCGGAAGGACACCCCCGGGTCCGCGGGGGCGGCGGGCCGGGCCCCGCCCCCGGCGGCCACATTCGCTCTCCCACGTGTCGGTGGCGCGCCCCGGGAACCGGACTGCAGCGCCACGGGACCGCGGGCCGCCGGAACGCGGCCGAGTGTTCGCGACATCGTCTGATTGAGCATGTCTCCCCCGAATTCAGCTGCCGTCGGCGCAGGTATCGCCAGCCGTTTACGGCTAACGCCTCCGCCTTGCGTGGGGGAGTTTCGAAACGGGCCCAGCATGGCGACATGCAGGGCCCGTTTGACGCGATCGCGTGGCTTCCCCCCGGTAAGCCTTCTGCGCCGCCCGTGAAACGAATGTGAAGGACGACTCAGAACTGCGATTGACCTGGGACGTTAGCAGACAGGTCCATGACGTCGACGATTACCCTACTCGCGGGTAACGCTCAGCCCCATAACGTCCCTCACTTCTGCACTGTTTTCGGCCACCTCTCGCAGCACCGTCTCCATGGTGTCGACGGACCGGGAGAAGAGCTCGCGGCCGGACGGCGTGAGCCGGACGTCGAACCCCCTGCGGTCACTGGAGCACGGCTTGCGCTCGGCATATCCCGCGCCGACCATCTGGGCCAGCAGGCGCGAGACCTGCGGCTGACTGCGGGACGCGCGGGAGCTGAGCTCCCCCGCCCGGATCCAGCCATCCGCGTGCGCCATCACGTCCATGATCTCGAAGGCGCTGGCGCACAGGCCGTGGCGCTCGGACAGGACGCGCTCGGCGGCCTGGTTGATCTGCGCACACGCCCGGGTCACGGCCACCCAGCGGTCGGTGAGAGCTGTTTCAGTCACGCTGCTCATCGTAGGTTCACTACCTCCTCTTGTCGATGCATACGCATGCATGTACCGTGCGGCATCAAGATCGATGCATTCACATAAATCGTTAGCACACACGAAGGAGATGTGGTGACCGAGCAGACGCTGGCACCCCAGACAGTCGAGCGGGACGTGGCGGAAGCGCCCGCACAGGCCCCCGGCAAGGCCCCCTGGACCACTCTCGTGGTGGTCGGCGTCGCCCAGCTGATGGTCATGCTGGACTCGACGGTCGTGAACGTGGCCCTCCCCTCGATCGGCGCCCAGCTGCCCGCCGACCAGACCGCCCTCCAGTGGACGATCAGCGGCTACGTCCTGATGCTCGGCAGCCTGCTGCTCTTCGGCGGCCGTGTCTCCGACGTCTTCGGACGCCGTCGCACCTTCCTCACCGGCCTGACCGTCTTCGCCGTGGCCTCCGTGCTCTGCGGCATCGCCGGCAACCAGGAACTGCTCGTCGCGGGCCGCGCCGTACAGGGCGCCGGCGCCGCACTGCTCTCCGCGGCCGCCCTCTCGATCATCCTGGAGGTCTACCAGGACGAGGAGCAGCGCAAGATCGCGCTGACCGCCTGGAGCGGTCTCGGTGTGATCGGCGCGACCATCGGCGTGGTGCTCGGCGGCCTGATCGTCACGGCGATCAGCTGGCGCTGGGCCTTCCTGATCAACATCCCGGTCAGCATCGCCGCCGGCTTCGGCGCCCTGCGCAGCATGCCCGCCCTCAACACGAGGAGCGGCCGCAAGCTGCGGCTGCCGTCCGCGATCGTGTCCACCGCCGGCCTCGCCTCCCTGTCCTTCGGCCTCATCCGGCTGCACGAGGGGTTCGGCGACACGACGGCCTGGATCAGCATCGCCGCCGCCGCCGTCCTGCTCGTCGCGGTCACGTTCATGGAGATCGGCCAGGCCGATCCGCTGCTCCCGCTGCACCTGCTGCGCAAGCCCACCTACTGGCTGTCCAGCGTCGGCCTGCTCCTGGTGGCCAGCGTGATGATCAGCAGCTCCTTCCTGGCCAGCATGTACTTCCAGCGGGTCCACGAGATGAGCGCCTTCACCACCGGCCTCTCCCTGCTCCCCATGGGCCTGGCCGCCCTCGTCGTCGCACTGGTCGCACCGTCGCTGGCGAACGCCCTGGGCCTGGGCGGAATGTACGCGGCCGGAGCCGCCCTCCAGCTGGTCGGCACGGGCATCCTGGCGACCGGCACCGACAGCGTCGCACTCACGATCGTCGCGCTGGCCGTGATCGGCGCCGGCCTGCCCGCCTGCTTCGTCCCGCTCTTCGGCATCGGCACCTCGCACGTCAAGGTGGAGGAGTCGGGCGTGGGCTCCGGCCTGCTCAACACCTTCAACGAGACGGGTGCCGCCCTCGGCATCGCCGTCATCGGCACCATCCTCGCGACCTCTGTCGACAACCGTCTCGATGACGGCGGTTCGCTCGCGGACGCAACCACCTCGGGTGTCGGCAACGGCTTCCTGGCCCTCGCAGTCTGCTCGGGCGTCGCCATCGTGATCGCACTCGCACTGCGGTCGCTGACCCGTGCCCCCGAGAGCGCCGAGGGCTGACCACCCCCGCGGGAACCGGCGTACGCACCCCGGCCCCCGCCGCGAACAACCACACACACCCCCGAACGTGGGCTTGCAGCCTCCCCCGACTGCAAGCCCACTTCGCGTTGGGCGGAAGCCGTGCGCACGGCGCCCTGCGGGGGGCGGAAAATTGCGTTCCATCAGCCGTTTCAAGCCTGCAATGGACGACCGATTACCGCCCGCTGGACGGGCCGTTCCATTCGCATGGAGAGGCAATTGAATTCTTGGACAGGCGTCGGGCCTATCTGTAGCTTGATGATCACCGCACGGCAGGCGCCGCGAACGAAGAAAGCGCGAGCCGAACCCGACCGGATCCCATTCGGAAACGCCTTCCTCTCCCATGGGCCAGGTTTCCAGCGGTAACCACGGATGCACGGCGCATTGCGCCCGCCGGCCCGCCGGCCGGCACTCCGACGTCATTTTGACCCGACGCGAAGGAAATTCCGCATGGCCCTCTCGTCCGAAGAAATCCCGAACGCGCTGGCCGCCGCCGCGCAGGCCGCCCCCGCCTGGCAGGCCGCCGGCGCCACCGTCCGCTTCGTGGTCACCGAGCCCGCCGCCGAATTCACGCTGGACCCCCGGGGCGCGCTCACCGACGCGGATCCCACCCATGTGTTCCGGATCGCCTCCGCGGACCTTGAGGCCCTGACCACGGGACGCCGCACCTTCCTGCGGACCGTCACCGGCCGCCGCGTCGCCGCCCATGGCCCGGTCATGCAGACGTTCGCCGTCGGGCAGGCCCTGACGACCTTCGCCATCCAGCACTGACCCCACCGGACAAGGAACCACCATGACGTACGCGCACAACCCCGCCGCCCACCCGCTGCTCGACTCCGTCGAGGCCGCCTTCCTGGAACAGGTCGTCGCCTTCGCCCGCGAGGAGATCGCCCCCGGCGCCGCCGAGCGCGACCGCATCGAGAAGGGCCACGTCGACTGGGACACCGTCCGCAAGGGCCACGCGCTCGGCCTGCTGCGGATGGCCATCCCGCGCGACTTCGGCGGCCTCGGGCTGAGCCAGCTCGCCATCGCACTGACCCTGGAGGAGCTGGCCTCCGCCGACCCGGGCATGGCCCTGGTCTTCGGTGCCACCGGCCTGTTCCAGACCCCGCTGCTGATCTGCGAGAACCCGCGCCTCCAGGAGAAGTACCTCCCCGCCTTCCTCGGCCCGGAGCCGGTCCTCGCCTGCAACGCGGTCGCCGAGGAGCGCAACGGCACCGACCTGGTCCTGCCGCAGCAGGCGGCCCACGCGCAGGACATGACGGTCGCCCGCCGGTCCGGCGGCGAATACCTGCTGACCGGCACCAAGCGCTACATCACCAACGCCCCCGTCGCCACGTACGCCACCGTCATGGCGAACCTGGACGGCGCCCCCGGTTCGACCGGACTGACCTGCTTCGTCACCGAACTCGAACAGGACGGCGTCACCCGCGGCGAGATCCACGACAAGGTGGGCTACCGCACCGCCCCCGCCGGCGAACTGATCCTCGACAACGCCCGCGTGCCCGAGGAGAACGTCATCGGTGACGAGAACGGCGGCTGGGACCTCAACGTCGCCATCGGCAACCTCACCCGCGTCACCTGCGCTGCGGTCGCCACCGGCATCGCGCGCCACGCCCTCGACCGCGCCGTCGCGTGGGCCGGCACCCGCCGGCAGGGCGGCCGGCTGCTCTTCGAGCACCAGATGTCCGCCCGCAAGCTCGCGGACATGTCCGCGCGGGTGTCCGCCGCGCGCGCCCTGTACCTGGACGCGGTGCTGAAGGCCGACACCGTCATCCCGACCCCTGCCTACGAACCCGCCGTCGCGAAGCTGGTGGCCGACCGCGCCGCGATCGACAACGCAGACGCCGCCATGAGCCTCATCGGCGCCGCGGCCTTCCAGCGGGAGGACGGGATGGACCGCGTCCTGCGCGACGCCTACGGCCCCCGCATCTACGAAGGCAGCCCGGAAGCGCTCGCGCTGGTCATCACCGGCGAGCTGTTCGGCGTTCCGGAGGTCCGGTGACCACCGCCACCCCCGCGGGGTACGCCACCGCCTCCTACCGGGAGCGAGTCCTGCGGGACACCGCCGCGATCCGGCTGCCCGACCTCGACAGCCGCGTGGACGGCGAACCGCTGTTCCGCTCCGCCAGCCCCGAGGGCCTGCTGACCCTCACCGTGCGCGGGGCGCAGCTGCCCCCCGCGTACCTCGACGACATCTACCGGTTCCGGCTGGCCCAGTACCTCAAGCGGGGCTGGCTCAACGAAGGCCTCGCCGCCGCCGCGGACCTCACCGGCGAGCCGTACGACGCCCACGCCCTCCAGGACCAGCACACCCTGGTGGTGGAGGAGGACACCTGGCGGCTGCGCGGCTACGGCACCCTGGCCTGCACCCGCAGCCCCGAGCACACCCTCCTCGGTGACGACGCCCACCGGCCGTTCGTCGTGGAGCGCGACTACGGCCTGCGGCTCGCCGACGAACTCGGCCCGGCCACCCCGGCGGACCGGGTCTGGGAGGGCAAGCGGCTCATGCGCGACTACGCCATGGACCGTTCGCAGGCCGCCGTGTCCGTCCCCTGGTGGGTCTACCGGGGCTGGGCCGAGGGCTGTCTGCAGGCGCTGGCCGTTGACGGCGCCGCGATCGTCGGCGACGGCAAGCCGAACGGGGCCGTCCTCCAGCTGGCGATGCTCGGCTTCCGCACACGGACCCTCGACGTACCCGCACTGCCGACCGACCCCACCGACCTGTTCGCACCCATGTGGGACCAGCAGCAGCGCTCGTACCCCTTCGTCCTCACCCACGGGGACGCGCTGCGCCCCACCCTGAACCACCTCGACGCGATCCTCGCCTCCGGGGAGACCGGATCGGTCGCGGCCCGGCTGACCGCGTTCCAGGAGGCACGGCAGGAGACACGGACATGAGCACGAGCACGGACATGAGCGGCCCGCCGGACGTGGGCACCCCCTCGGAGGCGCGGGAGCTGGACGAAGAGGTGTACTACGCCTCCCTCACCCAGCGCAACCGCGGTCTGATCCCCGCGGCGCTCCAGGAACAGATCCGGCACACACCCCTGCTCATCGCGGGGTGCGGTTCCATCGGCGGCGCCACCGTGCAGCCCCTGGGCCGCATGGGGTACCGGGACTTCGTCCTCGCGGACGTCGGCACCTACGAGCTGAACAACCTCAACCGGCAGAACGCCACCGTCGACGACCTCGGCCGCAACAAGGCCGAGGTGGGCGCCGACGCCCTGCGCGCCATCAACCCGCACGTCCGGGCCGAGGTGGTGCCCGTCGGCATCACCCGGGACAACGTCCGGGAACTGGTCCGCCGGGCCGAGGTCGTCATCGACGGGGTCGACGTGACCACCCCGTCGGGGCTGCGCGCGAAGATCGCCCTGCACCAGGAGGCGTGCCGCCAGCGCAAGCCCCTGGTCACCGGCTGGGACATGGCCGGCATGCTGGCCGCCCAGTGCTTCGACTACCGGCTGGTCCGCAGGATCTTCGACGGCCAGCTGCTGGCCGAGGACGCCGACGTGCTGAGCACCTGGGAAGTGATCTTCCGGATCGCCCCCAGGTCGCACATCCCGGGCGAGATGTACCGCGAGCTGCGCAGGGGTCTCGGCCGTCCCGACTACAGCGTCCCGCAACTCACCGAGGCGGCGACCCAGTTCGGCTCGCTCGCCGTGCACATGGTCAACCAGCTGGTGGCGGGTGAGGACGTGCCGCGCACCGTCGCCGTCGACGTCCACCACATCGCACTGAAGCCGGGGCGCCGGGTCGTAGACCGGGTCGCCCGGCACTGGGAGAGGGCCCGCTTCCTGGGCCACCTCCCGCGCGAGCAGGCCTGGCGCGGTTTCAGCCCCGCCGCCGTCTATCGCCTCGGCCGCCGTTCCGCACCGGCCGCCTAGCCGAGCCGAGCCGAGCCGACCCGCAGAAAGGAAAGCCCCTCATGAGAAAAGAATTCTCGTACGCCGACGCGCGCCCGTCCGGGATCGTGCTGGGCGAGACCGAGTCCGACATCATCGAGGCCGCCGCGCTGAAGGTGGCCGCCCAGTACGCGGACTACTCACTGCACAGCACCGACCTCCTCCACGCAGTGGAACTCGCCGCGGCCGCCCTGCCGAGCCGGGTCCGGCGCGCGCTCATCTCCTTCCGCGACGAGAGCAACGCCGGCGGCACCCTCCTGCTGCGGGGGCTCCCCCTCGGCAGCCTGCCGGCCACCCCGGACCGGGTGGAGGACGAGCCGGACTGGACCGAGGTCTCGGTGGCGACGCTCGGCCAGCTGATGGTGATGTCGGTCCTGGGCCGCTCGATCTCGTACAGCGACGAGAAGAACGGCAACCTGGTGCAGGACGTCAGCCCCAAGCGCGGCGCCGAGAACCGCCAGGAGAACAGCGGATCCATCCTGCTGGAACTCCACACGGAGGACGGCTTCCACCCCGCCGCCCCGCACTTCCTGAGCCTGATCTGCCTACGCGGCGACCGCGACGGTCGCGCCGCCACCGTGACCGGCGGAATCGGGGACGTCCTGCCGCACTTGGCCGAGGAGACCGTCGCCGCCCTGCGTCGGCCGGAGTTCAGGACCAGGTTCAGTACCTCCTTCGTGCACGACACGGACGAGGAGGTCCTGACGCCGCCGGTGCCGGTGCTCTCCGGCCCGCAGGCCAACCCCGACCTGCGGGTGGACTTCCACGGCACGATCGGCACCACCCCGGCGGCCCGGGCCGCGCTCGCCGAGCTGGAGGAGTCCGTGCTCGGGTCCCTGCGCGGCATCGTGCTGCGGCCCGGTGAGCTGATCATCCTTGACAACCGCCGAACGGTGCACGGCCGGACGGACTTCACCCCGCGCTACGACGGTGCGGACCGCTGGCTGCGCCGCTCCTTCGCCCTGGCCGACCTGCGCCCGGTCCTCGACGACCTCGGCGAGGGCCGCAGCCACAACGCGATCACCGCGCGGCGGCCCGCCCGCGGGCTGGCGGCGGCGGCCTGACGCAGGCCGTTCCCCGGCCGGCCGGACCCGGACCGCATTCCTTGCCGGCCCCGGGGGCCGGACCCCATTTTCGATGGACAGGGGTCACCGCCGCGTCCGATAGTGCGCCCCATGGCTTCTCTCGTACGACACATCACAGTTGACTGTTCCGACGCCTATCTGCTCGGCCAGTTCTGGGCCGCCGTCCTGGACGGCTCGCTCGCCGACGACGACTTCCCCGGGGACCCCGAGGCGCTGGTCACGGCGCCCGGTTCGACGCTGCTCTTCGTGACCGTTCCCGACGCCAAAAGCGTCAAGAACCGCGTGCACGTGGACCTGCAGCCGCAGGACCGCACCCGCGACGAGGAGGTGCGGCGCATCCTCGCCCTGGGCGCCACCGTCGTCGGCGACCACCGTCGGCCCGACGGCACCGGGTG
Source organism: Streptomyces sp. NPDC046308 (assembly GCF_055588065.1). Lineage (NCBI taxonomy): Bacteria > Bacillati > Actinomycetota > Actinomycetes > Kitasatosporales > Streptomycetaceae > Streptomyces > Streptomyces sp. NPDC046308. The sequence continues at coordinate 387,367 of NZ_JBVJFB010000002.1, forward strand.
GGTGACCCTCGCCGACCCCGAGGGCAACGAGTTCTGCGTCGAGCGGAGCGCCGCCGAGCGGAAGTGACCGGCGCGGCTGGGGGGCGCGGCCGACGGCCCCGCCCCCCAGCCGTGGCCGCTCTCCTGCGCCTCTACTCCTCCGGCGGAAAGACCGGTTCGCCCGTGGCGGCCAGGGTGATGAGGATGGCCTCCACCGGGCAGCCCTCCGCCGCCGTCAGGATCGGCTCGTTCGCGTCCGACTCGGCCGCGCGCGGGTGGGACTGGCGTGCCGAGTCCAGGACGAAGCCGTCCGGGGCGTGGTTGACGCACATGCCCGAGCCGATGCAGACCCCCCGGTCCACCTCGACCTGCCAGCGGTCACCCATCACGCACCCGCCTCGTAGCCCGCCGGCAGGTGGATCATCTTGTGCTCCAGGTACTCGCTCAGCCCCTCCGGCCCGAACTCCCGTCCCACACCGCTGTTCTTGTAGCCGCCGAACGGCCCGAGCATGTCCAGGCTGAAGGTGTTGACGTTGAAGGTGCCCGTCCGCACCTGCCGCCCGAAGTCGATGCCGTGCTCGACGTCGCCGGTCCACACGCTGCCGCTGAGCCCGAACTCCGAGTCGTTGGCGACCCGTACCGCCTCCGCCTCGTCCCCGTACGGGATCAGGCAGACGACCGGGCCGAAGATCTCCTCGCGGGCGATCCGCATGGAGTTGTCCACGTCACCGAAGAGGGTGGGCTCCACGTACCAGCCGCGGTCCAGGCCCGCCGGGCGGCCGCCGCCCGACAGGACCTTCGCGCCTTCCTCCTGGCCGATCCGGATGTAGTCCAGGGAGCGCTGCTGCTGCCGCCGGGCCACGAGCGGCCCGAGCTGCGTCGCCGGGTCGAGCGGGTCGCCGACCACCAGCGCGCCGGCCGCCGCCGCGAGAGCTTCGGCCACCTCCTCGTACCGGCTGCGCGGGGCGAGGACGCGGGTCTGGGCCACGCACGCCTGGCCGTTGTTCATCCAGGCCGCCGGGACGATCCCGGCGATGGTGGAGTCCAGATCGGCGTCCGGCAGGATCACCGCGGCGGACTTGCCGCCGAGTTCGAGGGTGACCCGGGTGAGGTTGCGGGCGGCGACCTCCATCACGCGCCTGCCGGCCGCGACCGAGCCGGTGAAGGCGACCTTGTCGACGCCGGGATGGCCGACGAGGTACTCGCTGACCTCGCGGTCGGCGGGCAGGATCGACAGCACGCCCTCCGGCAGCCCGGCTTCCCGCGCGATGTCGGCGAGGATGTACGAGTCCAGCGGCGACTCGGGGGACGGCTTCAGGATCACCGTCGACCCCGTGAGCAGCGCCGGCGCCAGCTTGGCCGCCGCCACGAACTGCGGGACGTTCCACGGGATGACGGCGGCGACCACGCCCACCGGCTCCCGGCGCACCAGGATCGGGCCGAGCACGCCCTGGCGGTGCTCCTCGTAGGGGTAGGCGCGCGCGACGGTGATCGCGGCGTCGTAGACCATCATCGGGCCCAGCGCCTGGGCGAGGACGCTCCAGGAGTACGGGGACCCGTTCTGGGAGCTGATCGAGCGGGCGATCTCCTCGTGCCGGACCGCGATGGCGTCCTTGATCCGGGTGACGACGGCGATGCGCTCGTCCAGCGTCATCCGCGGCCAGGGCCCCTGGTCGAACGCCTTGCGCGCGGCGGCGACGGCGCGGTCCACGTCCGCCTTCGAGGCGTGCGGGACGGAGCCGATGACCTGCTCGGTGTGGGGGGAGACGATCCGGATCGTGTCGGTGCCCAGCGGATCCGTCCACTCCCCGCCGATGAACAGTTGTCCGTGTTCCACGAGCTCGGTCATGGCTGAGGCCTCCTGCGGCTTGGCGTTCCAGAACTGATACCAGTTCTAGTTCGAGGAGTCCACGGCCAGGATGGAACAGCGGAGAAGATCCAACGACTAGTCAGAAGGGCCCGAAAGTGGTCGACTTGGGCTCCTACTGAAACACGTTCTCGTCAGAGGGCGGCAACGGGCGGAGGGCTCATGCCGGAGGACACGTCACAGGTCACCGATCACGGCGGAGGCGTGTGGGGAATCAAGGTGCCCATCCCCGACAACCCGCTGGGGCACACCCTCGTCCACGTCCTCGACACCGACCGCGGCCCGGTCCTCGTCGACACCGGCTGGGACGACCCGGAGTCCTGGGACACCCTCGTCGCCGGACTCGCCGCGCTCGGCACCGCCGTCGCCGACGTCCACGGCGTGGTCATCACCCACCACCACCCCGACCACCACGGCCTCTCCGGCCGGGTCCGCGAGGCGTCCGGCGCCTGGATCGCCATGCACGCCGCCGACACCGAGGTCGTCGTGCGCACCCGCTCCTCCGAGCCCGGCGTCTGGTTCGACTACATGAGCGCCAAGCTCGCCGCCGCCGGAGCCCCCGAGGAGCACGTCGCCCCGCTGCGCGCCGCCCGCGCGAGCGGCCGCACGCGGACCCTGCCCGGGCTGCGCGCCGCCGTGCCCGACCGGGAGATCGTCCCCGCCGAGCTGCTCCCCCTCGCCGGACGCCGGCTGCGCGCGATCTGGACCCCCGGCCACACCCCCGGCCACGTCTGCCTGCACCTGGAGGAGGCGCACCCCGCGAACCTGCCCGGCAACGGCCGCCTCTTCTCCGGCGACCACCTGCTGCCCGGGATCTCCCCGCACATCGGCCTGTACGAGGCCCCCGAGGACACCCGCGTCACCGACCCCCTCGGCGACTACCTCGACTCCCTCGAACGCGTCGGCCGGCTCGCGCCCGCCGAGGTGCTCCCGGCCCACCAGCACGCCTTCACCGACGCACCCGCCCGCGTACGGGAACTGCTGGACCACCACGAGGAGCGGCTGTCCGGGCTGTGGGACCTGCTGGCCGAGCCGCTGACCCCGTGGGCGCTGGCGGAGCGCATGGAGTGGAACCGGCCCTGGGAACAGATCCCGTACGGCTCGCGCAACATCGCCGTCTCCGAGGCGGAAGCGCACCTGCGGCGGCTGGTGAAGCAGGGCCGCGCGGAGGCCGTCCCGGGCACCGACCCGGTGACGTACCGGGCCGTGTGAGGGCTGCGACGCGGTGCCGTACGGGCCCGGGCGCGGCCCGGCGAACGCCCCGGGCTCGGCCCGGCGAACGCCCCGGGCTCGGCCCGGCAAGGACCCGGCCGCGGCCCGGCAAGGACCCGGCCGCGGCCTGTAAGGGGCCCGGGCCCCCGACGCCCCCCGAGCCCGCAGGCTACGGGCCGGTAGAGTGAAGCCGTCGTCCACCTTTCCGTACGGGGGGAAGCCGGTGCGAATCCGGCGCTGACCCGCAACCGTGACCCATCCCGGCACCGCCCGGACGGGGAGCCGGAATGCCCCGTACCGGAAGTGCGCGGCTCGCGCCGCCGGATCCTCCGGCGGCCGGCACCGTCGAGGTAAACGGAGCCGGAGCCCGGTGCCAGTGCGTGCCCGCCTCCGGTTCCCCGGCAGGAGAGGCACCCTCCCCCATGAACGTCCGTCGCAGCGCAGCCGCGCTCGCCGCCTCCGCCGTGCTCTGCGTGGGTGTCGCCCCCGCAGCCCTCGCCGACACCGCGCCGCCCGCCTCCCCGTCCGCACCCCCGGTCATCCCCTCCGGGCTCTACGGCAAGAGCGACCCCATGTACGACGGCGTGTGGCGGCAGTCCTTCGCGCTGCTCGCCCAGGACACCGTCGGCGTCAAGCCCGCCGCGCAGGCCGTGGACTGGCTGGTCGGCCAGCAGTGCGCGAACGGCTCCTTCCCCGCCTTCCGCGCGGACACCGGCAAGGACTGCGACGCGAGCGCGTACATCGACTCCAACGCGACCGCCGCCGCCGTGCAGGCACTGACCGCGCTCGGCGGCCACGGGGACAGCGTCAAGAAGGCCGTCGCCTGGCTGAAGTCCGTACAGAACGAGGACGGCGGCTGGAGCTCCAACCCCGGCGGCGCCATGGACGGCGGCACCGACGCCAACTCGACCGCCATCGTCATCAGCGCCCTGGCCGCGGCCGGCGAGAAGCCGGCCGAGTTCCGGTCGAAGGCGGGCAAGACGCCCTACGAGGCGCTGCTCTCCTTCCAGCTGGGCTGCGCCGCCGAGCCGGCCGCCGACCGGGGCGCCTTCGCGTTCCAGCCGGTCGACGGCAAGCTGCTCGCGAACGGCGACGCCACGGCCGCGGCCGTGCTCGCCGGCCTCGGTGCGGGCTCGGCCGTCGTCCCCTCCGGTACGGACACCCCCGCGGCGGCGCCGACCTGCCCGGCGGCGGGCGCCGCGGACCCGGCGGCAGCGGCCCAGGGCGGGGCGGGCTACCTCGCCGAGGCCCTCAAGAAGGACGGCCACCTGACGGCCGTGACCCCTGGCTCCGACCAGCCGACCCCGGACACCGGCAACACCGTCGACGCGGTGATCGCCCTGGCCGCGGCCGGGCACAAGCAGTCGGCGGCGGGCGCCCTGGAGTGGCTCAAGGCCAACTCCGCCGAGTGGTCCAAGGACAAGCCGGCCGCCCTCGGCACCCTGATCCTCGCCGCGCACGCCACGGGCACCGACCCGAAGTCCTTCGGCGGCACCGACCTCGTCGCGGCACTGAACGCGACCGGCCCGGCCCCGCAGGGCCCGGACACGGACGCGACGACGGTGAAGGACGAGTCGTCCGACAGGCGGAACCTCTGGTGGATCATCGGCGCGGGCGGCGCGGCCGGCGTGGGCATCGGCATCCTGCTGAGCGGCCGCCGGAAGAAGAACCAGCTCTGATGCGCCGCCGCCGGCCCGCCGTGGCCCTCGCTCTGGCGCTGGCCCTCGGGAGCGTCCTGGCCGTGCTGGCCGCCGCTCCGGCGCTGGCGGCCGGCTACCGCTACTGGTCGTTCTGGGACGGCTCGGGCGGCGGCACGTGGTCGTACGCCACGCAGGGCCCCTCGACGGCCCGCCCGAAGGACGGCTCCGTGCAGGGCTTCCGCTTCTCCGTGAGCAAGGACGCGGCGGACCGGGCGGCGAAACCGCGCGCCGCAGCCGACTTCGAGGCCGTCTGCGGTGCCACCGCCCCGGCGCAGGGCCGCAAGCGGGTCGCGCTCGTCGTCGACTTCGGCGTGCCCGCGGACGCCCCGTCGGGCGAGGCCCCGCCGCAGGACGACCCGCGCACCGTCTGCGCGCAGGTGGCCCCGGAGGCCACGACCGCCGAGGCGCTGGCGTCGGTCGCGAAGCCGCTGCGCTACAACAGCGCGGCCCTGCTGTGCGCGATCTCGGGCTACCCGGCGCAGGGCTGCGGCGAACCGATGGCGGACGCCCCGGCCCAGCCGTCGGCGCAGCCGACGAAGGACGACGGCGGCCCGTCGGCGGGCCTGCTGGCGGGCATAGCGGCCGTGGCCGCCCTGGCCGCGGCCGGCGTCTGGCAGTCCCGCCGCCGCACCCGATGACGCCCCCGACGCCACGGGACCCGGCGCCGGGCGGCGGCGCGGCGGCCGGGCACCCGCTGTCCGAGCCCGTCCGCGCCGCCGCTTCCCAGGGCTCCGCCCCCAGGAACGGCGCCGCACCCGGCGACGTGACCCCGGCCCGCCGGAGCCACCCCGCGGCGCGAAACTCGCCGCGCTGGTCGACGTACGAGAAGAAGTGGCGGGCCCCGCTCGCCGGCCGGGCCACCGCCCTGCACGCCGGGGCCTGGTGGCTCTGGGCCCTCGGGCTCGCCACCGCCGCCTCCCGCACCACCAACCCCCTGCTCCTCGGGCTGATCGTCGGCGTCGCCGGGTACGTGGTGGCGGCCCGCCGCACGGACGCGCCCTGGGCGCGGTCCTACGGGGCGTTCCTCAAGCTCGGTCTCGTCGTCATCGGCCTGCGCCTGCTGTTCTCCGCGCTGCTCGGTTCGCCCGTGCCCGGCGCGCACACCCTGTTCACGCTCCCGGAGATCCCGCTGCCGGCCTGGGCGCAGGGCATCCGGTTCGGCGGGAAGGTCACCGCCGAACAGCTGGTCTTCGCCTTCTACGACGGCGCGAAGCTGGCCGCCCTCCTCGTCTGCGTGGGCGCCGCGAACGCCCTCGCGAACCCGGCGCGACTGCTGAAGTCCCTGCCGGCCGCCCTGTACGAGGCGGGGGTGGCCGTCGTCGTCGCCATGACCTTCGCGCCGAACATGGTCGCCGACGTGGTCCGGTTGCGGACGGCCCGCCGGCTGCGCGGCCGCCCCACCGGCGGGGTGAAGGCGATCCTCCAGATCGGCCTGCCGGTCCTGGAGGGCGCCCTGGAGCGTTCCGTCGCCATTGCCGCGTCGATGGACGCGCGCGGCTACGGCCGCACGGCGCAGGTCCCGCCGGCCGTCCGGCACACCACCAACGTCCTCACCCTCGGCGGTCTGCTCGGCGTGTGCGCGGGCACGTACGGGCTGCTCGCCGCGCAGGGCGCCGTGTACGGGCTCCCCGTGCTCGGCATCGGCGCCGCCCTGGCCCTAGCGGGCCTGCGCCTCGGCGGACGCCGGTCGGTGCGCACCCGCTACCGGCCGGACCGCTGGGGGCCGCGCGCCTGGCTGGTGGCCGGGTCGGGCGCGGCCGTCGCCGCGCTCCTCATCCGCGCGGGCACCGTCGACCCGGCCGCGCTGCACCCGGGCGTGGTCCCGCTGGTGGCGCCGGCGCTGCCGCTGTGGCCGGCGGCGGCGATCCTGATCGGCCTGCTGCCCGCGTTCGTGGCACCCGTACCGCCCAAGGAGGCGTCGCAGTGATCCGCTTCGAGCAGGTGTCGGTCACCTACGAGGGCGCGGCCGGGCCTTCCCTCCAGGGCGTCGACCTGGTGATCCCGGAAGGCGAGCTGACCCTCCTGGTCGGCCCGTCGGGGGTCGGCAAGTCCACCCTGCTGGGGGCCGTGTCCGGGCTGGTGCCGCATTTCACGGGCGGCAGGCTGAGCGGACGCGTGACCGTGGCCGGGCGGGACACCCGTACCCACATGCCGCGGGAGCTGGCGGACGTGGTCGGCACGGTCGGGCAGGACCCACTGGCCCACTTCGTGACGGACACGGTGGAGGACGAGCTCGCGTACGGCATGGAGTCCCTGGGCCTGCCACCTGCGGTGATGCGCCGCCGGGTGGAGGAGACCCTGGACCTCCTCGGTCTGGGCGAACTCCGTGACCGGCCCATCGCCACGCTCTCCGGCGGCCAGCAGCAGCGGGTCGCGATCGGCTCGGTCCTGACCCCGCACCCGCGGGTCCTGGTCCTGGACGAGCCCACGTCGGCGCTGGACCCGGCGGCGGCGGAGGAGGTCCTGGCGGTCCTCCAGCGCCTGGTCCACGACCTCGGCACCACCGTCCTGATGGCGGAGCACCGGCTGGAGCGGGTGGTCCAGTACGCCGACCAGGTGCTGCTCCTGCCCTCGCCGGGCGCTGCCCCCGTCCTGGGCCCCCCGGCGGAGATCATGGCCGTCTCCCCGGTCCACCCCCCGGTGGTCTCCCTGGGCCGCCTCGCGGGCTGGACCCCGCTCCCCCTCTCGATCCGCGACGCCCGCCGCCTGGCCGCGCCGCTCCTGACCCGCCTCTCGGCTCCCGCCGGGGCCGCAGCCAACCCCACTGCCCCCGCCGTCCCCCAGGGCTCCGCCCCGAACCCCGCGCCTCAAACGCACAACCCAGCCCCGCCGCACCCTCCAGCCCCTCCGGCGTTCGAGGAGCGGGCTCCGGAGCGGAGCCCCGATCTCGCGGCCCCGCCGCACCATCCAGCCCCTCCGGCGCTTGAGGAGCGGGGTCCAGGGCAGAGCCCCGATCTTTCGGCCCGGCCCCACCCTCCAGCCCCGCCGGCGTTTGAGGAGCGGGGTCCGGGGCGGAGCCCCGATCTTTCAGCCCCGCCGGCGTTTGAGGCGCGGGGCGCGGGGCGGAGCCCCGGCGGTGGCGCGGCCGGGCTGCTCGCGCGGCTGCTGCGTCGGGGCGCGCCGAGCCCGCACCCTCGCACCCCCGCCCCGGCAGGGGCCCCGGCCCGCACCCGCGGCCTGGGCCTCCGCCGCACCCGCACGGACGTGCTCCGCGACATCAACCTCACCGTGGCCCCCGGCGAGACCATCGCCCTGATGGGCCGCAACGGCGCCGGCAAGTCCACCCTCCTCGCCACCCTCGTCGGCACGCTCGCCCCCACCACCGGCGAGGTGACCGTCGGCGGCCGCACCCCCCACCGCACGCCCCCGCGCGAGATGGTCCGCCGCGTCGGCCTCGTCCCGCAGGAGCCCCGCGACCTCCTCTACGCCGACACCGTCGCCGCAGAGTGCGCCGCCGCCGACTCCGACGCCGGCGCGGCCCCCGGCACCTGCCGCGCTCTGGTCTCCGCGCTGCTCCCGGACGTCCCCGACGACACCCATCCCCGTGATCTCTCCGAGGGCCAGCGCCTGGCCCTCGCGCTGGCGCTGGTCCTCACCGGCCGCCCGGCCCTGCTGCTCCTCGACGAGCCGACCCGCGGCCTGGACTACGCCGCGAAGGTCCGCCTGATCGAGATCCTGCGCGGCCTGGCCGCCGACGGCCACGCCATCGTCCTGGCCACCCACGACGTGGAGCTCGCCGCCGAGCTGGCCCACCGCGTGGTGATCCTGGCGGGCGGGGAGATCGTCGCGGACGGCCCGACCGCCGAGGTCGTCGTGTCCTCGCCGGCGTTCGCCCCGCAGGTGGCGAAGGTCCTGGCCCCGGGCCACTGGCTCACGGTGAGCCAGGTCGCCGCGGCCCTCGACACCGCCCTCGACACGACGGAAGCCCCGTGAACCGCCCCGCCCGCCCCGTCCGCATCGGCCCCCGGGCCGCCGCCGCCCTGGTCCTCGTCTCCCTCATCGGCGTCGCGGCCTTCGGCTGGCCGCTCCTCGCGGACCGGCAGTCGGGGCTCGCCCACTCCCAGGACGCCCCCTGGCTGTTCGCCGCGCTCCTCCCGCTGCTGGTGGCCGTGGTCGTCGCGACGATCGCCGACAACGGCATGGACGCCAAGGCGGTCGCGATGCTCGGTGTGCTCGCCGCGGTCGGGGCGGCACTGCGACCGCTGGGCGCGGGTACGGCCGGACTGGAGCCGATGTTCTTCCTGATGGTGCTCAGCGGCCGCGTCCTCGGTCCCGGTTTCGGTTTCGTCCTGGGCTCGGTGACGATGTTCGCCTCCGCCCTGCTGACGGGCGGGGTGGGGCCGTGGATGCCGTTCCAGATGCTGGCGATGGGCTGGTTCTCGCTGGGGGCGGGGCTGCTGCCGGGGCCGGGGAGGCTACGCGGCCGGGCGGAGCTGCTGATGTTGGCGGCGTACGGCTTCGTGGGTTCGTTCGCGTACGGCACGGTCATGAACCTGCAGGGGTGGGTGATGCTGCAGGGCATGGGCCAGGGCATCTCGTTCCACCCGGGTGATCCCGTGTCCGCGAATCTGGCGCGGTTCGTCGCGTACTGCCTGGCGACCTCGGTGGGCTGGGACCTGGGCCGGGCGGCCCTGACGGTCGTACTGACACTGACGCTGGGGGCCACGCTGCTGAGGGCGTTGCGGCGCGCGACTCGCAAAGCCGCCTTCGACGCGCCCGTGTCCTTCGAATCGGCGGCCGTCACGCACCCCGAACCTGCCCTCGAAAGGGGTACGAACGGTATCGGAGGGTGACATTCGGGGCGCCCGGCGGTGAGGCGCCCCACAGGACCCACGTCACATACGAACGACGGTAGTGGACCCCGGAGGTCCGCACCGGCCGGCCTCACACCCGTCCCCACCTGCCCGGACCTTGATCCCGACGACGACGGGCCGTCGGACCCCGGCTGCGAGGCCGGCTAGTAAGCGAGGTCTTTGCCAGCCCGCCGGGCGGTCGGTAGAACTGGGTGAGTCGCCGGGCGGTACGGGTGGTTCACCCGCCGCCGACGAACCTCTCTCCTCCGTGTGAGTGGCTCACGCATGCCTCCGGGTGTGCGGCGACCGTCCTTGTTCCCGTCGGAAGGTTTCCTCCGTGTCCCACGCTGTCATCCGCCGCATCGCCGCTTCGAAGAAGACCCTCGCGGGTTCCGTCCTCGCCCTGGGCGTCGCCGGTTCCATGCTGGCCGCGGTTCCCGCGCAGGCCGCCCCGATGAGCGCCAAGGCGATCGCCCGGCAGATGATCAAGGACCCGGCCCAGTTCGCCGCCTTCGACAAGATCATTTCGCATGAGAGCGGCTGGGACTACACCGCCACCAACGCCTCCTCGGGTGCGTACGGGCTGGCGCAGGCGCTGCCCGCGTCGAAGATGGCCTCCGCGGGCGCGGACTGGAAGACCAACCCGGCCACCCAGATCAAGTGGGGCCTGGACTACATGAACGAGCGTTACGGCAGCCCCGTGGGCGCCTGGAACTTCTGGTCCGCCAACCACTGGTACTAAGCCGACAGCAGCACGGCAGCAGCACGGCCGTACACGGCAGCAGCACCCGGCAGACATACGAAGGCCCCGGTGGCCGGCCTCCCCAGGTCCGGCCTCCGGGGCCTTCTGCATCCCATCCCACAGGGTTCAGAGGCGCCTGCGTTCAGGCTTCGCGAGCGGTCACAGGCGCTGGATGATCGTGCCGGTGGCGAGCGCGCCGCCCGCGCACATGGTGATCAGCGCGAACTCCTTGTCCCGGCGCTCCAGCTCGTGCAGGGCGGTGGTGATGAGCCGGGCGCCGGTGGCGCCGACGGGGTGGCCGAGGGCGATGGACCCGCCGTTGACGTTGACCTTCTCCAGGTCCTGGTCGAAGACGCGGGCCCAGCTGAGGACGACGGAGGCGAAGGCCTCGTTGATCTCGACGAGGTCGATGTCCTTGAGGGACATGCCAGCCTTGCCGAGCACGGCCCGGGTCGCGTCGATCGGTCCGTCGAGGTGGTAGTGCGGGTCGGCGCCGACGAGGGTCTGGGCGACGATCCGGGCGCGCGGCCTGAGCTTGAGCGCGCGGGCCATCTTGCGGGAGGCCCACATCACGGCGGCCGCCCCGTCGGATATCTGCGAGGAGTTCCCGGCGGTGTGCACGGCGGTGGGCATGACCGGCTTGAGCCGGGCCAGCGCCTCCATGCTGGTGTCCCGCAGGCCCTCGTCCCGGTCGACCAGCCGCCACATGCCCTGCCCCGCGGCCTGCTCCTCCTCGGTCGTCGGCACCTGCACGGCGAAGGTCTCGCGCTTGAACCGCTCCTCGGCCCACGCGACGCCGGCCCGCTCCTGGGAGAGCACGCCGAGCCGGTCCACGTCCTCGCGGCCGAGGCCCCGGTGGCGGGCGATGCGTTCGGCGGCCTCGAACTGGTTCGGGAGGTCGACGTTCCACTCGTCCGGGAAGGGCTTGCCCGGGCCGTGCTTGGAGCCGGAGCCCAGGGGCACGCGGCTCATGGCCTCGACGCCGCAGGCGATGCCGATGTCCATCACGCCGCCGGAGATCATGTTGGCGACCATGTGGTTGGCCTGCTGCGAGCTGCCGCACTGACAGTCCACCGTCGTCGCGGCGGTCTCGTAGGGCAGGCCCATGGCGAGCCAGGCGTTGCGGGCGGGGTTCATCGACTGCTCGCCGGCGTGGGTGACGGTGCCGCCGACGATCTGTTCGACGCAGTCGGGCTGGATTCCGGTACGGGCCAGCAGCTCCCGGTAGGTCTCGCCGAGCAGGTAGGCGGGATGGAGGTTGGCGAGCGCGCCCCCGCGCTTGCCGATGGGGGTGCGTACGGCTTCGACGATGACGGGTTCCGCGGCCATGAGCTCGTCCTCTCCTGCACAGCGCCAGCGCGGCGGGCCGTCCCGGCGCCCCGCCCGAACTAGTACGCGTTCTAGTTCTCCCCGCAGTCTTATGACCTGGAGCCCCGGCACGCAAGGGTCTTGCACGCGCCCTGCACGGATTCCACACGCAACAGTTGGCGCCGCGACCCTTGTCACTTCTAGAACTCGTTACTACCTTCAAGCCAACTTCTGATGGGCCGTCAGACTTTGGAGTTGCCCCGATGTCCTGTCCCGCGCTGCCCGAAGGCTTCGACGCCACCGACCCCGACCTGCTGCAAAGCCGGGTCCCCCTCCCGGAGTTCGCGCAGCTGCGGCAGACCGCACCCGTGTGGTGGTGCCCGCAGCGGCGGGGCGTCACCGGCTTCGACGACGAGGGCTACTGGGTCGTGACCCGGCACGCGGACGTCAAGTACGTCTCCACGCACCCGGAACTCTTCTCCTCCACCACCAACACGGCGATCATCCGCTTCAACGAGCACATCCAGCGTGATGCGATAGATGCCCAGCGACTGATCATGCTGAACATGGATCCGCCGGAACACACCCGCGTACGCCAGATCGTTCAGCGCGGCTTCACCCCGCGGGCCATCCGCGGCCTGGAGGACGCGCTCCGGGACCGCGCCCGGAAGATCGTCGAGGAGGCCCTGGCCGTCTCCGCCGACGGCAGCTTCGACTTCGTCACCCAGGTGGCGTGCGAGCTCCCGCTGCAGGCCATCGCCGAACTGATCGGCGTACCGCAGAAGGACCGCGCCAAGATCTTCGACTGGTCGAACAAGATGATCGCCTACGACGACCCGGAGTACGCGATCACCGCGGAGGTCGGCGGGAACGCGGCGATGGAGCTCATCGGCTACGCGATGAACCTCTCCGCCCAGCGCAAGGAGTGCCCGGCCAAGGACATCGTGACCCAGCTCGTCGCGGCGGAGGGCCAGGGCAACCTCGGCTCGGACGAGTTCGGCTTCTTCGTCCTCCTCCTGGCGGTCGCGGGCAACGAGACCACGCGCAACGCCATCAGCCACGGCATGCACGCCTTCCTCACCCATCCCGACCAGTGGGAGCTCTACAAGGCGACCCGGCCGTCCACCGCCGCGGAGGAGATCGTGCGCTGGGCCACCCCGGTGGTGTCCTTCCAGCGCACGGCCACGCAGGACACCGAACTCGGCGGCCAGAAGATCAAGGCGGGTGACCGGGTGGGGATGTTCTACTCCTCCGCCAACCACGACCCCGAGGTCTTCGAGAACCCGGACGCCTTCGACATCACCCGCGACCCCAACCCCCACCTGGGCTTCGGCGGCGGCGGCCCGCACTTCTGCCTCGGCAAGTCCCTCGCGGTCATGGAGATCGACCTGATCTTCAACGCGCTGGCCGACGCCCTGCCGGACCTCCGCCTGACGGGCGAGGACCCGCGCCGCCTGCGCGCGGCCTGGCTCAACGGCATCAAGGAACTCCGGGTCACCCACGGCTGACCCGGCCCCAGGACGGCAGGGGCCCCCTCCACCCACGCCCCGGCCCCTGCCGCCCCCTGGCCATCCACCCGTCCAACCCCTCCCGACCGCACCCAATCCTGCCCCGCCGGCACCCCACCCCTCCCGGCCGCACCCAATCCAGCCCCGCCGCACCCACTCCAGCCCCGCCGGCGTTTGAGGCGCGGGGCCCGGGGCGGAGCCCCGATCTTTGAGCCCCGCCGGCGTTTGAGGCGCGGGGGCTCGGGGGCAGCGCCCCCGCAACGGCGCCGCGCCCCCCAACCCAGCCGCACCACACCCAGCCCCGCCGGCGTTTGAGGCGCGGGGTCCGGGGCGGAGCCCCGATCTTCGAGCCGAGCCGACGCTCGAGGCGCGGGCACGCAAGCCCGAGTGGCGACGCGCCCCGAACCGGGCGATCCTGACAGACAGCGGCGATCCAGCCGAAGGGGCGCCGGGGCCACGTGTGCCCCGGCGCCCCTTCGGCCCACACCACACCAAGCCCGGCCCGGCGCAGCCACACGCACGGGCGCTGCCGATCCCCCGGTGCCAGACTGAACACATGGCCATGCTCAGCCAGTCCTTCCGGGGCCGGCAGGTGCGGCCCGGAGACCCTTCCTACGACGAGGACCGTCGGATCTGGAACGGCTCCGTCGACCGCTCCCCCGCCCTCATCGCCTACTGCACGGGCGTCGCCGACGTCATCGACGCCGTGCGCTTCGCGGCCGCCTCCGGTCTCCCCCTCGCCGTGCGCTCCGGCGGCCACAGCTTCCCCGGCCAGTCGGTGTGCGACGACGGCATCGTCATCGACCTCTCCCCGATGCGCGGGATCCGGGTGGATCCCGACGCCCGTACCGTCAGGGCGCAGGCGGGGGTGCTCCTCGGCGAGCTGGACCGCGAGACGCAGGCGTTCGGCCTGGCCGTCCCGGCCGGGATCGTCACGCACACCGGCCTGGCGGGGCTCACGCTCGGCGGCGGGATCGGCTGGCTGATGCGCAAGTACGGCCTCACCGTCGACCAGCTGCTGTCGGTGGACCTGGTGACCGCCGACGGAACGTTCCTGAAGGCGAGCGGGGACGAGAACCCCGATCTCTTCTGGGGTGTGCGCGGTGGTGGCGGGAACTTCGGGATCGTCACGGAGTTCGAGTTCCGCCTCAATCCGCTGGGGCCGGTGGTGCTGGCCGGGCCCGTCGTCTGGCCGATGGCCGAGTCGGCGCGGCTGCTGCGCTTCTACCGCGAGTGGATCACCGACGTACCGGACGAGCTGACCACGGCGGTCGTCCACCGCAAGGCGCCCTCCGTCGACTACGTGCCGCCCGAACTGCGGGGGAAGCCCGTCGTCATGGTGGTCTGCTGCTACGCCGGGCCCGTCGAGGAGGGGCAGGAGGTGCTGCGGCCGCTGCGCGAGTCCGGCAACGGTGCCGCGCCCGTTCTGGACCTGTGCGCGCCGAAGCCGTTCACCGAGCACCAGGCGATGTTCGACCCGTCGTTCCCGCACGGCCGGTGGTACTACTTCAAGTCCTGCGACGTCGACCGGCTCACGGACGAGGTCATCGACCGTACGGCAGAGCACGCGGCGCGGATCGTGTCGCCGCTCACCGCTTTCCCGATCTTCCAGCTCGGCGGGGCCATCGCCCGCGTCGGGGAGGACGAGACGGCGTTCGGCGGGCGCGGCGCCGGGCACACGTTCAACATCAACGGGACGACGGAGGGCGCCGACGGCTTCGAGGCGGAGCGGACGTGGGCGCGCGGCCTGTGGTCGGCCCTCGCCCCCCACCACACCGGGGTGTACTCGAACTTCCTGATGGACGAGGGCGAGGAGCGCGTGGAGCAGGCGTACGGGGCTCAGAAGTACCGGCGGCTGCGCGAGCTGAAACGGCGCTACGACCCCGGCAACCTCTTCCGCCTCAACCAGAACATCCCACCGGCGCCCTGACCGTCGCGCTACGCGCTCCCTGCCCCCGCCCTCACCGGCTGTTCCTCGTCGCTCCGGCGCTGCCCCGGGAGGCTCACCTGCAGTTTCCGCGGCCCGGACAGGACGTACACGAGCCCGAAGCCGGCGGTCACGACGACCGCGCCGCCCACCGCGTCCAGCACCCAGTGGTTGGCGGTGGCGACGATCGCGCACACCGTGATCAGCGGGTGCAGCGCCCCGAGCAGCTTCTGCCAGCCCTTCGGCGCCAGCACGACGATCACGATCCCGCACCACAGCGACCAGCCGAAGTGCAGCGAGGGCATCGCCGCGTACTGGTTGGAGATCGCGGTCATGGCCCCATACGAGGGGTTGGCCAGGTCCTGCGGTCCGTGGACGGTGTCGATGAAGTCGAGGCCGGGCATCAGGCGCGGCGGCGCGAGCGGGTACAGCCAGAAGCCGACGAGCGCGAGGACGGTGGCCAGGCCCAGGGAGGCGCGGGCCCACCGGTAGTCGCCGGGGCGCCGCCAGTACAGGACCGCCAGGATCGTCAGCGGGACCACGAAGTGGAAGGAGGTGTAGTAGAAGTTGAAGAACGCCTCCAGCCAGGGCGTGTTCACGACGGCGTGGTTCACGGCGTGCTCGATGTCGATGCCGAGCGCCCGCTCGATGCCGTGGATCTGGCTGCCGTTGCCCTCGGCGAGGGTCCGGCTGGTGGGCGCGGCCGCCCGGATGTGCGAGTACAGCGAGTACCCGACCCGTATCAGCAGGAGTTCCAGCAGCAGGTTCGGGCGGGACAGCACGCGCCGCCAGAACGGCAGCAGCGGCACCCGCTGCCAGCGTGCGGCGGCCGGCTGCCCGTAGGCGGTCGGTACGGGCTCGCGCCAGTACGGCGACGAGCGCGGCAGGAACGGCACCGCGCAGGCCGCGGCGAGCGCGGCGAGCAGCAGCACGTTGTCGCGTACGGGGGCCAGTGCGGCCAGGTTCGGCAGCAGCACCGAGCTCGGCAGGGTCATGGCGAGGACCACGGCCACCGGCCACACGCGGCGGTCGGCGGCGCGCCGGCCCACCTTGCCGGCGACGGCGAGCAGCACCCACAGCAGCTGGTGGCGCCAGCCGGTCGGGGCCACGGCGACGGCCACGCAGCCGGTGACGGCGACGGCCAGCAGCAGCTGACCGTCGCGGGCGTAGCGCACCGCGCGGCGCAGGCCGAACCAGACGACGGCGCCGGCGAGGGCCGCGTAGAGCAGGATCTCGGCGGGGCCGCTCAGGCCGAGGCGCAGCAGCGCGCCGTGCAGGGACTGGTTGGAGAGGCTGTCCGGGGCGCCGCCGAGGCCGGTGCCGGCCAGGTGCTCGACCCAGTACGTCCAGGAGTCGCGCGGCATGGCCGCCCACGACAGCGCGGTGGCTCCGGCGAAGGTCACGGCGGCGGTGCGGGCGGCGGGCCGGCGTCCGGTCAGCCACAGCAGCGGGGCGAACAGCAGCAGCGCCGGCTGGAGCGCGGCCGCGAGGCCGACGAGGAAGCCCGCGGGCCGGTCTGCGGGGACGCGGAAGACCGCCAGGAGCACCAGCAGCACCGGCAGGACGGCGGTCTGGCCCGGTGAGGCGGCCTCGCGGACGGGCAGCGAGACCATCATCAGGGCCGTCAGCACGGGCGCGGCGAGCAGCGCGGTGCGCCGCGGCACGGGGTCGGGCAGGCCGCGCGCGGCGACGAGCCCGATCGCGGCGACGAACAGCAGCGTCACGCAGGTCCAGGCCACCTCCAGGGAGGGCGCGGCGAAGCCGACGAGCGGCTTCAGGACCAGCCCGGCGAAGGGGGTGCCGGCGAACTGGCCGGAGTCGTAGAGCGAGCCGGGGAGGGCCGCCGGAAGGTGCAGTCCGCTGAGCCACTCACCGGGTGGCACCCGCAGCACCGTGGCCGCCTGTCTGACGGCGAGGGCGCCCGCCAGCGCCCACAGGAGGAGGCGTGCCGCCCCGAGCCTGCCGCTATCGCCTATGACCCCGGCATGTCCGTTCGCACCGCTGTGCTCTGCCGCGTTAGCCACGCCTCGCCGGCCTCCCGCCCTGTTGACCGCAACCCTGACTTCGCCTGGCTGCCGCGCTCCATTACCCGCACGACGATATCTCCCGCGGGATACCTAGGATGGCTCCCATGAGCATCGTGAAGATCAACGCACTGACGGTCCCCGCCGAGCAGCGGGAAGTTCTGGAGCGGCGCTTCGCCTCTCGGGCCGGGACGGTGGAGGGTTCGGACGGGTTCGAATGGTTCGAGCTGCTGCGCCCGGTGGAGGGCACCGACCAGTACCTCGTCTACACGCGCTGGCGTTCGGAGGAGGACTTCCAGGCGTGGATGGAGGGGCCGATGAAGGCCGCTCACCAGGGTGGCGGCGCGGGCGGCGGCGCCGGCGGTGCGGGATCCGAGGGTGGCGAGGGCGGCGGCGAGCGGCCGAAGCCGGCGGCCTCGGCGTCGACGGTGTGGTCGTTCGAGGTCGTGCAGCAGGCGGCGCCGAAGAAGGCCTGACCCGTCACGTCAGGGGTGCGGGGTCCGGGCCCCGCACCCCGCACCCCTGGCGGACGCTCGGCGGCGACATCAGCTCCAGAAGGCGTCTTCCTCGTCGATGTCCGCGGTGCACTGGTCGATATCGGTGATCTTGTGGCCGACGATGGTGAAGAAGAGCCCTTCGCGGATCTCGATGCCGCGGTCGCCGCGGTCACCGCGAGCCGTGTGGAAACTCATCACGTGCCCCCGCCCGTCCGCGAGCACCGATTCCAGGTGGACCTGGAAGGTGCCCTTCGTCTCCTCGCCGAGCCGGCGGTAGAAGTCGAGCACGCTCTCGCGGCCCTTGTGGTGCCCGGACAGGGGATGGCTGCCGGGCACGTGGTGGATGACGTCGGCCGTCAGCAGTGTGCCCAGCGTCTCCAGGTCGCCCTTGCCGAAGGCCTCGTAGCCGCGGCGGACCAAGGCACAGTCGGGATGCTCTGACATGGCGTTTCACACCCTCCGGATACGGGCGAAATGTCTTTTTCCTATCATCGGCCCGGCCTTGTGGATATTCCACGCGGGAATTCCGCCGCGAACTCCACAATGACTCCATGAACACGATCACCACACACAGTGACCAGCGCGGCAGGCACGACGAGCCCGGCAGGGACGGCGGGCCCAGCAGAGACGGAGGGCCCGGCAGGGACGGCAGGGACGAGGCTCGCCCCTCGTGGACCGTCGTCCCCGAACCCGTTACCTCGCCCGACGCCACCCTCCTGCGCCGCGCGTACTACGCCGAGGTCGCCGGCCGGTACTGGAAACGGCAGGTCACCGAGGCCGAGATCGACCAGGGACTGCTGGACTTCCCGGACGACGGGCTGCTCCCGCCGACGGGCGGGTTCGTCGTGGGGCGGCGCGGCGGCGAACCCCTCGCCTGCGGCGGTCTGCGCCTGCTCGACCCCGCCACCGCCGAGCTCACCAAGGTGTACGTCGCCCCGCGCGCCCGCGGTACCGGCGGCGGGGCGGCGCTGCTCGAGGCGCTGGAGGCCCAGGGCCGTGCGCTGGGCGCGGAGCGGGTCCGGCTGGACACCCGGTCCGATCTCGTCGAGGCCCGCGCGTTGTACGCGCGTCACGGGTACGCGGAGATACCCGCGTACAAATCCGGCCCGTATGCGGAGCACTGGTTCGAGAAGCGCCTGCTCTGACGCATGCCGGCCGCCGGTCCGGTCTGTCCGCTTCTAGTGCGCGGCGTGGTCCCGTCGCGGCGCGCCCTCGTAGGGCTCCTCGGCATCCGATCCGCACAGCTCCGCGTTGATCTCCTGGACCAGCTTGACCAGGTCGGTCGGGCGGTCCGGGCCCCACCAGTCGCCGAGCAGCTCCGCGAGGGACTCCTCCCGGGCCTCGGCGAGCTTCTCGGCGGTCGCGCGCCCCTTGTCGGTCAGGATCAGCGCCAGCCCGTCCCGAGCGGCGAGCCCGCGCTCCTCGACCTGCCGTGCGGCGTCCGTGACGGCCTTCAGCGGCACGTTCGTTCGCTCGGCAAGCAGCGAGGGCTCCGTGGAGCCGTACTTCTTGATCCGCAGCAGCAGCCAGCTGGCGGCGGGCAGCAGGTCGTAGCCGGCCTTCGCGGTGATCTTCTCGTAGACGTGGCGGCGGCCCTCGCGGGTGCCGAGGACCGTCAGTGCGCGGGCGACCTCGTCACGCGAGGAGCGATGGACCGGGTTGGAGGCCAGCGTCTCGGTCACATCGGGGGCGGTGACCGAGGTACGGAGCTTGTCCTCCTTCAGGAAGCACGCGATCACGAAGGCGACCAGGACGATCGGCACGGCGTAGAGGAAGACGTCGGTGATGGCCTCGGCGTAGGCGTCGAGCACGCGGGGGCGGATGCCGGCCGGAAGCGCGGTGATGGCCCGCGGGTCGGCCTCCAGCTGCGCGACGCCCGCTCCGGCGGGCGGCCGGACACCCGCGAGGGAGGCGGCGAGCTTGTTCTCGAGCCCGTTGGTGAAGACCGTGCCGAAGATCGCGACACCGAAGGAGGCGCCGATGGAGCGGAAGAAGGTGGCACCGGAGGTGGCGACGCCGAGGTCGGCGTAGCTGACGGCGTTCTGCACCGCCAGGACGAGTACCTGCATGACCAGGCCGAGACCGGCGCCGAAGACGAAGAAGTAGATGCTCATCTCCCAGGTGGAACTGGTGCGGTGCAGCTGGTGCAGGAGGAGCAGGCCGATGGCGGTGACGCCGGTGCCGGCGATCGGGAACACCTTCCAGCGGCCGGTGCGGCTGACGATCTGGCCGGAGGCGGTGGAGGAGATCAGCATGCCGAGGACCATCGGCAGCATGTGGACGCCCGACATCGTCGGTGAGACGCCCTGGACGACCTGGAGGAAGGTCGGCAGGTAGACCATCGCGCCGAACATCGCGAAGCCGACGACGAAGCTGATCGCCGAGCAGAGGGTGAAGGTGCGGATGCGGAAGAGGCCCAGCGGGAGCACGGGTTCGGCGGCCTTGCGTTCCACGAGGACGAAGACGGCGAGCAGCGCGGCGCCGAGGACGGCGAGGCCGATGATCCGGGCCGAGCCCCAGCCCCAGGTGCCGCCGAAGGAGGCGACGAGGACGAAGCAGGTGGCGACGCAGGCGATGAGGAAGGTGCCGACGTAGTCGATGGTGTGCTTGGCGGAGCGTGCCGGGATGTGCAGGACGGCGGCGATGACGACGAGCGCGACGAGACCGATGGGGAGGTTGATGTAGAAGACCCAGCGCCAGGACAGGTGGTCCACGAAGAGGCCGCCCAGCAGCGGGCCCAGCACGCTGGTCGCGCCGAAGACGGCGCCGAAGAGGCCCTGGTACTTGCCGCGCTCGCGGGGCGGGACGATGTCCCCGACGATCGCCATCGACAACACGATCAGCCCGCCGCCGCCCAGGCCCTGCAAGGCGCGGAAGCCGATGAGCTGGGGCATGTCCTGGGCGAGCCCGCACAGCGCCGACCCGATCAGGAAGATGACGATGGCGTACTGGAAGAGCTTCTTGCGTCCGTACTGGTCACCGAGCTTCCCCCACAGGGGGGTGGCCGCTGTGGAGGCGAGTATGTAGGCGGTGACGACCCAGGAGAGGTGCGCCATGCCACCGAGTTCGCTGACGATGGTCGGCAGGGCGGTGGAGACGATGGTCTGGTCGAGGGCGGCGATCAGCAGGCCCAGCAGCAGGGCGCCGATGGAGACGAGCACCTCGCGGGAGGTGTGTTCGGAGGCGGGGCCGGACTTCGGCGGGCCCTGATCGGGGCCCACGGCGTCCGTGGTCACATCCTGAGCCATCGATTCCTCCTCAGGCCGGATCAACATCTCCATCCTGAGCGGTGTGTCCGGTTATGGCCTCTCGGACCGGTTGGGAGCACCCCGGCGGGTCTGCATAATCGCAGGCAATGGCCAGGGAGGGAGTCCAGTGAGCGGTGAGCACTGTCCAGATTGCGGCGCTGTCGGCGCCGGCTGCGGGTGTGCGCCGGGTGTGGGTTTCAACCCCTTGCGCATCCGTCCGTACGTGACGCTGTCCGACCGGGGCGAGCCGGACGCCGAGGCGCCCCCGCCGCCGATGTCCGGCGTGGTGAACCCGGACCCGCGCCCGGTACCGGCGCAGGACGACACCCCCGCGTACGGGATACCCGCGGCACCGGCGTACGGGACGCCCGCGGCGCCGCCGTACGGGGCGCCTGTGGCACCGCCGTCCAGGGCACCCGTGGCACCGGCGTCCGGGACGCCTGCGGCACCGGCGTACGGGGCGCCCGTGGCACGGCCGTACGGGGCACCTGTGGCACCGCCGTCCGGCCCGTGGCAGGACGGGCCGCCCGGGCACGCCCCGCACCTGGCCGAAACGGCCCGGCTCCGGACCGTCCCGGACCCGGACCACACGTCCGGCAGCGCAGACGACGGCAGAGGGGCCCACAGTGGCGGAGAGGGAGGGGGTGGGGGCGGGGGCGGGGGCCCGGAGAAGCGGCACGGCTCCGGTCCGCGCCGCCCGCTGGCGCTGCTCCTCGGAGCCGCGGCAGTGGTAGCCCTCAGCGGGACGGCCGTGGCGGTCTGGGTGCTCCCGAGCGATTCGGGGAACGAGGTCACCCTGCTCGACGCGAAGGCACCGTCGCCCGCGGTCAGCGCCGTCCCGGGCGCGCCGTCCACGGCCCCGACCCACACCAAGGCCTCGGGCAGCCCGTCCGCCTCGGCCTCCCCGTCGCCGTCCGCCTCGAAGTCGGCGTCGCCGTCCCCGTCACCGAGCGCGTCCCGTTCGTCCGCGCCCCCGTCCGCGAGCCCGTCGCCCAGCGCGAGCCGCTCGTCCACCCCGCCGCCGTCGCAGGCACCGATCCTGCGGTACGGCGACTCGGGTCCGGAGGTGGAGAAGCTGCAGCGGCTGCTGGCGGCGCAGGGCCTGTACCGGGGCAAGTTCCACGGGAAGTTCGACTGGCGGGTGGAGGACGCGCTGTCGGAGTTCCAGTACTCCCACGGCATCGACGACCAGGAGTGGGGCATCTACGGTCCGGTGACCCGCAAGGCGCTGGAGGGATAGGCGCGCGAGGGACGGCCCGCTGGAGGGACAGCCGGCTCAGAGGCGCAGCCGGTTGCCCATCGGAGCCGTCGGATCGGAGCCGCGGGACCGGAGCCGTCGGATCGGAGCCGCAGGATCGCAGCCGCGGGATATGAGTCGCGGGATCGGAGCCGTGGGAAACACACCGTAGGGACGGGGGTCACACCCCGCCGGTGGCGCGGACGGCCCTTTGTTTTGTATCGTGTAGGAACAAAGTGGTTCCGTCCTCATTCCCTGACCGGTGGACGGAACCACTTGTTCTCTTTTCCCGCCCCGTCTGGAGCCCCGCCGATGCCGGCCAGCACCACCGCACCCGTCGTCCTCACCGCCAAGGCCCTGCTCCTGGACATGGACGGCACGATCGTCAACTCCGACGCGGTGGTCGAACGGTGCTGGCGCGACTGGGCGCTGTCCCACGGTCTGGACCCAGAAGAGGCCCTGAAGGTGGTGCACGGCCGCCAGGGCTACGCCACCATGGCCGTCCTCCTGCCGGACCGCCCGATGGAGGTCAACCACGCCGAGAACGCCGTGATGCTGGCCCGCGAGACCGCCGACACCGACGGTGTGGTCCCGGTAGCGGGCGCCCCGGCGTTCATGGCGGCGATCACCGCCCTGCCGCACGCCCTCGTCACTTCCGCGGACGCCGCCCTGGCCACGGCCCGCATGACGGCCGCCGCCCTGCCGATGCCCGCGATACGGGTCACGGCCGAGTCCGTCCAGGCCAGCAAGCCCGATCCCGAGGGCTTCCTCAAGGGCGCCGCCGCGCTGGGCGTGGACCCGGCCGACTGCATCGTCTTCGAGGACTCGGCCGCAGGCATCGCCGCCGGTCACGCGGCGGGCATGCGCGTGATCGGCGTCGGCCCCCGCGCGGCCGCCCACGCCCCGACGACCCACGTCCCGGACCTGACGGCCCTCACGGTGACGACCACCAAGGACGGCTCGATCCAGCTCACGGTGGGCGCGGCGACCTGAAGCCAGGCTCCGGGGAGGGCAGCCGGGTCCCGGCGGGGCGGGGTCAGAGAAGCGCGGGTGGGGTTTCCCGTCAGTCTCATCGTCCTTCCGTGTCGGGCCGGCCCCTCAAGGGCGCTCCTCCGTCGCGTCGCTACGCGATGGCCTGCGGCCACCCTTGACCGACCGACCCGCCACGGAAACACGAAGACAGCCGAGAAACCCCCAAAAGAACGAGCCGGGTCCTACTTCCAGGCACGGCCCCATCACAGATACGCGGGCAAGGGTCCCGATGCGCACCAAATCGCTACGCGCTCCCCACGCCTCAGCGCCTGCCGGCCGTCCCGGGCTGGGCATAAGCCGCCACCGATCGCTACGCCCTCCCCACGCCTCAGCGCCCGCCGGCCGTCCCGGGCTGGGCATAAGCCGCCACCGATCACTACGCCCTCCCCACGCCTCAGCGCCCGCCGGCCGTCCCGGCCTGGACATAAGCCGCCACCCATCACTACGCCCTCCCCACGCCTCAGCGCCCGCCGGCCGTCCCGGCCTGGACATAAGCCGCCAACGATCACTACGCGGACCGCACCACTCAGCGTCTGCCGGCCGTCCTGAGGGCGGACGTAGACGCGAGGACGGCAGCCATCGCACTCCGGCCAGGGGCCCGGACCACGGCAGGCCCAGTCAACAGTCGAAGACGGACCAGCAGATGTCGTTTCGCAACCGTTGGTCATCGAGGACGAGTTCACGAATCACGTCTGGGAGCTGTTCGCGCTGCCAACGGCACTCGAGCCTGCCGGCTCTCTCACCCTCCTGTCCGATGGCGGTCGCGCGCGCGGCCTTGATCGCGTAAGCCGCAGCGCCGAGCTCGTGCGCGGCGACATGCGCCACGACCGCCGCCTGACCGGCCGCAAATGCGGCGTGCCGAGCGGCTCCGCGCAGTTCTCTGGCGGCAGCCATGGCATGGCCGCCCGCCGCTCGGGACTCAGACATCCTGATCTCGCCGCGCGCCCATGCGCGAATCTGCTCGATCGCCTCGCGGGGCCGCGGGTCAGAGGGCTGCTCCGATTCGAAGAGGTGCAGAACGTGTTCCGCGCACGCGGCAGCCCACAAGGCCAGGAGCTGATGGTCGGAGTCCGTAAGCGTCCCCCCACGGCGGATGGTGATGAAGCGAGGGTCGCGGACTTTGGGGAGGATCATCGCGCTCCAAGGGATCGGCTGCACCCATAAGGCGAGTGCATCCAACGCCCTTCTGTGAGAACGGAGTTGGACACTCTTCGACCGCACTCTATGTGAGGACCGACGCCCCTTGGGATGGATCATCCAGTCGTCAGTGACGGGGTACATGTAGGCATTGGAGTCGGGCTCGCCGGTGGGGGGATGCCGTCGGAGTCCGTCTGCTTCCAAAGCCCGCGCAGGCCGGCCGTCGTGCTTCCAACGTGCCACCGCCGCCCGCCATCTCATGGCTGCTGTCAAGCCACGACATTCAGCGACGTGACGCGGTCCGCCCGATCCGGCTCAATGGGGACACGGGCTAGCCCGCCCACCTCATCATTCACCAGTTTCCCAGCCATTCCTCGTCGAGGAGGATCCCCATGGCCCGCACCCGGCGTCTCACCCTGTTCACTGCAGTGACCGCGCTGGCCGTGGGCGGCGCCTCACTAGCCTCCAGCACCTCCACCACCCCCACGATCGCCGTATCCAAAAAGGAACCGACCAGCCGGCCTGGCGATCACGATGACAGCGCTGACTTCAGCTTTCTGGAGGTAGTGAATTCTTGGCGAAACAGCATGTTCAACGACGTGTCGGAATTGAATTAGTCACCCGAGACCGCCCGCAGTCGCCGAGACCAGCGAACGAGTAGTGAACGTTGGCGGCCTATGCCCAGCCCGGGACGGCCGGCAGACGCTGGGACGTGGGGAGGGCGTAGCGATCGGTGGCGGCTTATGTCCGGCCCAGGACGGCCGGCAGGCGCTAAGACGTGGGGATCGCGTAGCGATCGGTGGCGGCTTATGTCCAGCCCCGGACGGTCGGCAGACGCTGAGGCGTGGGGAGCGCGTAGCGATTTGGTGCGCATCGGGACCCTTGCCCGCGTAGCTGTGATGGGGCCGTTCCTGGAAGGAGGACCCGGCTCGTTCTTTTGGGGTTTCTCGGCTGTCTTCGTGTTTCCGTGGCGGGTCGGTCGGTCAAGGGTGGCCGCAGGCCATCGCGAAGCGACGCGACGGAGGAGCGCCCTTGAGGGGCCGGCCCGACACGGAAGGACGATGAGACTGACGGGAAACCCCACCCGCGCCTCTCTGACCCTGGCCGGCCCAAGCCCGCCCCCCGAAGCCCGCCCCCCGGAGCCCAGCCCCCGCTCTACTGCCCCACTCGCCCGTCGATGCGTTCCCGCAGGAAGTCCGCGTGGCCGTTGTGGCGGGCGTATTCCTCGATCATGTGGACCAGGACCTCGCGGAGCTCCATCGGCTCGTGGCCCGTACCCGCCGCGCCTCCCGCGTCGCCTGTGACGTCCAGGCTCGGGGCCTGCGCGACGAGCTGTTCCGCGAAGGCGACTTCGGCTCGCCAGGTCGCCCACGCGTCCGCGACCACCGCCGGGTCGGCCACCGCGCCGGTGAACTCGCCCGCGGGTTCGTCCTCCGAGCGGTAGTGGCGGCGTACGTCCTGGCCCCCCATGACCTGCCGGAACCAGTACTGCTCGACCCCCGCGAGGTGGCGTACGAGACCCAGCAGGGACAGGTCGGACGGTTCCACCGAGCGGCGCGCGAGGGCTTCCGCGTCGAGGCCCGCGCACTTGAGCTCCAGCGTCAGCCGCTGATCGCGCAGGTAGCCGACGAGTACGGCCCGTTCACCCTGGAACCCTCCGTCGGTGCGGGTGTCCTCGTCGGGGTGGACGAACATGTTCGACCATCCGAACCGACGCTCCGCGGAGGACGCGGGCACCCCTTGGGGCGCAGGTCGCCCGGAGGGGACCGTGGGGCCGGAGGGGGCCGCGGGGCCGGAGAGGACCGTGGGGACGGAGGGGCCCGTGGGGGCGGTGGTGTCGGTCACGCGCACGAGCGTGACCGGTACACGCACTCCCCGCAACGGGATATCCCATGCAGGACCCGTCCCGCCAAGCCGTCGTCAGCCCGCCATCCCCGCCATCCCCCGTCAGCCCGCCATCCCCCGTCAGCCCGCGATCGCCTCGTACAGCGAGAAGACGGCCAGCGCTGCCATCACCGCGGCCGCGATCTTGGTGATGAGTCGCAGCGGCACGTACTTCATCAGGGTGCGCCCGCCCAGGATGCCGATGCCCGCGACCGCCCACAGCGCCAGTACGGCGCCGATGCCGACGGAGACGGGGTCGTCGTAGCGTGCGGCGAGGTTGGCGGTCATGATCTGGGTCAGGTCACCGAATTCCGCGACCAGGATCAGCATGAAGCCGGCCCCCGAGACCTTCCAGAAGGACTGGTCGGCGGGCGGCTTGACCTCGTCCTCCCCGTCGTCCTTCTTCAGGAGCAGCATGGCCGCGCCCAGGAGGAAGAGGATGCCGACGACGGCTTGGACGAGGCGGTGCGGGAGCAGGGTGAGCACGCTGCCGGCGGCGATCGCGAGGGCGACGTGTACGGCGAAGGCGGCGGCGACGCCCGCGAAGACGTAGGAGGCGCGGTAGCGCGTGCCGAGCATCAGGCCGGCGAGGGCCGTCTTGTCGGGGAGTTCGGCAAGGAAGACGACGCCGAAGGCGATCGCCGTGATGCTGAAGCTGAACACGGGGGTGGAACCTCAATCGGTCGGGCAGGACGCCATCGGGACCGAGAGACCTGGGGTGTTTCAGGGGTCGCTTCGGCTCGGCGGCGCCCTGGTGTGCGTATGCGCGTACGGAACGCGTCCACGCATGGACAGGACACTGCGGCCGAAGGTCTCGCTGGCCGGCCGTCGTACGTGGCCTGCCTCCGGGCGCCGGCTGGAGTGACCCAGCAGTATGTCGACGGTCCGGCGAAGAGCTACTCCCCTTCTGCTCCGAACAGACTACGCGATGCCCGCAGCCGGCCGGAATGGGCCTTTGGTCCCGCTCCAGCCTGCCCCACCCTGCCCACCAGCCCGCCCCACCCGGTCCCGCCCCGCCCTACCCGGTCTCGCCCCGCCCCACCCGGTCTCGCCCCGCCCCACCCCATCTCGTCCCGCCCTGCCCCGTCTCACCCCACCTCGCCCTGGCCTGCCCCACCCCCGGCCCGGCTCACCCACCGCGTGCACCGCCCGCCGAGGGCGGAATCTCAACTTCCATTTAAATCAGGGGCCTTGCGCGACTTGATGTGACGTGCTCATGTCGCCACGCTGTCACCTGGCGCCCATCCCCCGGAAACCCGGCGCCGCCAGCATGGCCACGCCCCGCCGGGGCCGCACGGCCACACCCCCCGCACCCAGGGAGCCCCTCATGGCACTCATACCCAACGTCTACGCGCGTCGAATTGGCGTGCTCGCGTCAGCGGCGGCCCTCGCCGCGCTCACCTCCCTCCTCAACGCCCCGACCGCCGCGGCCGCCCCGCCCACCCCCATCAGCGCCTCGGCCGCCCGCGCGTACCTGGCCACGGTCACGCCGAAGGCCGAGGGATCCACCAGCGGCTACAGCCGCGACCTCTTCCCGCACTGGAGCACCGTCTCCGGCACCTGCAACACCCGCGAGACCGTCCTCAAGCGGGACGGCGTGAACGTCGTCCAGGACTCGGCGTGCGCCGCGGTGAGCGGAAGCTGGTACTCCGAGTACGACGGAGCCACCTGGACCGCCGCCGCCGACCTCGACATCGACCACGTCGTCCCGCTCGCCGAGGCCTGGCGTTCCGGTGCCAACTCCTGGACCACCAGCACGCGCCAGCAGTTCGCCAACGACCGCACCCGCCCGCAGCTCATCGCGGTCACCGACAACGTCAACCAGGCCAAGGGCGACCTCGACCCCGGCAAGTGGCTGCCCCCGCGGACGGCCTACCGCTGTACGTACGCGCGGATGTGGGTCCAGGTGAAGCAGTACTGGGGCCTGAGCATGGACTCGGGTGAGAAGACGGCCCTGGTCAACATCCTCAACGGCTGCTGACCCGAGTTCGCCGATCTCTCCCCCGTCAGGGGGAGGCGTGGCTCCCCCTCCTCGTCGTACCGTGATCGAAGGGGCTACGGAGGAGGGGGAGTTGCATGGCCGGACTGCGTCTGGGACCGCTGCTGCGCCACGTCGACTGGGAGACGGGCGGATCGGCCACCATATGGGTCGAGGCGGACCGCCCGTGCACGGCCGAGGTGCGGTGCGCCGACGGGGCGGGCGGCAGCGCGCGGACCTTCCAGATAGCCGGTCACCACTACGCGCTGGTGCCGGTGACCGGTCTGACCCCGGGCGCGACCACGGCGTATGAGGTGCTGCTCGACGATCGGCCGGTCTGGCCCCTGCCCGACAGCGGCTTTCCGCCGAGCACGATCACCTCGCCCGCGGTGGCCGGCCCCGGCCGTGCGTCCCCCGGGCTGCGCGTCACCTTCGGTTCCTGCCGGCAGGCCGCGCCGCCCGCCGGCCGGCACGGGCCGCATGGCGCGGACGCCCTCGACACCCTCGCGGGCCGGCTGGCGGCGGACCCGGAGGCGGTGCGTCCGGACGTCCTGCTGCTGCTCGGGGACCAGGTGTACGCCGATGCGCTGTCCAAGGAGACCCGGCAGTGGCTCGCGGCCCGGCGCGATCTTCGGGAGGCGCCCGGCGCCCAGGTCGCGGACTACGAGGAGTACACGCGGCTCTACTACGAGTCGTGGCTCGATCCGGAGATCCGCTGGCTGCTGTCGACCGTGCCGAGCCTGCACATATTCGACGACCACGACGTGATCGACGACTGGAACACGAGTGCGGCGTGGCTGGCGGAGATGCGGGCGACCCCGTGGTGGCGGGAGCGCGTGCTCAGCGGGCTGATGTCGTACTGGGTGTACCAGCACCTGGGGAATCTCTCGCCGGCCGAGCTGGCGGCGGACGAGCTGTACGGGGCGGTCCGGGCCACCCCCGACGGTACGGACGCGCTACGGGCCTTCGCGTCCGCGGCGGACGCCGATCCGAGCACGGTGCGCTGGAGCTACCGGCGCGACTTCGGCCGGACCAGGCTGCTGATGGTGGACACCCGGGCCGCGCGGGTGCTGGCCGAGGACGGCCGGGCGATGCTCGATCCGGCCGAGCAGCAGTGGCTCCGGGAGAACGCCCTCGCCGGGCACGGGGGTTATGACCATCTGCTGATCGGGTCCTCGCTGCCCTGGCTGATGCCGCCGCTGATCCACGATGCCGAGACGTGGAACGCCGCGCTGTGCCGTGGGGAGCGGGGGCCGCGGTGGGCGCGCATCGGGGAGGATCTGCGTCGGCGCAGCGATCTGGAGCACTGGGCGGCGTTCCCGGCCTCGTTCGCGGCGCTGACCGATCTGATCGAGGAGGTGGGCACGGGGCCTCGGGCCCCGGCGACGGTGTGCGTGCTCTCGGGGGACGTGCATCACGCGTATGTGGCCGAGCCTCGAATACCGAGTACCGCGCGGGTGTTCCAGCTGACGTGCTCGCCGGTTCACAATTCCATCCATACGGCGGTGAAGTGGGGTTTCCGGCTGGGCTGGTCGCGGACGGGCCGGTGGCTGGGGCGCGGTTTCTCGCTGCACGGGCGGACGGGACGGCCGCCGCTGAACTGGCGGCGTACGGGTGGGCCGTGGTTCGGGAACCAGCTGATGACGCTGGCGCTGTCGGGGCGGTCGGCGCGGCTGCGGCTGGACCAGGCGCGGAAGAAACGGGAAGGGGCCCGGCTGGTGACGGTCCTGGACCGGGACCTCACGGCGGCGGAGTAGCCCGAACACCGAAGTGGCCGAGTACCGGTGGAGCGAGTACCGGTGGAGCCGCGTACCGGTGCAGCCGGAGTGGGGGCTGTTCGGGCAGCGGAGCGCGGTGGTGGCGGAGTTGACGCGGCGGCGGTGTGGCTACCGCCCCGGGCTCCCGGGGGACGGGGGTCGGGCGTACGCTGTATGGCTGTCAAGCCGCTCCTGCCGCTCCCCCGCGACGTCGCGGCGCTTCATGCCGCAGCACGTCAACCGGACTGGGGAGTCCCGTTTTGCTTGAGACGCTGGGGTCGCTGACCGCGAGCCCATGGATCTACGCCCTGGTGGCGGTGTCCGTCGTGCTCGACGTCTTCCTTCCGGTGCTGCCGAGCGGGGTGCTGGTGATCACCGCGGCGGCGGCCGCCGCGGCCGCCGGTGCGGCGGGACCGGTGCCGGTGCCCGCGCAGGTGCCGGACATCCTACTGCTGCTGGTCATCGCGACGACGGCCTCGGTGCTGGGTGACATGGCCGCGTACCGGCTGGGCCGGCGCGGCGGAGCCCGCCTGGACCGGGCCATCGCCCGCTCCCGCCGGCTGACCCGGGCCCACGAGCGCCTCGGCACGGCCCTGGCACGGGGCGGTGGCGCCCTGGTGGTGATCGCACGGTTCGCACCGGCCGGGCGTTCCGTGGTGTCGCTGGGCGCGGGCAAGACGCAGCGCAAGGTGGCGGAGTTCCTGCCCTGGTCGGTCCTGGCGGGCATGGCCTGGGCCGGCTACAGCGTCGCCCTCGGCTACTTCGGCACCCAGTGGCTGGGCACCCAGTGGCTCGGCACCGCGCTCTCCCTCGTCGCCCTCTTCGCCGCGGGAGCCTTGGCGGCCTTCCTCGTCCGCCGCCCGCCCACGACGGCGGCTCCCGCGGCGTAGGCGCGGTCCTCGGGCGCGGCCCGCCGACGGAGGCGACGTCCGCGCGACGCAACACCCGCGGGCAGGACGCCGACGGGCAGTACACCAGCAGGCACGCCCTCCGGGGGCACGACGCCCGCGCGCAACACGCCCGGCAGACCGGCGTTCCCCGGCCGCGGCACCCCCGAGCGGGCCGTCCGCGGGCACGACGGTCGCCGGCTCCCCGAAGGCCCACCGGCTCCCGGACGCTACCGGCTCGCTCGGACGCCTGCCGGGTCCCTCGGACGTCTACCGGCTCGATCAGACGCCTGCCGGCTCCCTCGGACGTCTACCGGCTCCCTCGGACGTCTGCCGGGTCCCTCGGACGGAGCAGTGGCTCACCCGTTCACCCGGCCCCGATCGCCGCCCCCGGCCCGGGCTCCTAGCGTCCACAGCACGGTGCGCAACCGAATCCGCGTCACATCCGTGCCCTGGCCGCGCCGTTTCGAGGAGCCGAGGAGTTCTCTCCATGCCCGCCAAGCCGCCTGCCACGTCAACCGTCACGTCCCGACGCCTGATGGCCGTCGCGGCCGCGGCCCTCATCGCCGCCGCTGCTCCCGCCACGTTCGCGTACGCCGCTCCCTCCGCCGGCGTCTCCCCCACGACCGTCGCCCCCGGCGGCCGCGTGGCCCTCACCCTCGACGGCTGCGGGACCAGGACCGGCCGGGCCACGTCAACCGCGTTCAGCGAGGTCCGGCTGACCCCCGGCAATTCGGAGGCCACGAACCTCTTCGGCAGCGCGACCGTCTTCCGCGACGCCAACCCGGGCACGCACCGCGTCACCTTCGAGTGCGGCGGCGCCGGCGGCGAGCGCGTCACCGTCTCGCTGCAGGTCGCCTCGGGCGCGGCCCGCGGCGGTACGGGCGGCAGCTTCGGCTCGATGAGCCTGGGGCAGGTAGCCGTGGGCGGCGCGCTCGCCGCGGGGGCGCTCGGCGCCGGGATCTGGGTGCTGCGGCGTCGCGCTGCGGGGACCGGGGCGGCGTAGGCGGCACAGGCCGGCAGGGCGGGCCCCGGCCGCGTCAGGCCGGGGCGGCGGCCTGTCCCCGTACGTGCACGCCGTCGAGCAGCGCCGCGGTGGCCTCGGCGACGGCGTCCACGGCTGCGTCGAACACCTCGCGGTTGTGCGCGGCCGGCACCCGGAAGCCGGACACCTTTCGTACGTACTGCAGGGCGGCGGCCCTGATCTCCTCCTCCGTGGCCTTCTCGGGGATGGCGGGCGGGCGCAGAGTCTTAATGGAACGGCACATACCCCCACTATCCCGCTGTCGGCGCGGCTCGACCCCGTATGGGGCAGAGCTGATGCGGAGGCAGTGGGCCGAATCTAGACTGACGACGTCATGAAAAGTCACCAATTGAGGGAGACTCGCACCATGGCCAAACGAGGCAACAAGCGTCGGGCCCGCAAGAAGAAGAAGGCCAATCACGGCAAGCGCCCCAACGCCTGAAACCGCTCGAACGAAAGACCCCCGACCAGCACCGGCCGGGGGTCTTGCGCCGAACACAGGGGAAGGCCCCCGACCATGAGTGGTCGGGGGCCTTCGCCGGGGAAGCCGGTCCTAGTGCGGGGCCTCGGCCGGTTTCATGCCCGTGTTCGTGGCGGGCGGGGTGTCAGTCACGGGAGGGGTGGCCGTGCCGGGCGGAGTCTCCGTGCCGGGTCTTCGGAGGGGTCTCCGTACCGGCGGGCGGCGGGGTCTCCGTGCCCGGGGTCTTCGGCGGGGTGCCCGGGGCCGGGTGGGGCTCCGGGGCCGGGTTGGGCTCGGGCTTGTGCTCGCAGTAGACCTTGTTCTTGAAGAACTTGCAGCCCGGCATGTTCTTCACGTCGCGGACCCTGTTGCCCTTGTTCTTCTTTTTCCCTCGTTTGTTGTTCTTGCCCTTGCCGCCGTGGTCACCCTTTGCGTGGTCGACATGGCCGGCCACGGCGCTGGTCACATCAGTGGTGTGCGCTGCCGGGGCGGCGACTGCGCTCGTGGGGAGCAGTACGCCTCCTCCGACCAGCGCGGCCGAAACGGCGAGCATGGTGAGACGGTGCTTCCGGGAAGTGCGGATCATAAGAGTTCTCCTTTGGGGGAAAGGTCGAGCGGGGAGATTCCAGTAGGGCCGCCGCGCAGGTGGCGCGTCATGTCACCGCATTTCGGGACTTGACAGAACCCCGGGGCCAGACGACGGATGCAGCCGACGCGCCCGCCCCCGCCCGGCCCATTTCCCCTGGGGCGGACGGCAGACATGACGAGAGAGCCCCCGACCGGGAAAGCGGTGAGGGGCTCCGCACATGAGCGCGCACGGTTACCCGCTGCTCGCCGGCTCCACGACCCCGGCCACGGGCTCGCTTCCTCCCATGTCCAGCCGGAACGGCGGGTACTTGTCAGTCATCAGGTACACGTACACCAGCACGCGCAGCGTCCAGCGCACCAGGCCCATCAGGAGGTCGAACAGGCCCTTCGGGTAGCGCCCGGTGCACGTCAGTATCGCCACCGCCACCAGGGTGAGCATCCCGATGAGACCGGAGGAGAACGGACTGTAGTCGTCGAGGTACCGGTACGCCTTCCAGCCGCTGGTAAGCAATATGACGACGACCAGCAGCTGCGGGACGACCAGCAGCCACTTGACCAGGACCAGTCCGCGGGAGAGTTTCTCGGGATAGGTGAGGTCGACGCGGATCGGGTAGCCGGGTACGTCCTGGAGCGTGAACGGCGGGTACTGGTCGGTACCCATCACCGCGTTGGCGTAGTAGGTGACGCGCGTGCTCCACCGGATGACGCCGACGTTGAAGTCGAAGAGTGACCGGGGGTAGCGGCCGGTGATGAGGATGCTGAAGAACGCGACGACGCTCAGCAGCAGGGACGCGACCTGCAGGAAGAACAGAACGATGTAGTGCGGAAGGGCGAGGATCCATTTGACCAGCCACTTCCATCGGGTCAGCCGGGGATCCAGCGTGGCTTCGACACACAGGGGGTGGGCGGGAGCGGGAAACATGCTGCCACGTCCTTTCTTGCCTGGGGAGTGGGATACGTGTCCCGCGCATGGCATCGCCAGGGCCGTTCCGGACGGCGCACACGGGCCACTGGCTCTGCCTGAGCCGTATCGCCATTAGCCCCCGGGGCCCCGAATGCCGTCATGCCCCGACATCCCGTGGCAGGAGAACCCGTGACTTGACACAGGGCGGCTGGCCACCGGCAGGCGTGCAGGAGGTACGCGTGGGCTACTGGGCCGACCAGTTGGCCAGCCGGGCGCGGGCCGCTTCCGAGATCACCGGCCAGGGGTCGTCGACGAGCCGCGCGACTGCGGACCGCGGCGAACGCGGGTGGGTGGCCACGGTATTGCGGACGGCGTCATGGGGATCGTCCGCCAACTGCTCCAGCAGTTCCGGCGGGCAGGAGCGCCTGCCCAGCACGCGCACCCGCACCCGCACCCGCCAGTCGTCGTCCTTGACCAGCTCGGCCAGGACCTCCGGCGGGCAGGTCCGGTTGTGGGCCGCCCAGAACCGCATCTCCGGATGTTCCCGCACCAGTTGCCACCACACGCCCAGCGGCATGCCCGCCCACGCCGAACGCTCGTACTCCGCGGGATCCTCGCTGAGGCGCAGGCGTACGAACTCCTCGACGGAGGCGATCTCGAAAAAGCGGTCCGCCATGCCGGGACCGTAACCGACACCACCGGCCCCCTGCACCCGCCCGTCCCGCGAGCGCTCCTTCCCGTCGGGCGGGCATGCGAAAGACCCCCGACCATTGCTGGTCGGGGGCATTTTCACTGGTGGGCGCGGACGGTTTCGAACCGCCGACATCTGCTTTGTAAGAGCAGCGCTCTACCCCTGAGCTACGCACCCGTGGATGAGTGGACAGCCTACATGGCGTGCATGCCCCCCACGCAAACCCGTTGCCTTGGGGGAGAATGGATCGGGGCATGGCGGACACGGTACGGGAGAGGGATTGTGACGACGGCATCCCGGCGGTGGTTCGGTGGGCGGGACGAGAGTCGGCGGGCGGATGCGCAGGCGGCGAAGGATGCCGCCGCAGCAGCGTTCTACGCGCTGGATACGGCACAGCGGGACCTGCGGATCTCGATCGAGACGATCGCCGCGGCGGACGGGTCGCCCGCCGCGCGGCAGGCGACCGAGAGCTTCGCCGCGCTCGGGCAGCGGATCGACCAGGTCAGCCACGTGTACATCGAGGCGGTCGACGCGCACGACCTGGACCGGCCGGAGCTGGAGGGTTCCGTGGCGACGCGGGCCCGGGATGAGCTGACGCGGGCCCGGGACGAGCTGGTGCGGGTCAAGGGCGAGCTGGACCGGTTCGCGCAGGGGTTGCAGCCGCTGCTGGACAAGGCGGAGACGCAGCTCGCGCGGGTCGCGCCGGCGCGGGAGCGGGCCAAGGCGGCGCTGATCGGGGCGAGCGACGCGCTGGACGCCGTACGGGCCAAGGGCATGCGGGCCGACGATCTGGCGGCGCGGCTGGCGGCGCTCGGTCCGGAGCTGACCAAGCTGAACCAGGGCGCGGCACGGCACGGGGTGCAGGAGACGGTGCAGCGCGCGGACCGGATCCTGCGTGACGCGGAGGCGATACGGGCCGAGGTGGCGCGGTTGCCGGAGCGGGCGGCGGAGATCGACCGGCGGCTGGTGAGCCTGCGGACGCGGGCGCAGGCCCTGCGCAACCGGGCGGACCGGGTGGATCCGGTGCTGAGCGAGTTGCGCCGGCGGTTCAGTGCCGCGTGCTGGCAGGACCTGCAGCACGTGCCGGAGCAGGCGGTACGGGACGTCGCGGAGGCGGAGGACCGGCTGAAGGAGGCCGGCCGGGCGCGGGACGAGCAGCGCTGGGCGGACGTGGGGGCGCTGATCGAGGCGGTCCGGGGTTCGTTGGACGCGACGGACGAGGCGGTGTCGGCGGCGCAGGACCGGCTGACGCGGTTGGAGGCGGTGGCGCGGGATCCGCAGGCGGAGGTGGACCGGACGCGGTTCGCGATCCGGGACGCGCAGCGGCTGGCGATGGCGGGCCGCAGTGTGCCGGACCCGCGGCATGCGGGGCCGCTGGACGATGCGGTGGCGCGGGTGGGCCGGGCGGTGGAGGGGCTGGAGGGGCGGCACCCCGACTACTGGGCGTTCCTCCACGAGATGGAGGACGTACGGGCCGCCGTGAACCGGGTGGTGAGCGGGATCCGGGCCGAGCGCGGGCACGGCTAGCCGGAGTGCGAGCACGGCTTGGCCGGAGTGCGGGCACGGCTAGGCCGGAGTGCGGGCACGGCTAGCAGCTGGAGCGCGGGCACGGCGAGGCAGCCCGAGCGCGGGCACGGCTAGGCCGGAGTGCGAGCACGGCTAGGCCCGAGCGCGAGCACGGCTAGGCCCGAGCGCGAGCACGGCTAGCAGCTGGAGCGCGAGCACGGCCAGGCCCGAGGGCGGCCGCGGCCAGGCCCGAGCGCGGGCACGACTAGGCCGGAGCGCGGGCACGGCTGGGCCCGAGCGCTGGCACGGCTGGGCCGAGCGCAGGTACGGCTGGGCCGAGTGCGTCGGAGGGGCTGCGGATTTCGGGGGCGTGCGCGGGGGCTTGGTCCGGACCCGGCCGAAGATCCGGGTTTGGTCCCGTTTGTTTCGTGGCGTTCCGCGACGGATGCTGGGAGGTGCCGGGAACGGACCAGAGGAGGGCACCATGGCCGCCCGCACCTTTCGCAAGCCTCCTGCCAGGGTGACCGAGGAGCCGGGGCCGTACGTGGCTCACGCGGCGTACGGGTGCACCGAGCCGCATGAGCACTACGCGCCCTACGTGGCCCACGAGCCCGATCCCGATGCCCCCGCGCCACCGCGCTTCGCCGACACGGTTTCCCGGCGCATGGGGCGCGCGCTGCATCCGGTCAACGCGCGGCTCGACGACCATCTGCCCACGGACCACAAGCTGAGCCAGGTGTACCGGGTCGGGGCGGGGCTGACGGGGCTGCTCCTCGTCGTGTTCGGGGTCCTGGGGCTTGTCGATCAGATCGGGTTCTTCGACACCGGCGGGGACACGGTGCTCGCGCTCAACACCAACGGGGCGCTGAGCGTCCTGTCGATCTGCATCGGTGCGCTGCTGTTCTTGGGGATGGTGGTGGGCGGCACCTTCGCCTCGACCTTGAACATCGTGCTGGGCGTGCTGTTCATCGCGAGCGGGTTCGTGAATCTGGCGCTGCTGGACACGGGGCTGAACTTCCTGGCGTTCCGGATCCAGAACGTGCTGTTCAGCTTCGTCGTCGGTGTGATGCTGATGTGGTTCGGGATGTACGGGCGGGTGGGCAGCGCGCTGCCGCACGACAATCCGTACTGGCGTGCCCGCCACCCCGAGCAGGCGGCGTGGGAGGACCGGGCGCGGCGTGTTCAGGGGCGTCCCCCCGTGATGCACGGCCGCTGCCCTTAGCGGCGCCCGGCCGGCCACGCGGTACGGCACGGCCGTGCGCCGTGCCGGACGTAGCGCCAGGGCGCCGGGCGCGCTTAGCCTGTGCGCATGCCTCGATACGAATACCGCTGCCGGACCTGCGACGACATCTTTGAGGTCAGCCGGCCCATGGCGGAGTCCTCCGCGCCCGCCGATTGCCCCGCCGGGCACGCGGACACCGTCAAGCTGCTGTCCGCCGTGGCCGTGGGCGGGACGAGCAGTGCCCCCGCGCCCGCGATGGGCGGCGGCGGGGGCGGCTGCTGCGGTGGTGGCGGCTGCGGCTGATCCCGCAGCCCTCGGCCCGCTGCCCGCAACCCGCACAGGACTTGAGCGGGAGCGTCAGCGCTTGCGCGAGAGGGTGAGTCCGTCCGAGATCGCCAGCAGGACGGACTCCATGCGCGGGTCGGCCGCGACGTGCTCGTTGTAGGCGCGGACGCCCGCGGCCGCGCCGGTGGCCGACTCGTCGAGGACCGAGCCGTGGTAGAGCGTGTTGTCCGTGACGATCAGGCCGCCCGGACGCAGCCGCGGCACCAGCTCCTCCCAGTAGTCGATCTGGCTCTCCTTGTCGGCGTCCACGTAGGCCATGTCGATGTGGGGTTCGGTCGGCATGGCCCGCAGGGTCTCCAGTGCGGGTGCGATCCGCAGCTCGATGCGGTCCGCGACGCCCGCCTGCTCCCATGCCTCCCGGCCGTACGCCGTCCACTCCTCGGAGACGTCGCAGGCGATGAGGCGGCCGTCGGCGGGCAGTGCCTGCGCCATCGACAGGGCCGAGAAGCCGGTGAAGGTGCCGACCTCGACGATGTGGCGGGCGCCCGTCAGCCGGACCAGGAAGGCCAGCAGCGGCCCCTGCTCCTGCGCCGACTGCATTCCGGCGACGTCGGGGAACTTCGCGTAGGTGGTCTCCACCAGGCCCCGCTGGACCGGGTCCAACGGGGGGTTGTGGCCGAGCACGTACTGGTAGAGCTCGTCCGTGATCTTGGTGCTGTTGCCCTTGGTCATGCGCCCAGTCTGCCGAGCCGGGCCGCCTCACGGGTGAACGCGCGGAGCATTTCCTCCCCGGCCAGGACGCCCGCCGTGGTCAGGGCCGTCACCGACGGCGCCGTCCAGGCCGCGTCGGCCAGTTCGCCGTGGCCGGGGCGCCAGCCGGCGTCCGCCGCCAGCAGCAGGTCCGCGTCGAGCAGCGAGTCGCCGGCGGCGAGGGTCGTGGTCGCTCCGGTGCGGCGGGCGACCTCGTGCATCGCGGCGCTCTTGGTGAGCGGGCGCGGGACGGCGTAGATCTTCCGGCCCTGGAGCGAGACCGTCCAGCCGCGGCTCTCGGACCACTCCGTGAGGGCCTTG
Organism: Streptomyces sp. NPDC046308; assembly: GCF_055588065.1. Classification (NCBI taxonomy): domain Bacteria; kingdom Bacillati; phylum Actinomycetota; class Actinomycetes; order Kitasatosporales; family Streptomycetaceae; genus Streptomyces; species Streptomyces sp. NPDC046308. The sequence goes on from NZ_JBVJFB010000002.1 coordinate 425,835, forward strand.
AGCCATTCGTCGGGGACCAGGGCCCGCTCGACGACGAGGTACGCGAAGAGGTCCTCCGCCACGCGCGTCTTGCGCAGCCACGCCGGGTCGGCCACGGACAGCAGGTGCCGGTGGACCTCCTCCAGCGGGGCGCACTCGCGCGCCAGGCGCGCCGCGACCTGCCGGCGCCAGTCCCGGTCCGGCACCCCGTCGACGAGCAGCTGCCCGCCGTTGGCGCAGATCGCGTAGGCGGCCGGGCGGCCGGGGAAGCGGATGCGCTGGTACTGCTTGCGGGTGCGGGTGGTCGTCGGGACGAAGACCACCGAAGGGTCGGCCGTCAGCTCCGCCAGCAGCCCCGCCGCCGTCTCGGTCATGTAGGACAGCGGCTTGCTCTCGTGGACCTCGACGCACAGCAGCCGCGGGGCCACCGGGTCGGGCATGGTCAGGCCGAGGGCGGCCGTCGAGTAGATGAGCGTACGGTCGAGATCGCTGGCTACGAGGACAGTCACTTCGAGGCCACAGCCTTTCCGTCGGCGCCGGTGGCGCCGCGCGTGAATCGGGGGTGGATGAGTCCCACGCACGTGTAGGGGAGCCCGTCGACCTCTTCCACGGGGACCCCGCGCTGCTCGGCGAGCAGCCGTACGTGGTCCAGGTCGGGTCCGGCGCCGCGCTGCGCCAGGATCTTCCACGGCACCCGGCGCAGGAGCACGCGGGTGGTCTCGCCGACGCCGGGCTTGACGAGGTTCACGTCGTGGATGCCGTACTCCTCGCTGATCCGCTCGACCGCCGCCCAGCCTTCCCAGGTGGGGGTGCGGTCGGCCGCGAGCAGCTCCTTGACCTCCTCGTCGACGGCGTCGGCCACCTCGTCGAAGTGGGCGGCGACGGTGTCGACGAAGGCGACGGAGACGTCGGCTCCGGCGAGCTCCCGGTAGAACTTCGCGCCGTGGAAGTCCGCGGCACCGACCAGGTCGGACCTCAGAACCGTACGCGATATGAGACCGGAGACGGTGGAATTGAGACAGGCGGAGGGGATCAGGAAGTCCTCGCGGGTGCCGTACGTGTCCACGCACGAGCCGGGGTCGGCGAGGACGACGATCTCCGGGTTGAAGCCCTCGAACGCGGCGAGGGCGTCGCGCAGCTCGCGGGTGATGGCGCCCTTGCCCGTCCAGCCGTCCACGAAGACGACGTCGGCGGGGTCGTGGTGGGCGGCAAGCCAGCGCAGGGCGTTGGCGTCGATGCCGCGGCCGCGCACGATGGAGACGGCGTAGTGCGGCAGGTCGAGGCCGTGGCGGGTCTGGGCCCAGCGGCGCATCAGGACGCCCACGGGGGTGCCGGCGCGGGCCAGGGAGACCAGGACCGGGGAGGGGGAGCGCTCGGCGAGGACGGTCTCGGTGACGGTGCCGACGGCGCGGGCGATGCGGGCGGCGGAGGCGGTGAGGGCGCTCTGGTAGAGCTCCTGGTACTGGGGGGACGGCTGGTATTCGACGGGCAGCGATTCGGCGTAGTGGGCGCCGCCGGCCTGGATGGCCTCCTCGCGCTCCTCCGTCGGGGCCTCCAGCTCGACGTCGGAGAAGTCCTGGAGCAGCCAGCCGACGTCCTCGGGGGCGTACGAGGAGAAGGCGGGGCCGCGCAGGGGCTCGGGCATGATCGGCTCCTGCCGGTCGGGTGTGGCGGGTGGGGCGGGTACGTACGAGGGGACGACGGCCAGCACGACGCGGCCGGTGTGCGGGGCGAGGGCCGCGAGCAGCCCGGCGTGCAGTTCGGGGGTGTCGCCGGCCGAGTCGACGACGGCGATGACGGCGTCGAAGCCGGCGCCCGCGACGTTGTAGGCGTAGCGGTCGCCGGGGCCGTCGGCGGGGGTGTCGTGGGCGGGGAAGACCAGCCGCGTGCGGATGGCGTAGCCGGGGTCGTCCACGGCGAGCACCGGGGAGCGGGTGGTGGTGGAGAAGCGGACCTCGCGGGCCGCGCCCGCCTCTTCCAGGGCCTGGGCGAGGCGCAGCGGCGCGTACATCAGCTCTTCGTTGCCGAGTACGAGGAGCCGGCCGAGGCCGGGTGCGGTGCCGGGGCCGGTGCCCGATCCGGTGCCGGTGGCGAGCGCTGCGGTGAGCTGGTCGGCGAGCTCCGGGAGGGCCGCCTCCAGGCGGGCGCGGTGGGCGGGGGTGAAGCCGTGGCGGCCGCCGTCGGGGACCCCGGAGGGCCAGTTCAGCTCGACGCGCGTGACCGGCTGCGGGCCGTCCGCCGGGGCTCCGCCCCGGACCCCGCTCCTCAAACGCCGGAGGGGCTGATTCTGCCCGGCTGCGGTGCCGTCCCGGGCCGGAGCCACGAGCCCGGATTCGGCCGGGGACGCGGGCTGACTCTGCCCGGCTGCGGTGCCGTCCTGGGCCGGAGCCACAGGCCCGGATTCGGGCGGGGACGCGGGCTGATTTTGGCCGGCGGCGGCGGTGGCCGTGGTCAGGGCCTCGTGTTCCTCGACCAGGGCCTGGCCCTTGGCCAGGACGTCGGCCGGGAGACGGACCGTGCCCGAGGCGAGGGCGATGAGGTCCACGCGTGCGCCCAGCTCGGCGGCGAAGGCGGTGAGGCGGTCGCGGTCGGCCGGGGAGCGCATGTCGACGAGGGCGACGACCACGTAGTGCCGGCGGGGGTGGCGGCCGTGCAGGTCGCGGATGGTGTTCAGGACCGTGTTGCCGGTGGAGAACTCGTCGTCGACGAGGACGAGCGGACCGCTGCCCGCCAGCAGCCGCGGGTCCTCGGGCAGCAGCAGGTGCGAGGTGGCGTGCGAGTGCGCCTCCTCGAAGCCGCCCGCGGGCTGCACGCCCGGGACGGGCCGGCGGGTGGAGTGCAGGTAGGGGGCGCTGCCCAGGCCGTCGGCCACGCAGTGGCCGAGCCCGGTGGCGGTCTCGGCGTAGCCGAGGACCACGGCCGCGGCGGCGCCGTCCTCGCCGAGCAGGGCCCGGACGCGTTCGCCGAGCCCGTACCCGGCGGCGTATACCGTCCGCGGGGACTGCGGGACGTGCTTGCCCAGCACCTGCGACACCAGCAGGTGCGCTCGCTTGGGGTTGCGGCGCAGGGCCAGTCCGAGCAGCTCCGTCAGCCGCGGACCGCCTTCGGAGTCCTCCAGGCTGACGCCCAGCCGATCCGCGACCCAGGTACCCGACCACACTGCTTCGATCGTCTTGCCTTTCCTCGTCGTCCGCACGTCCGTCGGCGGCCGTGCGTCCCTCTCCGGCGGCCTGCTCACACCTGGAGTCCGGCCGTGAGGAGGTCGACGAAGCCGACCTCCTCCTTCGCCACGCCGAAGACCTCGGCGCGGAGCATGGTGCGCTCGGCCCAGGCCCGGTGGGGCTTCACCTCGTTCATCTTGTTCGTGTAGGCGGAACGCATGACGCCGCCGCCGCCGCGCTCCGGGCGCAGGATGTCCTGGGCGTCGCAGAACTCCTCGTGCGAGACCACGGACAGTGCGTGCACGGGGGTGACGTGGGCGGGGTGGATGCAGGTCTTGCCGAGCAGTCCGTTGGCCCGGTCGAGTTCGATCTCGCGCAGCAGCCCGTCCAGGTCGTGCTCGATGAGGGCGGTGCGCAGTTCCTCCACGCCCTCCTCCAGGAAGGGGCTGCGGCGCAGTTGGGGCTTGAAGAGGCGCTGCTGGCTGCGGAAGTACTCCCAGACGGGGCCGGTGACGGTGAAGCCGGTGCCGTCGGCGCGGCTGAGGACGTTCACGACGTCCGCGATCACGCCGGCCACGATCTGGACGTCGTAGGCGGTCATGTCGGGGGTGCGGCGCAGTCCGTAGGCGGAGCAGAAGTCGGTCACGCCGAGCCGCAGCGCCAGGACCCGTTCGCGGTGGCTGTTGACCGTGCGGGAGATGCCGGCGAGGGCTTCGACGCGGGTTTCCAGGTGCAGCAGGTCGGGCGTCTCCAGGACCGGCATGGCATACAGGCGGGGCTGTCCGCTGACGGCCTCCGCCTGGGCTACGGCTTCGAGGAAGGCGATGCCCCGGCTCTCGTCGAATTTGGGGAGTACGAATCCGGCCAGGCGGCGTACGGAGCCGCCCAGGCGGCGCACCAGGTCGGGTATCTGCTCGGGCGTGCGGACGCGGACGAAGAGGAGCGGGAGCTCCGCTTCGTCCGCGTCGAGCTCGGCGAACTGCCGTACGAGGTTCTCCTCGGCCCCGCGGACATCGGTGTCGCTGATGGAATCCTCCAGGCAGAGGACCATGGAGACGACTCCGCGTCCGGCCTGCTTGCGGATGTCCGCGGCGAGGGCGGGGCGGGTGGCCGGGCTGTAGAGCGTGGCTCCGAGCGCGGCGGCGAGGACACGGGAGGGTGAGGCTCCGGTGAATTCCGCCGGTTCCTGGTGGAAGAGGTCCTTACGGACGGTGGGCGATATGTGCCCAAAGTGACGCATGTGCTTCCCCCGTACTGCCTCGGCGGCCCAACTGGCATGGCCGGTAATAGTACGTACGAACGTGAGTCAAGAGTTCCTCAAGCACATGAAGTTCAGGTAACCCTCTTGCACCATGCCCAGGTCTCGCGTTCGAGACAAGGCCCTACGGGGGGCCGCATTGTCCCGCTCCACCCCGGGAGGGCAGGATGACGTGCATGACGCACGCGATGCAGAAGGGCTCGAACATCCCGGTGGCCGCCGTGGCGGTCCGGGCGGTGCTGCGCTGGACCAGCGGCCCCGAGGTGCCGGACGTGGACGCCTCCGCGCTGCTCGTGGGCCACGACGGCCGGGTGCGTTCGGATGAGGACTTCGTCTTCTACAACCAGCCCCGGCACCCCTCGGGGGCCGTGTGGCGGCTGGGCAAGAAGCAGCTCGGGGACGCGGTCACCGACGCCGTTCAGGCGGATCTGCGGACGGTGACGCCGACGGTGGACCGGATCCTGGTGGTCGCCTCCGCCGAGGACGTCCCCTTCGAGCGGGTCCACGACCTGCGGATCCTCCTCTACGACGCCACCGCGACCGGCGGCTCCGAACCGCTGGCCTACTTCGACGTACGGCCCGAGACGGGCGCCGAGACGGCGCTGATCTGCGGGGAGCTGTACCGCCGGGGCGAGGGGTGGAAGTTCCGCGCGCTGGGCGAGGGCTACTCCAACGGGCTGGTGGGCCTGGCCACCGACCACGGGATCTCGGTCGACGAGAACGCCGCCGAACCCGCCGGGAGCCCGACGGCGGACCCCACCTCCGAGCAGACGACGGCGATGGCCCCGCCGGCCCCGCACACGCAGGCCCCGCCGGCCGCGCCGCCCGCCTACGGGTACCCGCAGCCGGTGTCCCCGGCGCCGGTGCCGGTGCCGGGCGGGGATCCGTCCTTCCGGCTGCCGGTGCAGGGTCCGCAGTTCATCCGCCGCTGAGCCGGCGGCGGGGAGGGGGGGGGGGGGGGGGGGGGGGGGGGGGGGGGGGGGGGGGTGGGGGGTGGGTGTGATCTCTCCCGACCCAGGGC
>NZ_JBVJFB010000002.1:431263-731465 GCF_055588065.1 Streptomyces sp. NPDC046308
CTCTTATTCTCGTTTCCCCCCCCCCCCCCCCTCTCCCCCCCCTCCCCCCCCCCCCTCCCCCCCCCCCCCCCCCCCCCCGGGGCGCCGGTCAGCTCTTGGCGCTCTTGTAGCCCCGCCCCCACTGGAGCCCCCAGCCGTACAGCCGGTCCAGCTCGGCCTGGAAGCCGTACACGAACTTCACCTCGCGCCGCACGACCAGCTCGCCCTTGACCTTCTCCAGGGAGACCACCGCGCAGGAGCGGGCCTGCGGGTGCCGCTCGTCCAGCGGGATCTCGATCCGCGGTCCCGTCACGGGGAAGAGCGTCACCATGGCGTGCGTACGGTCGAAGGCCGGGGTCTGGTCGTAGATGTAGACGAAGACCAGCAGCCGCTTGATCTCGTCGGCGTGGTCGAGGTTGACGTAGAGGGTCTCCCCCGAGGCCGAACCGAACCGGTCGTCCCCGCTGAGCTTGACGTACGGCGGGTCGTTGAGGTCGCCCAGCAGGTTCCCCAGCGGCTGTACGGCGCCGCGGGTGCCGTCGGTCAGCTCGTACAGGCAGCCCATGTCGAGGTCGACGTTGACCATGCCCTGGGTGTGCGCCTGCACCATGTCCGGCTTGAACAGCTTGAACGGGTGCCGGAAGAGCTGGCCGCTCTGGCCCGAGCGGCCGCCGATGTCCGAGGTGCGCATGCGCCAGGACAGATTGACGCGCAGATTGCCGTGGACGGCCCCCTGTTTGGTGAGCGACACCGTCGAGTGCCGCTTGGTCAGCTCGATCGCGTTCGACGAGGCGCTGCCCGACTGGAACTGCACGGCGCGGCTGCCCAAGATGCCGTCGAAGAAGCCCATCCCCTACCCCCCTGAGTCCCCTGATCCCTGTGGTGCCTGCGGAAGCGGGGCGGCCCGCCGGGTCCGTGGACCCGGTGGACCGCCCCGCAGTTGAGCGTTCCGCATTACCGCCGCCGTCATGCCTCGGCGGTGGAACCCTCCAGTTCCAGGCGCTTGTTGCGGCGCACCGAGGACCAGAAGGACCATCCGATGAGCAGCACGCCGACGAGACCGGTGATGATCTCGTTGATCTCGTACTGGATGGTGACGAGCAGGATCACGGCGAGGGCGCCGATGGCGTAGTGCGCGCCGTGCTCCAGGTAGACGTAGTCGTCGAGGGTGCCCTGGCGGACCAGGTAGACCGTCAGCGAACGGACGTACATGGCGCCGATGCCGAGGCCGAGGGCCATGAGCACGATGTCGTTGGTGATGGCGAAGGCGCCGATGACCCCGTCGAAGGAGAACGAGGCGTCGAGGACTTCGAGGTAGAGGAACATGAAGAAGGCGGCCTTGCCGGCCATGGCGACGGCCGTGACGGGCTTGCCGGTCCGCTTGGCCTCTTCCTCCGCCTCGTGTTCGGCCTCCTCCTCTTCCTCCAGTTTGTTCTCGAAGTAACCGGAGAGGCCGCCGACGACCATGTAGGTGATGAGGCCGAGGATGCCGGAGATCAGGACGGTCTGGGCCTTGTCCACGTGGACGCCACCGTGCTGATGGGCGTTGGCTCCGACGGTCATCGAGGAGACGACCAGGACGATCAGCGCGATGCAGGCGGACAGCATGTCGATCTTGCCGAGCTTGGCGAGGGGACGCTCCAGCCAGGCGAGCCACTTGATGTCACGGTCCTCGAAGATGAAGTCGAGGAAGATCATGAGCAGGAACATGCCACCGAACGCGGCGATGGACGGGTGCGCGTCGGTGACGAGCTGCTCGTACATCTCCTTGTCGTTCAGGGCGAGTTCCACGGCCTCGAAGGGCCCGATCTTGGCGCTGATCGCGACGATCACAACGGGGAAGACCAGTCGCATACCGAAGACCGCGATGAGGACACCGACGGTGAGGAAGATCTTCTGCCAGAAGGCATTCATCTTCTTCAGGATTCCGGCGTTGACCACCGCGTTGTCGAAAGACAGCGAGATCTCGAGGACCGACAGGATCGCCACGATCCCGAAGGCTTGCCACCCCCCGTAGAACACCGCTGCGACCAGACCGAGCGCAGTGATTGCGAACGACCAGCCGAAGGTTTTGAGAAGCACTGGCACCCCATCGTCTTGTACGGCTTTACGAAACGTTGACCCCGAAGTCTAGAGCGATGCCCCGGAGCCCCGACGCGTACCCCTGCCCCACCGCGCGGAACTTCCATTCGCCCCCGTACCGGTAGACCTCGCCGAAGATCATCGCGGTCTCGTTGGAGGCGTCCTCGGAGAGGTCGTAGCGGGCCAGTTCCTGGCCGTCGGCCTGGTTGACCACGCGGATGAAGGCGTTGCTCACCTGGCCGAAGCTCTGCCGGCGGCTGTCCGCCTCGTGGATGGAGACCGGGAAGACGATCTTGTCCACCTGGGCCGGGACCTTGGTGAGGTCGATGAGGATCGACTCGTCGTCGCCTTCACCCTCGCCGGTGAGGTTGTCGCCCGTGTGTTCGACGGAGCCGTCGGGGCTCTTCAGGTTGTTGTAGAAGACGAAGTACTCGTCCCCCAGCACCCGGCCGCTGTTGCACAGCAGCGCGCTGGCGTCGAGGTCGAAGTCGGCTCCCGTGGTCGAGCGCGCGTCCCATCCGAGACCGATCAGCACCCTGGTGAGGTTCGGTGCGGCCTTGGACAGGGAGACATTGCCCCCCTTGGCGAGTGTGACGCCCATGTTGTGGTCCTCCCCGGACGACGGTGTGGCGGTGTGCCGGTGTGGCGAAGCGGCGGTGGAGCGGCCGGTGGGATGCGGCCGTGCGGTGCAACGGTGGAGCGGTGGCGAAGCGGTGGTGCGATGCGGCTGAAGCGGTGCTGCCGGTGGTGCGGTGAACCGCGTCCGGCGCCGTACACACAGTGCACGGCGCCGGACGGATGGACTGCTCGGGCTCAGACGTTGACGCCGAAGTCCTGCGCGATGCCGCGCAGGCCGGAGGCGTACCCCTGGCCGATGGCGCGGAACTTCCACTCCGCGCCGTTGCGGTAGAGCTCGCCGAAGACCATGGCGGTCTCGGTCGAGGCGTCCTCGGAGAGGTCGTAGCGGGCGAGCTCGCTGTTGTCGGCCTGGTTCACGACGCGGATGTAGGCGTTGCGGACCTGGCCGAAGCTCTGCTGGCGGCTCTCGGCCTCGTAGATCGAGACCGGGAAGACGATCTTCGCCACGTCGGCCGGGACGCCGGCGAGGTTGACCTTGATCGCCTCGTCGTCACCCTCGCCCTCACCGGTGGTGTTGTCACCGGTGTGCTCCACCGAGCCGTCGGGGCTCTTCAGGTTGTTGAAGAAGACGAAGTTCGCGTCGCTGGCGACCTTGCCCTGGTCGTTGGTCAGGATCGCGCTGGCGTCGAGGTCGAAGTCGACACCGGTGGTGGTGCGAGCATCCCAGCCCAGACCGACGATGACCGCCGTCAGGTTAGGCGCGGCCTTGGTCAGCGAGACGTTGCCGCCCTTGCTGAGGCTGACTCCCACGGGTCCTCCATTGGGTTCTGTGTGGGGCGGTGCCCCGTCTTGCGGTTGCTACCGGATCAACGTTTCGATCCTAGTGACGGGTTCCCGCCCGTAAGCGGTTTTCGCAGGGAACTGCGCATACGGCCCGTGCGGGCTCGCTCAGAGACTGTCGAGCGCCTTGATGTACTCGTTCAGGTCACGTGCGTCGGGCAGTCCGTTGACCACGCTCCAGCGCACCACGCCGTCCTTGTCGATGACGAAGGTGCCGCGCACCGCGCAGCCCTTCGCCTCGTCGAAGACGCCGTAGGCGCGGGAGGTCTCCCCGTGCGGCCAGAAGTCCGAGAGCAGCGGGTACTCCAGGCCTTCCTGCTCCCCGAAGACCCGCAGGGTCGGCACGGAGTCGTTGGAGACGGCGAGGAGCTGGACGTCGTCGTTCTGGAAGCGCGGCAGCTGGTCGCGCAGCTCGCACAGCTCGCCGGTGCAGACACCGGTGAAGGCGAACGGGTAGAAGAGCAGCACCACGGCCTTCTCCCCGCGGAAGTCGGAGAGCCGCACGGTGGCGCCGTGGTTGTCCTTGAGCTCGAAGTCCGGGGCCTTGTCGCCGACCTCGATCGCCATCTGTCGCATCCCTTCGTTCCCGCATCCCTGCGTTGGGCTGTTCGGGTGAGGCAAAGCCTAGGGCCTCCGGTGGCCCCGGGCCGTGAACGCACACACCCCGCCGACCGGTGTCACCTGGCAGGCGGGGTGTGGAAGCGTGTCCGCTCGGCAGCGGGCGCGGCTCAGCGCTTGGACTTGGCGGCGGTCTTGGGCGTCACCAGCTTGGTGGCGGCCCACTCCTTGCCGACACTGACGCTCCTGGTCTGCGAAAGGCCGGCGGTCTCGGCGGCCTCGCTGATGTCGCTGGCCTCGACGTAGCCGGGGCGGCCCGTCTTGGGGGTCAGCAGCAGGATCAGTGCGCCGTCCTCGACCAGCTCTGTGGCGTCGACCAGCGTGTCAGTCAGATCGCCGTCTTCCTCCCGGAACCACAGCAGCACCGCATCGGCAACGTCGTCGTACTCCTCGTCGACGAGGTCGTTGCTGATGTGGTCCTGAATGGACTCACGGAATTCCTGATCGACGTCGTCGTCGTAGCCGATCTCCTGGACCACCTGTTCGGACTGGAAACCCAGCCGGGCGGCCAGGCTCTCCGCGTGGTCCGCGGTCGCGCTCACGGGGTGCCTCCTGCTCATGTTCGGTGAATGTCTTCGGCGGCGCGCGTACGCGCAGCATTGGGCGTAGTCCACACGGGCGCGGCGGATCGCGCAAGTACCCGGCCGTCGAGACCGTCGAAACGGTGACGATTGCGGCCGTCTCGCCGCAACTTTCAGCCTTCCCGTGTGTCCCTCTGGTGATTCATCCCACACCATTCCAGCTCATTCGGCATCATCGGCGACCCTCGACGGCTTTCCTACCTGTTTGAGCGACGAACGGCCACACGGAGCGAGCGCCCGGCTCGGGCGTAGGATCGCGGTTCGTCCGGACCCGCCACCGATCTTCCGGCCATTACCCGCTGGTAAAGATGACGATTTCGGTCGAGCGTAAGACCATGGGAGGCGGCGAAACCCAAGGCACGACTCCCCCGACAGCGCACGACTCCCCCGACAGCGAAGGAACAGCGTGGCTTCCGCATCCGATCGCAATCCGATCATCATTGGCGGCCTGCCGAGTCAGGTCCCGGACTTCGATCCGGAGGAGACGCAGGAGTGGCTCGACTCCCTGGACGCAGCCGTCGACGAGCGGGGCCGTGAGCGCGCCCGCTACCTGATGCTGCGGCTGATCGAGCGGGCCCGCGAGAAGCGCGTGGCCGTGCCCGAGATGCGCAGCACGGACTACGTCAACACGATCGCCACCAAGGACGAGCCGTTCTTCCCCGGCAACGAGGAGATCGAGCGCAAGGTCCTCAACGCCACCCGGTGGAACGCGGCCGTGATGGTCTCGCGCGCCCAGCGTCCCGGGATCGGTGTGGGCGGCCACATCGCCACGTTCGCCTCCTCCGCCTCCCTCTACGACGTGGGCTTCAACCACTTCTTCCGCGGCAAGGACGAGGGCGACGGCGGCGACCAGATCTTCTTCCAGGGGCACGCCTCCCCCGGCATCTACGCCCGTGCCTACCTCCTGGACCGGCTCACCGAGCAGCAGCTCGACGCGTTCCGCCAGGAGAAGTCGAAGGCCCCGTACGGGCTGTCCAGCTACCCGCACCCGCGGCTGATGCCGGACTTCTGGGAGTTCCCGACCGTCTCGATGGGCCTCGGCCCGCTCGGTGCGATCTACCAGGCGCGGATGAACCGGTACATGGAGGCGCGCGGGATCGCGGACACCTCCAAGTCCCACGTTTGGGCGTATCTCGGCGACGGCGAGATGGACGAGCCGGAGTCGCTCGGCCAGCTGTCGATCGCCGCCCGCGAGGGCCTGGACAACCTGACCTTCGTGGTCAACTGCAACCTGCAGCGGCTCGACGGCCCGGTGCGAGGCAACGGCAAGATCATCCAGGAGCTGGAGTCGCAGTTCCGCGGGGCCGGCTGGAACGTCATCAAGCTGATCTGGGACCGTTCCTGGGACCCGCTGCTGGCCCAGGACCGCGACGGCATCCTGGTCAACAAGATGAACTCGACGCCGGACGGGCAGTTCCAGACGTACGCCACCGAGTCGGGCGCGTACATCCGTGAGCACTTCTTCGGCGGTGACCAGCGGCTGCGCGCGATGGTCGAGAACATGACCGACTACCAGATCCAGCACCTGGGCCGCGGCGGGCACGACCACAAGAAGGTGTACGCGGCGTACGCGGCGGCCAAGGCGCACAAGGGTCAGCCGACGGTGATCCTGGCGCAGACGGTCAAGGGCTGGACGCTCGGTCCGAACTTCGAGGGCCGCAACGCGACGCACCAGATGAAGAAGCTGACGGTCGACGACCTCAAGCGCTTCCGCGACCGGCTGCGCATCCCGATCACCGACCAGCAGCTGGAGGGCGGGGCGCCGCCGTACTACCACCCGGGCCGCAACTCCCCCGAGATCCAGTACATGCACGACCAGCGCAGCTCGCTGGGCGGCTACGTGCCGACCCGTGTGGTGCGCGCCAAGCCGCTGCAGCTGCCGGGCGACGCGGCGTACGCGGCGGCCAGGAAGGGCTCGGGCCAGCAGTCGATCGCCACCACGATGGCCTTCGTGCGCATCCTGAAGGACCTGATGCGGGACAAGGAGATCGGCAAGCGGTTCGTGCTGATCGCGCCCGACGAGTACCGCACCTTCGGCATGGACGCCTTCTTCCCGAGCGCCAAGATCTACAACCCGCTGGGCCAGCAGTACGAGGCGGTCGACCGCGACCTGCTGCTCGCGTACAAGGAGTCGCCGACCGGGCAGATGCTGCACGACGGCATCTCGGAGGCGGGCTGCACGGCTTCGCTGATCGCCGCGGGTTCGGCGTACGCGACGCACGGCGAGCCGCTGATCCCCGTCTACGTCTTCTACTCGATGTTCGGTTTCCAGCGCACGGGTGACCAGTTCTGGCAGATGGCCGACCAGCTGGCACGCGGTTTCGTCCTCGGTGCGACCGCAGGGCGGACCACCCTGACGGGTGAGGGCCTCCAGCACGCCGACGGCCACTCCCAGCTGCTGGCCTCGACGAACCCGGGCTGTGTGGCGTACGACCCGGCCTACGGCTACGAGATCGCGCACATCGTCAAGGACGGTCTGCGGCGGATGTACGGGCCGGAGGCGGAGGACGTCTTCTACTACCTGACCGTCTACAACGAGCCGATCCAGCACCCGGCCGAGCCGGCCGACGTGGACGTCGACGGCATCCTCAAGGGCATCCACCGGGTGTCGCGGGGCACCTCGGGCATCGTCGGGGCGCAGCTCATGGCCTCGGGCGTGGCGGTGCCGTGGGCGCTGGAGGCGCAGCGGATCCTGGCCGCGGAGTGGAACGTCCGGGCGGACGTCTGGTCGGCGACCTCCTGGAACGAGCTGCGCCGCGAGGCCGTCGAGGTGGAGGAGCACAACCTGCTCCACCCGGAGGAGGAGCAGCGCGTTCCGTACGTGACGCGGAAGCTGTCGGGTGCGGAGGGTCCGTTCGTGGCGGTCTCGGACTGGATGCGCTCGGTCCCGGACCAGATCGCGCGGTGGGTGCCCGGCCCGTACACCTCGCTGGGCGCGGACGGCTTCGGCTTCGCGGACACGCGCGGTGCGGCCCGGCGCTTCTTCCACATCGACGCGCAGTCGGTGGTCCTGGCGACGCTCACCGAGCTCGCGAAGACCGGTCAGGTCGACCGTTCGGTGCTGAAGCAGGCCGTGGACCGGTACCAGCTGCTGGACGTGGCGGCGGCCGACCCGGGCGCGGCGGGCGGGGACGCCTAGCCGTCAGGGCCGTCACTCTTGCGTGGGGCGCTGGGACACCTGTCCCAGCGCCCCTTATGCGTTCTTTACGATGCTCCGTATGAAGGAACCCTCCCGTCAGCAGGTGTGGGAGCGGCGGAGCCAGACCCCGCTGCTCGCCCTCGCCCTTGCCTTCGCCGTGGCGTACGCCGTGCCGATCGTGGCCCCCGACGCGACCGCGGACGTGCACCGGGCCTGCACCCATGTGGAGTGGGTGGTCTGGGGCGCGTTCGCGCTCGACTACGTGGTGCGGCTGGGTCTGTCGGCGGACCGCGGGCACTTCGTCCGCACCCACTGGCTGGACCTGGCCGCGGTGGTGCTGCCGCTGGTGCAGCCGCTGCGGCTGCTGCGGCTGGTCGCCACGCTGATGCTGGTGGGACGGCGGGCCCGGATGGCCCCGCAGATCCAGCTGACGACGTACGTGGCCGGGGCGGTGGTGGGGCTGCTGATGTTCGGCTCGCTCGCGGTGCTGAGCGTGGAGCGGGACGCCCCCGACGGGAACATCAAGAACCTGGGCGACGCCGTGTGGTGGTCCTTCACCACGATGACGACGGTCGGGTACGGGGACCACTCGCCGACCACCGGCCTCGGCCGGGTCCTGGCGGTGGGCCTGATGCTGTCGGGGATCGCGCTGCTCGGTGTGGTGACCGCCAACATCGCCGCCTGGTTCATCTCCCGTTTCGAGCGCGACGACCAGGTGGAGCGGCTGCAGCTGGCGGCCCTGCGGGAGCTGCGGGAGGAGGTACGGGCGCTGCGCGGCGAGGTCGCCCGGCTGGGCGGCGCGGCGGCCACGAGCGGGGACGCGGCCGGGGACGCGGCCGGGGACGCGGCCGGGGACACCGCCCGGCCCGCGCACGCGGCCGCACCCGAGGACGCGGCCACGCCCGCACCGGAGGACGCGGCCGCCGCCTCATCCGAGGGCGCGGCCGGCCGGCCGAACGCCCCGGCGCAGCGGGAAGCTACCTCTCCCACACCTTGAACGCCCGCACCTGGTAGGGCGACTGGGGCAGCCAGACCCCGTCGCCCGGGTAGGTCTGGAACTCGCCGGTCTCCGCGCACTCCGCCGACTGGTAGGTGGTCACCGGCCGCCCGGTGCGGTTGGTGAGCGACTGGGCGCTGGTCCCGGCCGGCAGCGCGGTGCAGCTGTCGACGTCCAGGGTGCTCAGCTCGTGGGTCCGCTTGGTGCCCTTGAACTCCGGTTTCGCCCACAGGCACAGCTGCCCCGTCGCGCAGGCCCCGAGGGCGGGCGGGCCGGCGGCCTGGGCCGTGGTGGCCGTACTCGGGAGGAGGGCGGTGAGGGCCAGGACGGTCGCGGCGAGGACGGTGGTGACGCGGGTGGTTCCACACGTACGCATGACGGGTCAACTCCTTGTGGACGGCGGGCACCCGGACCGTTTCCGGGGCCTCGCTGACACCACGCTGACCTGCGGTGACGGGCGGGCGGAAGGGGCCGCGGGCGGGTCCACCCGGATAGGCGACGGCTGTGCCGGAACCGTCCGGCAGGGCCGCCATGCGTACGGAGTTGACGCTTCCGGGGGCCATCGGCGCGGGCCCGCGCCCGCCCCTGCGGGGCCGGGCACCCCGGTGGCGGCCGACCCGAACGTGTCATGCGCGGCCGCTCGCGCGCCCCGGCCCGGGAGGCTGGCGGGACCTTCGCAAACGGCTCAACGCGACGGCCGCCGCCCCGTCCGTCACCGGTACTCTGACCGCCCACTCGGCGTCGGAAGGGAGCCCGGAGTGACGATCGACGAGCGGTCGGCGCCGGCCGCGCCGGTACCCGGCCTGCGCGAGCGCAAGAAGCGCCGCACCCGGGACGCGCTGCTGCGCGCCGCGCTCCGGCTCTTCCTCTCCCAGGGGTACGAGCGCACCACCGTCGACGAGATCACCGACGCCGTGAACGTGTCCCAGCGCACCTTCTTCCGCTACTTCGCCAACAAGGAGGAGGTCGTCTTCGCCGTCCAGGACCTGACCGAGGCGCACTTCGTCGCCTCCCTGCGCGCCCGGCCGGCCGCCGAGGGCCCCCTGGAGGCGATGCGGGGCGCGGTGCTCGCCGCCTGGGAGACCGTCGAGGAGGCTCTCGCCGACGTGGTCCCCGTCGACCTCTACATGCGCAGCTACCGGCTGATCGAGTGCACCCCGGCCCTGCTCGCCGTGCACCTGCGGCGCTCCACCGAGCTCGAGGAACGGATCTCCCGTCTGATCGCCGCCCGCGAGGGCCTGGACGTGGACGCCGATCCGCGGCCGCGGGTGGCCGTCGCCGCGTTCTGCGGGGTGATGCGGCTCACCGGGCGGCTCTGGGGGCACGGCGAGGACCCCGGCGTGGACGCGATCCGGCGGCTGACGGAGAGCTACCTCGACCACATCGGCCCGTCCCTGGCCGCGAGCTGGCGCACGCGGGCGGCGGACCCTGATCGATAGGACACACCGGGGAGTTGTAGCGGATCACCCGCGTTCCGTAAGGGGTCCCACAGTTGGCCGTGAGTCCTGTCACCCGGGGCGCCACGGCCGGTGGAGGTCTCCTACGCTGGTCCCAGTGAATCTGTCCGGCCTCGCCCACCCCCCCGTTCCCGGCGCCGACCCGCGCCCTGCCGCCCTGCGCGCCCTGCTCGCGCTGGCGGTGGTCTTCATCATGCTGGCGACCACCGGCTGGACGGCCGTGCACCGGCCCGAGGGGGGCACCCCCCTGCGGGTCGCCGCGCTCCAGGCCTGGGCGAAGGCCCGGATCGACGGCCGTCCGGTGCCGCCCGCCGACGCCCCCGCGCGGACGGTGGCCCGTTTCTTCGCGGGCCTGGACGGGGCCCAGCGGGCCCGGCTCGCCGACGGCCACCCCTTCGTCGTCGGCAATCTCGACGGGGTCCCCGCGACCACCCGCTACCGGGCCAACCTGCACGGCCTGGAGCGGGCCCGCCGGGTCGAGGAGGCCCGCAGCCGCGATGTGGCCCTGACCCCGGCAGACCGGGCGGAGGCCGGCCGCCGCTCGCACCGCTTCGCCTCGCTCGCCGACCCGGGCCGGCAGATCCTGACCTTCGATCCCAGTGGCGGGGGCCGGGTGGCCGAGGTCTTCGGTGACCTCGACCGGGCGCGCCGGGTCTCGGTGATCGTGCCCGGTGTCGACACCGACGCCCTCACTTTCGAACGCACCCAGCGCCGCCTGACCTCCCCCGTCGGCATGGCGGAGTCCTTGTACGAGACCCAGCGCGCGGCCGCGCCGGGCGGCCGGACGGCGGTCATCGCCTGGGCCGGCTATACCGCGCCCACCGGGGTCGGCGTGGACGCCGCCACGGGCCGCATGGCCGTCGACGGCGCGGTCCGGCTGAAGGCGCTGACCACGGCGCTGCCCGGGAACTCGGGCGTGGCGCTGTTCTGCCACAGCTACGGATCGGTGGTGTGCGGGGTCGCCGCGCACGAGCTGCCGGAGCGGGTGACGGACGTGGTGGTGGCGGGCAGCCCGGGGATGCGCGCGGAGAACGTCGAGGGCCTGCACACCTCGGCGCGGGTCTGGGCGACGCGGGACGAGGGCGACTGGATCGCGGACGTGCCGCACCTGGAGGTGGGCGGGGTGGGCCACGGCGCCGATCCGGTGTCCCCGGAGTTCGGGGCGCGGCTGCTGTCCTCGGCCCGGGCCAGGACGCACACCGGCTATTTCGCGCCAGGTACGGACTCGGTGGAGAACTTCGCGAGGATCGGAACCGGCGCGTTCGGTTCCGTGGTCTGTGCGAGCGGGGATGACGCCTGTCGGCGCGGAATTTCCGGGGCAGAGGCGGACTGACGCGCGTAGAGGGGCGGAAAACGGGCTCCGCACCGAGGGGGGGACGTGCGGGGGCGCCGCCCTTTACGATGTGCCGCATGGGTGACGTACTGGCCGGAAATCATGCCGTCTGGGAGTTCGACTCGGACTCGGTGCTCATCCGCTTCGCACGGGGGATCAGAACGCCGAGGGTGCCGAGGCTCCTGCACGCCCTCGGCTCGCGCCGGATTCCCCTCGAGGCGGTCTCCGAGGTGACCGTGAGCGCCGGGAAGCGGGACACGGTGGTGCTGCGCGCCGTGCCGCGGCCGGGCGCGGATCCGCTGATGGAGGCCGCCGCCGGGCAGCTGAAGGAGAACTGCGATCCGTACCGGCTGGTGCTGCCGGGTGACCGGGCGTCGCACGCGGCCGCGTTCGCGGACGCCCTGCGCTCCCGGCTGGGGCCGGACGCCGGGGAGCCGGCCGACCGCTTCCTGGTCGACGTACCGCCGCCGCCGGTCCAGCTGAAGGCGTACGACGCCCGGGTGGGCTTCGACGGCTCCGCGGTCACCTTCCACTGGTCCCGCACCGGGGCCACCAGCACCAAGTGGAAGGCGGGCGACCAGCACGTCCCGCTGGCCTCCCTCACCGGCGTCGAGTGGTGCTCCCCGGAGGGCCCGGGCGGCCACCTGCGGCTCCTCGTACGGGACACGCCCGCCGATCCGCGCCCGGACCACGACCTCGCGGCGGCCGTCTTCGGCGTGGGCTACGGCGCGGTGCACGAGTCGCTGCCGTTCGCGGCCGCGGTCCTGGCCGCGGTGCGCGGCCGCGCCCGGGTCGCCGCCGTGAGCTCCGTCCCGGCGGCGCGCACCGGCGGCGAGCGGCTGCGGCACCTGGACGAGCTGCACAGCGCCGGACTGCTCACGGACGCCGAGTACGTGGCCCTGCTGGACCGCTTCCGGGCATAGGAGGCGACGGGCCGCTCCAACACGCCCGGCAGTGACGGCCGTTGACACGGTCCGTCGCGCACGGCACCCTTTCACTACTTGACTAGTGAAAGGGTGCTGCACGTGCTGGAGTACCGCATCGACCGGCGCAGCGGCATGGCCACTTACCTGCAGATCGTCCACCAGACGAAGCAGGCCCTGCGCCTGGGGCTGCTCGAACCCGGCGACCAGCTGCCCACCGCGCGCGAGGTCGTCGAGGCGACGGCCATCAACCCGAACACGGTCCTCAAGGCCTACCGGGAGCTGGAGCGCGAGGGCCTCGTGGAGGCGCGTCGGGGCATGGGCACTTTCGTTCGCAGGTCCCTGGGCAGCGCACCGGCCGACTCCCCCCTTCGGGTGGAACTGGCCGACTGGGCGCGGCGGGCGCACGCCGCCGGGCTGGAACGGGACGACGTGGCCGCGCTCTTCACATCCGTACTGGACCAACACTTCAAGGGGGAAGACGCGTGACGGACGATCCGGTGATAGCAGCCTCGGGGCTCGGTGTGCGCTACGGACGCAGGCGCGGATGGGCCCTGCGCGACTGCTCCTTCCGGTTACCCGCACGGCGGGTCTGCGCGCTCGTCGGCCCCAACGGAGCGGGCAAGTCGACCCTGCTCGTTCGGAGCCCTCGTCGGCCAGCTCGTACGGCGCACGCTCGCCGCCATGGCGGTCACCGGGCTCGTCACCGGCCTGGTGATGGCGCTGCTGGGCGCGCTGCGGTGGTCCTTCCTGCCCGTACGCACCCTCACCACCTCGGTGGTCGAGAACGGGGTGCCGATGCCTCCGGGCGACAGCCTCATGATGGACACCGGACTCGTCACGGCCTCGGGCGGGCGCCTGCCCGAGTGGACCTGCTTCGCACGCTCCGGAAGCCTCCGCGTGTGCCCTGAAGACCTCAACGTGGCCGGGTGGTACGTCGACTACCACCCGGCCGGGCACTACTGGCCGACCCAGTCCATCGAGACGGCGGTGGTCCTGGCCCTGGCCGCCCTCGCCCTCCGGGCCGCCTTCGCGGTCCTGCGGGCCCGTCACCGCTGAGGCCCACGGGCGGGCCTAGCCCTCGCGGGCTTCCGAGGTCGCGCTCATGTCGGGGTAGCGGTCGCCCGCGACCTGGTCGGCGATGGGCTCCAGACGGGCCAGCTGCGCCGGCGTGAGCGCGATCCGGGTCGCGGCGGTGTTCTCGCGCAGCCGGTCCGGCTTGCGGGTGCCGGGGATGGGGACCACGGTCAGCCCGTGGACCGCCGCGCGCTGCTGCACCCAGGCCAGGGCGATCTGCGCCGGGGTCGCCCCCAGCTCCTCGGCGATCTCCCGGACCGGGGCCAGCAGCGCCGTGTTCCTCTTCGCGTTCTCGCCGGTGAACCGCGGCTGGTGGCGGCGGAAGTCGTTCTGCGACAGCTCTGCGGCGGCGTCCGCGAAGGACCCGGTCAGGAAGCCCCGGCCCAGCGGGGAGTACGGCACCAGTGCCACGCCCAGCTCCGCCGCCGCGCCCACCGCGCTGCGCTCCACGTTCCGGCTGAAGAGCGACCACTCCGACTGGAGGGCCGTGATGGGGTGCACGGCGTGCGCCTCGCGCAGTTCGGGGCCGGTGACCTCGCTGAGCCCGAGGTGGCGCACCTTCCCCTCCTGCACCAGCTCCGCCATGGCGCCGACCGACTCGGCGAACGGCACGGCGGGGTCGCGCCGGTGCATGTAGTAGAGGTCGATGACGTCCACGCCGAGGCGGCGCAGGCTGTCCTCGACGGCCCGGCGGAGGTAGGGGCGGTCGTTGCGGACACCCCGGTAGGCGGGGTCGTCGTTGCGCTCGATGGCGAACTTCGTGGCCAGGGTGATCTCGTCGCGGTGCGCGGCCACGAACGGGGCGAGGAACTTCTCGTTCCTCCCCCGCCCGTAGACGTCCGCGGTGTCGAAGAGGGTGACCCCGGCGGCCAGCGCCGCGTCCAGGGTCTCGCGGGCGGCCCCCTCGTCGGTGTCCCCGTAGAACTCGCTCATGCCCATGCAGCCGAGGCCCTGCACGCCGACCAGCGGGCCGCCCTTGCCGAGCTCGACCTGGTCGATCTTCGTGGGTTCCGTCATGGCTGTGCCTTCCCCGAGTAGATGCCGATCTTGTAGTCCAGTACGGCCAGCGCGTCCGTGAGCTCCGAGATGCGTTCCCGCACCTCGTGCCGCGTCCGCTCCAGCAGTGCGCGGCGCTCCCCGACGGTGTGTCCGCCCTCGCGGACCAGTTCGGCGTACCGGACCATGTCCGCCACCGACATCCCCGTGGTCCGCAGCTTGCCCACGAAGGCCAGCCAGTCGAGGTCCTTGTCGGTGAAGCGCCGCTGTCCCGAGTGGGAGCGGTCCACGTGCGGCATCAGGCCGATCCGCTCGTACCAGCGCAGGGTGTGCTGGGTCAGACCGGTCCGGGCCTCGACCTCGCTGATCGTGTACCGCGTCTGCGTCAGGCTCTGGCTCATGGCCCCACGCTAAAACCCTGGAGTGCACTCCAAGCAAGTAGGCTCGGCCGCATGGAGAGCATGGAGGCCGTCAACGGCATGGAAAGCCTGCGGATCATCGACACCTGGCCGGTGGACACGGCCGCGGCGGCCGTCGTACGCGCCGACGGGAGCATCGCCGGCGCCCACGGGCCCGTCGACCACCGTTTCGCGCTGGCCTCCGTGACCAAGCCGCTCGCCGCGTACGCCGCCCTCGTCGCGTACGAGGAAGGGGCGATCGAGCTGGACGAGCCGGCCGGGCCCGAGGGGTCGACGGTCCGTCACCTCCTCACGCACACCAGCGGCCTGGCGTTCGACGAGCACCGGGTGTCGGCCCCGCCCGGGCAGCGCCGGCTGTACTCCAACGCCGGCTTCGAGGAGCTCGGCGACCACATCGCCAAGGCCACCGGGATCCCCTTCGCGGAGTACGTGCACCAGGCGGTCTTCGAGCCGCTCGGCATGACGCGGACCACCCTGGAGGGCTCGCCGGCCAAGGACGGCGTCTCCACCGTGTCCGACCTGGTGCGTTTCGCCGCCGAGCTGCAGGCGCCCCGGCTGCTCGACGTCCGTACGGTCGCCGCGGCGACCTCCGTCGTGCACCCCGGGCTCAAGGGCGTCCTGCCGGGGTACGGACACCAGTCCCCCAACGACTGGGGGCTCGGCATGGAGATCCGCGACGGCAAGTCCCCGCACTGGACCGGCCTGTCGTCCTCGCCCCGCACGTTCGGCCACTTCGGCCAGGCCGGCACCTTCCTGTGGGTGGACCCGGACGCGCGCGCCGCGTGCGTGGCGCTGGCGGACCGGGCCTTCGGCCCGTGGGCCGTGGCCGCCTGGACCCCGTTCACGGACGCGGTCCTGGCCGAACTGCGCTCCGCCTAGGCCGTCTCTTCCGGATCTTGCTCCCCCAGCTACCGCTGGGAGGTGCCCCCAGGCCCGCGCCGCCTGACCTAGGCCAGTTCCCAGATCAGCAGTTCCCCCGGGGACCCGGCGGTGATCTCCAGGTCCCGTTCCGCGGTGATCCGCACCGAGTCCCCGGGGCCCAGCTCCTCGCCGTCCAGGCGCAGGTCGCCGCGCACCACGTGCAGGTACACCCGCTCCGCCGCCGGCACGGCCACCCGTTCGCCCGCGCCGGGCCGCCGCACGTGCAGGACGGCGCCGGCCGCGGGGACCTCGTAGGGCGTGCCGTCGGCGATGCCCCGGACCACCTCGTACGAGGGTTCGCCGCCCGCGGCCAGGGGGGCGAGCCACATCTGCACGAAGCGCAGCCGCCCGTCGCCGTCGTTGCGCTCCACGTGCCGCGCACCCGATCCGGCGCTCAGCCGCTGTACGTCCCCGGCCCGGACCAGGCCCTTCTCGCCGGTGCTGTCCTGGTGGGTGAGCTCGCCCTCGACGACCCAGGTCACGATCTCGGTGTGGCTGTGCGGGTGCTCGTCGAATCCGGCGCCCGCGGCGAGGACCTCCTCGTTGCAGGCCAGGACGGACCCGAAGCGCAGGTTGTCTGGGTCGTAGAAGGACCCGAAGGAGAAGGCGTGCCGGGTGGTGATCCCGGCGGCCGGGTCCCCGCCCTCGTACCGGTCGGAGCCGCGGCGTACATCAATCATGGGGGCCACGGTAGACCCGATCACGGGACGGGGGCGCGGTCACGGGGCGGGACCGGACTCGGCGCAGCCGTCCCGATAAGGCAGTCTTGTCACGTGCCTCAACCCGAACGTGAGCATTCGCCCGCCACACACCCCGCGCATCCCGCTCCCGCCCATCCCCACACCGCGACGCTGCGCCGACTGGAGAAGTCCTCCGGCCGGCTCGCCGCCAACGCGATCGCGCGCATGGACGAGACCCTGCCGTGGTACCGGGCGATGCCACCCGAGAACCGGTCCTGGATCGGCCTGGTGGCACAGGCCGGCATCGCCGCGTTCACCGAGTGGTTCCGGCACCCGGAGACCCCGCAGGCGATCTCGACCGACGTGTTCGGCACGGCCCCGCGCGAGCTGACCCGGGCGATCACCCTGCGCCAGACCGTGGAGATGGTCCGCACCACGATCGAGGTCATGGAGACCGCGATCGAGGAGGTGGCGGCCCCCGGCGACGAGTCGATCCTGCGCGAGGCGCTGCTGGTGTACGCCCGGGAGATCGCGTTCGCGACGGCGCAGGTGTACGCGCAGGCCGCCGAGGCGCGCGGGGCGTGGGACGCCCGGCTGGAGTCCCTGGTCGTCAACGCGGTGCTGTCCGGCGAGGCCGACGAGGGGGCGCTGTCCCGGGCGGCGGCGCTGGGCTGGAACTCCCCCGAGCACGTGTGCGTGGTGCTGGGCACCGCGCCGGAGGGGGACAGCGAGCTGACGGTGGAGGCGATCCGCCGCGCGGCCCGCCACCACAAGCTGCAGGTCCTCACCGGGGTGCTCGGTGACCGGCTGGTCGTCATCGCGGGCGGCAGCGACAACCCGATGCAGGTGGCGAAGTCGCTGATCGGTCCGTTCGCGGCCGGTCCGGTGGTGGCGGGCCCGGTGGTGTCCGACCTGCTGAACGCGACGAAGTCGGCGCAGGCCGCGGCGGCCGGACTGAAGGCCTGTACGGCGTGGCAGGACGCCCCGCGTCCGGTCCTGGCGGACGATCTCCTGCCGGAACGCGCGATCGCCTCCGATCCCGCTGCCCGGGAACAGCTGGTGGAGGAGATCTACAGACCACTGGAAGAGGCCGGGTCGGCGCTGCTGGAGACGCTGAGCGTCTACCTGGAGCAGGCGAGCAGCCTCGAAGGGGCGGCGCGGATGCTGTTCGTGCACCCCAACACGGTGCGCTACCGGCTGCGACGTGTGACCGACGTCACCGGATGGTCGCCTTCGGATGTCCGCTCGGCGTTCACCCTGCGAATCGCCCTGATTCTGGGGCGTCTGGCCGACGGCGATCTCCAGTCCTAGACTTTTGTCGGACATCAACAATTACCCCGACGGTTCTTCGTCCCTGTCCCCACGGGCGGCAGGGACCATCCACAAGAGAGAGTGTGAGGGTGCTCGTACTCGTCGCTCCCGGCCAAGGCGCTCAGACGCCCGGCTTCCTGACCCCCTGGCTCGACCTCCCCGGTGCCGCTGACCGCGTCGCCGCCTGGTCGGACGCCATCGGGCTGGACCTTGCCCACTACGGCACGAACGCAGACGCCGAAGAGATCCGCGACACGGCCGTGGCCCAGCCCCTGCTGGTCGCCGCGGGCCTGCTGTCCGCCTCGGCGCTGCCCGCTTCCCTGACCTTCGGTGCCGTCGCGGGCCACAGCGTCGGTGAGATCACCGCCGCCGCCTACGCCGGCGTCCTGTCCGAGGCCGACGCGCTGTCGTTCGTCCGGACCCGCGGTCTCGGCATGGCCGAGGCCTCCGCCGTCACCGAGACCGGCATGGCCGCGGTGCTCGGCGGCGACCAGGCCGTGGTCCTCGCCCACTTGGAGAAGCTGGGTCTGACCCCGGCCAACATCAACGGCGCGGGCCAGATCGTGGCCGCCGGCACGATCGAGCAGATCGAAGCCCTGCAGGCCGACAAGCCCGAAGGCTCCATGAAGGTCGTCGCCCTCAAGGTCGCGGGCGCCTTCCACACGCATCACATGGCCCCCGCGGTGGCCACCCTGGAGAAGGCCGCCGAGGCCCTCTCCCCGGCGGACCCGGTGCTGAAGTACGTCTCGAACAAGGACGGCCTCGTCGTCACCACGGGCGCCGACGTCGTCGCCCGCCTGGTCGGCCAGGTCGCGAACCCGGTCCGCTGGGACCTGTGCATGGAGACGTTCGCCGAACTGGGCGTCACGGGGATCATCGAGCTCTGCCCCGGTGGCACCCTGACGGGTCTGGCCAAGCGCGCGCTGAAGGGCGTACCGAGCGTGGCGCTGAAGACCCCGGACGATCTCGACAAGGCCGCGGCGCTCGCCGCCGAACTGACGGCCTGAGAGAAGGAGCCCACACAGCATGTCCAAGATCAAGCCGGCCAAGGGCTCCCCGTACGCCCGCATCCTCGGTGTCGGCGGCTACCGCCCGACCCGCGTGGTGCCCAACGAGGTCATCCTCGAGACCATCGACTCGTCCGACGAGTGGATCCGATCCCGCTCGGGCATCGCGACCCGTCACTGGGCCTCGCCCGAGGAGACGGTCGCGGCGATGTCGGTGGAGGCCTCGGGGAAGGCACTGGCCGACGCCGGTGTCGCCCCCGAGCAGATCGGTGCCGTGATCGTCTCGACGGTCTCGCACTTCAAGCAGACCCCGGCCGTCGCGACCGAGATCGCGCACCGGATCGGCGCGGTCAAGCCGGCCGCCTTCGACATCTCCGCGGGCTGTGCCGGTTTCGGCTACGGTCTGACCCTGGCCAAGGGCATGGTGGTCGAGGGGTCCGCGGAGTACGTCCTCGTCATCGGCGTGGAGCGGCTCTCGGACCTGACGGACCTCGAGGACCGCGCGACGGCCTTCCTGTTCGGCGACGGCGCCGGCGCCGTGGTCGTCGGCCCCTCGGCCGAGCCGGCCATCGGCCCCACGGTGTGGGGTTCGGAGGGCGACAAGTCCGACACGATCAAGCAGACCGTGCCGTGGGACGAGTTCCGCGCCAACGACGCCGCCGAGAAGTTCCCGGCCATCACGCAGGAGGGTCAGGCGGTCTTCCGCTGGGCCGTCTTCGAGATGGCCAAGGTGGCCCAGCAGGCGCTCGACGCCGCCGGGATCACCGCGGACGACCTGGACGTCTTCATTCCGCACCAGGCGAACATGCGGATCATCGACTCGATGGTGAAGACTCTGAAGCTGCCGGAGCACGTCACGGTCGCCCGTGACGTGGAGACCACCGGCAACACCTCGGCCGCCTCGATCCCGCTCGCTATGGAGCGGCTCCTGGCGACCGGAGCGGCGAAGAGCGGCGACACCGCGCTCGTCATCGGCTTCGGGGCGGGACTCGTCTACGCCGCGACGGTCGTTACCCTCCCCTAGGGCCCGGATCACATTCCGGTCCGTCCTACCCAGTTACCCAGAGAAGGAGCGCCACATGGCCGCCACGCAGGAAGAGATCGTCGCGGGTCTCGCGGAGATCGTCAACGAGATCGCGGGCATCCCGGTCGAGGACGTCGAGATCGACAAGTCCTTCACCGACGACCTCGACGTCGACTCGCTGTCCATGGTCGAGGTCGTCGTCGCCGCCGAAGAGCGCTTCGACGTCAAGATCCCGGACGAGGACGTCAAGAACCTCAAGACGGTCGGCGACGCCGCCGACTACATCGCGAAGCACCAGGCTGCCTGAGCCTGACGAGCGTTTGTCGCCACCTGGCGGTGGCGCCGTGACAATTCAGCACCCCCTGAGACGTGGAGAAAGAATTCCTGTGAGCCCGACCAATCGCACCGTGGTCGTCACCGGTATCGGCGCAACCACTCCGCTGGGTGGCGACAGCGCTTCGACCTGGGAAGGTCTGCTTGCCGGCCGTTCCGGCGTGACGCCCCTGGAGGGCGAGCGCTTCGCCGAACTCCCGGTACGCATCGCCGCCCGTGCCGCCGTGGACCCGAGCGAGGTCCTGCCCCGGCCGCTGGCCCGCAAGCTCGACCGCTCGGCGCAGTTCGCCCTCATCGCGGCCCGCGAGGCCTGGGCCGACGCCGGCTACAACGCCCCGGCCGGCGAGGACGCGCAGATCGCGCCCGAGCGCCTGGGCACGGTGATCGCCTCCGGTATCGGCGGTGTCACCACGCTGCTCGACCAGTACGACGTACTGAAGGAAAAGGGTGTGCGCCGGGTCTCCCCGCACACCGTCCCCATGCTCATGCCGAACGGCCCGTCGGCCAACGTCGGCCTGGAGGTCAACGCCCAGGCGGGCGTGCACACTCCGGTCAGCGCCTGCGCCTCCGGGGCGGAGGCCATCGGCTACGCCGTCGAGATGATCCGTACCGGCCGTGCCGACGTGGTCGTCGCGGGCGGCACCGAGGCGGCGATCCACCCGCTGCCCATCGCCGCGTTCGCCAACATGATGGCGATGTCCAAGAACAACGAGAACCCCGAGCAGGCCTCCCGTCCGTACGACAAGGCCCGCGACGGCTTCGTCCTGGGCGAGGGCGCGGGCGTCGTCATCCTGGAGTCCGCCGAGCACGCCGCCGCGCGCGGCGCCCGGGTCTACTGCGAGGTGCTGGGCCAGGGTCTGTCCGCGGACAGCCACCACATCGCGCAGCCGGAGCCGACGGGCCGCGGTGTCGCGGCCGCGGTGCAGAACCTGCTCGACAACACGGGTCTCGACCCGGCCGAGCTGGTCCACCTGAACGCGCACGCCACGTCGACCCCGCAGGGTGACACGGCCGAGCTGAAGGCCCTGCGCAAGGTGCTGGGCGACGACCTCGACCACATCGCGATCTCCGCGACCAAGTCGATGACCGGTCACCTGCTGGGCGGCGCGGGCGGTATCGAGACCGTCGCGACCGTGCTGGCGCTCTACAACCGGCTGGCGCCGCCGACGATCAACGTCGACGACCTCGACGAGGACATCGACGCGGACATCGTGCGCGGCGAGCCCCGCAAGCTGCCGGCCGACGGCCCGATCTCCGCGATCAACAACTCCTTCGGCTTCGGCGGCCACAACGTGACGCTCGCGTTCCGCAGCGTCTGATCCGCCACGGCACGACGAAGGGCCCCGCACAGCGACTGCTGTGCGGGGCCCTTCGCGTCGTACGACTGCTCAGACCACCTGGTGGAGCCAGCGGACGGGCGCGCCCTCGCCCGCGTAGCGGAAGGGCTCCAGTTCGTCGTCCCAGGGCTTGCCGAGCAATTTGGAGATCTCCGCCTCCAGGTCGGTCTCGCCGCGCGCGGAGCGGGCGAGGGCGGCGCGCAGCCGGTCCTCCGGGATCAGGATGTCGCCGTGGATGCCGGTGACGGCGTGGAAGATGCCGAGCTCCGGGGTGGAGCTGTAGCGCTCGCCCTCGGCGTTCGGACAGGGCTCCGCGGTCACCTCGAAGCGCAGCAGGTGCCAGCCGCGCAGCGCGGAGGCGAGTTTCGAGGCGGTGCCCGCTTCGGCCTGCCAGGAGAACTCGGCTCTCCAGGTGCCCGGCGAGGCGGGCTGCCTGATCCAGTCGAGGTTCACCCGCACCCCGAGCACGCCCGCAACAGCCCATTCCACATGCGGGCAGAGCGCGCGCGGTGCGGAATGCACGTACAGAACTCCACGTGTCGTCACCGGGACCTCCAGTGGTGGACGAGGTCGGGAATAAACTCCAGAAAACGGACAGTATGTGACGTGATGTAATGTAACGGAAATTATTTGACATTGCGCAACGGGACCTGCGGCCGAAACGCCACGGGAAAAAGCTACCGTGCGCCAGGGGTCATGGTGTGACGTACGGTCGCTCCGAAGCCCGTAATCACAGAGCTTTCACTCAGCAGGACCCCCCGAACGATGCGGGGGCGACAAGGAGGAGCCCTTCCCATGCGCACCACCGCTCCGCGCCCCCGCGCGCGCCGGATCCTCGCGGCAGCGGGCGCGTCGGCCGTGCTGCTGGCGGGCGCGGTGACGGGGTGCGGCCCGGGCGGGTCGGGCGACGGGGGCGGGCGCGCGGAGCGAGCCGCTCCGCGCTGGAACACGGCGCCCGCCTCGGTCGCGGCGGTGGGCGACTCCATCACACGCGGTTTCGACGCCTGTTCGGTGCTGGCCGACTGCCCGGAGGTCTCCTGGGCCACCGGGAACGACCCCGCGGTCCGCTCCCTCGCCGCCCGGCTGCTCGGGGACGCCGAGGTGCCCACCCGCAGCTGGAACTACGCGGTGACCGGCGCCCGGATGGCGGACCTGCCGGGGCAGCTGGCGGAGGCCGCCGCGCACAAGCCCGACCTGGTCACGGTCATGGTGGGCTCGAACGACGCCTGCCGGCCCACGGCTTCGTCGATGACGCCGGTGGCGGAGTTCCGGGACGGATTCGAGAAGGCCCTCGCCGGGCTCCGGGCCGCGTCCCCCACCTCCCAGGTGTACGTCTCCAGCGTGCCGGACCTCCAACGGCTGTGGGAGCAGGGCAAGGACCTCCCGATGGTGCGGCAGGTCTGGAAGCTGGGGATCTGTCAGTCGATGCTCGCCGATCCGCTGTCGGCGGCGACGGGGGCGACCGCCCGGCGCGAGCAGGTGCGGGCGCGGGTCGTCGAGTACAACGAGGTGCTGCGCGAGGTCTGCGCGAAGGACGAGCTGTGCCGCTACGACGGCGGGGCGGTGTTCCAGTACCCCTT
This sequence comes from Streptomyces sp. NPDC046308, assembly GCF_055588065.1. NCBI lineage: Bacteria > Bacillati > Actinomycetota > Actinomycetes > Kitasatosporales > Streptomycetaceae > Streptomyces > Streptomyces sp. NPDC046308. The sequence continues at coordinate 454,477 of NZ_JBVJFB010000002.1, forward strand.
CGCCGCGGACCAGTTGAGCCGCTGGGACTGGTTCCATCCGGGCAAGGACGGGCAGGCACGGCTGGCGGAACTGGCGCACCGCCAGGTGACGGCCGCCGAACCGCCGCGTTGACGCCGGGGCGTACGGAGGGGCCGGGGGCCGGGGGCCGGGGGCGCCTCCCAGCGGTGGCCGGGAGGGAGCCAGGACTCGCCCTCGGACCGGCTTTCAGGGATGTTTCAGGGGTGATTTCCGGCCATTTCCGATGGTTACGGTGTGTTACGCGATCTCGAGCGTGGCCATCAGCCGCGTGTCAGCGTGCGAGTGGCTCGCGCGGACCTCGTAGGCGCCGCCGATCCGCTGCCAGCCGGAGGCCTCCTGGTCCCAGATCTCGAAGGCCCGGGCGGGCAGGGTGATCACGGCCTCGACGGTCTCGCCGGGGCCCGCCGAGACGCCCGCGAACGCCGCCAGCCAGCTCGCCGGGCGCTCCACGGTGTCCTCGCCGACGGGGGCGAGGTAGACCTGGACGACCTCGCGGCCGGGCCGGGCACCGGTGTTGGTGAGGCGGACCCGGACGGTGTCGGCGGTGGCCTCCAGGGACTCGTACGCCCAGTCGGTGTAGCCGAGGCCGTGCCCGAAGGGGAAGACGGGGGCCACGCCGTGCTTCTCGTAGGCCCGGTAGCCGATGAAGAGCCCCTCGCCGTACTCCAGGCGGCCCTCGGTGGGGACGACCTCGGTGACGGGCGCGTCCGCGAACCGCGCGGGCCAGGTGGTGGGCAGCCGCCCGCCGGGCTCCGCGTCACCGAGGAGCACGTCGGCCAGCGCGGCCCCGCCCTCCTGCCCGGGGAACCAGGCCAGCAGCACGGCGGCGACCTCCTCGCGCCACGGCAGCTCCACCGGGGCGCCGGCGTTGACGACGACCACGGTGTTCGGGTTGACGGCGGCGACGGCACGCACCAGGTCGTCCTGGCGGCCCGGGAGGGCGAGGTCCCGCCGGTCGAATCCCTCGGACTCCACGCGCTCGGTGGTGGCGACGACCACGACGGCGGTGTCGGCGGCGCGGGCGGCTTCCACGGCCTCGGCGATCAGCTCGTCGGCGTCGCGCCGCGGGCCGAGGTGGAGCAGCGAGAACATGATCGCCTTGAGCGGCAGTGCGGTCACGTCGGGGACCTGGTAGGTCAGCGACACCTCGACGGGCTCGCCCTCGGTGACGGTGACGCGGGCCCGCTCGCTGGGGGCGCCGAAGAAGGCCTCGAAGGGGTCGGCCTCGTCGCCCATCTCCTGGACGCCCTCCCAGAGGGTGTGCCCGTCGACCGCGAGGCTGAAGGCACCCAGTCCCCGGGTGCCGAAGGCGTGCTCGCCGCTCTCGCGCGGGAGGAACGTGCCGCGGACCTCGATGCTCGCCATGGTCTCGTACGAGGCGCCGGCGGGCAGGTCGTCGCCGATCCACTGGACCTGGCCGGTCGGCAGGCCGCCCTCGCCGATGACGGCGCCGGAGGCGTCGCGGCAGACGGCGCGGAGCTCGAAGCCCTTGTCGGCGGGGACGAGTTCGTCGGCCGGGTCGGCGCCGACGGTGAAGGTCAGGGCCCCTTCCGGGAGGGCGGCGGTGAGGCCGTCGAGCGGGGAGACGATCCGCTCGGGGAAGACGGTGGCGCTGCCGCCGCCGAGGACGCGGGCGTCGCGGGCGGCGGCGCCGGAGAGGGCCACGGTGCGGCAGGCGGAGACGTCGAGGGGCAGGGCCGCGCCGCCGTCGGGGGCGGCCTCGTTGCGCACGAGGACGAAGCCGCGGGCGGCGAGCTCGCGGGCCAGCGCCCGGCCGTCGACGGGAGCCGGGGCGCTCTCGACGACGGCGGGCGCGCCCTCCAGGGCGCCGACGCGGGCGGCGAGGCGCAGGACGTTGCGCACGGCGTCGTCGACGGCGGCCTCGGGGACCTCCCCCGCGCGGACGGCCTCGGCGAGGGCGGGCCCGTAGACGGTGGTCGGGCCGGGCATGGCCACGTCCATGCCGCCCTCGATGTCGCCGGTGGTGGAGCGGGCGGCCATCCAGTCGGAGACGTTGCAGCCGTCGAAGCCCCATTCGCCGCGCAGGACCTCGTTCACCAGGTACCGGTGCTCGGTCATCGTGGTGCCGTTGACCTGGTTGTATGCGGTCATGATGCCCCACGGGTGGGCGCCCTCGACGATGGCCTCGAAGGGCGCCAGGTACAGCTCGCGCAGCGGGCGGGGGGCGATGACACTGTCGACGGTGAAGCGGTCGGTCTCGGCGTCGTTGCCGACGAAGTGCTTGACGGTGGTGCCGACCCCACCGTCCTGGACGCCGTTCACGTAGCCGCTGCCGATGACGCCGGTGAGGTACGGGTCCTCGGAGTAGCACTCGAAGTGCCGGCCGCCGAGCGGGGAGCGGTGCAGGTTGACGGTGGGTGCGAGCAGGACGTGGACGCCCTTGCGGCGGGCCTCCTGGGCGAGGAGCCGGCCGGCGCGGCGGGCGAGCTCGGGGTCCCAGGCGGCGGCGAGCGCGGTCGGGGAGGGCAGGGCGATCGACGGGTCGTCGGCGGTCCAGCGCACGCCGCGGACCCCGATGGGCCCGTCGGACATGACCAGGGACCGCAGCCCGATCTCGGGGATCGCGGGCAGCGACCACATGTCCTGCCCCGCCAGCAGCCGGGCCTTGGTGTCGAGATCGAGCTTCCCGAGCGCCACCTCGACGACGCTGGTGCGGACCTGCTCGGCGTCGGTCACGGCCGTGCCTCCTCAGTGAGTGCGGTGCGGTGCCCCCATCGTGGACCTGTTACCTGTTGAACGGTAGGGTTCGTGACCCGTTCGTAATCTTTGGGATGTCGTACGGTCCTCCTGGCAGGAGTCGGACGAAAAGGGGTGCCGGGGCGATGGTCAGGGCGAGGAGCGAGGAGCGCCGCGGGGAGATCGTCCGCGCGGCCCTCGAGGTGATCGCGGAGCGCGGCTACCGGGGGGCGTCCCTGGGCGCGGTCGCCGAACGCGTGGGGCTGACCCAGCAGGGGCTGCTGCACTACTTCCCGACCAAGGAGGCGCTGCTCGTCGCGGTGCTGGAGGAGCGCGACCGCTGGGACACCGGCGGCGGCTCGCGCGCCTCGGCCGACACCTGGCGCCTGGACCTGCTGGCCTCGCTGGTGGAGTACAACGCGATGCGCCCGGGCATCGTGCAGACCTTCTCGGCGCTGCTGGGCGAGAGCGTCACCGACGGGCACCCCGCGCGGGAGTTCTTCACCGAGCGCTACGCACAGGTCCGCGCCGAGATGGCGGCCGTGCTCCGCGCCGAGTTCGGCGACCGCCTGCCCTCGGGTCTCACCCCGGAACAGGCCGCCCCCCTGCTGACGGCCGTCATGGACGGCCTCCAGTACCAGTGGCTGCTCGCCCCCGAGTCGGTGGACATGCCCGCCGCCTTCCGCTCCTTCCTGACCCTGCTACGGGGCTCCGCCGACGCCTAGGGGGCAACACCCCCCAAGGCCCCCTGTGCACCGGACTCCGTCGGTCCGGCATCCTCGGTCAGGTGAAGATCTCCGCAGCCCAGATGACCTGCGTCCCCGCCGACGTCCAAGCCAACGCCGCGCGGGCCGCCGCGCTCGCCGCCGCGGCCCGCGCACAGGGCGCCGAGCTGGTGGTGTTCCCCGAGTTCACGCTCACCGGATACGAACCGGAGGCCCTGGCGGCCGATCCCGGCCTGTGGACCGCCGCCGACGACCCGCGCCTGGACCCGCTGCGCTCCGCCGGGATCGCCACCGCCGTCAACGTCGCCCTGCCCACCGCATCCCCGCGCCCCGCCATCGCGACGCTGGTCCACGACGCGGACGGCGCGCACGTGACGACGTACGCGAAGCAGCACCTCTTCCGGCACGAGCGGGACCTGTTCGTACCCGGCACGGGCGACGGACGCTTCGAACTCGGCGGGATCCGCTTCTCCCTGGGCGTCTGCTACGACAACCACTTCCCCGAACTGCCCGGCCGGGGCGCCGCCGACGGCTGCCGGGTGCACCTGGCGAGCTCCCTGTACGGGACGGGCGACGGCATCGGCGAGCGCGCCACCGTGTACCCGGGCATCGCGAGGGACCACGGCCTGTACGTCGTCCTCGCCAACCACGTCGGCCCGGCGGGCCCGTGGACGGGCTGCGGCCGGGCGGCCGTGTGGGCCCCGGGCGGCGCCCTGCTCGCCGAGGCGGACGACCGTACGCCGTCGGTGGTGACCGCCGAGATCGGCCCGGCCGCCTGACGGGTGCGTCGGGCGGGGCGTCGGCGGGGTGCGTCAGGCGGGCTCGGGCACGCGCGCGGGGCGGTCCGGCTGCGGGGTGTCGAGGTCCGGGAGCCGCGGCGGGGCGGCCTTGCGGTCCGAGACCAGGGCGGGTACGACGATGGCGAGGGCCGCCACCGCGTACACCCCGGTCCAGATGACCCAGCCGCCGGGCGGGGCCCAGTGCGCCGAGGTCGGCACCCACGAGGCCTTGTTGCCGACGGCGAACCGGCGCAGCGTCCAGTAGAAGGCCGCCACGTCGGCCACCGCGAAGCCGCCGGCGCAGAGGCCGACGAGTCGTCGCAGGGGGAACCCTCGCTCGGGGACCCGGGTGGCGCAGATCAGTACGGCCATCAGCGGCAGGCCGACGGCGAAGGGCAGCAGGTAGCGGCCCTGCCACACCATGCCGATCCGCTCCGCCTCGGAGGCCTGCGCGGCCACCGGCACCATCACGACGGCCGCCAGCATGCCGAGCAATGCCACCACGTCGCGCTTGTGGCCGTAGACCAGCGCCAGTACGACGAGCGTCGCGAGCACCCCCATCCACACCAGGTACAGCAGGGCCGGGCCCGGGGTGTCCAGCCAGCCGAAGAAGCCGACCATCTGCTTGATGTACCAGTCGGTGTTGCCGAGGGTGCGCTTGGCGGCCACGCCCGCGGTGAGCGAGTCGGGGATGTCTATCTTCGACCGGTCCGGGTGCCTCGCCGCCCACAGCAGCGCGCCGGCCGTCGCCAGGCCCAGCAGGGCCGTCCACAGCCACAGGGCCTTGCGGCGCAGCACCGGTCCCAGCACTCCGCGCCGCTGCGTCAGCAGCAGGCAGAAGACCACGGCGCCGCCGAACCAGATCAGCCCCAGCGGCCGGATGTTGATCAGCACCAGGCCGCCGACGCCCAGTCGGGCCAGCCGGCGGTTGAGGAGCACCGGGTCGGGTGACAGGACGATCGACAGCAGGGCGGTCCACACCAGGATTCCGGCGGCGATCTCGCCGCCGCTGGGGTTGACCATGCCGGACATGTAGAGCGTCATCGGAGTGGCCGCGGCGAGCACGCCGAGCACCGCGAGCGAGCGCCGCCGCCACTCGGCGGCCGTGACCACCGCGCTCGCCAGCAGCGCCGAGCACAGCAGCGCCGATACGAAGCGCATCAGGTACAGCCCCTTGGGGCCGTCGACGAGCAGGCTCGGCCAGCCGGTGGCCAGGTAGTAGGCCGGGTGGTAGCGGCCGGCCGCCGTGGGGACCTGGACGATCTTCTCGGAGTCGCCCAGCGAGGGTGCGCAGGACGCGGGCTGGGACTGGCGCCACGCATAGCACTCGTGCACCGTGGCCAGGTTCCCGTACCACTGCGGGAGCTGCATCCCGGCCTCGGCGAACTGTCCGTCGATGCCCGCCACCCGGTGCGGGACCATCACCAGGGGTCCGCTGATCTGGCCCCGGGCGGCGGCCGCGGCGCGGACGAAGTGCGCGTGTTCGTCGGGAGAGCCGCCGATGGGGCTGGCGGCGGACCAGGAGCCCGCGAGCGCGAAGAACAGCGCGAACGAGATCAGCCAGAGCCGCCTGGGTGTGCCGGCGGACCAGTCGGCCAGCCGCGTCAGTGCGGAGATCATCGGTTCCCCCGGGTCATCGGATGAAGCTCAGCCAGCTCTGGTCGCCGTCTTTGGAACAGGTACCGCCGGGCGCGTACTTCGGGCAGCTGCCGTCCTGCTCCGTGATGGTGTGCGAGACCCACGGCAGGATCCGGTAGGTGTTCTCCTTGGCCGGCATGTAGCGGTCGGCCATCGAGGAGGAGACGGTGCCGAGGAGCAGCAGCAGGGCGCACAGGGTGCCGATCACCGCGCCTTCGCGGCCGGGGAGTCCGGCGCCTTCGCCGGTGCTCGCGGACTCGGCCCGGCGCGCGGCCATCCGCTGCGAGACCAGGTGGACGACCAGCGCGCACAGCAGCAGCCCGCAGTAGAGGAGCTGGTTGTTGGTGCGGGTGTAGAGCTGGACGGTCTGCGTCTCGTACATGTGCGAGGCGATGTACATGCGCATCACCCACGCGCTGATGAACATCGCGGCGACGGTGACCACCATCGGCTTGCGGATGCCCAGCCAGATCGCGGCGCCGAGGCAGACGAAGGTGACGAGGGCGAACAGGCCGACCCCGCCGTACTCGCCGGGCGGCGGCCATTCGCCGACCTTGCCGGGCATGTCGGTGCGCCACATGAGGTAGTACGCCGGGTCGGTGAAGTTGTCGAACCGGAAGTTGTAGTCCTTGGTGGTCTGCCCCTCGGTCAGCATGACCACGAGGTAGCGCCCGGCGACCACGAGGAAGGCCGCCAGGGACGCGCCGAGGAAGGCCGCGCCCTTGAGCCGGCCGAGCCGGCCGGTCCGCCACGGGAAGTACAGCAGGGCGGCGAACAGCACCCCCGCCGCGCTCCACAGGAACCAGCCCGAGTAGGTGAGGAACAGCACGCCGAGGAGCGCGCCGAACCCGGCGCCCTTGAGCAGGAGGGACCGCCAGCCCTGGGTGCCGGTGCGGCTGAGCGAGACCACCATCGCCACCAGGACCGGGACGAGCACGACGAGCACGGTCTGGCTGTACGGCTTGTACGCGTCGATCAGCGCGAAGGCCGGGGCCACGCCGAAGGCGAGGGCCCGGACCGGGCCGAGCAGCATGCGCCAGCAGAGGTAGACGAGCGGTCCGAAGGCGGCGGCGCCCAGGATCTGGAGGTCCTTGAACGCGTAGGCGGTGTTGCCGCCGCGGAACCACTCGGCGTAGTAGCCGAGGGTGTAGAGGGGGGCCGGCGGATAGACCGGCGAGCCCGAGGGGCGGCCGTTGGCCACCGCGTGGGCCCACTCGACGATGCGGCCGCTGTCGCCGTTGAGGCCGAACATCGGCCAGGGCGTCCCGTGGAGGGCGACGACCGCGCCGGCGGCGACGAAACCGCTGGCCAGGCCCGCGAGGGCGGCGGCGGCGATCCGGGCGGCCAGGTCGAAGTGCCGGCCTCCCCGCAGCCGCACGGCCAGCGCCACCGCGCCGATGAAGAGCAGACCGACGAGCGCGAACCGCAGCTGGATCGCGGCGAGGCCGCTGACCTGCGCGATCCGGTCCAGCGGGTCGAGCCGGAAGCGGACGGCCAGCAGCGGGAGCACGAGCGCCGCGCCGAACGCGACGACGGCTTCGAGGAGCAGGAGCGTTCCGCGCGAGCCGGGACCGCGCCGGACGGCGGGTATCGGGCGGGCGGGCGCGGCCGGTCCGCCCGGGGGCAGCACGGCGACCGTGCCCTCGGTACTGACTGTCACTGCTGTGTCCCTACTGCTGGTCGGTCCTCGGCCCGGCGGCCGGTCGTGGCTCGGCAAGCCGCTGCCCGGCTGCGGGGTTCTCCCGGAGACCCGGCCAGGGCGGACTCGAAGGCAGTGAGAGACGGCCTCGGCACTTGCTGCCGCCATGCATACTACGGGCCCACCGACGGGTGCCGGAGGCCGCCGGCCGATCACGGGTCGGCTACGCGGAGTCCGTCAGCAGGTGTTTCGCACCCCACTCCCCCAGGGACTCCAGGGCCTCGTTCAGTCCCTGTCCCAGCGGGGTCAGGGAGTACTCGACGCGCGGCGGGACCTCCTCGTGGACCTCGCGGTGGACGATGCCGTCCTGCTCCAGCTCGCGCAGCTGCGCGGCGAGGACCTTCTCGGAGACGCCGGGGACGAGCCTGCGCAGTTCACCGAAACGACGTCGTGGGCTCCGCTCCAGCTCCCACAGGAGCGAAACCTTCCATTTGCCGTCGATCACCGACATCGCCGCGGCGATCCCGCAGTGATCGGCGCCGGGCCTTCGTGTCACCGCCATCGCGCACCCCTCCCCACCTGTTCGCTCACCCTGGGGTAACCACCCACTCCAAAGTGCGTACTTGAGCGCCTCACAGCCTGCCAGCAGGCTAAACGCCATGACTGACAACACACCTCGGCACGCGCTCACCCTGCTCGGACTCGGGGACATGGGCACGGCCCTCGCCCGGACCTGGCTCGCCGCCGGGCACCGCCTCACCGTCTGGAACCGCACCGCCGCCAAGGCCGGGGCACTGGCCGCCGAAGGGGCCCTCGTCGCGGAGAGCCCCGCCGAGGCCGTCGCCGCGAACGGGCTCGTCGTGGTCTGCCTGCTGGACGACGCCTCCGTCGGATCCGCCCTGGACGGCATCGACCTGACCGGCAAGGACGTGGTGAACCTGACCACCGGCACGCCGGCCGAGGGCCGGGCGCGGGCCGTCTGGGCCGAGGAGCGCGGGGCCCGGTTCGTGGACGGCGGGATCATGGCCACGCCGACGATGATCGGCGTCCCCGACGCCGGCGGGTACGTCTTCTACAGCGGCTCACGCGCGCTCTTCGACACCCATCGGGCGGTCCTGGAGGTCCCGGCCGGGGCCCGCTTCGTCGGCGAGGATGCCGGGCACGCCGCCCTGCACGACGTGGCCCTGCTCAGCGCGATGTGGGGGATGTTCGCCGGCATCTCGCACGCCTACGCCCTGATCGAGGGCGAGGACATCGCCCCCAAGGACCTGGCTCCGCTGCTGTCCGAGTGGCTCGGCGCGATGGGCTTCTTCGTCGGCAACGCCGCCGAGCGGCTGACGTCGCGGGACTTCACCACGGGGGTGGTGTCCAACCTGGCCATGCAGGTCGCGGCGACCGGCACCATGCTGCGCACCTCCGAGGAGCAGGGCGTCAGCGCCGAGCTGATCCTCCCGTACGTCGACCTGCTGCGGCGCCGGCTGGCCGCGGACCCGGCGGCCCACGGCGCGGAGGACACGGTCGGGGCCCTCCTGCTGCTGAAGCGGTAGCCGGGCGGGCGGACGCCGCGGTTACGAGTAGGCGGGCGGCGGCGGCCCGAAGCCGGCCGGGGCGGAGGGGTCCTGCGGTGCGGCCGGGCCACCCGGCGCCGCCCCGGCGGACGGGGCCTGGTCGACGGCCATGAGGTCGCGCGCCATCAGCGTGGCGCCGGCCACCGCGCCCGGCATCAGGAACACCGCGACCAGCGGGACCACGAACGCCAGCACGAGCGGCACCCCGAAGCCGAGCACCAGCATGCGCCGCGAGCGCAGCAGGGCCAGCCGGTCGGTCAGGTCCACCTTGCGCCGCTGCAGGGCCACGGCGGTGAGCTCCTGGGTCAGGAAGTACCCGGAGACGCAGAACCCGAGCGCGGGGACCACGGTCTGCCCGATCACCGGGACGAAGCCGAGGGCGAAGAGCAGGATCCCGTACAGCAGGACCCGTCCGAGCACTTTCACGCTGTCGCGGGCCGAGATCCACAGCTCCTGCCAGAGCGGGAGCCCCGACTGCGGGACCTCGCCGCCCTCGTTGCGGTCGACCTGCTCCGAGAGGGACTCGTAGAAGGGCTGGCCGATCAACAGGGTCACGGCGGTGAAGGTGATCACCGCAAGGAAGAGCCCGAGGCCGAAGACCAGCGCGGTCAGGAAGGTGCGCAGGAGCCCGGTCCACGGCGCGGACCAGTCGTCGGCGAAGGGGGTGGCCCAGGCGCTCAGGTCGTCGGCCCCGTAGCCGAGGCCGATCAGCGCGCCGGCGTAGAGGACCAGCGAGACGAGCCCGGGCAGCAGCCCGAATCCCAGCCACCGGCCGTGCCGGAACACCCATCGCTGGCCGGCCAGCAGATACCGGAAACCCCCCGCAAGATCACGCATGGGGCCAGTTTAGGCGGCCGCACACGGCGAAGGCCGCCCCCCGGACCGGGGGGCGGCCTTCGCCGAGCGGTGCCGGATCAGACGGCGAGCTCGACGGTGATGTTGCCGCGGGTCGCCTTGGAGTACGGGCAGACCTCGTGGGCCTTCTCGATGAGGTCCTTGGCGGTGGCGGCGTCCACGTTCGGGATCACGGCGGAGATCTTGACGATCAGACCGAAGCCCTCGTCGTTCTTGCCGATGCCGACCTCGGCGGTGACCGTGGAGCCGGAGATGTCGGCGTTCACGTTCTTGGCGACGACGCCCAGGGCGCCCTGGAAGCAGGCGCTGTAGCCGGCGGCGAACAGCTGCTCCGGGTTGGTGCCGGCGCCGCTGCCGCCGAGCTCCTTCGGCGGGTTCACGACGACGTCGAGCTGGCCGTCGTTGGTCGCGACGCGGCCGTCACGGCCGTTCTCGGCGGTGGCCACGGCGGTGTACGCGACGTCGGACTGCTGGATGGACATGTAAGGAAATCCTCCTGGTAATCGCCGCGACTCGCGCCCACGGTCACGACGGTGTGCAGTGAGCCTAACCGGTGAAGGAAACGATCATCTTTCCGGTGTTCTCGCCGCGCAGCATGCCGAGGAAGGCGGACGCCGCGTTCTCGACGCCCTCGACGACCGTCTCGTCGTACCGGAGCTCACCGGAACGCAGCCATCCGGCGACGTCCTGGACGAACTGCTGCTGCAGTCCGGCGTGGTCGTTGACGAGGATGCCCTGCAGGCGCAGGCGCTTGCCGATGACCTGCATGAGGTTGCGCGGGCCGGGGGCGGCCTCGGTGTCGTTGTAACCGGCGATGGCGCCGCACAGGGTGGCGCGGCCGTTCACCTTCATCGAGGAGATGGCGGCCTCCAGGTGGTCGCCGCCGACGTTGTCGAAGTAGACGTCGATGCCCTCGGGGGCGGCGGCCGGCAGCTGCTCGGCGACGGGGCCGTTCTTGTAGTTGAAGGCGGCGTCGAAGCCGTACTTCTCCGTGAGCAGCGTCACCTTCTCGTCCGAGCCGGCGGAGCCGATGACCCGGGAGGCGCCCTTGATCTTGGCGAACTGGCCCACGAGGCTGCCGACGGCGCCGGCTGCGCCGGAGACGAAGACGGCGTCGCCCTCCTTGAAGGAGGCGACCTCGAAGAGGCCGGCGTAGGCGGTCAGGCCCGGCATGCCGAGGACGCCGAGGTAGGCGGAGAGCGGGGCGAGCGAGGCGTCCACCTTGGTGGCGAACTTCGCGTCGAGCTCGGCGTACTCGCGCCAGCCCAGGTGGTGCAGCACGTGGTCACCGACGGCGAAGCCCTCGGCGGCGGAGGCGACGACTTCGCCCACGGCGCCGCCCTGCATCGGCTCGTCCAGCTGGAAGGGCGGGACGTAGGACTTCACGTCGTTCATCCGGCCGCGCATGTAGGGGTCCACGGACATGTGGAGGTTGCGCACGAGGATCCGGCCGGCGGCGGGCTCGGCGGACACGGGGGCCTCGCGCAGGGCGAAGTCCTCGGCTACGGGCCAGCCCTGCGGGCGACGGACGAGGTGCCACTCGCGGCTCACGGCGGGGATCTCAGACATGGTGCGCTCCTGGTAAGAACGAATTGGTTCACTAGGTGAAACAACCATGCGCCTGGATATTTCATGTTGTCAAGTAAATGGGTAAGCTGGATCCATGCCCAGTCGTCGCGTAGACCCAGTGACCGTCGAGGTCGTCGAACTCATCGGCGACGTCGTGGCCCGCTATCACATGGAGTACGAGCACGCGGCCGCCAGCCACCAGCTGACCGGTGCGCAGGCCCGGGTGCTCACCATGCTCTCCCTCGAGCCGACGCCGATGCGCCGCATCGCGCAGAAGCTGCGGTGCGAGCCCTCGAACGTGACCGGGATCGTCGACCGGCTGGAGACCCGCGGGCTGGTCGAGCGGCGTCCGGACCCGGCCGACCGCCGGGTCAAGCTGGCCGCGCCCACCGAGGAGGGGCTGCAGACCGCGGAGCGGCTGCGCGAGTCGCTGGACTTCGCCCGCGAACCGCTGGCCGGGCTGTCCCCGGCGGAGCGGGCGGTGCTGCGGGACCTGCTCAAGCGGATGCTCGGCGGGTAGCGGGGCCCCTGCCGCTCGGGCGGGCGGGCCGTCCCGGCCGGGCCGGCGCTCCGGTCAGTCGCCCCAGCAGAGCATGCCCAGGAAGCCGCAGTTCTTGGGCGGCTTGGGGCTGGGCGTCGGCGGGGCCGGGGTCGGCGTCGGCGTCTGCGCGGAGCCGGTGATGCTGCGGGAGGGCTGGCCCGACGAACTGGGCCGTACGGATCCCACCGGGCCGGGGGTGCCGGTCGGCGGCCCCGAGGTCATGGGGGCGGGCTCGACGGCGGACGAGCTCGGACCCGGCTGGGCGGCGTCCCCGGAGGGCGCCGCGGCCCCCGACTTCTTCGTGCCCGCGGGGGCCTTGGCGGTGGCCTTCCCGGGCCCCGTGGGCGCCGCGACCGTCGGCCCGTCCGGCAGCGGCGCGGGCTGCTGCGGGCCGTCGTCGGTCAGCACCACGTTGGCGGCCCGGTCGGTGCGCTCCCCGTCGGTGGCCAAGCGGGCCACCGCCAGCGAGCCCCCGAGCGCGATCACCAGGCCGAGGCCGATGGTCAGCACGGTCCGGCGGCGTCTGCGGTGCGTGGCCCGGCGGCGCGCGCCCTGCCTGCGCTCGTTCGGGGCGGACAGGACGACCAGCGAGTCCGCGAACACGTCGGCCAGGACCGGCGGCGGCTCCGGGGCCGGCGCCTGGGGGGCGGGCACGGCTACGGGCGCGGCGGGTACCAGGTACTCGGCGGGGGTTCCGCAGCCGGCGCACGCCAGTGCGCCGTTGAGGTGCCTCCGGCATGCGTGGCAGTAGTTCATGGCGCCCGCAGGCTACGTGGTCGGCGGCAACATCCGTATTCCGAGAACGTAAGGATCCTGTGTGGAATCGTTCCTTCCATGACTTCCTTCGGTCCCGCCGCCTTCCAGTTGGTGCTGTTGCGGCGGATGTCGGATTTCCAGCCGGAACTCGCCGACGAGGCCCGCCGCCGGCTCGGCGCTTCGCTCGCGGACCAGCGGGAGGCCAACAAGCACTGGCAGGCGATGGTCAGGTCGCCCCGCTCCCGCGGCGCCCTGGCCCGGTACCGCTCGGTGCTCGGCCCGCCGGAGTCCGCCGAGCGCCGCACGATCGGCGACCTGGAGTGCGAGGCCCTGCTGTGGCCGCTGCCGCTCTGGCCCGACCTGCGCTTCGAGGTGCTGGCCGCGCCGGACGGGGCGGTGTGGAACGAGTGGCTGGTGCGCGCCCCGGGCGCGCCGGGGCCCGTACTGGAGTCGCCGGACGACCTGCTGCCCTGGTCGGCCACGGTGGACGAGGTGGCGCGGGCCTTCGCGCCGGTCCGGCCGATGGAGGGCACCGCCCCGACCCGCTGGCGCCTCGCCTTCGCCGCGCGGGGCAGGCCGTGCGTGGCGGAGTTCACGTACGGCCTGCTCCAGCGGGTCGCGGTGGACGCGGCCTAGGAGGCGAGGAAGGCGCGGACGCCCGCGGAGGCGCCGTCGTCGCCGAGCAGGTCGTTGTGCTTGAGGCAGCCGACGGGCGTGTTGGCGGCCCCGGCGAGGGGGACGCTGTCGTCCGGGTTGACCACTTCGTCGCAGTGGGACCAGAACGTCGCGTACTTCACCGCGCCCGGAGTCTCGTCCCCGCCGTTCAGGTTCTTCACCACGTACGACCCGGGGGTCATGTCCCGGCAGGCCTGGTCCCACAGGGCGCAGGCCCACGCGGTGGACGTGCCCCGGTTGGGGCCGGCCAGCGAGACCCAGTGGTCCACGGTGGCGGTGCCGCCGCCGAACTTCACGTACCAGCGGCTCACGAGCGAGCCGAAGGAGTGCGCGACGACGTCGACGCGGGCGGCCCCGGTGTCCCGGCGGACCTGGTCGACGTACGCGCCGAGCCGCCCGGCGAGGACCTCGTTGACGGACTGGTGGGTGTCGTAGCCCCAGGAGAAGAGCTCGGAGTCGGCGTACCCGGCGGAGCGCAGGTCCCCTCGCAGGGCTCCCCAGACTCCCGGATCGGCGTTGTAGCCGTGCACGAAGATCACCGGATTGCGCGATGACGCCCGATCAGGGGCGGGGACCTGGACCCGGTCGGCGGCATGGGCCGGGAAGGGCGCCGGCAGCGCCAGGCAGAGCGTCAGGACTGCCAGCAGTCTCTGTCGGGCCGTCAGCATCGGGTCCCCCTTACCTTGTTACGGGTGAGTAGCGCGTGCGGTGCGGGCATGGTGCTGCCTGTCGGTACAGAAATCCACCCCCATGCAGGCGCGGCGCACCCCCGGCCGGAGCAGCCCAACGGGCGGTTAGACCCAAATGTCCGAGATGATATGAAAAGTGCCGGCATTTCCGCCGGTCTTCTTGCGTCAGCGCTCTCGGGAGGATCTGCCGTGACCGTCAGTCTTGAGCAGTTGCGCCGCTGCCACGTCGCCGTCGACCTGGGGGCGGCAAGGACCCGCGTGTACGTCAAGGGCGCCGGCCTCGTGGTCGACGAACCCAGCGTCGCCGCGGTCAACACGCGCACCGGCGCACTCATCGCCGTCGGAACCTTCGCCGAACGGATGACCGGCCGCACCCCCGACTACATCCGGGTCGTGCGCCCCGTCTCCGGCGGCACCGTCGTCGACATCGAGATGGCCCAGCGGATGCTGCGTCACCTCCTCGGGGAGAAGCTGCGGCGCGCCCTGCGCCGCAAGCCCCGGCTGCGGGCCGCCGCCTGCACCCCGCACGACGCGGACCCGCTGGCCCAGCGGGCCACCGTGGAGACCCTCGTCGGGCTCGGCGCCCGCCGCGTCGAACTGGTCGACACCCTGATCGCCGCGGCCGTCGGCTGCGGACTGCCCGTGGAGCAGCCGACCGCCACGATGATCATGGTGTGCGGGGCCGCGGCCACCCAGGTCGCCGTCCTCTCCCTCGGCTCGATCGTGACCGCCGAACGGATCCCGGTCGGCGGCGAGGCCATCGACCACGCGGTCGTCCAGCACCTGCGGCACGCGCACGAGCTGATGCTGCCCAGCCAGGCCGTCCGGCCGCTCCAACTGGCCCTGCACGGGAACGGCATCACCGCCGAGGGGCCGGCCTCCACCCTCATCCACGGCCGCGACGTGGCCACCGGACTGGCCCGCTCCGTCCACGTGGACACCGCGGCCGTACGGGACGCCATCCACACGCCGCTGACCGCCGTCCTCGACGGCATCGGCAAGGTGCTGCGGGACTGCCCGCCGGACCTGGTCGCGGACCTGACGGACCGGGGGATCATGATGGTGGGCGGCAGCGCCCTGCTGCCGGGCCTGGACCAGATGCTGCGGGACGCCACCGGAATGCCCGTCGCCATCGCGGAACGGCCGGACGTGTGCGCCGTACTCGGTCTCGGCGCGATGCTCGAAGGGAAGATCGCCCCCATGGTCCTCAACCCGCTGGCCGAATGACGCGCTCCGGGCAGGAGCCCGAGGAGGAAGGGCCGAGCCTCCCGGTGCTGCTGGAGGCCGTCCTCAGCGTCGGCTCCGAACTGGAGCTGCACACCACCCTCCAGCACATCGTGGACTCGGCCGCCGAGCTGTGCTCGGCGCGGTACTGCGCGCTCGGGGTCGTCGACCCCGAGCGCGCCCGGCTGACCGGACTGTTCACGGCCGGGCTCACCGAGGCGGAGCGGGCCGCGATCCCCCGCCTCCCGGACGGGCGCGACGGACTGCTCGGCGCCCTCATCGGCGACCCGCGCCCGCTCCTGCCGGACGACCTCACCCAGGACCCGCGGGCCACCGGCTTCCCGCCGGGCCACCCTCCCCCGGACTTCGTCCGGGGGGACGACCCCCACATGCGCAGCTTCCTGGGCGTCCCGATCCGGGTCCACACGGAGGTCTTCGGCAACCTCTACCTCACCGAGAAGCGGGGCGGCGGCCCGTTCACCGACGAGGACCTCGCCCTGGTGCGCGTCCTGGCCTCGCAGGCGGGCATAGCGATCGGCAACGCCCGGCTGTACGAGACCGCGCGCCGCCGGGAGCGCTGGATCGACGGCGCCGCCGCCGTGACCACGACCCTGCTGGCCGGCCGCCCGGCGGCCGACGCCCTGATGTGCGTGGCCGAACGGGCCCGGCTGCTCGCGGACGCCGCGGCCGGCGTGGTGCTCCAGCCGACCCCCGAGGGCGGCATGGAGATCGTCGCCGCCTCCACCCCCGGGGACCCCGGCGACCTGGTCGGCACCGCCATCGCCCCCGGCAGCCCGGTCCTCACGCAACTGCTCGGCGGCGAGCCGGTCTTCATAGAGGACTCGGCGACGGACCCGCGGATGACCACGCACGTGCGGGAACGATTCGGCCCGAGCATGATGCTGCCCCTCCAGAGCGGCGGCCAGCTGATCGGCACCCTGGCCCTGCCGCGCGCCCGGGGCGGCCCCCCGTACGACGCGGTGGACCGGCTGCTCGCCTCGCAGTTCGCCTCCCAGGCCGCGCTGGCCCTCGTCCTCGCGGACGCCCAGCACGACCGGGAACAGCTCGCCGTGTACGAGGACCGCGACCGGATCGCGCGCGACCTGCACGACCTGGTGGTCCAGCGGCTCTTCGCCACCGAGATGATGCTGGAGAGCACCCGCCGGCGCGCCGCGAACGCCCCCTCCGCAGACACGGTCGGCGACGAACTCGGCCGCGCCGTCGACGAACTGGACTCCACCATCCAGGAGGTCCGCACGGCCATCTTCGCCCTCCAGCAGCCGCCGACCGACGCCCCGACGACCTTCCGCGGTCGGGTCCTGCGCGAGACGGGCGGCGCGGCCGTCCTGCTCGGCTTCCAGCCGTCGGTGCACTTCACGGGCGCGGTGGACGCCCTGCTGCCGGACCCGGTCGCGGGCGACCTGCTGGCCGCCCTGCGCACCGCCCTGGCCGCGGCGCACCGGCGCAGCGGGGTCACCTCCATCGAGGTGAAGGTGGACGCGACCCCGTCCTACGTCCGCCTGACGGTGGCGGACGACGGCCGCACGGAGTCGGGCAGGCGGGGCACGTCGGCGACGTGGGAGTCGGCGCTGTAGGAGGCCGGGGCCCGGCAGACCCCGGCCGCCGGAGAGCGGACCGCGCCGGCGGAGAGCGGCACCGCGTCGGGCACCAGGCGCAGGAGGAACCGCTCCCGCCCGCCTCAGACCGGGCGGTTGGCGGCGCGGAGGGCGAGCCGGGTGTTGGACTGGGCGACGCCCGCCTCCCGTTTCAGCCGGCGGAGCAGCCCGTCGAGGGCGGCGGGGTCGGCGGCGCGGGCGCGCAGGAGATAGTCGTGCTCGCCGGTCACGTGCACGGCCTCGGTGATCCCGGGGAGCTTGGCGACCTTCCGCTCGAACTCCTCGTTGGTGGTGTCCTGGCGCAGGGTGACGTCGATGAAGACGACGAGCCCGCCGGAGGTGTCGGCGGCCGGGTCCACCACGACGGTGAACCCGCGGATCACCCCCTCCCGGCGCATCCTCCGCACCCGGTCGGCGGTGGCGTTGGCGCTGAGGCCGACGCGGACCCCGAGGTCCCGGTACGAGATCCGCGCATCCTCCTGGAGGATGCCGAGGATTTCCCTGTCCAGTCGGTCCATACCGCGATTCTCGCAGTGGGGGCCGGTATTCGCGCGCATCCCCCGGGTGCCGGGGCCGACCCTCGCCCTATGAGCGAACTGATGACACCGGCCCTGGCGGGCGCGGTCGCGGGCCTGGGCGTGGCGATGCCGATGGGGGCGATGAGCGTACTGCTGCTCCAGGAGGCCATGCGGCACCGCCGGACGGCGATGGCCGCGGCCGCGGGCATCGCCGTGGTCGATCTGGGCTACGCGGCCCTGGCCGCGGCCGTCGGCCCCTGGGTGGCCTCCCACGTCTCCCCGATCGAAGCCTGGGTCCGCCTGGCCTCCGCCGCCGTCCTCCTGACCATCGCGGCCCACGGCCTCAGCCGCTCGCCCCGCCCGCTGCCGCCCGATCCGGCCCCGCCGGCGTTCGAGGCGCTGGGGGTACCCCCAGCGGTAGCTGGAGGAGGGTCCGGGGGCAGCACCCCCGGCAACGGCGCCGGACCCGGCACGGAAACCCGCACCGGTACGCGCCCCGCGGCAACGGCCTTCGCCCGCTACGTCGGCCTCACCGCCCTCAACCCCACCACCGCCCTCTACTTCGCCGCCCTCACCACCGCCCAGGGCGCCACCCTCGACACCGGCCCGGCCGGAGCCGCCTTCCTCCTCGGGGTCGGCGCCGCCTCGCTCCTCTGGCAGCAGACCCTCGTCGTGCTCGGCGCGCTCGCCGGCACCCGCATCTCCGCCACCGCCCGCGTCTGGACCTTCCGTCTCGGCTACGGCCTGGTCGCCGCCTACGCCCTGAAGATCGCCTTCCCCCTCCCGTCCCTCGGGTGAGGCGGTCAGGGACCACCGGGGGCCGCCTCGGGGTGCGCTGGCGTGATGCCGGATACGGCGATGGGGCCCGCCCCCCGGCCGCGCCCCCGTGCATGCCGGCCTACGGGCTTATCAGGCTCAGCGCCCCCGGCCCCGGTCCGCCCCCGCCTGGACGGCGGGCCACATCGCACTGCTCGCCTCGCCGGCGTGTCACTGTCCACCGTGGTCTTCCCGGCCCTGCGCCGGACGGCCGGGCCCCCCACCCGGGCGGGCCGGCTGAGCGCGTCCGCCGCCCCCCGCTCGGTCTCGCCGGCCCGCCGGGCGGGCCTGACCCTCGGCTCCGCCCTTCCGGTCTCCGCCGACCCGCGGGACGCGGAGAGCGCCGGGCGCGTCACCATGCCCGCGCAGCCGCTGCGCAGGCCGGCGGCCGGCAACCAGCGCTCGCGCACGGAGCGCCAGGAGCACCCGCCCGAGTCCGCGTACCGGCGGCGCCGGCTCGTCGAGGGGCAGCGGCCCGGTCCTCTTCCACGCCGGCCTCGTCCGGCGCCGCGTCAGCCCCGACGCCCCGTCACGGTGGTGCCGGGCACGGCCACCGCGGCCGTGAGCCTCGACCTGCTGCCGCCCGCCGCCCTCCTCTTCGCCGCGGCACTCGTCACCCCGCCCCGATCGGCAGGACACCCCCTAGGGTGACCCCGTGACGACGACCCGGCTCTCGGCCCGCGCGGCCATCGCCTCCGTGACCGACCCCGGCAGCTTCGCCGAACTCCCCGTCCCCCGACGGGAGTCCCCCGCCGACGGGCCGCTGGCCTGGACCGGCTACGACGACTCCCGCGCCCGCGCCGCCGACCGCACGGGCGAGCAGGAGTCCGTCGTCGTCGGCACCGCCCGCATCGGCGGCAGCGAAGCCACCGTCCTCTCCTTCGAGTTCGGCTTCCTCGGCGGGTCCCTCGGCGAACGCACCGGGGACCGGCTCGAAGCCGCGTACTCCCACGCCCGCGAGCACCGCCTCCCCCTCGTCTCGCTCATCGCCACCGGCGGCTCCCGCATGCAGGAGGGCATGCTCGCGCTGACCCAGCTCCAGCGCGTGGCCCGGCAGAGCGTCCTGACCCGGGCGGCGGGCCTCCCCCAGCTGGCCGTCCTGCGCGATCCGACCACCGGTGGCGGCTGGGCCACGCTCGGGGCCGGGGCCGACGTGATCCTCGCGCTGCCCGGCGCGCAGGTCGGCTTCGCCGGCTCCCGGGTGCGCCCGGCGGACGCGGATCCAGCGGCCTACTGCGCCGAGGGGCAGTACGCCGCCGGGCACGGGGACGCCGTGGTGCCCGCCGCCGCGCTGCCCGGCGCCCTCGCCGACTGGCTGCGCGTGCTGGCCGCGCCCCGCCCCGCCGGGCCCGTGGAGCCGCCGGCCGCGCTGGCCGACACGGCGCCGCCGGCCACCGGCTGGGACGCCGTCCGCCAGGCCCGTCACCCGGACCGCCCGCACGCGCCGGCGTACCTGGACGCGTACTTCGAACTCCGCCTGCCCCTCTCCGGGGACCGGGCCGGCGGCACCGACCCCGGCATGCTGTGCGGATTCGGGCTGCGGGAGGGCCGGGCCGTGGCCTACGCCGCCCAGTGCGGCACCGCCACCCGCCCGGCGGGCTACCGTACGGCGGCCCGTGTCATCCGCCTCGCGGACCGGCTCGGCATCCCCGTGCTCACCCTGGTGGACACCCCGGGCGCGGCCAACGACGCCGCCGCCGAACACGCCGGCGCGGGCGCGGCCATCGCCGACACCTTCGCCGCGGTGGCGGGCGCCTCGGTCCCGGTCACGACCCTGCTGATCGGCGAGGGCGGCTCGGGCGGCGCCCTCGCGCTGGCCGCGCCGGGCAACACCTGGGTCACCCCGGACAGCTACTTCTCGGTCATCGCCCCGGAACTGGCGGCGGCCATCCTCAAACGCCCCCCATCGGCCGCCCCGCCCACCGCGGACCAACTCCACATCCGCCCCCAGGACCTGGTCGCCCTGGGGGTGGCCCGCGGCATCGTCGCCAACGAGTCGAGCTAGCTCACCACCGCTCCCCTGCGCGGGCCGGTCGGCTGCGCCGCGGGTCGGCTGCGCCGCTCGGGCGGGTGTGGGGGCCTGCCGCGGCGCGGCCAAGTTGGCTACGGGGTCGGTTGGGGTGGGGGCGGGCGCGCGCCGGGGCGTCTCCTCGGGCGCCAAACGTGTCGGGGTGTCGGAGAGCTGGGCGGCAGTGCGTTTGGCACCCTGCGGGGATCACCCCGACACACACCCACCCCCACCCCAACCGACCCGGCCGCCAACCTTCCGGTGCTGGCCCACATTCGGCCTCCCCTCACAAATTCAGCCCCGCCGCACCAAATCCAGCCCCTCCGGCGTTTGAGGCGCGGGGCCCGGGGCGGAGCCCCGATCTTGGAGCCGCACCCGCCAGCGGTGCCGCACCACTCCAGCCGCCGCTGCACAAACCCAGCCCCTCCGGCGTTTGAGGAGCGGGGTGCGGGGCGGAGCCCCGGGCCTTGAGCCGCACCGGCCAGCTGCGCCCCACGACCCGGCCGCGTGGCGCGGGGCTAGGCGTCGACTGGGGGGCGGGTGCGGGGGCCGCCGGCGGTGCCGGTGTTGGTGGTGCCCGCCGGTTCGAACAGCAGGATCGCCGTCTCCTCGTCCGCCGCCGGACAGTGCTCCACCCCGCGCGGGACGACGTACATCTCGCCCGGCCCCAGCACCACGTCCCCGTCGCGCAGACGGATCGTCAGGGTGCCGCTGATCACGAGGAAGAGCTCGTCGGTGTCCTCGTGGCTGTGCCACACGAACTCGCCCTGGACCTTCGCGGTCTTGACCTCGTAGTCGTTGAAGCGGGCGATGCGGTGCGGGGCCCACTGCTCGGTGAAGCCGGCCAGCTTCTCGGCGATGTTGACCTTGTGTGTCGTCATGCGGACAGCCTCACGGAGCGGGCGCGGGCGGTCTTGTACGTTCCTGACATGGCCGCGATACGTCCGCGCAGCACGGTCTCCGCCTGGCAGCCGCCGGTCGCGGGGATCGCCGAGGTCTTCCACGCCCGGTTCACCGACCACGCCTACCCGGCGCACGTGCACGACACCTGGGCGCTGATGATCCTGGACGGCGGACGGGTCGACTTCGCGCTGGACCGCGAGCGGCACGGCGTCGGGCTCGGGGACTCCGTGATCCTGCTGCCGCCCGGGGTGGTCCACGACGGGCGGACCGTCACCGAGGCCGGTTTCCGCAAGCGGGTCCTCTACCTCGATGCCTCCGTCCTGCCCGAAAGCCTCACCGGGGCCGCCGTCGACGCCCCGTTGCTGCTCGACCCGGCCCTGCGGGAGCACGTCCACGGGCTGCACCGGGCGCTCGGTACGCGGGAGCTGCCGGCCGGGGCCGTCGAGCGGCTGGAGGCGGAGTCGCGGCTGGTCTTCGTACGGGAGCGGCTGCACCGGTGGCTCGCGGGGCGCGCGCCGGCGGCGTACGGGGCGCCGGGCGCGGGGCTCGCCGTACGGCTGCGCGAGCTGATCGACGCGCGGGTGACCGAGGGGATCAGCCTGGAGGAGGCCTCGGCGGAGCTGGGCCACGTCCACCCCACCCACCTGATCCGGGGCTTCCGGACGGCGTACGGGCTGCCGCCGCACGCGTACCTGACGGGGCGGCGGGTGGCGCTGGCACGGCGGCTGCTGCTGGCGGGCATGCGGCCGGCCGAGGCGGCGACGGCCGCGGGGTTCTACGACCAGGCGCACCTGACCCGGCACTTCGTGCGGCACGTGGGGATCAGCCCGGCGCGGTTCGCCCGATCCGGCCCTATGTGAAGGCCGGCGAGGCTGAATCGGTGCGGCAAGACCGGACGGTGCGGCGGAGCTGACCGGTGCGGCTCAAGGCCCGGGGCTCCGCCCCGCACCCCGCTCCTCAAACGCCGGAGGGGCTGGATTTGCGCGGCAAGGCCCAGCTGAGGGTGCGGCTCCAAGATCGGGGCTCCGCCCCGGGCCCCGCGCCTCAAACGCCGGCGAGGCTGAATTTGTGCGGCGTAGCCGAGGGGTGCAGGGGTTGGGGGTAGCAGCCGGGTCGGTTGGGGCGGGGGTGGGTGTGTGTCGGGGCGATCCCCGCAGGGTGCCAAACGCACTTCCGCCCAGCTTTCCGACGCCCCGACACGTTTGGCGCCCGAGGAGACGCCCCGGCGCGCGCCCGCCCCCACCCCAACCGACCCCCACACCCGACCAGGCCCCGGTGCAACCGGCCCCCGTAGCCCGCCCGAGCGGCGCAGCCAACCCGCGGCGCAGTCCACCGGCTCCCGCTCCCCGCCGGGCTCCGGTGCGCCAAGCCCCGTACCCGCACGAGCGGCGCAGCCGACCGGCAGCCGACCCGCCCCCCGTACCGCCCAGCGGTCCCAGCGGCTACGCCTCGGGGGACCTCGCGTCGTACCGGGCGAAGTTGCGCCACCGCAGCGCGAGCAGTCCCAGTACGAGCACGCACGCCAGCCCCCCGCCCGTCACGGCGAGGGCCGGGGAGGTCAGGTCGGCGGTGCTGCCGGCGATGAAGTCACCGAGCCTGGGCCCGCCCGCGACGACCACGATGAAGACGCCCTGGAGGCGGCCCCGCATCTCGTCGGGCGTGGCGGCCTGGAGCATCGTGCTGCGGAACACCATCGAGACGGTGTCGGCGGCTCCGGCGAGGGCCAGGAAGAACAGCCCGAGCCACAGGTTCCGGGTGAGTCCGAACGCGGCGATGGCCAGTCCCCAGCCGGCGACGGAGAGCAGGATCGCCAGCCCGTGCCGCCGGATGCGGCCCTGCCAGCCGGAGAACAGCCCGCCCAGCAGCGCCCCGGCCGCGATCGCGGCCACCATCAGGCCGACCGTCTTCGCGTCGCCCCCGTACCAGAGCACGGCGGCGGCCGGGAACAGCGCCTTCGGCTGCGCCAGCACCATGGCGGACATGTCGGTGAAGAAGGTCATCCGGATGTTGGGCCGGGTCCCGAGGAAGCGCAGTCCGTCGACCACCGAGGCCCGGCCCCGGGCCTCCTCGGCGCGGTCGGGCTTCATCGACGGCAGCCGCCACATCGCGTAGAGCGCGGCGGTGAAGGTCACGGCGTCGATCAGGTACGCCGTCTCGTAGCCGCCGGCGGCGACGATCAGGCCGCCGAGCGCGGGCCCGACCATCGTGCCGAAGGTCATGGTCACGGAGTTCAGGGCATTGGCGGCGGGCAGCTGCTCGTCCGGCAGCAGCCTCGGGATCATCGCGGACCGTGCCGGTCCGGTGAGCGCCCCGCACACCGCCTGGAGGGCGACGACCCCGTACAGGAACCAGACCCGGTGGTAGTCGAGCAGCGCGGCCCCGGCGAGGGCGACCGACAGGGCGGCGGCGCCGAGGGAGCTGTAGAGGCCGAGCTTGCGCCGGTCCACGGTGTCGGCGATGGCGCCGCCGTAGAGCCCGAAGACGACGAGCGGGACGAGCGAGAAGAGACCGACGAGCCCGACGGAGAAGCTGGACCGGGTGATGTCGTAGACCTGGAGCGAGATCGCGAGGGCCGTCATGGCCTGGCCGACCCAGGAGATCGTGCCGCCGACCCACAGCCGTCGGTAGTCCGCGGACGTGCGCAGCGGGGTGAGGTCGGCGAATATTCGCCGCCTGGGGCGGGTGGGAGCGGTCGTCGGGGGCACAGGGGATCCTAACCGGCGGCGGTTCGGCGCCCCGAGGGGTTATTGCGTGGCTTCACACACCGGCAACAGTCGTCCCATCCGGCCCCGCGGTCCCGCCTCGGATGGCCTCTTGCCGGTAACTCGCCACTATCACCGGACATTTGACTGAATCGACGTGCGCTCCTCCCCTCGTGTTCAGCTCATGATGAAAAGACTCGTATGTCCAGGGAGGCGTAGTGATCGAACCTGGCAACAGCACCACGAGCACCGGCACGACGCAGAAGGCGGTGCGCCCCACCGTTCCCCTCACCGTCGGCGTCGAGGAGGAGTTCCTGCTCGTCGACGCCCGCACCTTCCGGGTGGTTCCCGCCGCCCCGCTGGTCCTCGCGACGGCCGGCGGGCTGCCGGGCGAGCTGCACCCCGAGGGCACCCGCTACCAGGTGGAGATCTCCACCCCGATAGCCCATTCCGCGGCCGCGCTGCGCACCGAACTGGCCGCCCTGCGGCGCACCCTCGGCCGGGCGGCCCGCGCCCACGGCTGCCGGCTGCTGGCCGCGCCCTCGCCGGTGGTCGCCGTGGAGGGGCCGCTGCACCTGACCGACGACGAGCCGCGCCAGCGCGAGCAGCACCGCCGCTTCGGCGCGCTCACCGACACCCTGGTCAGCTGCGGCCGGCACATCCACATCGGCACGCTCGACGTGGACACCGCCGTGGCGGTGTCCAACCGGATCAGACCGTGGCTGCCCACGCTGATCGCCCTGGCGGCCAACTCGCCGTTCTGGGGCGGCCGGGACACGGGGCATGCCAGCTGGCGGGCGATGGCCTGGTCCGGCTGGCCTTCGGCGGGGCTGCCGCCGCACTTCACGTCGACCGCCCACTTCCGGCGTTCGGTGCAGACGCTGCTCGGCTCCGGGGCGGCCCTGGACATCAAGATGGTCTACTGGGACCTCCGTCCGTCCGGGCACTGGCCGACGCTGGAGATCCGGGCGCCCGACATGTCCCCGAACATCGATTCGGCGATCCTCCAGGCGGAACTGGCCCGTGCGCTGGTCTCCACGGCCCTGCGCGAGATCGAGGAGCGGCGCCCCGAGCCGGCCGTACGGGACGACGTACTGCGCCTCGCCCGCTGGCGGGCGGCGCACGACGGGCTGGAGGGCTTCGGGCTCGACCCGTACACGGGGACGGAACTGCCCGCGGCCGACCTGGCGGAGGCCCTGCTGGACCTGGTGGCGCCGGACCTGGCCGCCGCCGGCGACCTCGACCACGCGGCGAAGGCCCTGGCGGGCCTCCTGCGCGACGGCTCGGGCGCCCACCGCCAACGCGTGGCCTTCGCCCGCCGCCAGGACCTGACGGACGTACTGCGCCACCTCGCGGACGAAACGGAGGACTTCTAGCCGGCGCCGGAAGCCCCCGGAGACGCCCGGGCCGCAGGTGCGATCGGTTTCCGCACCTGCGGCCCGCAGGAGGACGGGCGGGCCCGGGTCCGGGCGCGCCGCCCGGCACGGCGCAGCCGCTGTCCGGTCGACAGCGCGGCGGGTCGGCCCTGCGGGCCCTCGGGCCGCTGGGAGCATGCGTCCATGTCATCCCGGGCAGGCACGACCGAGAGTTCGGCGAAAGCGCGCGTCGTCCTGTTGACGCTCGCGTCCGGTCAGTTCCTGATGGCGCTCGACAGCTCCGTCATGAACGTCTCCATCGTCACGGTGGCCGAGGACGTGGGCACGACGGTGACGGGCATCCAAGGCGCGATCACGGCCTACACCCTCGTGATGGCGATGTTCATGATCCCGGGTGGCAAGGTCGGTGCGCTGATCGGCCGCAGACGCGCGTTCGTGATCGGCTGCTGCGTCTACGGGGCCGGCTCCCTCACCACGGCACTCGCACCGAACCTCACCGTGCTGCTCCTGGGCTGGGCGTTCCTGGAGGGAGTCGGAGCCTCGCTCATCCTGCCCGCGATCGTCGCGCTCGTCGCCGGCAACTTCGCCGTCGAACGCCGCCCCGCCGCCTACGGACTCGTCGTGGCGGCCGGGGCCATCGCGATCGCGCTCGGGCCTCTCATCGGCGGCATCGCGACGACGTACTTCTCCTGGCGGTGGGTCTTCGCCGGAGAGGTCCTGGTAGTGCTCGCCATTCTCGTGCTCGCGCGCCGCATCGCGGACGCCCCGCCCGGTGAACGCCGGGGCATCGACTTCGTCGGCGCCGTCCTCTCCGCGCTCGGGCTCGGCACCTTCGTCTACGGCGTGCTCCGATCGGACGAATGGGGCTGGTTCCAGCCGAAGTCCGACGCCCCCGCGTGGATCGGCGTGTCCCTGACGACGTGGCTGGTGCTGGCGGGTCTGGCGCTGCTCTGGCTCTTCCTCCGTTGGGAGGCCCGGGTCGTCGAGCGGGGCGGGGATCCCCTCGTCGATCCCGGGATGTTGCGGAACAGGCAGCTCACCGGCGGCCTGACGATGTTCTTCTTCCAGTACCTCGTGCAGATGGGCGTGTTCTTCCTCGTCCCGCTCTACCTGTCAGTCGTCCTGGGCCTGTCGGCACTGGACACCGGGGTCCGCCTGCTGCCGCTGTCGGTGAGCCTGCTGGCGGCCGCGGTCCTGATCCCGCGCTTCCTCCCGGACGTCTCGCCGCGGCGCGTGGTGCGGCTCGGGATCCTCGCGCTGCTCGCGGGAGCGGTGGTCCTGATGGCCGCGCTCGACCTGGACGCGGGCGCGGAAGTCGTCACCGTTCCCCTGCTGCTGATCGGGCTCGGCATGGGGGCGCTGGCGTCCCAGCTGGGGTCGGTCACCGTGTCCGCGGTGCCGCAGGCGCAGAGTGCGGAAGTCGGCGGCGTGCAGAACGCCGTCACCAACCTCGGCGCCTCGATCGGTACGGCTCTCGCCGGATCGATCATGATCGCCGCGCTCACCACCTCGTTCCTGACCAACGTCGCGGCGAATCCGGCGATCCCGGACAGCGTCACGAGCCAGGCGACCGTCCAGCTCCAGAGCGGCGCACCGTTCCTGTCCGACGCCCAGCTGGAGACCGCCCTCGACGAAGCGGGCACGAGCCCGGAGGTGTCGCGGGCGGCCCTGGACGCGAACGCCGACGCCAGGCTCGACGCCCTGCGCGCGGCGCTCGCCATCCTGGCGTTCGCCGCGCTCGTCTCCCTGTTCTTCGTCCACCGGATCCCGTCGGCGCAGCCGCGCTCGTCGGAGCCGTAGCCGCCGCCCGCGTGCGCCGGGTCCGGCACCGCCCGTTCCTGAAAACGCCGAAGCCGCAGGTGCGATCGTTTCTGCACCTGCGGCTCGCAGTGGGGCGGGTGGGACTCGAACCCACGGCCGACGGATTATGAGTCCGCTGCTCTAACCGGCTGAGCTACCGCCCCTTCACGGCGTGGCGCGTACACGTGTGCGCGCCGTCTGCCGCAGCATAGCCGCTCATACGATCTCCTGCCTCGGATGCCTCGCATGATCGGCTTCGCCTGTTCAGAGAGACCGCGCTGAGGGCTGCCCGGTTCCCGGAACGGGGTGACAAAGAAAAGAAGAGGACCCCGTGGGGCCCTCTTCTTCTTCCTTGCTCCCCCGGCTGGACTCGAACCAGCAACCCTCCGGTTAACAGCCGAATGCTCTGCCAATTGAGCTACAGGGGACCGCGCTCCCCCGACTGGACTCGAACCAGTAACCTGCCGGTTAACAGCCGGCTGCTCTGCCAATTGAGCTACAGGGGATTGCTGCGGTACATCGAACAGCCCACCTCCGGCCTTGCCGGGGGGCGAGTGCCCGTTGCGAGTCATAGATTAGCGCAAGCAGGGGGGTGCTCCGCCAATCGGTATCGACAGCAGGCCGGGCACCACACGACGAAGGGTGGCAGGCATGCGGTACAAGGTCACGTTCGTGGTCGGACTGGCCCTCGGGTACGTGCTCGGAACCCGGGCCGGACGCGAGCGCTACGAGCAGCTGAAGAAGTCCGCACGCGAGATCGCGCAGAACCCGGCGGTGCGCAACGCCGCCGAGACCGCGGGCCACACCGGGCGCCAGTACGCCGGCAAGGCCTTCACCGCGGTGAGCGAGAAGGTCGGCGACGCCGTGCCCGCCTCGCTGGCCGGGCGGGTACGGGGACTGCGCGACCGGTCCGGCGGCGGCGAGGACGACTGGGGCACGAGCAACACCTGAGGCGTCCGGCGTCCGCCGCGCGGGGTTCCCGGGACCGGTGAGGTTCCGGGGGCTCCGCAGCGGTCGAGACCGGCCCCGCGTGCGGCAGAATCCTCCACATGGGGATAGTCGCCGGGCTGGACAGCTCTTCCGCCTTCACACGCATCGTCGTCTGTGACACCGAGACCGGCGCCGTGCTGCGCCAGGGGTACGCGCCCCATCCGCAGCCCACGGGCGAACCCGACGGCGCCAGCCCCCACGAGACCGATCCGCAGGCCTGGCTGCTGTCCCTCGGCGAGGCCGCCGGCGGCGGGCTCCTCGAAGGGGTCCAGGCCATAGGGGTCTCCGCGCAGCAGCACGGTCTGCTGCCGCTGGACCCGCAGGGCGGCCTGGTCCGCCCCGCCCTCGTCGGCAACGACAAGCGCCCCCAGGTCGCCGCCGTCGACCTCACCGAGGCCCTCGGCGGCCGGCAGGCCTGGACCGAGGCCGTGGGCTCGGTCCCGCACGCCGCGCAGCCCGTCGCGAAGCTCGCCTGGCTGGCGCGCAACGAACCCGAGGCGGCCCGCCGGGTGGCCGTGCTGATGTCCCCGCACGACTGGCTGGTCTGGCAGCTGCTGGGCCGGCCGGCCCGGCGGACCACGGACCGGGGCGGCGCCTCGGGCACCGGGTACTGGTCGGCGGCCTCCGGAGCCTGGCGGCCCGACCTGGTGGAGCTGGCGCTGGGGCACCGGGCGCTGCTGCCCGAGGTGCTCGGCCCGGCCGACACCGCCGGGACCACGCCCGAGGGGCTCCTCATTTCCGCCGGCACCGGCGAGACGATGGCCGCCGCGCTCGGGCTGGGGCTGGGTCCCGGCGACGCGGTGGTCTCGCTCGGCGCTTCCGGTTCGGTGATGGCGGTGCACCACGAGGCGCTGTCGGAGCCGGGCGGACTGATCACCTCCCTGGCCGACGCCACCGGCATGCACCTGCCCGTGGTGAACACCTCCAATGCCGTACGGGCCCTGCGCGGCACCGCCGAGCTGCTCGGCACCGACCTGGAGGGGCTGTCCGAGCTCGCGCTGAAGTCGACGCCGGGCGCGCACGGCCTCGTACTCCTGCCGTACCTGGAGGGTGAGCGGACGCCGAGCCTGCCGCACGCCGCCGGGACCCTGGCCGGGCTGCGCCGGGACTCGATGAAGCCGGAGCACCTGGCCCGGGCCGCGTTCGAGGGCATGCTCTGCGGGCTGGTGGACGCGCTCGACGTGCTGCGCTCGCGCGGGGTCGAGATCCGCCGGGTGTTCCTGCTGGGCGCGGCGGCCGAGCTGCCCGCCGTACAGACCGCGGCTCCCGGGCTGTTCGGGACGCAGGTCGTGGTCCCGGCGCCGGCGGACTACGCGGCGCTGGGCGCGGCGCGGCAGGCGGCCTGGGCGCTGGGTGTGGCGCGGGGCACGCTGTCCCCGCACACCCCGCCGGTCTGGCCGGCCCCGGCGGCGCAGGTCTTCGAGCCGGGTGAGGAGTTCCCGGCGTGGCAGGGGGTGCGCCAGCAGTACATCGCGACGCGGGAGCAGATCCATCCCGGGGCGTTCCAGGGGGCGTGAGGGGGCTCGGCCGGGTCCGGCTCCTTGAAGGCCTAGGGCCGCCGTGCCCGGTGGCCTACTCCTTTTGACCGGCCTTTGCGAAATCCGCTGGGGATCGATGGGCCGGTTGGCCCAAGATGGGGTGAACCCCCTCGATCTTGCCGACCGGAGCCTGCGCGTGCTCATACGACTTCTGCGGACCCATCTGGGTCCGTACCGGAAACCCATCGCGGTGCTGGTCCTGCTGCAGCTGCTGCAGACCAGCGCCAGCCTCTACCTGCCCACCCTCAACGCCGACATCATCGACACGGGTGTGGTCAACGGCGACACCGGCTACATCCTGCGCTTCGGCGCCCTGATGCTCGGCGTCTCGCTCGTCCAGCTCGTCTGCAACGTCGGAGCGGTCTACTACGGCGCCCGGACGGCGGCGGCCTTCGGGCGGGACGTCCGCGCGGCCGTCTTCGACCGCGTGCAGAGCTTCTCCGCACGGGAGCTCGGCCAGTTCGGCGCCCCGTCCCTGATCACCCGTACGACGAACGACGTCCAGCAGGTCCAGATGCTGGTGCTGATGACCTTCACCCTGATGGTCTCGGCCCCGATCATGTGCGTCGGCGGCATCGCCATGGCGCTCTCGCTGGACGTGCGGCTGTCGGGCGTGCTGCTCGCCGTGGTCCCGGTGCTGGGGATCGCGGTCGGCACCATCGTCTACAGGACGCGGCCGCTGTTCCGCCAGATGCAGGACCGCCTGGACACCGTGAACCGGGTGCTGCGCGAGCAGATCACCGGCAACCGGGTGATCCGGGCGTTCGTCCGCGACGACTACGAGAAGGACCGTTTCCGCGAGGCCAACGCCGACCTGACCGGCGTCTCGCTGGCCTCCGGCAAGCTCCTGGCGTACATGTTCCCCACGGTCATCGTGGTCGTGAACATCTCCAGCGTCGCCGTCATCTGGTTCGGCGCGATGCGCGTCGACAGCGGCGGCATGGAGATCGGCCAGCTGACGGCCTTCCTCGCCTACCTGATGCAGATCGTCATGTCCGTGATGATGGCCACCTTCATGTTCATGATGGTGCCGCGCGCCGAGGTCTGCGCCGAGCGCATCCAGGAGGTCCTGGACACCGAGTCGAGCGTGGTCCCGCCCGCCGAGCCGGTGCGCAAGCTGCTGCGCAGGGGCGTATTGGAGCTGCGGGGCGCCGACTTCGGCTACCCGGGTGCCGAGTCCCCGGTGCTGCGCGGGGTGAGCCTGGTGGCCCGCCCCGGCGAGACCACGGCGGTGATCGGCTCCACCGGAAGCGGCAAGTCCACGCTGCTGGGCCTGGTCCCGCGGCTGTTCGACGCGACCGGCGGCGACGTGCTGGTCGACGGGGAGGACGTACGCCGGCTCGATCCCGAGCTGTTGGCCAGGACGGTCGGCATGGTCCCGCAGAAGCCCTACCTGTTCTCCGGGACGATCGCCTCCAACCTGCGCTACGGGCGCCCGGACGCGAGTGACGAAGAGCTGTGGCAAGCGCTGGAAGTGGCGCAGGCCAAGGAGTTCGTGGCCGCGCTGGAGGGTGGCCTGGAGGCCCCCGTCACCCAGGGCGGAACCAATGTCTCCGGCGGTCAGCGCCAGCGTCTGGCCATCGCGCGCACCCTCGTGCAGCGCCCGGAGATCTACCTGTTCGACGACTCCTTCTCGGCCCTGGACTACGCGACGGACGCGGCGCTGCGCGCGGCGCTCGCCCGCGAGACCGAGGACGCGACGGTGGTCATCGTCGCCCAGCGGGTCTCCACGATCCGTGACGCCGACCGGATCGTCGTCCTGGACGAGGGCCGGGTCGTGGGCGAGGGGCGCCACCACGAGCTGATGGCCGGCAACGAGACCTATCGGGAGATCGTGCTCTCCCAGCTGACGGAGGCGGAGGCCGCATGAGCGGGCCCGGAGGACGGATGATGATGGGGCCGGCCGCTCGGTCCATGGACTTCAAGGGCTCGGGCAAGCGGCTGCTCGGCCAGCTCGCGCACGACCGCGCCAAGATCTGGGGCATGGTCGCGGCCGTCGTCGGCAGCGTCGGCTGTGCGGTGGTCGGCCCGAAGATCCTCGGTGAGGCCACCGACCTGGTGTTCGCCGGGATCGTGGGCCGGCAGATGCCGGCGGGGATCACGAAGCAGCAGGCCCTGGACGGGCTGCGCGCCAAGGGCCAGGACGGCATGGCGGACATGCTGTCCGGGACCGACTTCACCCCGGGGCAGGGCATCGACTTCGGTGCCGTCGGGGTCGTGGCGATCTGGGCGCTGGTGGTCTTCACCCTGGCCGGCCTGCTGATGCTGGTCGCGACCCGGCTGTCGAACCACGTCATGAACGGCACCGTCTACCGGATGCGCGAGGAGCTCCAGGCGAAGCTGTCGCGGCTGCCGCTGTCGTACTTCGACCAGCAGAAGCGCGGCGAGGTGCTGAGCCGGGCCACCAACGACATCGACAACATCGGCCAGACGCTCCAGCAGACGATGGGTCAGCTGCTGAACTCGCTGCTGACGATCGTCGGCGTGCTCGCCATGATGTTCTGGATCTCGCCGCTGCTGGCACTGGTCGCGCTGCTGACGGTGCCGCTGTCGGTCTTCGTCGCGGCGAAGATCGGCAAGAAGTCGCAGCCGCAGTTCGTGGCGCAGTGGAAGTCGACCGGAGCGCTCAACGCCCACATCGAGGAGATGTACTCGGGGCACAACCTGGTGAAGGTCTTCGGCCGGCAGAAGGAGTCCGCGGCCGTCTTCGCCGAGCAGAACGAGGCGCTCTACCGGGCCTCCTTCAAGGCGCAGCTGGTCAGCGGCATCATGCAGCCGGTGATGTTCTTCATCTCGAACATCAACTACGTGCTGATAGCCGTCGTCGGCGGGCTGCGGGTCGCCTCCGGCACCCTGTCGATCGGTGACGTGCAGGCCTTCATCCAGTACTCGCGGCAGTTCTCGATGCCGCTGACGCAGGTCGCCTCGATGGCGAACCTCGTGCAGTCCGGTGTCGCCTCGGCGGAGCGGGTCTACGAGTTGCTGGACGCGTCGGAGCAGGAGGCGGACGCCGAGGTTCCGGAGCGTCCGGAGGAGCTGCGGGGCCAGGTCACCTTCGACAAGGTGGCCTTCCGCTACGAGCCGGACAAGCCGCTGATCGACAACCTCTCGCTGTCGGTCGAGCCGGGCCAGACGGTCGCGATCGTCGGCCCGACGGGCGCCGGCAAGACGACGCTCGTGAACCTGCTGATGAGGTTCTACGAGGTCACCGGCGGGGAGATCGCCCTCGACGGGGTGGACATCGCGAAGATGACGCGCGAGGAACTGCGCACGGGCATCGGCATGGTGCTCCAGGACACCTGGCTGTTCGGCGGCACCATCGCGGAGAACATCGCGTACGGCGCCTCGCGCAGGGTCACTCGCGCCGAGATCGAGGAGGCGGCGCGGGCCGCGCACGCGGACCGTTTCATCCGCACCCTGCCGGACGGCTACGACACCGTCCTGGACGACGAGGGCGCGGGCGTCAGCGCGGGCGAGAAGCAACTGATCACCATCGCCCGGGCGTTCCTGTCGGACCCGGTGATCCTGGTGCTCGACGAGGCGACGAGCTCGGTGGACACCCGTACCGAGGTGCTGATCCAGAAGGCGATGGCGCGGCTCGCGCACGGCCGTACGTCCTTCGTGATCGCGCACCGGCTCTCCACGATCCGCGACGCGGACGTGATCCTGGTGATGGAGAGCGGCTCGATCGTGGAGCAGGGAACGCACGAGGAGCTGCTGGCCTCGGAGGGTGCGTACGCGCGGCTGTACGCGGCGCAGTTCGCGCAGGCGGTCGTCGAGGTCGAATAGCCGACCAGGCCGTCGCCCGGGTGCGGCGCGGGGCGGAGGGGTGCTCGGGTACGAGGCGTACCCGGGCGCCCCGGCACCCGGGTCCGCGGTGGCTAGCATGACGGCATGGCATTGGACGTGGTGATACGCCCGGCCCGGGCGGAGGACGAGCACGAGATCCTGGAGCTGCACCGCGCGGCGTGGTCGCGCGTGAGCGAACCCGGCCCCAAGCGCCCGCCGGACGCGGCGCTCTTCGACGAGCGCCACCCCGTGGAGAGCTTCCTCGTCGCGGAACACGGGCGCAGGGTCGTCGGATACGTCGCCCAGGCCCCGGCCAGTCCCCTGGCGTCCAACCGGCACGTCCGTCACATCCAGGGGCTGGCCGTCAGCGAGTCCGCCCGTGGCGGCGGAGTCGGGCAGGCCCTCGTCGAGGCGGCCTGCGCCGCCGCCCGGGCCGGTGGTGCCCGCCGCATGACCCTGCGCGTGCTCGGCCACAACGGGCCGGCGCAGCGGCTCTATCGGCGGTGCGGCTTCGCGGTGGTCGGCGTGCTGCCCGAGGAGTTCCTGCTGGACGATATCTATGTCGACGACGTCTGGATGAGCCGGAGCCTGACCGACGGCCACGGCCACGGGCCCGCGCAGCCGTAGTCGGGAACGGGGTGGGGGCGCCTGGCGGGGCGCCCCCCTTTCCCGTCGGCCGTCAGTCCAGGTAGCCCCTGAGCTGATCGGCGAAGGCGTGGTCGCGGAGCTTGTTGAGGGTCTTCGACTCGATCTGGCGGATCCGCTCGCGGGTCACGCCGAAGATCCGGCCGATCTCCTCCAGGGTGCGCGGCCGCCCGTCGGCGAGCCCGTAGCGCAGCTGCACGACCTTGCGTTCGCGTTCGCCGAGGGTCGACAGGACCGCTTCCAGGTGCTCGCGTAGCAGGAAGAAGGCGGCCGACTCCACGGGGGAGGCGGCGTCGCCGTCCTCGATGAGGTCGCCGAGGGCGACGTCGTCCTCCTCGCCGACCGGCGCGTGCAGCGAGACCGGTTCCTGGGCGAGGCGGAGCACTTCCATGACCCGCTCGGGGGTCAACTCCAGTTGGACGGCGACCTCTTCGGCGGTGGGCTCGTACCCGCGCTCCTGGAGCATGCGGCGCTGGACGCGCACGACGCGGTTGATCAGCTCGACGACGTGGACGGGGACGCGGATGGTCCGGGCCTGGTCGGCGAGGGCCCGGGACATCGCCTGCCGGATCCACCAGGTGGCGTAGGTGGAGAACTTGTACCCGCGGGCGTAGTCGAACTTCTCGACGGCCCGGATGAGCCCGAGGTTCCCCTCCTGCACGAGGTCGAGCATGGTGAGCCCGCGGCCGACGTAGCGCTTGGCGACGGAGACGACGAGCCGCAGGTTCGACTCGATGAGCCGGCGTTTGGCCATCCGCCCCATGACGACGAGCTTGTCGAGGTCCAGGGCGAGCCGGGAGTCGAGATCGGGGGTGTTGCCGAGCTTCTCCTCGGCGAACAGCCCGGCTTCGACGCGCCGCGCGAGGTCCACCTCCTCGGCGGCGGTCAGCAGGGGGATCCTGCCTATCTCGCGGAGGTACTGCCGGAACAGATCGGCGGAGGGACCCGCTCCGCCCCCGCCGTCGCTGTTGCCGCGCCTGCGCGGCGCGGGCACCGGATCGATCAGCTCCGGTACCTCGGGCTCTTCGTCCACGGCCTTGGCCTCCGAGGACTCGCTCACGTTCACGGTCAGGGTCCGGGTCTGCACGGGGGCGACCTCCAGGGCTCCGAGGACGGGGGCACCGCCTTCAGTGTGGGGTACGACACATGGCGGCCACGAGGGGCGTGCGAGCACTTTCTGAGTCCGGTGCGTGACCGGATGGTTACCCCCCGGGGAGAACCCCGATGCGGATCGGACGCATGTCCGAGATGATCGATTCCATGACCCGCCGGACCCGGCTCGGCAGGGGAGGCTGCGCCCGACCTTCCCCGACGCCCCCTGATCAGGCGGGCTCGACGCGGACCGCGCAGACCTTGAACTCCGGCATCCGGGAGACCGGGTCGAGGGCCGGGTTGGTCAGGGTGTTGGCGCGGCCCTCGCCCGGCCAGTGGAAGGGCATGAAGACGGTGTCCGCGCGGATGGTGTCGGTGATCCGGGCCGGGGCCACCGCGCGGCCGCGCCGGGAGGTCACGGCGAGGGGGCTGCCGTCGACCGCGCCGATGCGGGCGGCGAGGCGCGGGTGGAGTTCCACGAAGGGGCCGGGGGCGGCCGAGTTGAGCTCGTCCACCCGCCGGGTCTGAGCGCCGGACTGGTACTGGGCGACCACGCGTCCGGTGGTGAGCAGCACCGGGTACTCGGCGTCGGGGACCTCGTCGGCGTCGCGGTGGGAGACGGGGACGAAGCGGGCCCGGCCGTCGTCGGTGGCGAAGCGGTCCAGGAAGAGGCGCTCGGTGCCCGCCGAGCCCTCGGGGCAGGGCCAGAACACGCCCTGTTCGGCCTCGATGCGGGCGTAGGTGATGCCCGAGTAGTCGGCCGGGCCGCCGGCGGAGGCGCGGCGCAGTTCCTCGAAGACCTCCTCCGGCTCGGTCGGGAAGCCCTTCTCGATGCCCATGCGGGCGGCGAGTCCGTGGAGGACGTCCAGGTCGGTGCGGACGCCCGGGGGCGGGGTCAGGGCGCGGCGGCGGAGCAGGACGCGGCCTTCGAGGTTGGTGGTGGTGCCGGTCTCCTCGGCCCACTGGGTGACGGGGAGGACCACGTCGGCGAGGGCCGCGGTCTCGGAGAGGACTACGTCGGCGACCGCGAGGAAGTCCAGGGAGCGGATGCGGTCCTCGACGTGGGCGGCGCGGGGGGCCGAGACCACCGGGTTGGAGCCCATCAGCAGCAGGGCCCGGACGTCCGTGCCGAGGGCGTCGAGGAGTTCGTAGGCGCTGCGGCCGGGGCCGGGGAGGTCGTCGGGGTCGACGCCCCAGACCTCCGCCACGTGCGCGCGGGCCGCCGGGTCGGTGAGCTTGCGGTAGCCGGGGAGCTGGTCGGCCTTCTGGCCGTGCTCGCGGCCGCCCTGACCGTTGCCCTGGCCGGTGAGGCAGCCGTAGCCGGAGAGCGGGCGGCCGGCCCGGCCGGTGGCGAGGCACAGGTTGATCCAGGCGCCGACGGTGTCGGTGCCCTTGGACTGCTGCTCGGGGCCGCGTGCGGTGAGGACCATGGCGGATTCGGGGGCGCAGAACAGGGCGACGGCCTCGCGGAGCTTGGGCACGGGGACGCCGGTGATGCGTTCCACCAGCTCGGGCCAGTGGGCCATGGCCGCCGCCCGGGCTTCCTCCCAGCCGGTGGTGCGGGCGGCGATGAACTCCTCGTCGGTGCGCCCCTGCGCGACGATCAGATGCAGCAGGCCGAGGGCGAGCGCGAGGTCGGTGCCCGGGCGGGGCGCGAGGTGCAGGTCGGCCTGTTCGGCGGTGCGGGTGCGGCGCGGATCGATGACGATCAGGGTGCCGCCGCGCGCCTTGAGCTCGGTGAGGTAGCGCAGGGCGGGCGGCATGGTCTCGGCCAGGTTGGAGCCGACGAGGATCACGCAGCCGGTGCGCGGGATGTCCTCCAGCGGGAAGGGCAGCCCGCGGTCGAGCCCGAAGGCCCGCTGGTGCGCCGCGGCGGCCGAGGACATGCAGAACCGGCCGTTGTAGTCGATCTGCGAGGTGCGCAGGGCGACGCGGGCGAACTTGCCGAGCGCGTACGCCTTCTCGTTGGTGAGCCCGCCGCCGCCGAAGACCCCGACCGCGTCCGGACCGTGCGCGCGGCCCGTGCGGGCGAGGCCCTCGGCGACGGCGTCGAGGGCCTCCTCCCAGGTGGCCGGCTCCAGCCGCCCGGCGTGGGTGCGGACGAGCGGGCCGGTCAGGCGCACCCGGGAGGAGAGCACGGCGGGGGCGGTGCGGCCCTTGCCGCACAGCGCGCCCCGGTTCACGGGGAAGTCGGTCCGCTCCTCCACCGTCACGCCCGCGCCGCCGTCCGCGGGGCGCAGGTTCATGCCGCACTGCAGCGCGCAGTACGGGCAGTGCGTGGCGGTGACCGGCTCCGAGATGTGCATGCGACCAGGCTGCGGCGCCGGTGTTACGCGGACCGCAGCACCGCGTTACGGGCCGGGATGCTCTGCCTCAGCGCGGCCCGGCGGCGCCGGTGAGGAAGCCGCGGCCGACGGGCGGGGGACCGGACCGGCGGCCGGTTGTCGGCCGGTCAGGTACTTCACCGTCAGGCCCGCGGTCCAGCCGCCGTCCACCGCCAGCTCGGCGCCCGTCATGTAGCCGGCGGCGTCCGAGAGGAGGAAGGCGACGGCGGCGGCGATCTCGTCGGGGACGCCGACGCGGCCCAGCGGGGCGCCGGGGTAGTTGCCCTCGCCCGCCCGGATGCCGACGGGGGCGGTCATGGGGGTCAGCGTCATGCCGGGATGGACGGAGTTCACGCGGATCCCCGCCTCGGCGAGCTCGACCGCGCCGATCTTCGACAGTCCGCGCACGCCCCATTTGGAGGCCCCGTACCCGGCGGTGAGGGCGAGGCCGGTCAGGCCGGCGGCCGAGGAGATGTTGACGATGGAGCCGCCGCCGTTCGCGCGCAGCAGCGGGATCGCGGTCTTGATGCCGATGAACACGCCGACCAGGTTGACCTCGACGACCTGGCGGAAGTGCTCGACGCTCTCGTGCTCGAGGAACTGGCCGGTGGCGATGCCCGCGTTGTTCACCAGGCCGTCCACGCGGCCGAACTCGGCGACCGCGTACTCCAGCGCCGCCCGCCAGTCCGCCTCGCTCGTCACGTCGTGCCGCAGGAAGCGGGCGGCGTCGCCGAGCTGGGCGGCCGTCTCGGCGCCCTCCGCCTCCAGGATGTCGGTGATCAGCACCGTGCCGCCGCCGTCCACGACGGCCCGCGCGGCCGCGGCGCCCAGGCCGCGGGCTCCGCCGGTGATGACGACGACCTTGTCGCTGAGATCCACGACAGCCACGGTTCCCCACCCCTGTTGCTCGAACGGACGGCCCGGACCGGCTCCCGTATATGACTATTAGAAATAGCCGGTGCGCGCGTCAGTCTGCCAGAGCGGCCAGGGCCCGCGACACCCCCTCCTCCTTCGGTCCGAGGAACCGCGGGGCCGGCTTGAGGGCCGCGTCCAGCGCCGCCTTGCCGGCCGCGAACACCTCGCGCGTCTCGCCGTAGTACCAGGTGGCGTCGTGCACGTCGGCGACCCCGACGCCGTACGAGTCCAGGCCCGCCGCCTGGCACAGGGCGACGGCCCGGCGGATGTGGAAGCCCTGGGTGACCAGCACGGCCCGCTCGACCCCGAAGATCTTCTTGGCGCGCACGCAGGAGTCCCAGGTGTCGAAGCCGGCGTAGTCGCTGACGATCCGCGTGTCCGGCACCCCCTTGCGCGTGAGGTAGGTCCGCATCGCGTTCGGCTCGTCGTACTCGGTGCGGCTGTTGTCCCCGGTGACCAGTACGACCTTGACCTTCCCGGTGCGGTACAGCTCGGCGGCGGCGTCGAGCCGGTCCGCCAGGTAGGGGGTGGGCCGGCTTCCCAGCAGGCCCGCCCCGAACACCACGGCCACCTCGGAGGCCGGCGCGTCGGCCGTGGTCCGCAACCGGTCGGCGGCCGCCGCGTGCATCCACGCCGAGGGCAGCAGCGCCAGCACGCAGCCCGCCATGACGGTCTGCACCGCCAGCCTCCGGGCCCGTACGGTGCGCAGCGCGGCCGCCGTCCGGCTCCACGTGACTCTCGGCAGGCGCGGTCCGCGCATCA
Source organism: Streptomyces sp. NPDC046308 (assembly GCF_055588065.1). Lineage (NCBI taxonomy): Bacteria > Bacillati > Actinomycetota > Actinomycetes > Kitasatosporales > Streptomycetaceae > Streptomyces > Streptomyces sp. NPDC046308. The sequence continues at coordinate 493,645 of NZ_JBVJFB010000002.1, forward strand.
TCCATCCCCTGGTGTCTCGACTGCTGGTTCCCTGGTCAGGACGTCGCCGGGGGCCCGCTTGGTTCGCCGGCCCTCCCCGCCGCAGGCGCGCGGCCCCGGGGGCGGCCGAAGCGGGCCCCGACAGGCGGGCGGAGGGGCCTGTGAGCACACGGCAAAGACCCGTCACCCCCGCGCAACGCACCGGCAACGTCGGGCGCGCAGGATCGGTTCATGACGGAGCCGGTGCACCCTCCCGCGTTTCCCGCCCTCCCCTTCGACAGCGCGGCCGAACTCCTCGGCCGTATCACCCTCCAGCTGGGCACCCAGCTCAGCGGCCTGCGCCGACCCGGAGTCCGCCCATGCAGCCCACCCTCGTCGCCGTGGCCCACGGCAGTCGCGACCCGCGCGCCCCGCACACCGCCCTCGCCCTCCTCGAACGGGTCCGCGAGCTCCGTCCCCGGCTCGACGTCCGGCTCGGCCACATCGAGCTGAACGAGCCGCTGCTCGGCTCCGTCCTCGGGGAACTGCGCGGCGCGGCCGTGCTCGTCCCGCTGCTGCTCGGCCGGGGGTACCACGTCAAGCGCGACCTTCCCGCGGCCGCCGCCCGGGCCGCGCACCTGAGCGTCCGCGTCGCCGACCCGCTGGGCCCGCACCCGCTGCTCGTCGAGGCCCTGTACGAGCGGCTCGTGGAGGCCGGCTGGAGCGCCGGCACCCCGGTCGTGCTCGCCGCCGCCGGTTCCCGCGACCCCGACTCGGCGGCCGACACCCGCCGCACCGCGGCCCTGCTCGCCGAGCGCCTCGATGGTGTCCCGGTGGTCCCGGCCTACGCCTCCGCCGCCGCGCCGAGCGCCCCCGAGGCGGTCCGCGCGCTGGCCGCCCGCGGCCACCACCGGATCGCCGTGGCCTCGTACTTCGCCGCTCCCGGCCGGTTCGCCGCGCAGAGCGCCGCGGCGGCGCCCGCGCTCGCCGCCGCCCCGCTGGGCGACCACCCGGCCCTGGCCCGTCTGCTGCTGCACCGCTACGACGAGGCGCTCGCCCGCCCCGCCCGGCCCGCACGGCCGGAACTCGTCTCCGCCTGATCCCGGTTTGTCAGTCATTCCGGTTACCGTCTCTTCCATGGAAGGCACCACGCAGGCCCCCGCAGACGACCACGACGACCTCTACGACGCAGCCGACACCGAGCGCTGGGCAGCCGAACCCGACAAACGGCCCGGCCGGACCGCCTTCCAGCGCGACCGCGCCCGTGTGCTCCACTCCGCCGCGCTGCGCCGCCTCGCCGGGAAGACCCAGGTCGTCACGCCGGGCACCCGCTCGTACGACTGGGACGCGAGTCCCCGTACCCGCCTCACCCACTCCCTGGAGTGCGCCCAGGTCGGGCGGGAGCTCGGCGCCGCGCTCGGCTGCGATCCCGACCTGGTCGAAGCCGCGTGCCTCTCGCACGACATGGGCCACCCGCCCTTCGGCCACAACGGCGAGGAGGCGCTCAACGAGTTCGCCAAGGACTGCGGGGGCTTCGAGGGCAACGCCCAGTCGCTGCGCCTGCTGACCCGGCTGGAGCCCAAGCGGTTCGTGCCCGACCCGGCGAGCGGCGAGCTCGTCAGCGTCGGCCTCAACCTCACCCGGGCCTGCCTGGACGCCGCCACCAAGTACCCGTGGGCCCGCGGGGACCACCCCACCGACCCCGGCTCGGTGAAGTTCGGGGCGTACGAGGACGACCTGCCGGTCTTCGCCTGGCTGCGCCGCGGCGCGCCCGCGGACCGCAAGTGCTTCGAGGCGCAGGTCATGGACTGGGCGGACGACGTCGCGTACTCCGTCCACGACTTCGAGGACGGCCTGCACGCCGGCCACCTCGATCCCAATCTGCTCTTCGCCGAGCCCGAGCGCACCGCGATCTGGCGGGTCGCCATCGGCCGCTACGTGCCCGCCGACACCGAGCCGGAGGAGCTGCGGGCCGCGCTGGACCGGCTGATGGAGGAGGAGTGGTGGCCGCACGGGTACGACGGTTCGGCCGTCGCCCAGGCCCGGCTGAAGGACGCGACGAGCCAGCTGATCGGCCGGTTCTGCCTGGCCGCCGAGGGCGCCACCCGTGAGGCGTACGGTTCCGGCCGCCTCACCCGGTACGGCGCCGAACTGGTGGTCCCGCGCGAGGCGCGCAACGAGTGCGCGGTGCTCAAGGCGGTGGCCGACCTGTACGTCATGCAGCGCGACGAGCAGGAGCGGATCCGCGCCGACCAGCGCATCGTCCTGGCCGAACTCGCCGAGGCGCTCAGCGCCCGGGCCCCCGAGGGGCTGGACCCGCAGTTCCGGGCGATCTTCGACGCCGCGCCGGACGACCGGGCCAGGAAACGGGCGGTCATCGACCAGATCGCGTGTCTCACCGACGCAGCCGCCCGTTCCCTGCACGCACGCCTCACGCGGCGCACCCGACGCGCCGATGGGTGAGCCGATCGCGCCACTCCCCCATCACGCGGCAGGCTCAGTGCGGGACGCTCGCATGTGGTCGCATGTGGCGGAGAGGTTATGAGGAGGCATCAGGTGGTCGACGCACACCGGACGTTCGTCATCGTCGGCGCAGGGCTCGCCGGGGCGAAGGCGGCCGAAACGCTGAGGTCCGAGGGGTTCACGGGGCGGGTGATCCTGATCGGCGACGAGCGCGACCACCCGTACGAACGGCCCCCGCTCTCCAAGGGCTACCTGATGGGCAAGGAGGACCGCGACAGCGTCTTCGTCCACGAGCCGTCCTGGTACGCGGCCTCCGACATCGAGCTGCACCTCGGCCAGCCGGCCGTCCAGCTCGACCGGGACGCCAAGAAGGTGGTCCTCGGCGACGGCACGGCCCTGCACTACGACAAGCTGCTGCTGGCCACCGGCGCCGAACCGCGCCGCCTGGACATCCCCGGGACGGGTCTCGCCGGGGTGCACCACCTGCGGCGCCTCGCGCACGCCGAGCGGCTGAAGGGGGTCCTCGCCGGGCTCGGCCGCGACAACGGGCACCTGCTCATCGCGGGCGCCGGATGGATCGGCCTGGAGGTCGCCGCCGCGGCCCGCGGGTACGGCGCGGAGGTCACCGTCGTCGAGCCGGAGGCCACGCCGCTGCACGCGGTGCTCGGCCCGGAGATCGGCCGGCTCTTCGGCGACCTGCACACCGACCACGGGGTGCGCTTCCACTTCGGGGCGCGGCTGACCGAGATCGTGGGTCACGACGGCATGGTGCTGGCCGCCCGTACGGACGACGGGGAGGAGCACCCGGCGCACGCGGTGCTCGCCGCGATCGGGGCCGCGCCGCGGACCGCGCTCGCCGAGACCTCCGGGCTGGCCCTGGTCGACCGGGAGCACGGCGGCGGGATCGCCGTGGACGAGTACCTGCGCACCTCCGACCCGGACGTCTACGCGGCCGGGGACGTGGCCGCCGCCCACCACCCGGTGCTCGGGACCCGGCTGCGGGTGGAGCACTGGGCCAACGCGCTCAACGGCGGTCCGGCCGCGGCGCGGGCGATGCTGGGCCGGGAGGTCGCCTACGACCGGGTGCCGTACTTCTTCTCGGACCAGTACGACGTGGGGCTGGAGTACTCGGGGTACGCGCCGCCCGGCGGCTACGACCAGGTGCTGATCCGCGGGGACGCGGGCAAGCGGGAGTTCATCGCCTTCTGGCTCTCCGAGGGGCGGGTGCTGGCCGGGATGAACGTGAACGTGTGGGACGTCACCGACCAGATCCAGGCCCTGATCAGGGCGAAGGCGCCGGTGGACCGGGAGGCCCTCGCGGATCCGTCCGTTCCGCTTGAGTCGCTGGTCACGGCGGAGGGTGCCTGACAGGATTGTCCGCGCCCGGCCGTAGACTTCACGGGTGGCTGGACGGATCAATGACGACGACGTGAAGGCGGTACGGGACGCGGTCCCGATCGACGCCGTCGTCTCCGAATACCTCCAGCTGCGCAACGCCGGCGGCGGCAACCTCAAGGGCCTGTGCCCCTTCCACGACGAGAAGTCCCCGTCCTTCCAGGTCAGTCCCAGCAAGGGCCTGTACCACTGCTTCGGCTGCCAGGCGGGCGGGGACACCCTCGACTTCGTCATGAAGATCGACCACCTCTCCTTCTCGGAGGCGGTCGAGCGCCTGGCCGGCCTGGCCGGCATCACCCTGCGGTACGAGGAGGGCGGCTACACCTCCGGCACCAGCGGCCGCGGCGACCGCATCCGGCTGGTCGAGGCCCACAAGGCCGCCGCCCAGTTCTACGTCGACCAGCTCGGCAGCCCCGAGGCGGAGATCGGCCGCAAGTTCCTGGCCGAGCGCGGCTTCGACCAGGCCGCGGCCGCCCACTTCAGCGTGGGCTACAGCCCGGCCGGCTGGGACCACCTGACCCGCTTCCTGCGCGGCAAGGGCTTCACCGACAAGGAACTGATCACCTCCGGGCTCGCCCAGGACAGCCGCAGCGGCAAGCCCATCGACCGTTTCCGCGGTCGGCTGATGTGGCCGATCCGCGACATCAGCGGCGAGGTCGTCGGCTTCGGCGCGCGCAAGCTGCGCGAGGACGACAACGGTCCCAAGTACCTGAACACCCCCGAGACGGCGATCTACAAGAAGTCCCAGGTGCTCTACGGCATCGACCTGGCCAAGAAGGAGATCGCGAAGACCTCCCGGGCGGTCGTCGTCGAGGGCTACACCGACGTGATGGCCTGCCACCTCGCCGGTGTCACCACCGCCATCGCCACCTGCGGCACCGCCTTCGGCGGGGACCACATCAAGATCCTGCGCCGGTTGCTGATGGACAACGCGACCGCCGAGGTGATCTTCACCTTCGACGGTGACGCGGCGGGCCAGAAGGCGGCGCTGCGTGCCTTCGAGGACGACCAGAAGTTCGCCGCCGAGACCTCCATCACCATCGCCCCGGGTGGGATGGACCCCTGTGACCTGCGGCTCGCCCAGGGCGACGCCGCCGTCTCGGGGCTGGTGGAGTCCCGCACCCCGCTGTTCGAGTTCGCGCTGCGGCACATCGTCTCCCGGCACAACCTGGAGAACCCGGCGGGCCGCGCCGCCGCGCTGGCCGAGGCCGCGCCGGTCGTCGCGAGCATCAAGGACCTCTCGATCCAGCACGAGTCCGCCGTCCAGCTGGCCGGAATGCTGGGCATCCTCGACGAGCAGTTCGTCGTCAAGCGGGTCGCGCAGCTGGCGCGGTGGGCGCGCGAGCGCGGCAACCAGCCCCAGCAGCAGGGCCGCGGGCGCCCCCAGGCGCCGGCCCCCGCCGCGCCGCCGGCGCCGGTCGGTGGCGGGCCCGCCCTGAACCTGCGCAGCCCCGCCCACCGCACCGAGCGGGAGCTGCTCAAGCTGGCGCTCCAGCGGCCCGCGCTGGTCTCCCCCGCGTTCGACGCGTACGGCATCGACGAGTTCACCGCCCCGCCCTACGCGGCGGTCCGCCAGGCCATCCAGGACGCGGGCGGCGTCTCGCAGGCCGGCGACGACTACCTGGCCCGCGTCCGCGACGCCGCCCCGAACGACACCGTCCGCGCGATGGTCACGGAGCTTGCGGTGGAGGCCATCCACGCCAAGACGGTGGACGAGGTATACGCCGGGGTCCAGCTGGTCCAGGTCCGCCTGCGCGCCGTCGACCGCCGGGTCCTGGAGATCCAGGGCGCCCTGACCCGCCTGAGCCCGCAGGCCCCGCCGGAGCAGCACGCGGCGGTCCAGGAGGAGCTGTGGGTGCTCCAGCAGTACGGCCAGCGCCTGCGCAACCGCGGCGCCGAGGGCCTCTGACCGCCGCTACCCCCTCCAGGCCCCGCCCCGGCGCCCGAACCAGTCGCCGCCCGGTATCTCGGTCCCCGATTCCCGCAGGTCGCGGGCGAGCAGCGGGGCCGCCAGGTAGACCCAGGCCCGCACCGGGCTGCCGTCAGGGCGCAGGGCCCGGCGGGCGGTCCGGTCGTAGACGTTCCCCGGGCGGTCCGGGCCCCCGTACTCCTCCAGCACGTCCAGCGCGGCCAGCAGCTCCCCGTACGCGCCCGGCGCCGCGGTGATCAGCTCGCCGACGACGGCCGAACCGGGCCGGTGCACCGCGTACGGATATCCGGGGCCGTCGTAGAGCACCGCGTCCGGGAGGGTGGCGGGCTCCTCCGAGGCCGTGCGGCCGCGCAGGAACAGGGCGTGGTTGACCTCGCCGGGCCGCAGGGTCCCGTAGACGAAGAACGGGAGCGGGGCGGTCGGGTCTTGTGGCCGTTCGACCGATGTCACGGGGCCCTCCCTCGGGATAGGGCGCAGCGTCCGCCGGCCGGGCCCGAAAGTCCCGACCTCCCTGCGCCCCACCACCGTACGCACCGCTGTGACACGATCTCGCTCCCCCCGGCCTGACCGTCGCCCGCGCAGGGTGGGAGTCGCCCGGGGTCACCCGTGGTCACCCGGACGGCGCGGGCCGCGTGGACCGCGCGGATGGCGGCACGGGCGTCCCTGACCTGCGGACACGGCTCGCGCCCGGACCGCGTACGGGCATACCTGACGGGACATCAGCAGGCGCGCGGCGGCCCGGCCGGGTTATCTCGGAAGCACGACCCCGTGTCTTCAGGAGAGCCCCCATGCGCCGACGTACCGCACACGTGCTGACCGCGACCGCGCTGACCGCCGCCGCGTTCACCGGGCCGGTCGCCGGCGCGGTCGCCGCCGTGGACCTGGGCATGGTGGGCTTCGCGCCCGGGGACTTCGCCCGGCTGGAGGTGTGGCCCAAGTCCGCCGCCCCCGGCGCCACCGTGACCGTGAACACCACCGCCTGCGGGTCCGGCAGTCACGCGGAGGGCGATGCCACCACGGTCGGCGGTGGCCGGTTCAAGCTGGTCCCGGGCACCCACAAGGAGGTGGTCGTGGGGCAGTTCCAGGTGGCCCCCGGCACCCGGCCCGGCACCTACGGCATCGGCGCGACCTGCGCGAACGGCAAGTTCGCCACCGGCGACCTGGTCGTCACCGAACGCGGCCCGCAGGGTCACGTCAACACCGGGGTGGGCGGTGGCACGACCACCACCACCGACCCCGCCAAGATCGCGGCGGGAGCTGCCGTACTGGCCGCTGCCGCCGTCGGCGGTACCTGGCTCCTGCGTCGCCGGGCGAGCGGCACGCGGAGCTGACGGACGCCCACCGCGGCTCCGGCCGCGGTCCGACCGGTACCGTCCCCCGTCGCCCGCCCCGCGAGGTCCCCCCGTTCGCGGGGCCGGGCGACGGCCAGTCACCCCGAAACGGAAGCCGAGGGGGTACGCATGGGTGGCGAATTCGGTGGTGTCCGCGGCCCCGGCCGGCAGCCCTGGCCCCCGCCCGGCCGCCCCGCACCCACCGCGCGCACACCGGCCCGGGGCATCCGCCCGACCGCCCGTCACGGGGGGCTCGTCGCGCTCGCCGCCTGCATCGGCATCTGGCTCGTCACGAGCGGTTCCCGGGAGCCGGTCGGGCCGCCGCTGCCCTCCCCCGCCGAGGCCCTGACCGCCGCCGGCATCATGGGCCCGGGCATCGCCCCGCTCCCCGGGTCCCCGCCCGGCAGGATCCGGATCCCCTCCATCCGGGTCGACGCGCCGCTGACCGGACTGGGTCTCGAGCCGGACGGCAGCCTCGAAGTGCCACCGCCGGACCGGCGCGACCTGGCCGGCTGGTACCGCGAGGGCACCACCCCGGGCGCCACCGGCACGGCCGTCATCGCCGGGCACGTGGACGACGCCGCCGGGCCGGGGGTCTTCTACCACCTGGGCGCGCTGCGCCGGGGGGCGGCGATCGAGATCCCGCGCGCGGACGGCCGTACGGCGGTGTTCACGGTCCACGCGGTCGAGGTCTACGACGCCAAGGCCTTCCCGGACACCCGCGTGTACGGCCCTTCGGCGCGGGCCGAGCTGCGGGTGATCACCTGCGGCGGCGGTTTCTCGCCGCGCACCGGCTACCGGGGCAACGTGGTCGTCTTCGCGCACCTCACCGGGACGTACTGAGGCGGGGTCATCCCCACTGTTCGAAACCGAGCTTGACCACCAGCGCGCCCACGACGGTGAGCAGCACGCCGCGGACGAAGCCGCTGCCCTTCTTCAGCGCCATGCGGGCGCCGATCATGCCACCGGCCAGGTTGAAGACCGCCATGAGCGCGGCGAGCTGCCACAGCACCATGCCCTGGTAGGCGAACATCGCGAGCGCCCCCGCGTTGGTGCAGCAGTTGACGATCTTGGCGGTGGCGGAGGCGGTGACCAGGTCCAGGTGGAGCAGCGCCGTGAGCGCGAGCACCAGGAAGGTGCCGGTGCCGGGCCCGATGAGGCCGTCGTAGAAGCCGATGCCGAGGCCGGCGAGCGCGATGGCGAGGAGCACCCGCTGCCGGCTGACGGGCGCGGTCGAGGGGGCGGTGCCGAAGCCGGGCTTGAAGATCACGACGCCCGCGACGATCACGAGCACGCCCATGATCAGCGGGCGGAGCGCGTCCTTGCTGATGCCGCCGGCGAGCGCGGCGCCGCCCATGGAGCCGGCGAGCGCGGCCAGGCCGATGCGGACGGCGAGCTTCACGTCCACCGGCGCCTTGCGGACGTAGGTGACCGCGGCGCCCGCCGTGCCGACGATGGCCACGGCCTTGTTGGTGCCGAGGACGGTGGCGGGGTGGGCGTTCGGCAGGCCGAGCAGGAGTGCGGGCAGGAGCAGCAGGCCGCCGCCGCCCACCACGGCGTCGATCCAGCCGGCCGCGGCCGCTGCCACGCACAGGACAATGATCATGGTCGTTGATATGTCAGGCACGACCTGACCCTATGGAGCTGTCAGGTGCAGGCACCATTCAATCCCCGGAAAGTTGCGCAAAGGTTGAGCTTCACCGGGCCGCCGCCCGGTCCGGAGCCACCGTCTCACCTGTGCCGCCAGGCCTCACCGACCCTTGACCCCGCCGCTGAGGTGGGCGTTCCGTCCGGGTAACAGGGGCGATGCCGAGGGGAAACAGCGGCCGCGCACGCTCGTGCCATGACCTCGGACCAGCGTGTGGTGGTGATCGGCGGCGGCCTCGCGGGACTGCGACTGGCCGCACGCCTGACCGGTGCGGCGGCGGTGACCGTCCTCGGCGAGGAACCGCACGTCCCCTACAACCGCGTCCTGCTCGCGGAGGTCCTCGCCGGCCGCTACGCACCGGAGGTCACCGCCCTCCCGACGCCCGGCCCGGCCTTGCGCCGGGGGGTCCGGGCGGTACGGATCGACCGCGCGGACCGGACCGTACGGTGTGACGACGGCACGGTGGCGGAGTACGACACCCTGGTGCTGGCGACGGGCTCGAACGCGGTGCTCCCGCCGCTGCGCGGGCTGTTCGAGCCCGACGGGCGGGACCTCCCCGACGGGGTCCACGCCTTCCGCACGATGGACGACTGCCTGGCCCTCTCGGCGGCCGTACGCCCCGGGGTGCGGGCGGTGGTGATCGGCGGGGGTTTGCTGGGCGTCTCCGCGGCCCGTGCGCTCGCCGCGCGGGGGGCGCTGGTCGTCCTGGCCCAGCAGGGCGAGCGCCTGATGGAACGCCAGCTGGACGCCGAGTCCTCGGCCCTGCTGGCCACCCACCTGACCGACCTCGGCGTGGAGATCCACACGGAATGCCGGGTCCGCGGCCTGACCACTGCGCGTCCGCTCCCGGGGGCTCCGCCCCCCGCCCCCCGCGCCTCGAACGCCGGTGCACATCCAGCCCCTCCGGCGTTTGAGGAGCGGGGTCCGGGGCGGAGCCCCGGCGGCGCAGCCGCAACGGGCAACCGCCGCGTCACCGGCGTCGAGCTCGCCGACGGCTACCGGCTCGACGCCGACGTGGTCGTGCTCGCCTGCGGCGTACGCCCCCGCACCGGCCTCGCCCAGGCCGCCGGCCTCACCGTCCGCAAGGGCATCGTGGTCGACGACCACCTCCGCACCGGCGACCCCCGCGTCCACGCCATCGGCGACTGCGCCGAGCACGCCGGCCAGGTGTACGGCCTGGCGGGCGCCGCCCTGGAGCAGGCCGACACCCTCGCCGCGGTCCTCACCGGAACCCCCGCGCGCTACACCGGCACCCGCGCCCTCACCCGCCTCACCCTCGGCGGAGCCGAGAACGGCTCCCTGGACCTCGCCGCCTTCGGCGAGACCACCCCCCGCCCCGGCGACGACGTGGTCCGCCTCGCCGACGCCACCCGCCGGACCTACCGCAAGGTCGTCCTCCGCGACGACCAGCTCGTGGGCGGCGTACTGCTCGGCGAGCTCTCCACCGTGGGCGCCCTCGCCCGCACCTGGGAGGGCGGCGAGTCCCCGCACGACCTGTTCCACCTGCTCACCGACGACGGAGGCCACTGAGATGACCGAGCCCCTGCCCACGATCGTGCTCATCGGGCACGGCATGGTCGGCCAGCGCTACCTCGAAGCGCTCGCCGAGCGCGGGGTCACCGCCACGCACCGGATCACCGTGCTCTGCGAAGAGCCCCGGCCCGCCTACGACCGCGTGCACCTGACCTCGTACTTCTCCGGCAGCACCGCCGAGGACCTGTCCATGACCCCCGCCGGGTTCATGGCGGAGCACGGCATCGCCCTCCACCTCGACGACCCCGCCGAGCACATCGACCGGGCCGCCCGCACCGTCACCTCCCGCTCCGGGCGGGTGTTCCCGTACGACGTGCTGGTCCTGGCCACCGGCAGTTACCCCTTCGTGCCACCCGTCCCCGGCAAGGACGCCCCCGGCTGCTTCGTCTACCGCACGATCGAGGACCTCCTCGCGATCGAGGAGTACGCCAAGACCCGGACCAGCGGCGCGGTCGTCGGCGGCGGGCTGCTCGGGCTGGAGGCCGCCGGCGCCCTCCAGGGACTCGGCCTCACCACCCGCGTCGTCGAGTTCGCCCCGCGCCTGATGCCCGTCCAGGTCGACGAGGGCGGCGGCGCGGCCCTGCTGCGCACCATCGAGTCCATGGGCCTGACCGTCCACACCGGGGTCGGCACCCAAGAGGTGGTGACCGGCGAGGACGGCCGCGTCAGCGGCATGCGGCTCTCCGACGGCTCGACCGTCGACACCGACCTCGTGGTCTTCTCCGCGGGCGTCCGCCCCCGCGACCAGCTGGCCCGTGACTGCGGGCTGGACGTCGGCGAGCGCGGCGGCATCGCGGTCGACGCCCGCTGCCGCACCTCCGATCCGCACGTCTACGCCATCGGCGAGTGCGCCCTCGCCGTGGACGGCCGGGTCTACGGCCTGGTCGCCCCCGGCTACGAGATGGCCGAGACGGCCGCCGAGGACCTGCTGGGCCGGGAGAAGGAGTTCACCGGGGCCGACCTCTCCACCAAGCTCAAGCTGCTCGGCGTGGACGTGGCCTCCTTCGGCGACGCCCACGGCACCGCCCCCGGCAGCCTCGACGTCGTCTGGTCGGACTCCCGTTCCGGCGTCTACAAGAAGCTGGTCGTCTCCCCCGACGGTGTCCTCCTCGGCGGCGTCCTGGTCGGCGACGCGGACTCGTACGGGCTGCTGCGCCCGCTCACCGGCAGCGTCCCGCCCGTCGCCCCCGAACAGCTGGTGCTGCCCGCCGGGGTGGGCGCGCCGGTCGCACTCGGCCCGTCCTCGCTCCCCGACCACGCCGTGATCTGCTCCTGCCACAACGTCACGAAGAAGGCCATCGCCGCCTGCGCCACCCTCGCCGAGGTCAAGAAGTGCACCAAGGCGGGCACCGGCTGCGGCAGTTGCGTCAAGGTGATAGGCCAGTTGCTGCCGGCCGCCGCCGACAAGGGGCTGTGCGGCTGCTTCCCCTACACCCGCTCCGAGCTGTACGAGATCGTCCGCACCCGGCGGCTGGCCTCGTACGAGCAGCTCCTCGACGGCCACGGCCGCCCGGAGGCCCGCGGCGGCGACGGCTGCGAGGTCTGCAAGCCCACCGTCGGCTCGATCATCGCCTCGCTCGCCCCGACCCTCGGCGCCAGCGGCTACGTCCTGGACGGGGAGCAGGCCGCCCTCCAGGACACCAATGACCACTTCCTGGCGAACATGCAGCGCAACGGCTCGTACTCGGTCGTCCCGCGCATCCCGGGCGGTGAGATCACCCCCGACAAGCTGATCGTGATCGGCGAGGTGGCCCGCGACTTCGGCCTCTACACGAAGATCACGGGCGGCCAGCGGATCGACCTCTTCGGGGCGAGCGTGGACCAGCTCCCCCGGATCTGGGCCCGGCTCGTCGACGCGGGCTTCGAGTCAGGGCACGCGTACGGGAAGGCCCTGCGGACGGTGAAGTCCTGCGTGGGGCAGACCTGGTGCCGGTACGGGGTCCAGGACAGCGTGCGGATGGCCATCGACCTGGAGCTGCGCTACCGCGGGCTCCGCGCCCCGCACAAGCTGAAGTCGGCGGTGTCCGGCTGCGCCCGCGAGTGCGCGGAGGCGCAGAGCAAGGACTTCGGGGTCATCGCGACGGCGAGCGGCTGGAACCTGTACGTCGGCGGCAACGGCGGGGCCACCCCGCGCCACGCCGACCTCCTCGCCCAGGACCTCTCGGACGCGGAACTGGTGCGGCTGATCGACCGGTTCCTGATGTTCTACATCCGCACCGCCGACCGGCTGGAGCGGACCTCCACCTGGCTGGAGCGGCTGGAGGGGGGCCTGGCGCACCTGCGGGACGTCGTCGTGCACGACTCGCTCGGGCTGTGCGCGGAGCTGGAGTCCCTGATGGCCGACCACGTGGCGCACTACCGGGACGAGTGGGCCGAGACGCTCCAGGACCCGGAGCGGCTGCGCCGGTTCGTGTCCTTCGTGAACGCGCCCGGCGCGCCCGACCCGACCGTGAGGTTCGTCCCCGAGCGCGACCAGGTCAAGCCCGACCTGGCCGTCCTGACCATAGGAGGTGCCGTCCGATGACCGTGGAACTGCAAGTGGCGCAGGGCTGGCTGACGGTGTGCGAGCTGTCGGCGCTCATCCCCGGGCGCGGGGTCGCGGCGCTGCTGCCCGACGGCAGCCAGGCCGCGGTGTTCGTCGACCGCGCGGGGCGCCCGTACGCGATCGGCAACCAGGACCCCTTCACCGGGGCGCACGTGCTCTCGCGCGGGCTGGTGGGGGCCGTGGCGGGCCGGCCCTTCGTCGCCTCGCCGCTGCTGAAGCAGCGCTTCGACCTGGAGTCGGGACGCTGCCTGGACGACGAGGAGGTGGCGGTCCGGACCTATCCGGTGCGGACCGCCGCGACCTCGTGATCACCGGGCGGACGGTCAGCCCTGGTCCTGGATCATGGCCGGATCCATCCACATGATCTCCCAGGTGTGGCCGTCGAGGTCGTCGAAGGCGCGGCCGTACATGACGCCGTGGTCCTGGGCGGGGCGGGGCTCGGTGGCGCCGGCCGCCAGGGCCCCGTCCACCAGCTCGTCGACGGCGGTGCGGCTGGGGGCGCTCAGACAGAGCAGCACCTCGGAGGTCTTCGTCGCGTCCGCGATCTCCTTGTGGGTGAAGTCCTTGTAGCGGTCCTCGGTCAGGAGCATCGCGACGATGGTGTCGCTGATGACCATCGAGGCGCAGTTCTCGTCCGTGAACTGGGCGTTGAAGGTGTAGCCCAGCTTGCCCCAGAAGGTCTTGCTGGCCTCCAGGTCCTTGACCGGCAGGTTGACGAAGATCATGGTGGCGGACATCGAGGTCCCTCTTCTCTCGGGGTGCGGCGCGCGGTGCGTGCCGCTCGGTGCTTTCGGGAGGTAGACCGGGGGGCCGGGAGAAACTCATCGCTCCCCGCGAAGTTTTTTTCGTACGCCCGCCACGGCACGGCCCGGCACGTCCGGAGGATTGAACGTCGAGCGGTCGCTCGTGCGTCATGAGGAGTTGGCGCTCCGGCAACTGGCGCCTCCTAGGTTCCTCGACGCGTGCGACCCCGCACTCGACCGGGTGCGGGGGCCTTCCTCCCACAGGAGTGACCGTGGAACGTCGTACCTTCCTGCGCGGCGCCGTCATCGGCTCGTCGGCCGCCGCCTTCGGCGGCACGTTGCTGCACGGGGCCGCCTACGCGGCGCCCGCCCAGCCCGGCGCCGGACCCTATGGGGCCCTCGGCGCGGCGGACGCCAACGGCATCATGCTCCCCAGCGGCTTCAGCAGCCGGGTGATCGCCCGCTCGGGCCGGACCGTCGCCGGCACCTCGTACACCTGGCACAGCGCCCCCGACGGCGGCGCGTGTTTCGCCGACGGCGCGGGCTGGATCTACGTCTCCAACTCGGAGATCAACCCCTCCGGCGGGGCGAGCGCGGTGAAGTTCGACTCCTCCGGCACCGTCACGGGCGCCTACCGGATCCTCTCCAACACCCGCCAGAACTGCGCGGGCGGCAAGACCCCGTGGAACACCTGGCTGTCCTGTGAGGAGGTCGACCGCGGCTTCGTCTACGAGACCGACCCGTACGGCGTGAACGCGGCCGTGCAGCGGCCCGCGATGGGCCGCTTCAAGCACGAGGCGGCCGCCGCCGACCCGGTGCGCCGGGTGATCTACCTGACCGAGGACGAGACGAGCGGCTGCTTCTACCGGTTCGTCCCGACCACCTGGGGCAGTCTCTCCTCCGGCACCCTCCAGGTCCTCAAGGCCGGCACCGCCACCTCGGGCTCCTTCACCTGGGCCGACGTCCCCGACCCGGACGGCTCCCCGACCGCGACCCGCAGCCAGGTGTCCGGCTCGAAGAAGTTCAACGGCGGCGAGGGCTGCCACTACGCCAACGACACGGTCTGGTTCACCACCAAGGGCGACAACCGCGTCTGGCAGGTCAACCTCAGCAGCAACACGTACGAACTGGCCTACGACGACTCCCTCGTGCCCGGCGGCGCGGCCCCGCTGACGGGCGTGGACAACGTCACCGGGTCCGCGTTCGGCGACCTGTACGTCGCCGAGGACGGCGGCAACATGGAGATCTGCCTGATCACCCCGGACGACGTGGTGGCCCCCTTCCTGCGGATCACCGGCCAGTCCTCCTCGGAGATCACCGGCCCGGCCTTCTCCCCGGCCGGCAACCGCCTCTACTTCTCCAGCCAGCGCGGCACCACCGGCAGCTCCTCCGCCGGCATCACCTACGAGGTAACGGGCCCGTTCCGCCTTTAGAGCCCCGCCGGCGTTTGAGGCGCTGGGGGTACCCCCAGCGGTAGCTGGGGGAGGGCCCGGGGGCAGCGCCCCCGCAACGGACCGGCACCCGCACCACCGGCCGCACCCCCACGGGCAACCCCGCAGGGGTGCGGCGGCACGTCACGACGCCACGGCCCCGCCCTTGAGCAGCGCGGCGCCCAGCGGCGTCACGGTGTGCAGCACCGCGTTCCCCCGCCGCAACGTGGTCACCAGCCCCGCCTCCCGCATCACACACGCGTGCTGGCTCGCGGACGCCAGCGAGACCCCGGCCCGGCGGGCCAGCTCACTGGTGGTCGCCCCGTCCCCTATGGCCCGCAGCACCACCGACCGGGTGTGCCCCACCAGCTTGCCCAGGGTGCGCTGGCGCTGGTCCTCCACCGGCCGCGCCGCCTCACCCCCCGCCGGCGCCGAGGCCAACTGCGCCGCCGCCGGATAGACCAGCACCGGCGGCAGCTCCGGATCGTGCAGGGTCACCGCGGTGCGGCGGCAGAAGAAGGACGGCTGGAGCAGCAGCCCGCGCCCCCGCAGCCGTACGTCCCGGTCCACCGGGTAGTCGCACTCCAGCACCGGCGCCCGCCAGCGCAGCATCGGCGGCAGCGAGTCCAGCAGCTCGTCCGCGCCCCCGTCGAGCAGGGCCCGGCCGCGCGCGGCCCGCTCGGCCTCGATCTGGGCCTGGATGTGCGTCCAGTACGGCTCCACGGCGGCTCGGTGGTACGCGCGGAGCTCGCCCATGAACCGCGGCAGCTGCTTGTCGCCGCCGTCCATGAACTCCCGTAGCCTCGGCGTCATCGGCGCACCGGCGGCCAGCAGCTGGAGCTCGCGCCGCATGCGCTCGGGACGGATCCCGCGCAGCGCGTCGAGGCCCACGTCCCACCCGTACTGCCCCTCCACAGGGGTCAGGAAATCGGGGAAATAACCACGGCTCGGTATGAGCATACCGAGCGTGCGTGTTTCACTATTCAACCTGCTCCGGGTTTCCGTACGCCATTCACCGAACAACCGGGCATCGCGCCGGTCTCTTAAGCGGTGAAAGCTGAGAATCGTTTCCCACAACGCATCGGGACGCCCTGCCATCCGTACGCGTGCCAGGTCCACTCCAGTGAAATGGATACGCAGCACCGAACCCCCACCTGTGCAACCGCAATCCCCCCGCCCCATGAGTATGCATGCCGTCACACGTGGTCACCACGCCCTTTCGGCCACAGTTGAAACCCCTTTCGGCAGGGGCGTGACAACCGAAATCCTGTACTCCGCCGGGCACACTCCGATGCGACCGAAACGCTCCGTGAAGGCCGTGGGGGGCTTTGCGGGGCCTGGCGGTCGGTCGCACCGGGAAGCGCCGACGTGCCCGGCAGAATGACAGCGGCGGTGGACGGGTGGGGATCCGTCCACCGCCTGCTGGCGTAAAGATTTGTTGAACAACGGAAAATAGGCGCGCCCGCCACCGGGCAGTCAGGGAACCCGGGGGCAGGCGCGGTCCATGGGGCCCTGGGCAGGGCCGGGGGGTCAGCGGCTGTCGCTGCCCTTCGCCTCGGCGGCCGCACGACCGGCCTCCAGACGCGCCACCGGAATCCGGAAGGGCGAGCAGGAGACGTAGTCGAGGCCGACCTCGTGGAAGAAGTGGACGGACTCGGGGTCGCCGCCGTGCTCACCGCAGACGCCGAGCTTGAGGTCGGGGCGGGTGGCCCGGCCCTGCTCGACCGCGTGGCGCACGAGCGAGCCGACGCCGTCCTTGTCGATGGTCTCGAAGGGCGAGACCCCGAAGATGCCCTTCTCCAGGTACGCGGTGAAGAAGCTGGCCTCGACGTCGTCGCGGGAGAAGCCCCACACCGTCTGGGTCAGGTCGTTCGTACCGAAGGAGAAGAACTGCGCGGCCTCGGCGATCTGGGCGGCGGTCAGCGCGGCGCGCGGCAGCTCGATCATGGTGCCGATGGACAGCTTGAGGCTGGTGCCGGTGGCGGCCTCGACCTCGGCGATGACCTGATCGGCCTCCTCGCGGACGATCTCCAGCTCCTGGACGGTGCCCACGAGCGGGACCATGATCTCGGCGCGCGGGTCGCCCTTGGCGTTCTTGCGCTCGGCCGCGGCCTCGGCGATCGCCCGGACCTGCATCTTGAACAGGCCGGGGATGACCAGGCCGAGGCGGACACCGCGCAGACCCAGCATCGGGTTCTGCTCGTGCAGCTTGTGCACGGCCTGCAGCAGGCGCAGGTCGTTCTCGTTGGCGTCCTGGCGGGACTCGGCGAGGGCGACGCGCACCGACAGCTCGGTGATGTCGGGCAGGAACTCGTGCAGCGGCGGGTCGAGCAGGCGGACGGTGACGGGCAGGCCGTCCATCGCCTCGAACAGCTCGACGAAGTCCTTCTTCTGCAGCGGCAGGAGGGCACTGAGTGCCTCCTCGCGCTCGCCGTCGGTGTCCGCGAGGATCAGTCGCTCCACCAGTTCGCGGCGCTCGCCGAGGAACATGTGCTCGGTGCGGCACAGGCCGATGCCCTGGGCGCCGAAGCGGCGGGCGCGCAGCGCGTCCTCGGCGTTGTCGGCGTTGGCGCGCACCCGCAGGCGGCGGACGCGGTCGGCGTAGGCCATGATCCGGTGCACGGCGGCGACGAGCTCGTCGGCGTCGTCGGCGCCGGCGTGCATGCGGCCCTCGAAGTACTCGACGACCGGGGAGGGTACGACGGGTACCTCACCCAGGTACACCTTGCCGGTGGAGCCGTCGATGGAGACGACGTCGCCCTCTTCGATGACGGTCTCGCCGACCGTCATGCGGCGGCGCTTGGTGTCGACGTCGAGCTCCTCGGCGCCGCAGACACAGGTCTTGCCCATGCCGCGGGCGACGACGGCGGCGTGCGAGGTCTTGCCGCCGCGCGAGGTCAGGATGGCCTCGGAGGCGATCATGCCGTCCAGGTCGTCCGGGTTGGTCTCGCGGCGGATCAGGATGACCTTCTCGCCCGAGCGGGACCACTTGACGGCGGTGTAGGAGTCGAAGAC
Organism: Streptomyces sp. NPDC046308; assembly: GCF_055588065.1. Classification (NCBI taxonomy): domain Bacteria; kingdom Bacillati; phylum Actinomycetota; class Actinomycetes; order Kitasatosporales; family Streptomycetaceae; genus Streptomyces; species Streptomyces sp. NPDC046308. Next base: position 511,636 of record NZ_JBVJFB010000002.1, read on the forward strand.
GGCCTTGCCGACGGCCGCGCCCGGGGAGGCGGCGATGCCGCGGCCGAGCAGGGTGGTCTTCGCGCCCTCGTCGAAGCGCGGGAACATCAGCTGCGCGAGCTGGTGACCGGTGACGCGCTGGAGGGCCTCGGCCTCGTCGATCAGGCCCTGGTCCACGAGCTGCGTGGCGATGCGGAAGGCGGCGCCGGCGGTGCGCTTGCCGACACGGGTCTGGAGCATCCACAGCTGGCCGCGCTCGATGGTGAACTCGATGTCGCAGAGATCCTTGTAGTGGGTCTCCAGCGTCGTCATGATCGTCATGAGCTGGTCGTACGAGGTCTTGTCGATGCCCTCCAGGTCCGCGAGCGGCACGGTGTTGCGGATGCCCGCCACCACGTCCTCGCCCTGGGCGTTCTGGAGGTAGTCGCCGTAGACGCCCGCGTGGCCGCTGGCGGGGTCGCGGGTGAAGGCGACGCCGGTGCCGGAGTCGGGGCCCAGGTTGCCGAAGACCATGGAGCAGATGTTGACCGCGGTGCCCAGGTCGCTCGGGATGCGCTCCTGGCGGCGGTAGAGCTTGGCGCGGTCGGTGTTCCACGAGTTGAAGACGGCCTCGACGGCGAGGTCCATCTGCTCGCGGGCGTCCTGCGGGAACTCGCGGCCGGCTTCCTTCGCCACGATCTTCTTGAAGTGCTTGACCAGCTTCTTCAGGTCGGCGGCGTCGAGGTCGGTGTCGACGGTGACCTTCTTGGCGGCCTTGGCCTCGTCGAGGGCGTCCTCGAAGAGCTCGCCCTCGACGCCGAGGACGGTCTTGCCGAACATCTGGATGAGGCGGCGGTACGAGTCCCACGCGAAGCGCTCGTCACCGGCCTGGGAGGCAAGGCCGGTCACGGACTCGTCGGAGAGGCCGATGTTCAGGACGGTGTCCATCATGCCGGGCATCGAGAACTTGGCGCCGGAGCGGACGGAGACCAGCAGCGGGTCGTCCGACTGTCCGAGCTTCTTGCCCATCTTCGCCTCGAGGGCCGCAAGGTGCGCGCTGACCTCTTCGCGCAGGGCGGCCGGGGCCGTGCCGCTCTCGAGGTAGACCTTGCAGGCCTCGGTGGTGATGGTGAAGCCGGGAGGGACCGGCAGACCCAGGTTGGTCATCTCGGCGAGGTTGGCTCCCTTGCCGCCGAGAAGGTCCTTGAGGTCGCGGTTGCCCTCGGTGAAGTCGTAGACGAACTTCTGATCTTTGTTTTCCGACACGGGTCTCGACTCCTCGAGGCTCGGTGGCTGCCCTGACGGCCAGGAACATACCCAGATCGAAGGCTTCTGGGTACGTCCACTTGGTCGTCATGCGGCTGTAACCACCCGTGCGCCAGCAGATCGAAAGTAACTCATGGGTAATCAGAAAGTACGAACAGCGTTCACCTCTCGAAGGAGAAGGGGGCTCGTGGGGCTTGATCACGCTCGGATGAGCGATCATCGATCCCTTTGTGTTCAAGAGTTGAACGCACAAAGGGTGGCACCCAGTGCCACCCTTTGAAAGTCTTACCCGTGACTTCAGTGCTCATCTGAGCGAAACCCTTCCCATGCGTGGCGTATATCACGCGCCACGGAGGGCGATTTGTCAGCCTCCGGAGGTGTCCAGTTCAGCGTCCTCGCTCACACCCGCGCAGTCGTACGGGTCCTTCAGCCAGCCGTCCGGCAGGACAACTCGGTTGTTTCCGGACGTCCGGCCGCGAGGGCCGTCCGCACTCTCGGGCCACGCCTGGTCCAGGTCCAGCTCGCTCAGATGAGCGTCCAGCTCGGCCAGGGACGAGGTGACCGCGAGCTTCTTGCGCATCTCGGACCCCACCGAGAAGCCCTTCAGGTACCAGGCCACGTGCTTACGGAAGTCGATCACCCCTCGCGCCTCGTCGCCGATCCACTCCCCCAGCAGCTGTGCGTGCCGGTGCATGGTCGCCGCGACCTCGCGCAGCGTCGGCTTGTGGAAGTCCTCCGGGCGGCCCTCGAAGGCCGCCACCAGGTCGTTGAACAGCCACGGCCGCCCCAGGCAGCCGCGGCCCACGACCACGCCGTCGCAGCCGGTCTCGCGGACCATGCGCAGGGCGTCCTCGGCGCACCAGATGTCGCCGTTGCCGAGCACGGGGATCTCCGGCACGTGCTCCTTGAGCCGGGCGATGGCGTCCCAGTCGGCGGTGCCACCGTAGTGCTGGGCCGTGGTCCGTCCGTGCAGGGCTATCGCGGTGACCCCCTCCTCGACGGCGATCCGGCCGGCGTCGAGGTAGGTGAGGTGGTCGTCGTTGATGCCCTTGCGCATCTTCATGGTGACCGGCAGGTCGCCGGCGCCGGCGACGGCCTCCCGGAGGATCGCGCGGAGCAGGTTGCGCTTGTACGGGAGGGCCGAGCCGCCACCCTTGCGGGTGACCTTGGGGACCGGGCAGCCGAAGTTGAGGTCGATGTGGTCGGCGCGGTCCTCTTCGACGATCATCCGGACGGCCTTGCCGACCGTCGCCGGATCGACCCCGTACAGCTGAATCGAGCGGGGCTTCTCGGTCTCGTCGAAGTGGATCAGCTGCATGGTCTTCTCGTTGCGCTCGACCAGGGCGCGGGTCGTGATCATCTCGCTCACGAACAGCCCCTTGCCGCCCGAGAACTCGCGGCAGAGGGTACGGAACGGAGCATTGGTGATGCCGGCCATGGGCGCGAGCACCACCGGGGGCTGCACGGTGTGCGGGCCGATCGCGAGAGGCGGAGGGAGCGTGGTCATCCGCCCATTGTCCCGCATGCCGAGGAGGTACGGCAGACGTAGCATCGGCGGCATGATCGAGTCGAGTCCCCGGCAGCGCATGCTCGTCCTGGCGATCTGCTGCATGAGCCTGCTGATCGTCAGCCTCGACAACACCGTGCTCAACGTCGCCCTGCCCTCGATGCGCCGGGAACTCGACGCCTCGGTCGCGGGGCTGCAGTGGACCATCGACGCGTACACCCTGGTCCTGGCCTCGCTGCTGATGCTCATGGGCTCCACGGCCGACCGGATCGGCCGCCGCAAGGTGTTCGTCGCCGGCCTGCTGGCCTTCGGCCTGGGCTCCCTGCTGTGCTCGCTCGCCCCCAGCCTCGGCTGGCTCATCGTCTTCCGGATGGTGCAGGCGGTCGGCGGCGCGATGCTCAACCCGGTGGCGATGTCGATCATCACCAACACCTTCACCGATCCGGCCGAGCGGGCCCGGGCCATCGGCGTGTGGGGCGCGGTCGGCGGCGTCTCCATGGCGGCGGGGCCGCTGATCGGCGGGGTGCTGGTGGACTCGGTGGGCTGGCGCTCGATCTTCCTGATCAACCTGCCGATCGGACTGGCGGCGCTCGTGCTGACCCTGCGCCACATCCCCGAGTCCCGGGCCGCCCGGCCGCGGCGTCCGGACCCGGTGGGCCAGGTGCTGGTCATCGCCCTGCTCGGCAGCCTGACGTACGGGATCATCGAGGCCCCGGCCGCCGGCTGGCGCTCGCCACTGATCATGGGGTGTGCGGTGGTGGCCGTGGCCTCGCTGGTGGGGCTGCTGTTCTACGAGCCCCGGCGCGAGGAGCCGCTGATCGACCTCCGGTTCTTCCGGAGCGCGCCCTTCAGCGGGTCGACCGTGATCGCGATCAGCGCCTTCGCCGGTCTGGCCGGCTTCCTCTTCCTGAACACGCTCTACCTCCAGGACGTACGGGGCCTCAGCGCCCTGCACGCCGGGCTCTACATGCTGCCGATGGCGGCGCTGACCGTGGTCTTCGCGCCGCTGGCGGGGCGGCTGGTGGGCAGCCGGGGGCCGCGGATCTGCCTGCTGATCGCGGGCGTGGCGATGGCGTCGAGCGGGCTGCTGTTCGCCCTGTTCGAGGCCGAGACCTCCAACCCGCTGCTGTTCACCGGGTACGTGCTCTTCGGGCTGGGCTTCGGCATGGTGAACGCGCCGATCACCAATACGGCGGTGTCCGGGATGCCGCGCTCCCAGGCGGGCGTCGCGGCCGCCATCGCCTCGACCAGCCGTCAGACCGGCGGCACGCTGGGCGTCGCGGTCATCGGCTCGGTCCTGGCCGCGGGGCTGGCCGGCGGCTCGGACTTCTCCGGGGCGGCCCAGCCGGCCTGGTGGATCATCACGCTCTGCGGGCTGGCGGTGCTGGTGGTGGGTGCCGTGACGAGCGGCAGCTGGGCCCGGGCGACGGCGGAGCGCACGGCCCGCACCCTGGAGGAGCCCGTCAGCCCGTCCGCGACGGCGGGTTCGCCGCGCGGCTGAGCGCCGGCCCGGCCTTGGCCGGGCGGCAGGCCCGGGCGCCGGCTACTCGCCGCACTCGAAGTCCTCGGCCGAGGTGTTGACCCGGTCGAGGAGGCCGCGCAGGAGCTGGCGCTCCTGCTCCGAGAGCCCCGCGAACATGCCGCTTTCGACCTCGTCGAGGGCGGCGTTCGTCTTGCGCAGGGCTGCCTCGCCGGCGGCGGTGATGGCCACGTTGTGACGGCGCCGGTCGGCCGGGTCCCGGCGGCGTTCGACCAGGTCGTCGCCCTCCAGGTCGTTCAGGATCCCCACGAGCACGCTCGGGTCCACCTCCAGCCGTTCGGCCAGCGCCCGCTGGCTGATGGGGCCGCCCTCCAGGTGCATCAGCGTCATGGCGTGCCGGGGGGTGAGCCCGGCGGCGCCGAGCGCCCTCCTCATCCGGGTCTGGGTGGCCGCTCCGTGCCAGGCGAGCAGCAGGCCCAGCCGCTGCGGGGGGTGCGATCCGTCCTGATCTGCCGTCATGGTCCACATCGTAGCAATCGAGAAATGATTGCATTGGCTCTATCGTTGATGCTATTCAATGGTTTGACATTACCGACCATTGGAGATCGTCATGTTCGTCGCCTACGCCGTCGTCGGCGGCCTGCTCGCCCTCGTCCTCGCCGCCTCCGCCACCTTCTCCCTCCAGCGCAGCGACCGGATCATGGCGAACATGCAGAAGGTCCAGCTCCCGGCCTCGTGGCTGCCACGACTCGCCGCCCTCAAGGCAGCCGGGGCGATCGGCCTGGTCGCCGGCCTGTGGGTGGCGCCGATCGGCGTGGCCGCCGCCGTCGGCGTGACCCTCTACTTCCTCGGCGCGGTCATCAGCCACCTGCGCGTCAAGGACTACGACCTCGCACCGGCGGCCGTCCTCACGGTGGTCGCGGCGGCGGCGCTGGCCCTGCGTATCCTCGCGTGACACTGACGACTGACAGATATTGAAATCTGTCAGTCGTCATGCCATTCTCGTTTCATGACGAAGAACGAGAAGATCCAGACGACCACCCTCGGCAGCACCGGCCCCTCCGTCTTCCCGCTGGGGCTGGGCTGCATGGGGATGTCCGCCCTCTACGGCGAGGCCGACCGCGCCGAGTCCCTCGCGACCATCCACGCCGCCCTGGACGCGGGCGTCACGCTGCTCGACACCGGCGACTTCTACGGCATGGGCCACAACGAGCTGCTGATCAACGAAGCCCTGCGCACGGCGCCCGCAGCGGCCCGCGAGCGCGCGCTGACCAGCGTCAAGTTCGGCGCGCTGCGCACGGTCGAGGGCGGATTCACCGGATATGACGGGCGGCCCGCGGCCGTCAGGAACTTCCTGGCCTACTCGCTCCAGCGGCTCGGCCGGGACCACATCGACATCTACCGCATCGCCCGCGTCGACCCGGACGTGCCGATCGAGGAGACGGTCGGGGCCATCGCCGAGGCGGTCCGGGCCGGACACGTGCGCCACATCGGCCTGTCGGAGGTCGGCGCGGACACCATGCGCCGGGCCGCCGCCGTGGCCCCGATCTCCGACCTCCAGATCGAGTACTCGCTGATCTCCCGCGGCATCGAGGAGGAGATCCTGCCGACCGCCCGCGAGCTCGGGATCGGCATCACGGCGTACGGAGTGCTGTCCCGCGGCCTGATCAGCGGCCACTTCACCCGCGACCGCGCGCTGGCCCCGGGCGACTTCCGCGGGATGAGCCCGCGCTTCCAGGGCGACAACCTCGACCGGAACCTCGACCTGGTCGAGGCGCTGCGCAAGGTCGCCGAGAGCAAGGGGGTCAGCGTCGCCCAGACGGCCATCGCCTGGGTGCTGGCGCAGGGCCCCCGGCAGGGTGTGGACCTCGTGCCGCTGGTCGGCGCCCGGCGCCGGGACCGGCTCGCCGAGGCACTGGGTGCCATGGACATAACGTTCAGCGCCGCGGACCTGGCGGCCATCGAGGAGGCCGTGCCCGCCGGTGCGGCGGCCGGCGAGCGGTACCCGCAGGCCCAGATGGCCCACCTGGACAGCGAGCGCTGAGCTGACGGTACGGTCGTACCCATGCCCCCCGCTGCCGCCGAGCCCCTGACCCCCGAGCGCATCCTCGAGACCACCGAGGAGGTGCTGCGCCGCTTCGGCCCCACCAAGGCGACCGTGGTGGACGTGGCGCGCGCCCTCGGCGTCAGCCACGGCAGTGTGTACCGGCACTTCCCGTCCAAGGCGGCGCTGCGGGAGGCCGTCACGGACCGCTGGCTGGCCAAGAGCGTGGTCCTGCTGGAGGAGATCACCTCGGCACCCACCGGGAGCGCCCCCACCAAGCTGGAGGCGTGGCTCGCGGCCCTGTTCGAGGCCAAGCGCCACAAGGCGGGCGCGGATCCGGAACTGTTCGCGACCTACACCGTGCTGCTCGCCGAGAACAGCGGCGTGGTGGACGCGCATCTGGCCCAGCTGATCGACCAGCTGGCCCGGATCATCGCGGAGGGCGTCGCCGCCGGGACGCTCGCCGCCGAGGACGTGCCGGCCGCCGCCCGGGCGGTCTTCGACGCCACCGGCCGCTTCCACGATCCGCAGTACGCGGCCGACTGGCTCTCGCCCACGATCTTCACGGAGTTCGAGGCGGTCACCACGCTGATCATCCGGGGTCTGCGCGCCTGATCCGGGCCGGCGGTGTCCGGAAGCTGCCGGTCCGGAGAACTTGATGATCATTTTGGGCGCGCTTGTCTTGTCCCTGCCATCCTCCGGTCCCTACGGTCCCCCTACCGCACTCCATCAGGCACGTCCCAGGGGGAACCTTGTCCGCCCAAGCAGCACGACCCGCGCCTCCCGCCCGCTCGGGGGCCGCGACCGCCATCGGCTGGATCCTGACCATCGGCCTCAACGTGGTCGCGCCGATCATCACGTACAACACGCTCGTGGACGACCACGGCTGGAGCGAGTTCTCGGCGCTGCTCCTCAGCAGCGCCTGGCCCGTGCTCGACAGCGCCATCAGCGTGGCCTGGCACCGCAAGCTCGACGAGTTCGCCGTGGTCACCCTCGTGTTCATAGTGATCACGGCCGGGGTCTCGCTCGTCGGTGACCCCTCGGCGCGGGCCCTGCTGGTCAAGGACTCCGCCGTGACCGGGCTGTTCGGGCTGCTCTGCCTGTCCACCCTGCTGGCGAAGCGCCCGCTGATGTTCTACTTCGGCCGCAAGTTCGCTACCGACGGCACGCCCGAGAGCACCGCCTGGTGGAACGGCCTGTGGCAGTACGAGGGCTTCCGGACCACGATGACCCGGATGACCCTGGTCTGGGGCGTCGCCTACGTCATCGAGGCCGTCGTCCGCGTCGTCCTCGCGTACACGCTGAGCACCAAGACCATGGTGACCCTCAGCCCGATCATGATCTACACGGTGCTCGCCGCGCTGGGCGTGTGGACCGCCCTGTACGGCAAGCGCTCCCAGGCGGAGGGCGAGCGCCGCGCCGCCGAGGCCGCCGAAGCCGAGGCGGCGGGGGCGGCCGGGGGTTCCGCGGCCTGACCCGCCCGGAAGACGAAAGACCGGTGGCCCGGTGCGCTTCCCGCGCACCGGGCCACCGGTCTTCGTGCGTGCGTCCTGCCCTAGCAGCCGAGCAGGCGGCTGCCGAGGTAGGTCTGGATCTGGTCCAGGGAGACGCGCTCCTGCTTCATGGTGTCGCGCTCGCGCACGGTCACCGCGTTGTCGTCCAGGGTGTCGAAGTCGACGGTGACGCAGAACGGCGTACCGATCTCGTCCTGGCGACGGTAGCGGCGGCCGATGGCGCCGGCGTCGTCGAACTCGATGTTCCAGAACTTGCGGAGGTCCGCGGCGAGGCCCTTGGCCTTCGGCGACAGCTGCGCGTTGCGGGACAGCGGCAGGACGGCGACCTTGATCGGGGCCAGGCGCGGGTCGAGGCGCATCACGGTGCGCTTCTCCATGACGCCCTTGGCGTTCGGGGCCTCGTCCTCGACGTACGCGTCGAGCATGAAGGCGAGCATGGCGCGGTTGACACCGGCCGCCGGCTCGATGACGTACGGGGTGTACTTCTCCTTGGACTCCTGGTCGAAGTACACGAGGTCCTGACCGGAGGCGGCGGAGTGCGCCTTGAGGTCGAAGTCGGTGCGGTTGGCGACGCCTTCGAGCTCGGAGAACTCGTTGCCACCGAAGTTGAAGCGGTACTCGATGTCGGCGGTGCGCTTCGAGTAGTGGGACAGCTTCTCCTTCGGGTGCTCGTACCAGCGGATGTTCTCCTCGCGGATGCCGAGGTCGCGGTACCAGTTCCAGCGCTCCTGCATCCAGTACTCCTGCCACTGCTCGTCCTCGCCCGGCTTGACGAAGAACTCCATCTCCATCTGCTCGAACTCGCGCGTGCGGAAGATGAAGTTGCCGGGCGTGATCTCGTTGCGGAAGGACTTGCCCATCTGCGCGATGCCGAACGGCGGCTTCTTGCGCGAGGTGGTCTGCACGGTGGCGAAGTTGGTGAAGATGCCCTGGGCGGTCTCGGGGCGCAGGTACGCCTTGGAGCCGGTGTCCTGGGTCGGGCCGAGGTGCGTCTCCAGCATGCCGGAGAACTGCTTGGGCTCGGTGAACTGGCCCTTCACGCCACAGTGGGGGCAGTTGACGTCGGCGAGGCCGTTGGCGGGCAGGCGGCCGTGCTTGGCCTCGTACGCCTCTTCCAGGTGGTCCGCGCGGTGGCGCTTGTGACAGGCGGTGCACTCGGTCAGCGGGTCCGAGAAGGTCGCGACGTGGCCGGAGGCCACCCAGACCTCGGGGGCCAGGATCACGGACGAGTCGATGCCGACGATGTCCTCACGCCCGGTGACCATCGCCTTCCACCACTGGCGCTTGATGTTCTCCTTGAGCTCGACACCCAGCGGGCCGTAATCCCAGGCAGCCCGGGAGCCGCCGTAGATCTCACTGCACGGGAAAACGAAGCCACGGCGCTTGCTCAGGCTGACGATGGTGTCGATCTTGTCGGCGGCCACGGTGCTCTCTTCATTACGAGGACGAACGGCGAAGTCTTTAGGTTACCGGCGCCCGCACCCCCCCTTTCAAATCGGATCCCCCTCCACGGCCGCCCGCCCGGCCTCCCCACCAGGGTTTTTGACAATCGTTTCCATTTTTGATGAAAATGGATGTCATGAACGTACGACGCCTCATACCCACCGCCGCCCTCGCCGGAGCCGTCGCCCTCGGCGCCACGGCCCTCACCGCCTGCTCCGGAGGCGGCGCCACCGGCAACAAGGACGGCAAGCTCGCCGTGACGGCGTCGTTCTATCCGATGCAGTTCCTCGCCGAGCAGATCGGCAAGGACCACGTGAAGGTCCACGGCCTGACCAAGCCGGGCGTCGAACCGCACGACCTGGAGATCACCCCGCGGCAGACCGCGCAGCTCGGCGAGGCCGACGTGGTCCTCTACCTCAAGAGCCTGCAGCCCGCCGTCGACAAGGCCGTCGCCCAGTCCGGCGTGAAGAACGTCGTCGACGCCGCGACCCTCACCACGCTGGAGGCCCACGCCTCCTCCGGCCACGACCACGGCGCCGAGGAGGGCCACGCCGAGGGCGAGGGCCATGACCACGACCACGACCACGGCGAGGCCGGCACGGACCCCCACATCTGGCTCGACCCCGCCAAGTACGCGGAGGTCGCCAAGGGCGTCGGCGCCGCCCTGGAGAAGGCCGACCCCTCCCACGCGGCGGACTACCGGAAGAACACCGACGAGCTGGTGGGCCGACTGACCGCGCTGGACACGGAGTTCAAGGACGGCCTGAAGAACACCGCCTCCAGGACCTTCATCACCACCCACGCCGCCTTCGGGTACCTCGCCGAGCGCTACGGCCTGGACCAGGAGGGCATCTCCGGCGTCGACCCCGAGTCCGAGCCGAGCCCGGCCCGGATGAAGGAGCTCCAGGAGGTCGCGAAGAAGGAGAATGTCTCCACCGTGTTCTTCGAGACCCTGGCCAGCGACAAGACCGCCAAGGTCCTCGCGTCGGACACCGGTCTGCAGACCGACGTCCTCGACCCGCTCGAGGGAATCAGCGACAAGTCCCAGGGCGCTGACTACTTCGAGGTCATGCGGTCCAACCTGAAGAACCTCCAGAAGGCACTCGGTAGCAAGTAATGGCAGCAGCAGCAACGGAGGCGCGAGCCATGCAGTCCACGCCCCGCCCGGCGGACGACCAGCCCGTCATATCCCTGCGCGGGGCCAAGGCCTCGCTCGGCTCGCGCCCCGTGCTGCGCGGGGTCGACCTCACCGTCCACCGCGGGGAGGTCGTCGCCCTGCTCGGCGCCAACGGGTCCGGCAAGTCCACGGCCGTCCGCGCCGTGGTCGGTCAGGTCCCGCTGACCGACGGCTCCCTCAGCCTGTTCGGCACGGACTTCAAGCGCTTCCGCGACTGGTCGCGCATCGGGTACGTCCCGCAGCGCACCACCGCCGCCGGCGGCGTCCCGGCCACCGTCCGCGAGGTCGTCTCCTCCGGCCGGCTCGCCCGCTCCCGTTTCGGACTGCTGCGCAAGGCCGACCGCGTCGCCATAGCGCACGCCCTGGCCCTGGTCGGCATGGAAGGGCACGCCGACGTCTCGGTGGACGCCCTCTCCGGCGGCCAGCACCAGCGCGTCCTCATAGCCCGGGCACTCGCCGTCGAACCCGAACTGCTGATCATGGACGAGCCGATGGCGGGCGTGGACCTCGCCAACCAGGAGGTCCTGGCGAGCGCCCTGCGCGCGCAGGTCGCCGCCGGCTCCACCGTCCTGCTCGTCCTGCACGAGCTGGGCCCGCTGGAGCCCCTGATCGACCGGGCCGTCGTCCTGCGCGACGGCTGCGTCGTCCACGACGGCCCGCCGCCGGAGGCCGTCGGCCAGCACGCCCTGCCCGGCCACGACCACGTACACCCCCACGCGGCGCACGACGCCGAGCCCCTGCGGACGGGACTGCTGAGCTGATGGACATCCTCGACTACGCCTTCATGCAGCGAGCGCTGATCGCGGCCGCCCTGGTCGGCATCACGGCCCCCGCCATCGGCACGTACCTCGTCCAGCGCCGCCAGGCGCTCATGGGCGACGGTCTGGGCCACGTCGCCATGACCGGCGTCGCCCTCGGGCTCGTGCTCCACACCAGCCCGGTCTGGATGGCCACCCTCGTCTCCGTCCTCGGCGCCGTCGGCATGGAGCTGATCCGCGCCCGCGGCAGGACCAGCGGGGACGTCGCCCTCGCCATGCTCTTCTACGGCGGCCTCGCCGGCGGCGTCATGATCATCAACCTCGGGGGCGGTCAGACGGCCAGCCTCCTGGGCTCCATGTTCGGCTCGATCACCACGGTCGCCACCGAGGACGTGACCGCGATGGCGATCCTCGCCGCCTTCGTCCTCACCGTGGCCATCGGCCTGCGCCGCCAGCTCTTCGCCGTCTGCCAGGACGAGGAGTTCGCCCGCGTCACCGGCCTGCCCGTGCGCGCGCTGAACCTGCTGATCGCGGTCACCGCGGCGGTCACCGTCACCGTCGCCATGCGCATCGTCGGCCTGCTGCTGGTCAGCGCGATGCTGGTGATCCCGGTCGCGGCCGCCCAGCGGCTCACCCGCAGCTTCGCCACCACGCTGGGCCTGGCCATGGCCATCAGCCTGACCGTGTCCCTGACCGGCACGGCGGCCACCTACTACATGGACGTGCCCTCGGGCGCGACGATCGTCCTGCTGGCCATCGGCGTCTTCATGGTGCTGACGGCCCTGTCCGCCCCCCTGGCCCGGCGCCGGGCGAGGGCGGCCCGCACGGCCGAAGAGGTGTGCACGCGGGACGACGTAAAGGTCTAGAGCCCTCGGCCGCCTGGCACAATGGCGGCAGGCCGATACGAGGAGGAACCGGTGGCGACTGCGCCTGGCGAGATGAATACCGCGCCAGTACGAGGGCGATCCACCCGGCAGCGGGCGGCCGTGGCGGCGGCGCTGGACGAGGTGGACGAGTTCCGCAGCGCCCAGGAACTCCACGACATGCTCAAGCACCGTGGCGATTCCGTCGGCCTGACCACCGTCTACCGCACCCTCCAGTCGCTCGCGGACGCCGGTGAGGTCGACGTCCTGCGCACCAGCGACGGCGAGTCCGTCTACCGCCGCTGCTCCACCGGCGATCACCACCACCACCTGGTCTGCCGCAAGTGCGGCAAGGCGGTCGAGGTGGAGGGCCCGGCCGTGGAGAAGTGGGCGGAGTCCATCGCGGCCGAGCACGGCTACGTGAACGTGGCCCACACTGTGGAGATCTTCGGCACCTGCGCCGACTGCGCCGCCGCGGGCTGACCGGCCCCCGGCCTGCTAGTGCCTTCGCAGGTTCCGCCCCAGGATGCCGCGGATCCGGTCCAGCTCGGCGTCCGTCAGGGCCGCCCGCTTGGGCAGCCACAGCGGTGACCCCTTCCCCTTGGGGAGCAGCAGGAACAGGTTCCGGGTCTCGGCGAAGGCCTCGTACTCGCTCCACAGGATCCGCGACGAGGTCCCGTCGGGCAGCCGCGTCTCCAGCCCTGCCTCGGAGCAGGTGCAGCGGTACTCGCGGTGCCGGGCCGCCCACGAGTGCAGCCGGTACACCCGCCGGTCCAGGCTCATGTGCGCCCCGTACCAGCCGACGAACGGCCCGAGCACGGCCAGCAGCAGAACGTGTTCCGCTGGAATGCCCCGGGCCGCCCCCAGCAGGGCCGGTACCACGGGAAGCCCCAGCCACAGGAGCAGCCGCACACGGCCCCTCGCCGTGCTGCGGCTCTGCCATCTCAGTGCCTCGCGGGCGTCTGCCTGCCGGGGGCTGAAGTACGCCTCCACCTGCGTACCGAGGGCCGGCTCCGCCCCACCTGTCGTGTTCATGGGGGCAGAGCCTAACGACACGATCAGCCGGCGGAGCCCTCAGGCTGGTTCGGGACCGCGCCGCCGAAGCGGCGGTCGCGCTGGGCGTACTCCAGGCAGGCCGCCCACAGGTTGCGACGGTCGAAGTCCGGCCACAGGACGTCCTGGAAGACCATCTCGGCGTACGCGCTCTGCCAGAGCAGGTAGTTGGAGGTGCGCTGCTCGCCGCTCGGGCGCAGGAACAGGTCCACGTCCGGCATGTCTGGGTAGTACATGTACTTCGCGAAGGTCTTCTCGTTGACCTTCGACGGGTCGAGCCTGCCGGCCGCGACGTCGCGGGCGATCGCCTGCGCCGCGTCGGCGATCTCCGCGCGGCCGCCGTAGTTCACGCAGAAGTACAGGGTCATGGCGTCGTTGTCGACGGTCTGCTCCTGGGCGACCTGGAGCTCCTGGACGACCGACTTCCACATCTTCGGCATGCGGCCGACCCAGCGGATGCGGATGCCCAGCTCGTTCATCTCGTCGCGGCGGCGGCGGATGACGTCACGGTTGAAGTTCATCAGGAAGCGGACCTCGTCGGGCGAGCGCTTCCAGTTCTCCGTCGAGAAGGCGTACAGGGAGAGGTTCTTGACGCCCATCTCCAGGCAGCCCTTGAGGACGTCGAGCACGACGCCCTCGCCGACCTTGTGGCCCTCGGTGCGCGGCAGACCGCGCTCCTTGGCCCAGCGGCCGTTGCCGTCCATGACGACCGCGACGTGGTTCGGGACGAGCTCGCCGGGGATCTTCGGCGGGACCGCGCCGGACGGGTGCGGCTCGGGAACCTTGTACTCGCGGCGAGAGCGCCCCAGAATCCCGCGTCGTGCCATGTGTCCAGCTCCTATTTCTCGACGTATCGCAGGGAGCGTAGCCCGCGCTCCAGATGCCAGTGCAAATAGGCGGAGACCAGCCCGCTGCCCTCCCGCACGTGACGCGCCTCGCACCCGTCGGCATGCCCCCAGTCGCCCGTCAGCAGGGCGCTGAGCAGGGCGATGGCCTCAGACGAGGGTACGACGCTGCCGGGCACCCGGCAGTCCCCGCATATCACTCCGCCCGCGGCCACGGAGAAGTGCCGGTTGGGGCCGTGGATCCCGCACTTCGCGCAGTCGTCGAAGCTGGGGGCGTACCCGTTGACGGCGAGGGAGCGCAGCAGGAAGGCGTCGAGGATGAGGTTCGGTTCGTGTTCGCCGCGCGAGAGCGTGCGCAGGGCGCCGACGAGCAGCAGGTACTGCTGGACGGAGGGCTCGCCCTCGTTCTCGGTGAACCGCTCGGCGGTCTCCAGCATGGCGGTGCCGGCGGTGTAGCGGGCGTAGTCGGTGACGATGCCGTTGCCGTACGGGGCGATGATCTGGGTCTGGGTGCAGAGCGGCAGGCTGCGGCCGATCAGTTCGCTGCCGCGGGCGAAGAACTGCACGTCGGCGTGGGAGAAAGGTTCCAGCCCGGCGCCGAACTTGGACTTCGTACGCCGGACCCCGCGGGCCACGGCCCGCACCCGGCCGTGGCCCCGGGTCAGCAGTGTGATGATGCGGTCCGCCTCACCCAGCTTCTGGGTGCGCAGCACGATGCCGTCGTCGCGGAACAGACTCATGCGCCCATTGTCCCGTACGGGGACCCGCCCGGAGACAGCGATGGCCCCTCGCCCGGACGTCGGTCCGGGCGAGGGGCCACCACCCCTTGGGAGGATCAGCCGGCGGAGGACGTCTGCGCGTCGTCCGCCTTCTCGGCGCCGGCCGGCGCGGCCACCGGCTGGGCGGGCAGCCCGGGCTTGGCGGGAACGGCCTCGGGGGCGGCGGCCTCCGAGCCGGGCGCCGTGTCGACCTCGGCGTCGGCGAGGGCCTGGGCCCCCGCCTCCGGGGCGTCGTGGGCGCCGTCCTTGGCCGGGCCGTTGAAGACGAGGTTGAGGACGATGGCGGCCGTGGCACCGAGGGTGACACCGCTGTTGAGGAGCGAGGACAGGTCCGCGTCCATGTGCTTGGTGAAGAAGACCGGGACGGTCGCGGGGAGCAGGGCGAAGGCGAGGGAGACGCCGACGATCAGCGCGTTCTTCTCCTCCTTGAGGTCCACCTTGGCCAGGGTCTGGATGCCGGCCAGGGCGACCATGGCGAACATGACGGTCGCGGCGCCGCCGAGGACTCCGTGCGGGACGGCGGCGACGATCGCCGCGGCCTTGGGCAGCAGACCCAGGATGATCATGAACACGCCGGCGGCGACGACCACGAACCGGCTCTTCACCTTCGTCATCCGCACCAGGCCGACGTTCTCGGCGAAGGCGACGTACGGGAAGGAGTTGAGGACACCGCCGAGGGCGGTCGCGGCGCCGTCGGCACGCAGGGCGCGGGCCACGGTCTCGCTGTCGACCTCCTTGCCGACGATGTCGCCGACGGCGTAGGTGTCACCGGTCGTCTCGACCATGGTGATCAGCATGACGATGAGCATCAGGACGATCGGGAACCACTCGAACTTCGGGACGCCGAAGTGGAACGGGGTGCTGACACCGACCCAGTCGGACTTGCTCACGTCGCCGAACTTCGCATCCCCGAGGAGGAAGGCCGTGATGGTGCCGACGACCAGGCCCAGGAGGATCGAGATGCTGGAGAGGAACGGCTTGCCGATCTTCATCAGGACGAGGATGAAGAGCATGGTGCCGCCGGCGTAGGCGAAGTTCTTCGGGTCGCCGAAGTCCGGGCTGCCGAGGCCGCCGGCCGCGTCGTTGAGGCCGACCGGGATCAGGACGATGCCGAGCACCGTGATCACCGTGCCGGTGACGACCGGCGGGAACAACCGCATGACC
The DNA here is from genome assembly GCF_055588065.1 of Streptomyces sp. NPDC046308. Lineage (NCBI taxonomy): Bacteria > Bacillati > Actinomycetota > Actinomycetes > Kitasatosporales > Streptomycetaceae > Streptomyces > Streptomyces sp. NPDC046308. Next base: position 527,487 of record NZ_JBVJFB010000002.1, read on the forward strand.
GCCCGGAACGCCTTGGCCGGCAGCCAGGCGAAGGCGAAGGTCGCGATGCCGGCGGTGATGACCGCGCCGTAGATGACCAGCAGGGCGGCGGTTCCACCGCCCGCGCCGAGGCCGATGGCGATCATCGGGGACACGGCGGTGAAGGTCACGCCCTGGATCAGCGGCAGTCGGGCACCGATCCGGCCGATGCCCCAGGCCTGGATGATCGACGCGATACCGCAGGTGAAGAGGTCCGCGTTGATCAGGTAGACCAGCTGTTCAGGGCTCAGCTTCAGCGCGTTGCCGACGATGATCGGGACGATCACCGCGCCGGCGTAGAAGGCGAGTACGTGCTGGAAGCCGTACAGCGCGAGCTTGGGGAGGGGGAGCACCTCGTCGACCGGGTGCGTGCTCCGCTCTCCGTTTTCGGAAAGCCGGGCGGCGACACGTGCCATCTCTGCCTTGCCCTTCAAGAGGTAGGTAACTGAGAGGAATCTCTGGTTATCCCTGGCCGGAGTGGGTCGCTATCCCGTTTTCCGCCAGGGTTGTCAGTGCGTTCACGTGAATCGAAGCCCGCCTGTGTTACCGGCCGCGTCTCCCCGTGTGACCGGAATTGAACGCCTGTGGGGCCGCTCACAGATATCGTCGACTTCCACAAAGTGTTGACCCTTGGCGATCTTCACTTTGGAGGGTTCTCCCATGGCGTCCAGCGCTTGGGCGGAGTAAGGCCAGATTTCGCCGGGATGTCCGTTCCCGCTGCGCGACTGCGAATACCATCCGTGGTGACCAGCGGGGGCAGGGTTCGCCTCATTCCGTGGCGCAAACATGAGCGCATGATTCCGGCCACGGGACGGGGTGATGCACCCAGCGCGGAGGGTGCCCCTCCACCGATTGCACGACCACCGGCGGAACGCGGTTCACATCCGTGAGGCCGGATCGTTACCTGAATTCGCCGCGGTTCGTACGCATTCCGGTATGCCTTGTACGTTTTCCGGGACAGGCCCGCCCCGCGCGAGGAGAAGGGGGCAATACCGGAGCGCCGCCGACACGGTCGCGGCGCCGCGCCGTTTCCTCGCGCAGACGCCGCCGGCCGGGGCCCAGGGCACCGCTAGGGAGCGCGTACCGCCGAGAGCAGGCGCGCCACCTCGTCCGCGTCGATCCGCAGCGCCGCGCCGACGGTGGCGAGCACCTCGCGCTCGGCCGGGATGTACGGGCCGTCCGCGAGCGCGATCCGGGCGCCCTGCAGCAGGATCGACTCGCGGCCCGGGCCCGCCAGGTGCGGGGCCAGCGGCTCCAGGGCCTCGTGGAGCTCTATCGACAGCGCGGCCCCGCAGCACTCCGGGACGTCGTACAGCCCGAGCCGGCCCTCGTCGGTGGAGAGGGCCTCCACGAGGGACTCCAGCTGCTCCTCCGTGCAGTCCGGGAAGCCCGCGGCCCGTACGGCGCCCACCGCGGCCTCCAGCGCGCTGCGCGAGGCCGTCCCGCCCGCGGTCAGCACGGCGAGCGCGACGGTGTGCACGGCGTCGCGCAGCAGCGCCGTGAAGCGGGTGGTGGTGAGGTGGTCCAGGACGTCGGTGTCGAAGCGGGCGCGGCAGCCCTGGCACTCGACGACGGGCCCCTCGTGTCCGCGCGGCAGCACCGGCACCCCGACGACGGTGAACCGGCGTCGCCCGGTGCGCCTGCGGTAGTTGCGGTCTCCACCGCAGGCCGGGCAGAAGAACTCCCCGTCGCCCACGGTGCTCCAGGTGGTGCGGATGCCCCAGACCGTCAGCTTCCGGCCGTCCCCACCCCGAACTGGCAGCACGTCGCACCTCCGTAACTCCCCCGTCGCCCCGCGGGCACGGGAGGGACCCCCACGGCAGCATCGCCGGGTTGGCGTGATGTTAGCCACATCGGTGAGGATGCGTCAGCCGTGTGACAAGACAACATGTGCCGGGGCGCGCACTTGGCCGATCTGCGCCCCCGCGTCCGCCCCTGTCCTCCCCCGCGCCCCCGTTGCGCTCCCCCTAAGGTCGGCCGCATGGAAGACAAGTCCTGTCTGGTGACCGGCGCCGCGAGCGGGATCGGCCGGGCCACCGCGCTGCTGCTGGCCCGCTCGGGAGCCCGGGTCACCGCGGCCGATATCAACGGCCCCGGGGTGGAGTCCCTGCGTACGGAACTGGCCGCCGAGGGGTACGAGATCACCGCGGTCGCCGGTGACGTCGCCGATCCGCAGGCCAATCACGCGATGGTCGCCGCCGCCGTCCGGGCGTACGGACGCCTGGACGTGGCCGTGGCGAACGCCGGGGTGCTCCCCCTTTCGGACGTACGGGAGACCACCCCGGAGGACTGGGACCACGTCATGGCGGTCGACGGCCGGGGGATGTTCCTGACCTGCAAGTACGCCATCGAGGCGATGACGGCGCAGCCTCGGCCCGGCGGGGCGCTGGTCTGCGTGTCCTCGATCTCGGGGGTGGCCGGGCAGGCGCGCCAGGCGGCGTACGGACCGGCGAAGTTCGTGGCGTCGGGGCTGACCAAGCACCTCGCGGTGGAGTGGGCCGCGCGCGGGATCCGGGTCAACGCGGTGGCACCGGGCACCATCCGTACGGAGCGGGTGATCGCGCTGAAGGACGAGCCGGGCGGGCCGGAGTACCTGGAGGAGATCGCCGGGGCGCACCCGATGGGCCGGCTGGGCGAGCCGGAGGAGGTGGCCCGGGTCATCGCCTTCCTGGCCTCCGACGCGGCCTCGTTCGTGACGGGCGCGGTGCTGCCGGTGGACGGCGGCTACCTGGCCCGCTGAGACCGGGAACGACGCGGCCCCGCCCCTCCGGGAGGAGGGACGGGGCACACGTACGGGCGATGGGCTCCCGGGGGATCAGCGGCCCGCGCGGTTGACGGCGGAGATGACCGCCTTCAGGGAGGCGCGGGTGGTGTTGGCGTCGATGCCGATGCCCCACAGGACGCGGCCGTCGATCACGCACTCGATGTACGAGGCGGCCACGGCGGAGGCGCCCTCGCTCATGGTGTGCTCGGTGTAGTCCAGCAGGCGGGCGTCGATGCCGATGCCGGCCAGCGCGTCGAAGAAGGCCGAGATCGGACCGTTGCCGGTGCCGTTCAGTACGGTCTCCACGCCGTCCACGACCGCCTCGACGGTCAGGGTGTCCGTGCCGTCCTTGTCGGTGGCCGTCGAGCCGGAGCGCAGCTGGATGCGGCCCCACGGGTTCTCGGGGTTGGGCAGGTACTCGTCCTCGAAGATCGACCAGATCGCCTTGGGCGTGACCTCGCCGCCCTCGGCGTCGGTCTTGGCCTGGATGATCCGGGAGAACTCGATCTGCATGCGGCGCGGCAGGTCCAGCTTGTGGTCGTTCTTCAGGACGTACGCGATGCCGCCCTTGCCGGACTGCGAGTTGACCCGGATGACGGCCTCGTAGGAGCGTCCGACGTCCTTCGGGTCGATGGGCAGGTACGGGACCGCCCACTCGATGTCGTCGACGGTCTTGCCCTGGGCGGCCGCGTCGGCCTCCATGGCGTCGAAGCCCTTCTTGATGGCGTCCTGGTGGGAGCCGGAGAAGGCGGTGTAGACCAGGTCGCCCGCGTAGGGGTGGCGCGGGTGGACCTCCATCTGGTTGCAGTACTCGCTGGTGCGACGGATCTCGTCGATCTGCGAGAAGTCGATCTGCGGGTCGATGCCCTGCGAGAACAGGTTCATGCCCAGCGTGATCAGGTCGACGTTGCCGGTGCGCTCGCCCTGCCCGAACAGGCAGCCCTCGATGCGGTCGGCGCCGGCCATCAGGGCCAGCTCGGCGGCGGCGACGGCGGTGCCGCGGTCGTTGTGCGGGTGCACGGAGATGCAGATGTGCTCGCGGCGGGTCAGGTTGCGGGCCATCCACTCGAAGCGGTCCGCGTGGGTGGAGGGCGTGGAGCGCTCCACGGTCGCGGGCAGGTTCAGGATGATCTCGCGGCCCTCGGCCGGCTGCCAGACGTCGCAGACGGCCTCGCAGACCTCCAGGGCGAAGTCCAGCTCGGTGTCGGTGAAGATCTCCGGGCTGTACTGGTAGCCGAAGGTGGTCTCCGGGCCCAGCAGCTTCTCCGCGTACTCCATGACCAGGCGGGTGCCGTCGACGGCGATCTGCTTGATCTGCTCCTTCGAGCCGCGGAAGACCACGCGGCGGAAGGTGGGGGCGGTCGCGTTGTACAGGTGCACGGTGGCGCGCCTGGCGCCGATCAGGGACTCCACGGTCCGCTCGATCAGGTCCTCGCGGGCCTGGGTCAGTACGGAGATCGTGACGTCGTCCGGGATCGCGCCCTCTTCGATGATGGAGCGCACGAAGGCGAAGTCGGTCTCGCCGGAGGAGGGGAAGCCGACCTCGATCTCCTTGTAGCCCATGCGCACCAGCAGGTCGAACATCTCGCGCTTGCGGGCGGGGGTCATCGGGTCGATCAGCGACTGGTTGCCGTCACGCAGGTCGGTGGACAGCCAGCGGGGGGCCTTGGTGACGCGGGCGTCGGGCCAGGTGCGGTCCGGGATCTCCACCTGCTCGTAGAAGCCGTACTTGTGGATCGGCATCCCGGAGGGCTGCTGGGTGTGGGTCGCGTTGGTGATGGGCGTGGGGCGACCGACAAAAGGCTGCTGGCTCATGGCGTTGGGCTCCTCGCGTGTCCGCGTGTAGTTCGCTGAACGGCCGACGGCGGTCGTAAAAACCGCAACACCAAACTCCGCGGGGAGGGGGCCGGCCTACGACTACAGACCCTCGCCGCGGCAGCTAAGGAGAAGCAGCCCGAAACGCATGATGGGCCGAGCCTAGCCGAGCCGCGCGGTGACGCGAGGACCTGTTTCAGTATGCAAGACCCGAGCGTCCGATTTGCACCAAATGTGAGCTAAGCCTCTTTCAAAGCGCCGGGGTCAGGGCGATCCGTCAATCCGGCGCCCCCGCTTTCAGACAAGCGAATGAATCATGGTCGCAGGTAGTGACACCGCCATGACCCACTGCCACATTGCCGGGCATGGATGCCTCCCACGCTCGCCGCCACCCCGTCTTCTGCACCGTGGTGCCGCCCCACCTCCTCGACAAGGCCGCCCTGTCCGGGGACTCGCGGCGCGCCGATCTCGCCCAGCGCACCCTCGAACGCGACTCCCTGCTGCGCACCCGGCGCCGCGTCACCGCCGTGCGCGGGATCGCGCCGACGCTCGGCGCGCCCGCCTCCGACGAACCGGACCGGACCCTCTACGACGCCCAGCACCGCACGCAGCTGCCGGGGAAGAAGGTCCGGGGGGAGGGCGACCCGCTGAGCAAGGACGCCACCGTGAACCGCGCCTACGCGGGGCTCGGGGCGACGTACGAACTGTTCCTGAAGGGCTTCGGGCGGCGCTCGATCGACGATGCCGGGCTCCCGCTGGACGCGACCGTCCACTACGACGAGGACTACAACAACGCCTTCTGGGACGGGCAGCAGATGGTCTTCGGGGACGGCGACGGGGACCTCTTCCTCGACTTCACCGTGTCGGTGGACGTCATCGGGCACGAGCTGACCCACGGGGTCACCCAGTACACGGCGAACCTGAGGTACCGCGGCCAGTCCGGCGCCCTGAACGAGTCGATGTCCGACGTCTTCGGCTCGCTGATCAAGCAGTACTCGCTGGAGCAGACGGCCGACCAGGCCGACTGGCTCATCGGGGCCGGTCTGCTCGGCCCGAACGTGACCGGGGTCGCGCTGCGCTCGATGAAGGCGCCGGGGACCGCGTACGACGACGACGAGCTCGGCAAGGACCCGCAGCCGGCCACGATGGACGACTACGTCAACACCCACAGCGACAACGGCGGGGTCCACATCAACTCCGGCATCCCCAACCACGCCTTCTACATCGTGGCGACCGAGCTGGGCGGCAAGGCCTGGGAGCGGGCCGGGCAGATCTGGTACGACACCCTGACCGGCGGGGAGCTCGCCTCGAACGCCGACTTCGGGGACTTCGCGCGGCTCTCGACGGCGGCGGCCGTGACCCGCTACGGCGACGGCGGCGCCGAGCACCAGGCCCTGCAGAAGGCCTGGTCCGCGGTGGGCGTCCCGCTCGCGGGGTAGACCGCCCCCATGCGCATCCAGGTGGTAAGGACGGGCGGTTTCGCGGGCATCGAGCGCCGGGCCGAGGTGGACACCTCGGGCCGGCCCGACGAGGACGAGTGGCAGGCCCTGGCTCAGCTGGCGCTGCGGCCCGGTCCGCCGGGCGATCCGGCGGACCGGGTGCGGGACGGGTTCTCGTACCGGATCACGGTCGACGGCCGGACGGTCACCTGCGCCGAGCCGCGGCTCTCGGAGGCCCAACGGGCGCTGATCTCGCGGGTCCTGAAAGAAGGTGCCTGAGCAGCACCGCTTTGCTTGGATGTCCGGATGACCGACCACATGATCGATTCCACACTGTCCGAGCTGGAGCGGTACTACGACACGGCGCCGCGGGCGGGCGGGGCGCGGGCCGAGGACTTCGGCCCGCTGACCCTGTTCGTCCAGGAGGGCTCCGGCTGGCCGTACTACGCGCGGCCCGCCCTCGGCGGCTCCGGCGGGGTGAGCGCGGCGGACGTCCGGCGCGTGCTGTCCCGTCAACGGGAGCTCGGGGTCCCCGAGGCCTTCGAGTGGGTGGCCGAAACCAGCCCCTCGCTGCGGGCCGCGGCGGAAGAGGCGGGACTGTCCGTCCACGCGCATCCGCTGATGGTGCTGGACCCCTCGGCGGAAGTCCTCCCCCCGCATCCGGAGGTCCGTCTGCTCGGCGCGGACGACCCGCTGCTGACCGCCGCGGTGACCGTCCCGGCCCTGGCCTTCGCGGCCCCGGGCACGGCGGTGGGCGAGGCCGGGCCCGCGGAACTCGCGGCGGCGACGGAGGACCCCTCGGCCGAGGAGGGCCGGGCCCGGGTGTCCGGAAAGCTGGCGGCGGGCACCTCTGCCATGGCGGCGGCCGTACGCGACGGCGTCGTGCTCTGCTCCGGCATGTACACCCCGATCGGGGACGTCGCCGAGGTGGTGGGCGTCGGCACCCTCCCGTCGGCCCGCCGGCAGGGCCTGGCCCTCGGGGTGACGGCCGCGCTGGTCGCGGAGGCCCTCGCGCGCGGGGCCCGTACGGTCTTCCTCTCGGCCGGCGACGAGGACGTGGCCCGCGTCTACTCCCGCATCGGCTTCCGCCGGGTGGGCACGGCGCTGATCGCCGAACCGCAGGGGTGACGCGCCCGCTCGGGCGGCCGGAGCCGGGGCGCGCGTCCGGCCCCGCCCGGGCGCGGTTTGCCGAAACGGCAACGAGGTTTGCCCGTACGGGCGGGTCGGGCGCAGCATCGGCCGTACCGGCACCCGTACTGGAAGAGGGACCCATGACCGAGCACGCGCACACGGACGCCCACGCGCACTCCCACCACTACCCCGTGACCGGGCCCCCGGCGGGCGAGGAGTTCTGGGACGGCCGCTACGGGGAGAGCGAGCGGATCTGGAGCGGCGAGCCCAACGCCATGCTGGTGCGCGAGGTGTCCGACCTCGCTCCGGGGCGGGCCCTGGACCTCGGCTGCGGAGAGGGCGGCGACGCCGTCTGGCTGGCCCGCCGCGGGTGGACCGTCACCGGGACCGACATCTCCGGGGTGGCCCTCCGCCGGGCCGCCGAGCACGCCGCGGACGCCGGGGTCGCGGACCGGATCTCCTTCGCGCGCCACGACCTGACGGAGTCCTTCCCCCAGGGGGAGTTCGACCTCGTGTCGGCCTGTTTCCTGCACAACTACGGGGACTTCCCCCGCGATGCCGTCCTGCGCACGGCTGCCGCGGCCGTGGCCCCCGGCGGCACCCTGCTGGTCGTCGGCCACGCGGGCTGGGCGCCGTGGCAGGAGGAGCGCGAGGAGGCCCACTTCCCCACGCCCGAGGAGGTCCTCGCACAGCTGGAGCCGGTCACGGTGGGCTGGGAGGTGCTGCGGGCCGAGGAGACCGAGCGGATCCAGGCGCAGCCCGACGGTACGCCGGGGACCCGTACGGACAACGTGGTGCGGGTGCGCCGGCCCGCGTAGCCGGACGAACGACAGGACGCACGGACGCGGTCCCCTGGCGGGGGCCACGTCCGTGCGTCGTCGTCGTGTCGTTGCGTGCGCGCCTCAGAAACCGAGCTTGCGGAGCTGCTTGGGGTCCCGCTGCCAGTCCTTGGCGACCTTCACGTGCAGGTCGAGGAAGACCGGGGTCCCGAGCAGCGCCTCGATGTGCTTGCGCGACTTCATCCCGACCTCCTTCAGGCGGGAGCCCTTCGGGCCGATGATGATGCCCTTCTGGCTCGGCCGCTCGATGTAGACGTTGGCGTGGATGTCGAGCAGCGGGCGGTCGGCCGGGCGGTTCTCGCGCGGGATCATCTCCTCGACGACCACGGCGATGGAGTGCGGGAGCTCGTCCCGTACGCCTTCGAGCGCGGCCTCGCGGATCAGTTCCGCGACCATCACCATCTCGGGCTCGTCGGTGAGGTCGCCCTCCGGGTACAGCGGCGGGCTCTCCGGCAGCAGCGGCGCGATCAGGTCGGCCAGCAGCTGGACCTGGGTGTCGCCGACCGCCGAGACGGGGACGATCTCGGTCCACTCGAAGCCCAGCTCCTCGGCGAGCTGGTGGACGGCGATGAGCTGCTCGCCCACCTGCTTGGACTCGACCAGGTCGGTCTTGGTGATGATGGCGATCTTGGGGGTCTTCTTGATCCCCGCGAGCTCCTTGGCGATGAACTTGTCGCCGGGGCCGAGCTTCTGGTCGGCCGGCAGGCAGAAGCCGATGACGTCGACCTCGGCCCAGGTGGTCCGTACGACGTCGTTGAGGCGCTCGCCGAGGAGCGTGCGCGGCTTGTGCAGGCCGGGCGTGTCGACGAGGACGAGCTGCGCGTCGGGGCGGTGCACGATGCCGCGGACGGTGTGGCGGGTGGTCTGCGGCCGGTTGGAGGTGATCGCGACCTTGGTGCCCACGAGTGCGTTGGTGAGGGTCGACTTGCCCGCGTTGGGGCGGCCGACGAAGCAGGCGAAGCCCGCACGGTGCGGGCTGGTGGACTCGGGGGAACGATCGCTCATACGGGCCATTCTCCCCGATGCCGCTCCCAGCGCCGACCAGATCACCGCAGTGAGGGCCAGCACGGTCGTCAGCATGGGATGCGCGGCGGCTGCGGCGCGGCCCTGAGCTGTGGTTCCTTCGGCCCGGGCGCGCACGGTCAGCTCGGCCCATTCCGCGCCGGGCGGACCCTCCCAGCGGGTGCCGAGGCGCACTTCCTGACCCGGCAGCAGTTCGGCGGGCAGGCCGGTGAGCTCGCGCCGCAGCAGCGTGCGGCCGAGGGCGCCGGAGGCGGTGAGGGAGGCGCGCGGGCGGAGGGTGACGTTGCCGGTGTTGTGGAGCGTGTACGAGATCTCCGCGCCCGCGCCGCGTCGGTGCACGGCCACCCGCTCGACGGCGAGGGCGGCGGCGGTCGGTCCGGTCACCCGCAGGTACACCCGGGCGGCGACGGCCTGCTGGACGCCGATCCCCCGGTCGGCGGTGGCGGCGGGCCGGTCCTCCACGGCCACGATGGCACCGGGGTGGTCCCCGGGCTCCGCCCGCTCGGGGACGGCGAGGGTGAAGCCGACGCGGACCTCGCCCCGGGCCGGTACGGTCACCCGCTCCTGGTCGAGCCTCGCCCAGGCGGCGGTGGCCCGGCGCGGCTCGTCGGGGCCGCGCAGGGCGAAGCCGCCGTCGCGGGCGGTGTTGTGGGCGTCGGCGGCGTAGAGCCGGAAGGTGCGGGGGCGGTCGGTGCGGTTGGTGACGGTGACGGCGTCGCTGACGGCCTGGCCGGGCGCGGCGGCGAGGTAGAGGTACGGCCGCCGGCCGACGCCCGTCGCGGCGGGCTGCACGGACCACTGACCGTTGTCCGACGCCTCGGCCGCTCCGGCGGGCCCGGTGAGAACGACGCCGCCGAGCAGCAGCGCCACCCCGGCGCGGGCCACCGCTGCGCGGAGCCTTTCCCCCGCCCCGCCCCTTCCCGGAACCGGGCTCCGCCCGGACCCCCTCCTCACACGCCGAAGGGGCTGAGAGATCCCGCCTCGCCGGGGCGTCACGACAAGGTCAGGGTCAGGACCGCCGTGTACGCCCCCGGCGGGGTGTACGGCGGGACCCGCAGCGTCACCGTGGCGTCGATGGTGAAGGTCCCGCCGACCAGCGGGGCGTTGGCGGTGGAGGCCAGGAGGGCGCCCTCCGGGCCGACCACGCCCGCACTGCCCGGCGTACACGCGCTCGGGCTGCCGGCGGCCGCCACGCAGGTCGGGGTCCAGGACAGGGACGCGCCCGGGATGCGCACCCCGCCCGGTCCCGTGAAGTCGGTGACCTTGCCCGTCAGGGACCAGCCGGCCGGGCCGCCGCGGGCGTCGGTGACGGTGACGGTGCCGATCCGGCCGGGGGCGGCGCCACCGTCGCCGTACGGGACCGCGCCGAGGGTGATGTCCTCGCCGGCCTGGGTCATGCCGAGGGCCCCCGGTTCGACGGTGGCCGTGACCTTGCGGGTGCCCGCCGTCATCGGGGCGGCGTCGATGACGGTGTACGCGGCCGGGCCGGAGCCCCGGCTCGCGGACCAGGCCGGGCCCTCGTAGGCGATCACCGCGGTGGTGGCCCCGTCCGTGACGGGCAGCTCCACCGCGGCCGTGCCCCGTTCGTCGGCGGTGGCGCTCACCCGGTCCGCGGTCTCGGCGGCGCCGGCCCGTCCGGCCACGGTCAGGGCCGTGCCCGGGGGGAATCCGGCGGCGGTGACCTTGACCTTGGCACCCGGCTTTCCGGAGGCGGCGGCGAGGAAGACGCTGCGCAGGTTGGCCGTGGGCAGCGGAGTCGCGGTCAGGCGTGCGGAGACGGGGGTGCCGGACGGTTCCGCGGCGGTGCAGGTGGTGTCGAGGTCCAGCGGGTGGCTGGTGTGCAGGGTGTAGCCGCCCGGGGCGAGGGTGGTCTCGCCGGGCGCCGTGACGGTGAACGTGCCGGTCATGGTGACGGCGGGGAGGGGTTCGCCGGCCCGGACGGGGTCGTTGCGCTTGCCCCCGACGACGGTGACCTCACCGCTCTGCGCTCCCGCCAGCAGGATCCGGCCGGTGGGGGTCAGCACGTCGGCGGGGAGTTCGCCGCCGGCCGGGTTGGCGGCGGGGGTCCGGACCACCTGGTAGGTCACGGTGACGGTGTCGCCGACCTGCGGAGCCGGGTTGTCGACGGCGATCCGGGCGGTGGTGGGCCCGTCGGCGGGCGGGAGTCCCGCCTCCTGGGGCGGCAGGCAGTGCGTCGGGAACTCCACCTGGCCGGGGGGCGTCTCCCCCTCGGCCGCGGCCGGTGGGCCCAGGGCGCTCCCGGCCGTGGCGGCGAGCACCGCCAGGCCGACGGCGGCCGACCATCTCCGCTTCCGCGCCCGTGTTCGCACTGCCCGCCCCCTGGGTTCCCACGACCTGGCCCCTGCGCAGGGGGCCATTCACGAGCGGGCGGCGGAAGAAGTCAATGCACGGATCCGGCGTCAACTGATGGCCCATCAGGAGATGGCAGGTTCCCGCTCCCCGGCCCCGGTCTCCCGTCCCTCTTCGCCCGCGTCCCCGCCGGACGCGCGGAACGTGCGCCGGTAGGCCGTCGGGCTCACCCCTAGCGCCGCCTGCACGTGTTTGCGCAGTGACTGGGCCGTCCCGAAGCCCGTCTCCCGCGCCACCTGTTCCATCGGCAGATCGGTCCGCTCCAGCAGCCTCCGGGCCCGTTCCACCCGCTGTCCGACGATCCACTCGCCGGGGCTGATCCCGGCCTCCTCACGGAACCTGCGCGTGAACGTCCGTACCGACATGGCCTCCTGCCGGGCCAGGTCGACCAGCCGCACCGGCTCGTGCAGCCGGTCGAGCACCCACGCGCGGGCCGCCGCGGTGCTGGCCAGCTGCGGCTGCGGCACCGGGCGTTCGATGAACTGGGCCTGTCCGCCGTCCCGGTGCGGCGGTACGACGGTCCGCCGGGCCACGTCGTTGGCGACGGCCGCGCCGTGGTCACGGCGCACGATGTGCAGGCACAGGTCGATGCCGGCGGCGACCCCGGCCGAGGTCAGCACGTCCCCGTCGTCGGTGTAGAGCACGCCGGCGTCCACCCGCACGGCCGGGAAGAGCCGCTGGAAGTGCTCGGCGTGGAACCAGTGCGTGGTGGCCGGGCGGCCGTCCAGGAAACCCGCGGCGGCCAGCACGTACCCGCCCGTGCAGATGGAGACGAGCCGGGTTCCGGGCCGGATGTGCGCGAGCGCCGCGGCGAGCTCGGCGCCCAGCCGGCCCTCCTCGTACACCGGCCCCAGCTCGTACGAGGCGGGCACCACCACCGTGTCGGCCGTGGCCAGCAGCTCGGGGCCGTGCTCGACCTGGACCGCGAAGTCGGCGTCCGTGCGCACCGGCCCGGGGGCCAGGGCGCAGGTCAGGATCTCGTACAGCGGCTCGCCGGCGGAGTCCTTGGCGCGGCCGAAGATCCGGTGCGGGATGCCGAGCTCGAAGGGCAGCAGCCCGGTGAGCGCGAGGACGACGACACGGTGAAGGGCCATGGCCCAATCGTATCGAAGGGTGTCGGTCAGGCCACTATCGTCGGGGTCCCTCCCGGCCGGAAGCTGTCGGCGTGACGCAGACAGCCCCCACCCCCGCCCCCACGACCACGACCACGCCGCCGGCCGTCCAGGGACGCGTCCACCGCGCCTGGTTCGTCGCGGCCGTCGCCTTCGTGACGATCATCGGCGCCGCCGCCTTCGCCTCGCTGCCCGGACTGCTCATCGAGCCGCTGCACGAGGAGTTCGACTGGTCGCGCGGCACCATCGGCGTCGCCGTCTCGGTGAACCTCGCGCTGTACGGGCTCACCGCCCCCTTCGCCGCGGCGCTGATGGACCGCTTCGGCATCCGCAGGGTGGTGGCCCTGGCCCTTCTGGTCATATCCGGCGGCACCGCGGCCACCGTGTGGATGACGGCGTCCTGGCAGCTGGTGCTGTTCTGGGGCGTGCTGGTGGGCCTGGGCAGCGGTTCCATGGCACTGGCCTTCGCCGCCACGGTGACCAACCGCTGGTTCACCGCCCGGCGCGGCCTGGTCACCGGCATCCTGACCGCGGCCGGCGCCTCCGGTCAGCTGGTCTTCCTGCCGCTGCTGTCCTGGCTGGTGGAGCACCACGGCTGGCGTCCGGCGGCGGTGACGGTGTCGCTGGCGGCCCTGGTCGTCGTCCCGTTCGTCTGGCTGCTGCTGCGCGACCACCCGGCGGACGTGGGGCTCGCGCCGTACGGAGGCACGTACGCGGAAAAGCCCGCCCCGGTGACGGGCGCGGCCCGGCGGACGGTGACGGTGCTGTTCAAGGCGGCTCGGACCGGCCCCTTCTGGCTGCTCGCGGGCACCTTCGCGATCTGCGGGGCCTCGACCAACGGGCTGGTCAAGACGCACTTCGTACCGGCGGCGCACGACCACGGGATGCCGGTGACGGCGGCCGCGGGGCTGCTCGCGGTGATCGGCGTGTTCGACGTCGTCGGCACCATCGCCTCCGGCTGGTTCACGGACCGCTTCGAGGCGCGCCGCCTGCTGGCCGTGTACTACGCGCTGCGCGGGGTCTCGCTGCTCTTCCTGCCGATGCTGCTGGCGCCTTCGGTGCACCCGCCGATGGTCTTCTTCATCGTCTTCTACGGGCTGGACTGGGTCGCGACCGTCCCGCCGACCATCGCGCTCTGCCGTGAGCACTACGGGGAGGACAGCGCGATCGTCTTCGGCTGGGTACTGGCCTCGCACCAGGTCGGCGCGGCGGTGGTGGCGTTCCTGGGAGGCCTGGCCCGGGACCTGACCGGCTCGTACGACCTCGTCTGGTACGCCTCGGGCGCGCTGTGCGCGATGGCCGCCCTGATGGCGATGATCATCCGCCGCCGCCACCAGCCTCCCGGCGGGGCAGCCGACAAATCCAGCCTCGCCGGCGTTTGAGGCGTGGGGGTCCCCCCGGACGAAGTCTGGGGGAACCCCCACTCAAACGCCGGAGGGGCTGGGTTGTGCCGGCAGAGCTGGATCGGCCCGGCGGGGCCGGACGTGGCTCGGGCCGGGCCGGACGTGGCTCGGGCCGGGCTGATGTGGGCCGGCTCCGGTGACCAAGCGCGGGCACACAGATCGGTGGCGACCCCGCCGGGAGGCTAGGGGCCTGCCGGGGTGGTGGACTTCAGGGTGCCGTCCGGGGCGGCCAGCAGCACCGGGGTGTCCGGGCCGCCCAGGTCGCGGACGGCCGCGCGGTCGGCCTCGGCGGGGGCGTCGGCCGCGCTGACGACGGCCGCGGCCTCCAGGGACCGCGCCCCGCTCGCCACGGCCATCGCGACCGCGGTCTGCAGCGCGCTCAGCTTCAGGGAGTCGAGCTCCACCGTCCCGGCGACGTACGTGCGGCCCGTCTCGTCGCGCACCGCCGCCCCCTCGGGCACCGCGTTACGGGCCCGGGCGCTGCGCGCCAGCGTGATGATCTTGCTGTCCTCGGGGTCGATCCCGGTGCTCTCGGTCATGGTCGAAAGCATAGGGAGCGCCCCGGCCGGGCCGCGCAACGACCCCGCCGCGACGCCCCGGCCCCGGCCCGGCTCACGGCCGGTCGAGCCTCAGCCGCTCCGCCCGCGGGAGCCCCGCGACGACCAGGTCGTACGAGTCCTCGACGAGCTCGCGCAGCAGCGCGTCGGGGATCCCGCCGACCGTCACCGTGTTCCAGTGCCGCTTGTTCATGTGATAGCCCGGCACGATCGCCTCGTGCTCCTCCCGCAGCCGCACCGCCAGCTCCGGTTCGCACTTGAGGTTGACCTTCAGCGGCTCCGCGTCCAGCGCGGAGAGCGCGAACACCTTGCCCAGCACCTTGAACACCGAGGTCTCCGGCGTGAAGGGGAACTCCTCCACCGACGCGTTGAAGCCCAGACACAGTTCCCGCAGCTCCGCCGGGGTCATTCGCCCTCCTCCCCCACGGTCTCCGCCGCGGCCACCGGTTCCACCAGCACCGTCACGATCTTGTTCCGCCGCCCCGCCGGGGACTCGGCCGTCATCCGCAGCGGACGCCCGTCGGGCAGTTCCACCAGCGCCGAGGCACCCGCGATCGGCACCCGGCCCAGCGCCTTCGCCAGCAGGCCGCCGACCGTCTCCACGTCCTCGTCGTCGAAGGCGTCGACCTTGAACAGCTCACCGAGGTCGGTGATGTCGAGGCGCGCCGTGACCCGGTAGCGGTCCTCGCCCAGGTCCTCGACCGGCGGGAGCTCGCGGTCGTACTCGTCCGTGATCTCGCCGACGATCTCCTCGAGGATGTCCTCGATGGTGACGATGCCGGCCGTGCCGCCGTACTCGTCGATGACGACGGCGACGTGGTTGCGCACCTGCTGCATCTCGCGCAGCAGGTCGCCCGCGTTCTTGGTGTCGGGCACGAAGACGGCCGCCCGCATCGCCGTGGAGACCAGGTCGGACTCGGCCTCGCGGCTGATGTGGGTCTTGCGGACGAGGTCCTTCAGATAGACGATCCCGACGATGTCGTCCTCGTTCTCCCCGGTCACGGGGATGCGCGAGAAGCCGGACCGCAGCGCGAGCGTGGTGGCCTGACGGACCGTCTTGTACCGCTCGATGCAGACCAGGTCGGTACGGGGCACCATCACCTCGCGCACCAGGGTGTCGCCGAGCTCGAAGACCTGGTGCACCATCCGGCGCTCGTCGTCCTCGATCAGCGATTCCCGCTCCGCGAGGTCCACCATCGCGCGCAGCTCCGCCTCGGAGGCGAACGGCCCCTTGCGGAAGCCCTTTCCGGGCGTGAGCGCGTTGCCGACGAGGATCAGCAGCTGCGGGATCGGCCCCATCACGCGGGCGAGGGGGACGAGGACGTACGCGGCCGCCGTCGAGGTGTTCAGCGGGTGCTGGCGGCCGATCGTGCGCGGGGAGACCCCGACGGCGACGAAGGAGACGAGCACCATCACGGCGATGGCCACGAGCAGCGCGGTCCAGTTGTCGCCGAACTCGTCGAGGCAGACGTAGGTGACGAGCACCCCGGCCGCCATCTCGCAGGTGACGCGGACCAGCAGCGCCACGTTGAGGTAGCGGGTGGGGTCGCCGGCGACCTGGGCGAGCTTCTCGCTGCCGCGCCGGCCCTCCCGTACGGCCTGCTCGGCGCGGAAGATCGAGATGCGGGCGATCCCGGACTCGGCGCACGCCGCGAACCAGGCCACCACCACCAGCAGTACCGCGCCGGTGATCAGCTGTGCGGCGTTCACGAGACGGTGGGCGCCGGGGACGGACCGGTGATGCCGCGCTCGGCGCGCCAGCCGTCGACGATGGCCGCCTGGAGGCCGAACATCTCGGCCTTCTCGTCCGGTTCCTCGTGGTCGTAGCCGAGCAGGTGCAGCACTCCGTGGACGGTCAGGAGCTGGAGCTCCTCGTCCATGGAGTGCTGCGTCGGGGCTTCCTCGCCCTGCTTCTTCGCGACCTCGGGGCACAGCACGATGTCGCCGAGGAGCCCCTGCGGGGGCTCCTCGTCGTCCTTCGCCGGCGGACGGAGCTCGTCCATCGGGAAGGACATGACGTCGGTGGGGCCGGGCAGGTCCATCCACTGGATGTGCAGCTGCTCCATGGCGTCCTCGTCGATGACGATGACGGAGAGCTCCGAGAGCGGGTGGATCCGCATCCGGGTGAGCGCGTAGCGGGCGATGTCGAGGATCGCCTGCTCGTCGACCTCGGTTCCGGACTCGTTGTTGACGTCGATCGACATGGTGCGCTGGGGTCTACTTCCGCTGGTGGCCGTTCGCGGCCTGCTGGCCGTCGTCGTACTTCTCGTACGCGTCGACGATACGGCCGACCAGCTTGTGGCGGACGACATCCTCGGACGTGAGCCGCGCGAAGTGGATGTCCGGCACCCCGTCCAGGATCTGCTGGACCTCGCGCAGACCGCTCTTCGCGCCACCCGGCAGGTCGATCTGCGTGATGTCACCGGTGACGACGATCTTCGAGTCGAACCCGAGCCGGGTCAGGAACATCTTCATCTGCTCGGCGGTGGTGTTCTGCGCCTCGTCGAGGACGACGAAGGCGTCGTTGAGCGTGTTGTGCGTCAGCAGGTAGTCCTGGGTGACGTACAGCGAGTCCTCGGCGGCCACCTGGATGCACACGGCCTCCTCGCGGCCGGCGGGTTCGATGGAGTCGATGAAGCGCATCGGGCGCCCGCCGCCACCGGCCGCAAGGTAGGCGTCCCGCTTGCGGGCAAGACGGAAGGGCTCGATGCCTTCGGGGAGCCGGATGTCGACGACGTGCGCGTCGTACCGGTGAGCGGCCGGTGCGGTGCCCTGCTTGCGCCCCTCGGCCGCGCGACGCCGGGTGTAGGCCACGCCGCCGAGCGACTGGACCAGGGCGATCACGTCGTCCCGCAGGACGATCGACGTGGTGGAGTACTGGATGCGGCAGGAACGGTCCCGCTGCGTGACCGGGCCGCCGTCGGAGTCGAGCAGGCCCTGGAGCACGGCGAGGCGGACTTCCGCCGTGTTGAACAGGTAGTCGTCCGGCACGTGCTTGGAGTGCGAGCGGCTGCCGAGCAGGTCGAGCTCACGCATGGCCCTGGTCACGGGGTTCTCCAACGTGACCACGTCACCGGGTGCCTTCACCCGGTTCAGGACGTAGTCGGGACCGCTCTTGTGCCGGGCCGTGACCCCGGGGAGCGCTGCTTCCAGGGACCGGACCAGCTCCGCGTCCTCCGTGGCGAAGGACGGCGTCGTGGAACCCGTGATGCAGCCGTCACCCAGCAGCAGACCCAGCGCGTACGGGTCCATCGGGATCTCGCGCTCGGGAAAAGCCACGGGCGCGGTGAGCATCGGCAGCTCGTAGCGACGAGCGTGTGCCGCCCGGAGGTTGCCGATCATGTCCTGGGTCTCAAGGACCCGCCACGGCTTGTCACCTCGCTTGTCCGAGGCCGTGCGGACCGTCCACAGGTGCTCGCCGCAGCACAGGGTCCATGAGCCGTCCTGCGCGGTGACCCGGTAGATGTCCTTCTCGCCCTGCGGATATACGCCGAGTACGGGCGTCGGCTCGCCGTTGGAGCCGACGACGAGGTCACCGACCTGGAGGTCACCGATCGGGCGCCAACCGTCCGGCGTCAGGACCTTCGTGAAGATCGGCTGGGCTCTGCCCCTCATGTACGCCAGCGGCGCGACCTCGATGGTCCCGGCGGCCATGAGCCGCGGGATCGAGTCGGGGTCGAGCATGTCGTGCAGCGCGTCGTAGAGCGGGCGCAGGTACGGGTCGATCTTGTCGAAGAGGGTGCCCGGCAGGAAGCCGAGCCGCTCCCCCGCCTCGACGGCGGGCCGGGTCAGGATGATCCGGCTGACCTGCTTCGACTGCAGGGCCTGGACCGCCTTGGCCATGGCCAGGTAGGTCTTGCCGGTACCGGCGGGGCCGATGCCGAAGACGATCGTGTTCTTGTCGATCGCGTCGACGTACCGCTTCTGGTTGAGGGTCTTGGGTCTGATGGTGCGGCCGCGGCTGGAGAGGATGTTCTGGGTGAGCACCTCGGCGGGCGTTTCCTCGGGACCGCTCCCGTTGCCGTTGCCGCTCGCCTTGAGCATGGCGATCGAGCGTTCCACTGCGTCCTCCGTCATCGGCTGCCCGGTGCGGAGCACCAGCATCATCTCGTCGAACAGGCGCTGGATCAGCGCGACTTCCGCCGCGTCGCCGATCGCGCTGACCTGATTGCCCCGAACATGGATGTCGGCCTTCGGGAAGGCCTTCTCGATCACGCGCAACAGGGCGTCACCGGATCCGAGCACCGTGACCATCGGGTGCCTGGCCGGGACGGTGAAGTGGGCTCGCGCCTGCCCCGGCACTGGAATGTGGGCTGTGGGTGTCTGAGTCATGGGCCGGCACTGTGGCCTGCACATACCTCCCGCTGAGGGGCCTCGCCGATCGACGACCTCCGGAATACCAAGCGTACGTCGCCGCCGCTGCTTCCCCGAGAGGTTTTACGCCCTCTCCGCGTGGCCCCCGGGGTGCCACGGCCCCGTGCCCGTCCGCTCACGCGGAGTGCCGGAAGCCGATCGTGGGCACGGCTCTGCGCCGGGCCGCCGGGCCGGAGACGGGCGGGATCAGGTCGTCCAGGAAGCCGTAGCGGCCGCGGAGCGCGGGCGGGGCGGTCCGCCACCAGTGGGCCACCTCCGGCCAGCCGGGGGCCGACAGGGAGCCGCCGAACTCCTGGACGGACAGGGCGGCCGTCAGCCCGGCGAAGGCGAGGCGGTCCGCGAGGGGCCAGCCCGCCAGGGTGCCGGTGAGGAAGCCCGCCACGTACACGTCCCCCGCCCCCGTCGGGTCGAGTTCGTCCACCGTGATCCCGGGGACCTGGGCCGTCTCGCCGGTGCGCCCGTCCACCGCGTACGAGCCCTCCGCGCCCATCGTGACCACGGCGATCGGCACCTTCTCCGCGAGCGCCCGGGCGGCGGCGCGGGGGCAGTCGGTGCGGGTGTACCGCATGGCCTCGCCCGCGTTCGGCAGGAAGGCCTCGCAGTGCTCCAAGTCGGCCAGGGCCCCCAGGTCCCACCGTCCGCTCTCGTCCCATCCCACGTCCGCGAAGATCCGCGAGCCGTTCCGGGCGGCCTCGCCGATCCACTCCTCGCCCCGGCCGGCACCGAGCGCGGCCACGGCCGCGCGGGCCCGCGGCGGGCAGTGCGGGAAGGGGCCCGCGTCGGCGGGCGGGGGTGCCTCGTGGCCGTGCGAGACCATGGTGCGCTCGCCCTCGTAGGCCATGGAGACGGTGACGGGGCTGTGCCAGCCGGGGATCGTGCGCGACATGGACAGGTCGATGCCCTCGCCCTGCTCCAGGGCGTCCCAGCAGTACTCGCCGTAGTGGTCGTCCCCGAAGGCCGCGGCCAGCGAGGTGCGCAGGCCCAGCCGGGCCAGGGCGGTGGCCATGTTGGCGACGCCGCCGGGGCTGGAGCCCATGCCGCGCGCCCAGGACTCCGTACCGCGCACGGGTGCCGAGTCCAGGCCCGTGAAGATGATGTCGAGGAAGACCGTCCCGGTCAGGAAGACGTCACAGCCCGGTTCCTGCGGATCGCGCACCGGACCGAGCGGGTCCACTGCGGCTGCGCGGCTGTCGAGGTCCCTACTGGTCACGGTGTACTCCCCGATGAGTTTCCGGCGGAAAGCTGCCAGCCCTGCCCGCCCGGGGCAGGGCCAAACCCCAGTGTGGCGCAGATCACCCGCCCGCTCAGCCCCGCTTGGGGAGCGGCACGCGCACCAGGTCCTCCGCCACCGTCAGCTCGCCCTCGAAGCCCGCGGCCCGCGCCTGCCGTTCGAACGCGGAGGGGTCCGTGTACCGCTGCGAGAAGTGCGTCAGCACCAGGTGCCGTACGCCCGCGTCCCGGGCCACCCGCCCCGCCTGGCCCGCCGTGAGGTGCCCGTGGTCGGTGGCCAGCCGCTCGTCCTCGTCGAGGAAGGTCGACTCGATCACCAGCATGTCGCAGCCCTCGGCGAGCGCGTCCACGCCGGGGCAGAGCCGGGTGTCCATGACGAAGGCGAACCGCTGGCCGGGCCGGTGCTCGCTGACCTCGTCGAGGGTGACCTCGCCGAGCCGCCCGTCGCGCTGGATCCGGCCGACGTCGGGCCCCTTGATGCCGTGCCGCGCGAGCAGCTGCGGCACCATGCGGCGCCCGTCGGGCTCGGTGATCCGGTAGCCGAAGGACTCCACGGGGTGCGAGAGCAGCCGGGCCTCCAGGACGTACGGGGATCCCTGGGCCAGCGTCCCGTCCGCGGCCACCGGCTCCTCGCGCAGCGGGACGCTCTCGCGGTAGGCCGTGGCGTACCGCAGCCGGTCGAAGAACTTCTGTCCGGAGGCCGGGTAGTGGGCGGTGACGGGGTGCGGGACCTGGTCGAGGTTGATCCGCTGGATCACCCCGGCCAGTCCGAGGCTGTGGTCACCGTGGAAGTGGGTGATACAGATCCGGTTGATGTCGTGCGCGGCGACCCCGGCCCGCAGCATCTGCCGCTGCGTGCCCTCGCCCGGGTCGAAGAGGATGCCCTCGCCGTCCCAGCGCAGCAGGTATCCGTTGTGGTTGCGGTGTCGGGTGGGCACCTGGCTGGCGGTGCCCAGCACGACGAACTCTCGTACGGACACGTGCTATCCGGGGGGCCACTGGAGGCCGCGGCCGCCGATGACGTGCGCGTGCGCGTGGAAGACGGTCTGCCCGGCGCCGGAGCCGGTGTTGAAGACCACGCGGTAGCCGTGGTCGACGATCTTCTCGTCGAGGGCGATCTGGCCGGCCTCGCGCAGTATGTCGGCGGCGACGGCCGGCTCGGCGGCGGCGAGGGAGGCCGCGTCGGGGTAGTGCGCCTTGGGGATGACGAGCACGTGCGTGGGCGCCTGCGGGTTGATGTCCCGGAAGGCGACCGTGGTCTCGGTCTCGCGGACCACGGTCGCGGGGATGTGCCCCTCGACGATCTTGCAGAACAGGCAGTCCGCCTGCGGTTCCCCGGCCATTGCTGAGCCTCCCGTGATGGTGATCGGTCCGGGCATCGTATCCAGCCGGGCGGCCGCCGCGGGCGGCCGTTTCGGCCCTTCGGGCCCGGGACGGGGAGGCGGGGCGGTCCGTCGGGACCGGCCGGCCCCTCAGGCCCAGCGGCCGGTGCGGGCCAGCAGGACCGCCGTGGCCGCGGTGCCGGCCGTGGAGGTCCGCAGGACGGAGCGGCCCAGGCGGTAGGGGTGGGCCCCCGCCGCGGCGAAGGCCGCCAGCTCCTCCGGGGAGACGCCGCCCTCCGGGCCGACGACCAGGACGACGGAACCCGAGGTGGGCAGCGCGGCCGTGGCCAGGGCCTGGGAGGGGGTGTCGCGGTCCTCGTGCAGGACCATCCCCAGGTCGGCCTCGGCGAGCAGCGCCGCCACCTGCTTGGTGGACATGGCCTCGGCCACCTCCGGGAACCGCACCCGGCGGGACTGCTTGCCCGCCTCGCGCGCGGTGGCCCGCCACTTCGCGAGGGACTTGGCCCCCCGGTCCCCGCGCCACTGCGTGATGCAGCGCGAGGCCTGCCAGGGCACGATCGCGTCCACGCCGGTCTCGGTCATGGTCTCGACGGCCAGCTCGCCGCGGTCGCCCTTGGGCAGGGCCTGGACCACGGTGATGCGGACGGCCGGTTCCGGTTCCAGTCCGGCCGAGGACACGGCCACGACCAGCCGGTCCTTGCCCTCCGCCGCCTTGACGACGGCCTCCGCCCAGCCGCCCCGGCCGTCGGTCAGGACCAGCGCCTCGCCCGGGTTCAGCCGTTTCACGGACACCGCGTGCCGGCCCTCCGGGCCCTCCAGGACGAACTCCGCCCCCGCGGGGACCTCTTCGACCACGAACACCGGGGCGGTCATGACGCACTCCTCATCTGCATTGCCTTCAACGTGCTCTGTGCCTCGGTCAGTTCGGCCGCCAGCACCTCCACCAGCTCCGCCGCCGGCAGTGCCCGCGCCA
Source organism: Streptomyces sp. NPDC046308 (assembly GCF_055588065.1). Classification (NCBI taxonomy): domain Bacteria; kingdom Bacillati; phylum Actinomycetota; class Actinomycetes; order Kitasatosporales; family Streptomycetaceae; genus Streptomyces; species Streptomyces sp. NPDC046308. Next base: position 549,878 of record NZ_JBVJFB010000002.1, read on the forward strand.
GCCGGTGCCCCTGGCCCGCCCACAGGGCCATGCCCTGCGGGTCCCCGGCCGCGGCGGCCGCCTTGCGCAGCCCCGAGGTCAGGTGGTGGACCTGGGGGTAGGCGGCCGGGGCGTACGGGCCGTGCTCGCGCACGAAGCGGTTCACCAGCCCGCGCGCCGGCCGCCCGGAGAACGCCCGGGTCAGCTCGGTCCGGACGAACAGCGGGTCGGTCAGGGCCTTCTTGTGCGCGGGGTCCGCACCCGACTCCGGGCAGGCCAGGAAGGCCGTCCCGAACTGCGCCGCCTCGGCGCCCGCCGCCAGCAGCGCCGCGATCTGCGAGCCCCGCATCAGGCCGCCGGCCGCGATGATCGGCAGGGCCACGGCCTCCCGCACCTGGGCCACCAGCGCGAGCAGCCCCACGGCCGCCGTGCCGTCGACCTGCGGGTCGTCGCGGTGGGTGCCCTGGTGGCCGCCCGCCTCGGCGCCCTGGATGCACACGGCGTCGGCGCCCGCCTGCTGGGCCGTACGGGCCTCCTCGACGGAGGTCGCCGTGACGACCGTGTACGTACCGGCCTTGCGCAGGGCGGCGAGGGCGGAGGAGGAGGGGCAGCCGAAGGTGAAGGAGACGACCGGGACCGGGTCTTCGAGGAGGATGGCGAGCTTGGCGTCGTAGCCGTCGTCGCTGGTGCCGATGACGTCCTCCTCGGCGAGCGAGACCGCGTACCAGCTCGCCTCACCGGCCAGCTGCCCGCGGTACGCCTCCACGGCGGCCGGGTCCACGTAGCCGGTCTGCGGCATGTAGAGGTTGACGCCGAAGCGGCGCCGGGTCAGCGCACGCACCTGCTTGATCTCCTGGTACATCCCGTCGGCGGTCTTGTAGCCGCCCGCCAGGAAGCCCAGCCCGCCCGCCTCGCACACGGCGGCGGCGAGCGGCGGACAGGAGGCGCCGCCCGCCATGGGAGCCTGCACGATCGGGTAAGGAGAGAGACCGTTCGGCGCGGAGGACATGCACTGCATCGTGCCATGTCCCGCTCATGGGGCCGAATCATGGCATTCGCCTGGCATAGTCCGCTTCCGGCCCCGCTCCCCGGCCGCCGCCGGGCCCATGCGAAGAGCCCGGCGGGGAATCCCCTGGCCGGGCTCTCGGCGGTGTCCGCCGGCCGCTCAGCGACCGTTGAACGCGTCCTTCAGGCGGCTGAACAGCCCCTGCTGGCCTGGCGCGAACTGGCCCATCGGCCGCTCCTCGCCGCGCAGCTTCGCCAGCTGGCGCAGCAGCTCCTCCTGCTGGGCGTCCAGCTTGCCCGGGGTGGTGACCTCGACGTGGACGATCAGGTCGCCGCGCCCGCCGCCGCGCAGGTGGGTGACGCCCCGCCCGTGCAGCGGGATCGCCTGCCCGGAGCCGGTGCCGGGCCGGATGTCGATCTCCTCCAGGCCGTCCAGCGTCTCCAGCGGACACTTGGTGCCCAGTGCGGCCGCCGTCATCGGGATCGTCACCGTGCAGTGCAGGTCGTCCCCGCGCCGCTGGAAGGTCGGGTGCGCCAGCTCGTGGATCTCCACGTACAGGTCGCCGGCGGGGCCGCCGCCGGGGCCGACCTCGCCCTCGCCCGCGAGCTGGATCCGGGTGCCGTTCTCGACACCGGCCGGGATCTTGACCGTGAGGCTGCGGCGGGAGCGGACCCGGCCGTCGCCCGCGCACTCGGGGCACGGGGTCGGGACCACGGTGCCGAAGCCCTGGCACTGCGGGCAGGGGCGCGAGGTCATGACCTGGCCCAGGAAGGACCGGGTGACCTGCGAGACCTCACCGCGGCCGCGGCACATGTCACACGTCTGCGCGGAGGTGCCGGGAGCGGCGCCCTCACCGGAGCAGGTGGTGCAGACGACGGCCGTGTCGACCTGGATGTCCTTGGTCGTCCCGAAGGCCGCCTCGTCCAGCTCCAGGTCCAGGCGGATCATGGCGTCCTGGCCGCGCCGGGTCCGCGAGCGCGGGCCGCGCTGCTGACTCTGGCCGAAGAAGGCGTCCATGATGTCGGAGAAGTTGCCGAAGCCACCGGCTCCGAAGCCGCCCGCACCGCCGCCGCCCGAGGAGGACAGCGGGTCCCCGCCGAGGTCGTAGACCTGCTTCTTCTGCGGGTCCGAGAGGACCTCGTAGGCGGCGTTGATCTCCTTGAAACGCTCTTGCGTCTTGGGATCGGGGTTCACGTCCGGGTGCAGCTCGCGCGCGAGCCGCCGGAAGGCCTTCTTGATCTCGTCCTGCGATGCGTCGCGGCGCACGCCGAGAACGGCGTAGTAGTCCGTGGCCACTTACGACTCCGCCAGGATCTGTCCGACGTAACGTGCCACTGCGCGTACCGCTCCCATCGTTCCGGGGTAGTCCATGCGGGTCGGTCCGACCACGCCGAGTTTGGCGACTGTTTCGCCGCCCGAACCGTAACCGACCGAGACGACGGACGTGGAGTTCAGTCCCTCGTAGGCATTCTCATGCCCGATCCGTACGGCCATTCCCGACTCGCTGGCCTCGCCGAGCAGCTTGAGGAGCACGACCTGCTCCTCCAGCGCCTCCAGCACCGGCCTGATCGTCAGGGGAAAATCGTGGCCGAAGCGGGTGAGATTGGCGGTGCCGCCGATCATCAGCCGTTCCTCGGCTTCCTCGACCAGGGTTTCGAGGAGTGTCGTGAGCACGGTGGAGACCGTGCCGCGGTCCTCGGCCTCGAAGGACTCGGGGAGGTCCTGGACGAGCGGGGGCACATCGGTGAAGCGCCGTCCGACGACCCGGCTGTTGAGCCGGGCCCGCAGGTCGGCGAGCGAGGCCTCGCCGAAGGGACTCGGGCAGTCGATGAGCCGCTGCTCGACCCGTCCGGTGTCCGTGATCAGTACGAGCATCAGGCGCGCGGGAGCGAGCGAGAGCAGCTCCACGTGCCGGACGGTCGACCGGGTCAGGCTCGGGTACTGCACGACCGCGACCTGCCGGGTGAGCTGCGCGAGCAGCCGCACCGTGCGTCCGACGACGTCGTCGAGGTCGACGGCGCCGTCGAGGAAGTTCTGGATGGCCCGGCGCTCGGGCGTCGACAGCGGTTTGACCCCCGCCAGCTTGTCGACGAAGAGCCGGTAGCCCTTGTCGGTGGGGATCCGGCCGGCGCTGGTGTGGGGCTGGGCGATGTAGCCCTCGTCCTCCAGCACGGCCATGTCGTTGCGCACGGTCGCGGGCGAGACGCCGAGCCGGTGCCGCTCGGTGAGCGCCTTGGAGCCGACCGGCTCCTCCGTCCCCACGTAGTCCTGGACGATGGCGCGCAGCACTTCGAGTCTGCGTTCGCTGAGCATCGCGTGCACACCTCCAGCTCTGGTCCGTTGCCGTGTTCTGCCGGGTTCGTTGGCACTCTGTCCGTTCGAGTGCCAGAGATCCCCCGCTCAGTGTACGGCCGGGTAGTGAGACCCTGGCAAGGGAGGCCCGCCAGGGTAGCGTCGCGGCATGGACGTGCGTTGGGAAGAGGAAGGCTGGGAACGGCTGACCGGACGGGCCGGCCGGCGACGCCTGCCGGTGTGGGACTGCACCGTGGGACTGGTGGTGGGCAACGAGTCGGTGCTCCTGATCGACCCCGGTTCCTGTCTCCGGGAGGGCGCGCAGGTGCGGGCCGAGGCGGAGCGGCTGACGGGTCGGCGCGTGACCCATATCGCATTCACGCACGGCCATTTCGATCACGTGCTGGGCGGTGCCGCCTTCTCCGGGGCCGAGGTCTTCGGCGCGGTCGGGCTGGACGCGCTGCTCTCCACGGGCCGTGAGGAGCTGCGCGGGGACGCGGTGCGCCACGGCCTGGCGGAGGCGGAGGCGGCCGAGGCGGTGGACCTGCTGGTGGTGCCGAAGCACCTGGTGTCGGGCGAGTGGACGCTGGAACTGGGCGGGCTGCAGGTGCTGCTGGCCAATGTCGGGCCCGGGCACACCCGGCACGACCTGGCCGTCTTCGTGCCGGGCGAGCGCGAGACCGTGTTCTGCGGGGACCTGGTCGAGGAGTCGGGCGAGCCCCTGGCGGGTCCGGACGCGACGCCCCGGCAGTGGCCGGCCGCCCTGGACCGGCTGCTCGCGCTCGGCGGGGACGACGCACTGTACGTGCCGGGTCACGGAGCGGTGGTCTCGGGAGCCTTCGTCCGTGCGCAACGCGCCACACTGGCAGCCCGTTTCGGCGTGTCGGAGACATGACGCGGGCCGCTCTCCTACTGTCGGCCGGATGCGCGAGTACTCCCCCGACCTGACCCCGCAGTGGAAGCGCCCCCGGGCGGTGCCCGAGGTGGCGGCCGAGCCCGATCTGGTGGTCGAGGTGGCGGGTACGGACTTCTGCGGCGCGGTGGTGGCCTGCGAGGCGGGCACGGTGACCCTGGAGGACCGCTTCGGCAGGCGGCGGGTGTTCCCCATGGAGCCGCGGGGCTTCCTGCTGGAGGGCGCGGTCGTCACGCTGGTCCGCCCGCCCCGGGGCCCGTCGGCGCCCTCCCGTACGGCCTCGGGTTCGATCGCCGTCCCCGGGGCCCGGGCACGGGTGGCGCGGGCCGGGCGCATCTACGTGGAGGGCCGCCACGACGCGGAACTGGTCGAGAAGGTCTGGGGCGACGACCTGCGCGTCGAGGGCGTGGTGGTGGAGTACCTGGAGGGCGTCGACGACCTGCGGGCCGTCGTCGCCGACTTCGACCCGGGCCCGGACGCCCGCCTGGGCGTGCTGGTGGACCACCTGGTGCCCGGCTCGAAGGAGTCCCGCATCGCGGCGTCGGTGACCTCGCCGGACGTCCTGATCGTGGGCCACCCGTACGTCGACGTCTGGCAGGCGGTGAAGCCGTCCGCGCTGGGCATCGCCGCGTGGCCGGTCATCCCGCGCGGCCAGGACTGGAAGACGGGCGTCTGCCGGGCGCTGGGCTGGCCGGAGAACACGGGCGCCGCGTGGCAGCACATCCTGTCCCGGGTGACGTCCTGGAAGGACCTGGAGCCGACGCTGCTGGGCCGCGTGGAGGAACTGATCGACTTCGTCACGGGTGGCGGTGAGGCCTGACGCCCCTGGAGGTGCCGAAGTCGGCGATCAGTCGACCAGGTCCCGGACCACCGCGTCGGCGAGCAGCCGGCCGCGCAGGGTCAGGACGGCCCGCCCGGCCTCGTACGGACCGGCGTCCAGCAGCCCGTCCGCGAGGGCCCTGCGGGACGCGGCGAGCCCGGCCGGGGCGAGCAGGGACAGCGGGACGCCGTCCACGAGCCTCAGCTCCAGCAGGATCCGCTCGACGCGCCGGTCCTCCTCGGAGAGGAGTTCGCGTCCCGCGCCCGGGGAGCGGCCCTCCGCCAGCGCGGCGGCGTACGCTCCGGGGTGCTTCACGTTCCACCAGCGGACCCCGCCCACGTGCGAGTGCGCGCCCGGCCCGGCGCCCCACCAGTCGGCGCCGCGCCAGTACAGCTCGTTGTGCAGGCAGCGCCCGGCCTCCGAGGTGGCCCAGTTCGAGACCTCGTACCAGGAGTACCCGGCCCCGGCCATCACCTCGTCCGCGATCAGGTAGCGGTCGGCGTGCACGTCGTCGTCCGTCATCGGGACCTCGCCCCGGCGGATCCGGCGGGCCAGCTGTGTGCCCTCCTCCACGATCAGCGCGTAGGCGCTGATGTGGTCCGGGCCGGCTCCGAGGGCGGCGGCGAGGGAGTCCCGCCAGTCCTGGTCGCTCTCGCCGGGCGTGCCGTAGATCAGGTCGAGGTTGACGTGGTCGAAGCCCGCCGCGCGCGCCTCGGCGACGCAGGCCTCCGGGCGGCCGGGGGTGTGGGTGCGGTCCAGCACCTTCAGGACGTGCTGCTTCGCGCTCTGCATGCCGAAGGAGATCCGGTTGAAGCCGCCGGCGCGCAGCTCGGCCAGGTACTCCGGGTTCACGGACTCCGGGTTGGCCTCCGTGGTGATCTCCGCGTCCTCGGCCAGGCCGAACTCGTCGCGGATCGCGGCGAGCATCCGGACGAGGTCCCCGGCCGGCAGCAGCGTGGGGGTACCGCCGCCGACGAACACGGTCCGTACGGCCCGCGGGTCGTCCCCGAGTACCTTCCGCGCGAGGCGGACCTCGTCGATCAGGGTGTCGGCGTAGTTCTCCCGGGAGGCGAGCACGCCTCCGGTGCCCCGCAGCTCGGTGGCCGTGTAGGTGTTGAAGTCGCAGTACCCGCAGCGCGTGGCGCAGTAGGGGACATGCAGGTAGAAACCGAGCGGCCGCTCCCCCGCGCCCACCAGGGCATGCGACGGCAGCGAGCCGTCTTCGGGCATGGGTTCACCGTCGGGCAGTGCGGAAGGCATACCCCCATCATCCCGCACCCCGCGCATGGTCAGCCCCGCCCGGCACCCGACCCGGCCCCGCCGGCGTCTGAGGCGCGGGGCCCCCGGACGAAGTCCGGGGGAGGATCCGGGGCGGAGCCCCGGGAAGCGCGCACGGACCGGAGGCCCCCTCCCCGGGCCCGCCGGGGAGGCGGCGGGGACCGCGGGGCGGCCCGGCCGCCCCGCCCGGCCGAGCCCGCGGCAGGCGCTACGCCTCGCGCGACCCCTCGTACATCTCCTCGATCAGGTGCTTGAACTCACGCTCGACCACCGGCCGCTTCAGCTTCAGGCTGGGCGTCAGGTCCCCGTGCTCGACGTCGAGGTCCCGCGGCAGCAGCCGGAACTTCTTGATCGTCTGCCAGCGCTGGAGGCCCTCGTTCAGGGTCTGTACGTACGTCTCGATCAGGCGCTCGGTCTCCGGCGCGGCCAGGACCTGTCCGTACGTCTTGCCCTCCAGCCCGTTGTCGGCCGCCCAGGTGAGGATCGACGGCTCGTCGAGGGCGATGAGGGCCGAGCAGAAGTTCCGGTCGGCGCCGTGCACGACGATGGTCGACACGTACGGGCAGATCGCCTTGAACTGGCCCTCGATCTCCGCCGGGGCGACGTACTTGCCGCCCGAGGTCTTGATCAGGTCCTTCTTGCGGTCGGTGATGCGCAGGTAGCCGTCGGCCGACAGCTCGCCGATGTCGCCCGTGTGCAGCCAGCCGTCGGACTCCAGGACCTCGGCGGTCTTGTCCGGCTGCCGGTGGTAGCCCTGCATGATGCCGGGGCCGCGCAGCAGGACCTCGCCGTCGTCGGCGATGCGGACCTCGGTGCCGGGGAGCGGCTTGCCGACCGTGCCGGTGCGGTAGGCCTCGCCCGGGTTGACGAAGGAGGCCGCGCTGGACTCCGTCAGGCCGTAGCCCTCCAGGATGTGGATGCCCGCGCCGGAGAAGAAGTAGCCGATCTCGGGCGCCAGCGCGGAGGCGCCGGAGACGGCGGCGCGCAGGTTGCCGCCGAAGGCCTCGCGGAGCTTGGAGTAGACGAGCGCGTCGGCGATCTTGTGCTTGGTGGCGAGGCCGAAGGGCGCGGTCGCCTGCCCGGTGCGGCGGAAGTTGTCCTGGGTGACCTTGGCGTACTCGCGGGCGACGCCGACCGACCACTGGAAGATCTTGTACTTGGCACCGCCGGCGGCGCGGGCCTTGGCGGCCACGCCGTTGTATACCTTCTCGAAGATGCGCGGGACGGCGGCCATGTAGGTGGGCTGCACGATCGGCAGGTTCTCGATGATCTTGTCGATCCGGCCGTCGACGGCGGTCACGTGCCCGGCCTCGATCTGCCCCGAGGTCAGCACCTTGCCGAAGACGTGCGCCAGCGGCAGCCAGAGGTACTGGACGTCCTCGCGGCCGATCAGGCCGGTGGCGACCATGGCCTTGGCCATGTACGACCAGTTGTCGTGCGGCAGCCGCACGCCCTTGGGGCGGCCGGTGGTGCCGGAGGTGTAGATGAGGGTGGCGAGCTGGTCGGAGGTGATCGCCGAGACCCGCTCCTTGACCGCCGCGGGGTGCTTGGCGAGGTGGTCCCTGCCGCGCGCCTCAAGTTCGGCGAGCGAGAGCACCCAGCCCTCGGGGTCGCCGTCGGCGGCGACCGCGTCCGCGGCGTCGAGGACCACGACGTGCTCCAGCTTCGGCAGGTCGGCGCGCCGCTCGCGCGCCTTCGCCAGCTGCTTGGCGTCCTCGGCGATGAGCACCCGGCTCTCGGAGTCGGCGAGGATGAACGCCGACTCGTCCGCGTTGGTGCTGGGGTAGACGGTGGTGACCGCGCCGCCCGCGCACATCACGCCGAGGTCGGAGAGGATCCACTCGACCCGGGTGTTGGAGGCGAGCGCGACGCGCTCCTCGGTCTGCAGGCCGAGGGCGATCAGCCCGGCGGCGATGGCGAAGACCCGCTCGGCCGCCTGGCCCCAGCTGAGCGACTTCCAGTCGTCGCCCCGGCCGTCGGCCGCGGGCACCGGGAACCGGTAGGCCTCCGCGTTCGGCGTCGCTGCGACGCGCTCAAGGAAGAGCACCGCCACGGTGGGCGGGCGGTTCTCGAGATAGGTCTGTGTGTCGCTCACGACATCCTCCGGACCGATCCACGCGGCAGTGCGTGGGCGTGGGGCGCTTGGGGGCGCTGGGGACTGGCGGGTTTGAGACGTTGCCAGCTAGTGACTGGCGAGTAACCATCGAGCAGTGATCAGAGTAGAGCCCGTCCGGCGCCTGCGTAAGGGCCCGCGAGCGGCCGGTTCATAACGAAACAGGCCCCCGCGCCGGAGCGTGGGGGCCTGGTTCCGCCGGGTGGCGGCGGCGGACGGCTACTTCTTCTTGCCGCCGGACTCGTCGCTGGACAGGACGGCGATGAAGGCCTCCTGCGGGACCTCCACGGAGCCGACCATCTTCATCCGCTTCTTGCCTTCCTTCTGCTTCTCCAGCAGCTTCCGCTTGCGGGAGATGTCACCGCCGTAGCACTTGGCGAGGACGTCCTTGCGGATGGCGCGGATGGTCTCGCGGGCGATGACGCGGGAGCCGATCGCGGCCTGGATCGGCACCTCGAAGGCCTGCCGCGGGATGAGCTCGCGCAGCTTGGCGACCAGGCGCACGCCGTAGGCGTAGGCGGCGTCCTTGTGCGTGACGGCGGAGAAGGCGTCGACCTTGTCGCCGTGCAGCAGGATGTCGACCTTGACCAGGCTGCCGGACTGCTCGCCGGTGGGCTCGTAGTCGAGGGAGGCGTAGCCGCGCGTCTTGGACTTCAGCTGGTCGAAGAAGTCGAAGACGATCTCCGCGAGCGGGAGCGTGTAGCGGATCTCGACGCGGTCCTCGGAGAGGTAGTCCATGCCGAGGAGGGTGCCGCGGCGCTGCTGGCACAGCTCCATGATCGCGCCGATGAACTCGGTGGGCGCGAGCACGGTGGCCTTGACCACCGGCTCGAACACGTCCGAGATCTTGCCCTCGGGGAACTCGCTCGGGTTGGTGACGGTGACTTCCTTGCCGTCCTCCATGACCACTCGGTAGACCACGTTGGGCGCGGTGGCGATCAGGTCGAGGCCGAACTCGCGCTCGAGGCGCTCGCGGACCACGTCCAGGTGGAGCAGGCCGAGGAAGCCGACGCGGAAGCCGAAGCCGAGCGCCGCCGAGGTCTCCGGCTCGTAGACGAGCGCGGCGTCGTTGAGCTGCAGCTTGTCGAGGGCCTCGCGCAGGTCCGGGTAGTCCGAGCCGTCGAGCGGGTACAGGCCCGAGAAGACCATCGGCCGCGGGTCCTTGTAGCCGCCGAGGGCCTCGGTGGCGCCGTTGGTCAGGCTGGTGATGGTGTCACCGACCTTGGACTGACGGACGTCCTTCACGCCGGTGATGATGTAGCCCACCTCGCCGACGCCGATGCCGTCGGAGGGGGTCATCTCCGGCGAGGAGACGCCGATCTCCAGCAGCTCGTGGGTGGCGCCGGTGGACATCATCCGGATGCGCTCGCGCTTGTTGAGCTGGCCGTCGACCACACGGACGTACGTCACGACGCCGCGGTACGAGTCGTAGACCGAGTCGAAGATCATCGCGCGGGCCGGGGCGTCCTTGACGCCGACCGGGGCCGGGACGGTGGCGACGACCTTGTCGAGCAGCGCCTCGACGCCGAGACCGGTCTTCGCCGAGACGCGCAGCACGTCCTCCGGCTGGCAGCCGATCAGGTTCGCGAGCTCCTCGGCGAACTTCTCCGGCTGGGCCGCCGGCAGGTCGATCTTGTTCAGGACGGGGACGATCGCGAGGTCGTTCTCCATCGCCAGGTACAGGTTGGCGAGGGTCTGCGCCTCGATGCCCTGCGCGGCGTCCACCAGGAGGACCGTGCCCTCGCACGCGGCGAGCGAGCGCGAGACCTCGTAGGTGAAGTCGACGTGCCCGGGGGTGTCGATCATGTTGAGGATGTGGGTGTTGCCCTGACCCTCGCCCGTGGTGGGCGCCCAGGGCAGCCGGACCGCCTGGGACTTGATCGTGATGCCGCGCTCACGCTCGATGTCCATGCGGTCGAGGTACTGGGCGCGCATCTGCCGCTGGTCGACCACACCGGTGATCTGGAGCATCCGGTCGGCAAGCGTCGACTTGCCGTGGTCGATGTGCGCGATGATGCAGAAATTGCGGATCAGCGCCGAGTCGGTACGGCTCGGCTCGGGCACGTGGCTGGGGATCGCGGGCACGCAGTGTCCTGATTCTCGGTCGCAGTCGGATCTCGGAACGAAGTCTGAGTGCTCCCATGGTCCCATGGATGGGGCAGTGCGCTCGGTTTGGGCCGCCCCGAGCGTGCCTGGTAGCCTGGGCAGCTGTGTCTCGTATGCCCTCTCAGCTGTCGAGGCACAATCCGAAGAACAAAACTCTGAACCTGAAAAGGCTCTTTCGTGGCGAACATCAAGTCCCAGATCAAGCGGAACAAGACCAACGAGAAGGCGCGCCTGCGCAACAAGGCCGTCAAGTCGTCGCTCAAGACCGCGATCCGCAAGGCCCGCGAGGCCGTCGTCGCCGGTGACGTCGAGAAGGCCACCGTGGCTTCTCGCGCCGCCGCGCGTGCGCTCGACAAGGCTGTCTCGAAGGGTGTCATCCACAAGAACGCCGCCGCCAACAAGAAGTCGGCGCTGGCCACCAAGGTTGCCTCCCTCCAGGGCTGAGCTCTCGATGTGAATCGCCGGTAAGGACCCAGCGGGCCCTCTCTTCCGCTCCTTCACCGGCACACCGCGCCGCACGCGGCCTGCGTTCGCCACGCGGGTGCGGCGCACCAACGCAGTGACCGAAGGCCCCGGCCTCCCCCCTTCCCCAGGGTGGCGGCCGGGGCCTTCGCGTTACCCGCGAAGGGCGGCGATGCCCGTCGAGGTCAGGACCTCGGGGGCGGCGGGTGCTAGTCCCAGAACTCGCCGTCGTGCGGCAGCTCGGCGAAGTGGCCGGGGTCGTGGGAGAGGAACACGGGGATGCCGGCCCTGGACAGTGCGCGCAGTCGCCCGTAGGTGAGCAGCTTCTCCTCGATGTTCCAATCGCTGGGCATGGGGGCGTTGCGGTCCAGTCCCTGTTGCAGGTGCGCGGCGTCGCCCATCAGGCCGATCCGTCCGTGGTGGACGAGGTCCAGGACGACGCCCTGATGGCCGGGCGTGTGGCCGGCGGTGTGCAGGAGGGTGAGCGTGCCGTCCTGGAACAGGTCGGTGTCGCCCCGGAGTTCGAGGAATTCGTAGTCCCGGCTGCCCGCGTAGTCGTTGAACGCGTACCCCCGCGCGGTCCAGCGGTCCGGCCACCAGGCGTGGCGCAGCTCCTCGTGCTGGACGACGTGCACGGCGTGCGGGAAGTAGGTCATCCCTCCGGCGTGGTCGAGGTGCAGGTGGGAGTAGAGGACGTACCTGACCTCTTCCAGCCGGTAGCCGAGGCGCTTCAGCTGTGCGTCGACGGCGTGGGCCCGGGTGAAGCCCTCGGCCCCGTACTCCGCCCGCCGTCCCGGACCCCAGTGGGCCTCGGCGGCCTCGGGGTCTGCCACGCGGTGGTTGATCCCGGTGTCGAAGAGGATCAGCCCGTGGGTGGCGTGTTCGATGACGGCCACGGTCGAGGGCACGGTGATGGTGCCGGAGGCCCCGTACAGGAGACCGCTCATCGGCATGGTGAAGGGCCCGGCGTCCACCGTCGTCACGCGCACTCTGCCGGCCACGGAACCTCCCTCTCGCCCACCGGGACACCCTTGCCGTCCGGTGGTGAAGGCGGCCTGGCCGGCGCATCCCCCGTGTCCAGGCTAACCCTGCGCCGGCGGACCCACGCGTCGGCGTGGATCCGGCCGGCCGGATCCACGGGGCCCCGACGGGACCGGGGGAGACGGCCTAGCGGCGCTGTGGGCGGGCCGCGCGGGCCACTGCCACGACCGCTTTCTCCAGGGCGTACTCGGGATCGTCGCCGCCGCCCTTGACCCCCGCGTCGGCGGCGGCCACGGCGCGCAGCGCGTCGGCGACGCCGTCCGCGGACCAGCCCCGCATCTGCTGGCGGACGCGGTCGATCTTCCACGGCGGCATGCCCAGGTCCCGGGCGAGGTCGCCGGGGCGGGCCCCGCGCGGGGCGGACGCCAGCTTGCCGATGGCGCGGACCGCCTGGGCCAGGGCACTGGTGATGAGGACCGGCGCCACCCCGGTGGACAGGGACCAGCGCAGGGCCTCCAGGGCCTCGGCCGCACGCCCCTCGACCGCCTTGTCGGCGACCGTGAAGCTGGAGGCCTCGGCCCGGCCCGTGTAGTAGCGGCCGACCACGGCCTCGTCGATGGTGCCCTCGACGTCCGCGCACAGTTGCGCGGCCGCGCTGGCCAGCTCCCGCAGGTCGCTCCCGATCGCGTCGACCAGGGCCTGGCAGGCCTCCGGGGTCGCCGCCCGGCCCAGCGCGCGGAATTCGCCCCGCACGAACGACAGCCGGTCCGCGGGCTTGGTCATCTTCGGGCAGGCGATCTCCCGCGCGCCGGCCTTCCGCGCCGCGTCGAGCAGACCCTTGCCCTTGGCCCCGCCCGCGTGCAGGAGGACCAGGATGATCTCCTCGTAGGGCGCGTCGAGGTAGGCCTTGACCTCCTTGACCGATTCCGCGGACAGGTCCTGCGCATTGCGTACGACCAGCACCTTGCGCTCGGAGAAGAGCGAGGGGCTCGTCAGCTCGGCCAGCGTGCCGGGCTGGAGCTGCTCGGACGCGAGGTCGCGGACGTCCGTGTCGGCGTCGGCGGCTCGGGCGGCCGCCACCACCTCCCGTACGGCGCGGTCGAGCAGCAGCTCCTCCTGCCCCACCGCGAGGGTGAGCGGGGCAAGCGGATCGTCGGTGGGGTTCTTCCTGGTGGCCATCGCCTCCAGCATCCCACGCCGCACTGACAGTCCCCCGCCCCGCGGCCCCTCTCGCCGGATCCTTGAGAATGGTCGCGTGAACGTGCGACATGTACTCGTCCTGCCCGACCGCGACGCCGCCGAGGAGGTGGCGCAGGAAGCCGTCGACCGCTTCGGCCTCCCGGAGGAACCGCAGTTGGTCCGCGACGCGCTGGCCGGGGAGGACGACGCCGAGGACGCCCAGTGGCTCGTGGTCGTCGAGGATCCGCAGGAACGGCTCGACGCCACCACGCTGGACGATCTCGCCGCCGAGTACGAAGGCTGGCTGGAAGCCCCGTAGGGGAGCGTCCGGGATCAGGCCTTGTGCACGATCTGGACGTCCAGCGTCACGTCCACGCTCGGACCGATCGCCGCGATCCCCTGCGCCAGCACCGACTGCCAGTTCAGGGCGAAGTCCTCGCGGTGCAGTTCGGTGGCGGCCCGGCAGGCGGCCCTCGGCTCGCCCTCCAGGCCCGTGCCGAGACCCAGGTACCGGGTGTCCAGGGTCACGGACCGGCTGACCCCGTGGAGGGTCAGGGCGCCGGCCACGGTCCAGCGGCTGCCGCTGCGGTGGATGAACCGTTCGCTGTAGAACTCCACCGTGGGATGCCGGACCGCGTCCAGGAAGTCCGCCGACCGCAGGTGGTCGTCCCGCAGCCGCAACCCGGTGTCGATGCTCGCCGCATCGATGATCACGTGCATGGAGGAGTCCTCCATGCGCTCGGCGATCCGTACCGCCCCGGCGAGGGTGTTGAACCGGCCTCGGATCCGGGCCATCCCGATGTGCCGGGCGGTGAAGGCGATGGACGAGTGCGTCGGGTCGAGCTCCCAGTGACCGGGCTGCGGCAGCAGCGGCGGCTCCACCGCGTCGAGGACGATCTCCCCGGTGCCCGGCTGCGCCGGGTCCCCCACGAGCGTCGCCCCGTGGAACGGCGCGTACCCCTCGGCGGTGACGGACAGCCGGTACTCCCCCTCCGGAACGGCTGCCGTGAAACCGCCGTACGGGTCGGTCTCCCCGCTGACGATCCGGCGCCCGATCGGGTCGGTCACCTCGAACGTGGCCTGCCGGACCGGCTGGTGGACCGTGTCGAGAACCCGGCAGCTGAGCAGACGCGCCGTCGGCGGCAGCGTCAGCGTCGCGGATGTGTGTGGGCTGGAAGTTCCGGCCGACTCCATCCCCCGTCGGCGACCGAACATGACTGATGCACCCCCGTGCTCTGTGGACTTGGACCGTTCTGGCGAAGACGCATTCGATCATGCTGTCGGGTTGTGGGCAAACAGAGCGGTGACGCCCGGTATGACCACGCCGGATCCGGCGTCGGTTGGCCGGAAACGCACGCATCCGAACGCCCGCTCCGCTGACGGCGATCGAGCCGTCGGTGTCGGTGCGCAGCACCGTCGCCCCCACCGCCCGCAGGCGTGCGAGCGTACCCGGCGCGGGATGCCCGTAGCGGTTTTTTGTGCCGACGGGAACAATCGCGAGCCTCGGCCGGACCCGGGCGGTCAGTTCGGGGTCCTGGTGTGCGGAGCCGTGGTGGGCGACCTTGAGGACGTCCACCGGCCCCAGTCGCGGATGCTCCCTCAGGAGCGCCTGCTGTGCGGGTGGTTCGAGATCGCCGAGCAGGAGCAAGGTCAGACCCGCGCCCCGCACCAGCAGGGCGACACTGGCGTCGTTGGGCCCGTCGGGCGGCGCTCCGGCCGCGGGCGGCCAGAGCACCTGCCACTCCAGCGGGCCGGCCCGGCGCCGCTCCCCCTGGGCCGCCCGTACGACGGGCACACCGGCGGCCGCCGCGGTGCGGCGGACGAACTCGGCCTGAGCCGCGGGCTCTTCCAGCATGGTGGCCTCGATCACACCCACCGATCGGTCCTTCAGCACCCCGGACAGTCCTCCGACGTGGTCGGCGTGAAAGTGCGTCAGCAGCAGCATCGGCACCCGGTGCACGCCCAGCGCGCGCAGGCAGCGGTCCACCGGGCCGGGCTCCGGTCCGGCGTCCACGACCAGAGCCTCACCCGGGCCGACCGCGAGGACGGCGGCGTCCCCCTGCCCCACGGCGCACTGGACGTAGCTCCAGTCGGGCGGCGGCCAGCCGGTGAGCGTACGGGTCAGCTGCGGCGGCCGCAGCACGGCGAGGAGCAGCAGCATCGCCAGCGCGGAGCAGATCCACCGCCACCGCCACCCGAACCTTCCGCCCACGGTCACGACGGCCGCGGTGGCCAGCACGGCCCCGGCCAGCAGCAGGCCCCCGGTGAACCCGCCCGGCCAGGGGAGCTCCGCCCCCGGCACCCCCGCCCCGGTCCGGGCCACGGCCGCGATCCACCCGGCCGGCACCCCCGCGCACCAGGCGAGCACCCGTGCGGCGGGCAGCCACAGCGGGGCCGCGGCGAGCGAGGCGAAGCCGAGGACCGTCGCCGGACCCGCCGCGAGCTCGGCCAGCAGGTTGCACGGCACCGCCACCAGGCTGACCCGGGCCGCCAGCACCGCCACCACCGGCGCGCACACCGCCTGGGCGGCCGCGGCGGCCCCGAGCGCATCGGCGAGCCGCGGGCCCGTCCCGCGCCGCCGCAGGGCTTCGCTCCACCGCGGAGCGAGGGTCAGCAGCGCCCCGGTGGCGAGCACGGAGAGCAGGAAGCCGTAGCTCCGGGCCAGCCACGGGTCGTAGAGCACGAGCAGCAGCACGGCCGCGCCCAGGGCCGGGATCAGGGACCTGCGCCGCCCGGTGGCGATGGCCAGCAGGGTGACCGCCCCGCAGGCGGCGGCGCGCAGCACGCTGGGCTCCGGCCGGCACACCACCACGAACGCCAGCGTCAGGGCCGTCCCGCACAGCGCGGTCACCCGCAGCGAGAGCCCGAGCCGGGGCGCCAGCCCGCGCCGCTCGGCCTGCTGCGCGCGGGCCGGGGGCCCGATGAGCAGGAACAGCACCACGGTCAGGTTGGACCCGGAGACGGCCAGCAGGTGCAGCAGGTCCGTGGCCCGGAAGGCCTCGTACAGGTCGGGCGGAACCCGGGACGTGTCCCCGACGACGAGCCCCGGCAGCAGGGCCCTGGCGTCCGGTGCGAGCCCCTCGGTGGCCTCGCGCAGCCCGGCCCTCAGCCGCCCCGCGAGCCGCTGCGCGGTGTCCGGGCCACCGGTCACCCGGGGCGGGGTGTCAGCGGCGGGCCGCAGCAGCGCCACGGCCCGCTCACCGTCCCGCGCGGGCGCCAGCCGGGCGACCACCCTCACCCGGGTGGACGGCTGCAGCCCGGCCCATCCCGCATGCCCGGCCAGCACCCGCACGGGGGTCTCCACCCGGGTGCCCGTCCCGTCGGGCCCGGTCACCCGGGTCACCACCGCGTCCAGCACCACCAACGGCGGCCCGCTCCCGCCGCGGGCGGTCCTCGGGTCGGAGCCGACGGTGAGCTCGGCGAGTACGCGGGCGTGCTCCCGCGCGAGCCCGGCGACCGGTCCGGCCCGCGCCTCGGCCCGCTGGAGCCCCGCCACCCCGGCCCCGGCGGCCGCGCAGAGCAGGGCCGCGGCCAGGGCCGGGGCGACCCGCCACAGCGAGCCCGGACGCAGGTACCCGGCGAGGACCAGCAGGCCCGCTCCGACCACCCCCAGCCCCACCCCGAGCGCGGTCCGGCTCGCGGGCGCGTCCAGCGCGAGGGCGGCCGCCGCCCAGGCGGCCACGGCCGGCACCGCGAGGCGCAGATCCACCGGGCCCGGCCCCTCGGGGCGGTTCACGGCCGCACCCGCGTGCGCAGGTCGGCGAAGCGCCGCTCGCCGATGCCGTCGACCTGGCGGAGCTCCTCCACGGACCGGAAGCCACCGCGTGCGGTGCGGAAGTCGACGATGTGCTGGGCCAGCACCGGCCCGACCCCCGGCAGACCGTCCAGCTGGGCGACCGTGGCCGAGCCCAGACTGAGCGGTCCCGGACCCGGACCGGCGGGTCCCGGACCGGCTCCGGCGACGGCCCCGCCCGGCGGTGGCTGCGCCGGAGCGCCCACCAGCACCTGCTCGCCGTCCACGAGCACCCGGGCCCGGTTCAGCCCGGTGGTGTCGGTGCCCGGACGCACTCCCCCGGCGGCGGCCAGCGCGTCCTCCACCCGGGAACCCGCGGGCAGCCGGCGCACCCCGGGATCCCTGACCTTGCCGCTGACGTCCACGACGATCCGCGCGCCGGCCGCGGCACCACCGCCGCCGGCCGGCGCGGCAGCCGGTCCCGCGTCCGCCGTGGCTGCCGCCGGGACCACCCCCGGGGCGACCAGCGCCGGGACGGTCACCGCCCGCGGCCGGGCCGACCAGTACTGCTGCCCGGCGAAGCCGACGGCGGCGACCAGCACCACCGAGACGGCGGCCACCGTGCGCGGCTCCACCCCGCAGCGGGCCTGCAGCCACAGTGGCAGCCGCTCCCGCACGGCCAGTCTCCGCGCGGCTCCGGGTGACAGCCCGGCCGTCCCGAGCCCGACCGCCTCGTCGGGCCGGTCCCCGGAAAGGGCCGCGGAACCGGTACCGGTATCCGTACCGGTCCTGGGATCCGCCTCGGCCCCCGGCAACGCCCCCGCCGACGCCTGCGGCGGACCGCTGCCGCCGAGCAGGGCCTCGGCCCGCCGACGCACCGCCTCCGGCTCCGGAGAGGGAACCCGGTGCACCGGACGCCCGCGGCGGCCAGGCCGGTGGCGGAGCCGGCTGCCCGCTGAACGGCCACCGGAGAATCGGCCGTCGGAAAGCCGACCGTCCGAGAAACGGTTGTCGGAGGGACGGAGGCGCCCCGGACCACTGGTGGCGCCGCCCGACGGATGCGAAGTACGCGTTCGAAGAGTCATGCCACGACGGTAGGGGCCCGCCCCGACCCCCGTTCGGAGCCCTCAATTCCGGTGGACGGCAAGCCCGTTGTGGATAACCGGGCCACTCGTTCCGGTGATCAGCGAGGGGAGACGACCGCCGCCAGCAGCCCCGGCCCGGTGTGCGCGCCGATCACCGCTCCGACCTCGCTGACGTGCAGCTCGACCAGCCCGGGGATGCGCTCGCGCAGCCGCTGGGCGAGCTTGTCGGCCCGCTCCGGAGCCGCCAGGTGGTGCACCGCCACGTCGACGGCCGCCGACCCGGCGCGCTCCACGGCCAGCTCCTCCAGGCGGGCGATGGCCTTGGAAGCCGTACGCACCTTCTCCAGCGGCTCGATCCGCCCGCCCTCCAGCGTCAGCAGGGGCTTGACCGCCAGCGCCGAGCCGAAGAGGGCCTGCGCGGCCCCGATCCGGCCGCCGCGGCGCAGGTAGTCGAGGGTGTCGACGTAGAAGTACGCGGTCATGTCCGCCGCCCGCTTCTCGGCGGCCGCCACGGCCTCGTCCACGGAACCGCCCCCCTCGGCCACCTCGGCGGCGGCCAGCGCGCAGAAGCCCAGCGCCATCGCGATCATGCCGGTGTCCACGACGCGGACCGGCACGGGTGCGGTCTTCGCGGCGAGCACGGCGGCGTCGTAGGTGCCGGAGAGCTCGGCGGACAGGTGCAGGCTGACGATGCCGCTCGCCCCGGCGTCGGCGGCCGCCCGGTAGGCCCGGACGAACTCCTCCGGGCTGGGGCGCGAGGTGGTCACCGATCGGCGCTTCTGCAGGGCCACGGCCAGGCTGCGCGCCGAGATCTCGGTGCCTTCCTCGAGCGCTTCGCCCCCGAGCACCACGGTCAGCGGGACGGAGGTGATTCCGTGCCGCGCCATGGCCGGTTGGGGCAGGTAGGCCGTGGAATCGGTGACGATGGCGACAAGGCGGGACATGAGGCGGAGGTTACCGCCAGTGGGGGCGTGACGGCAGCCTGGGCCCCCGGACCCGGGCGGGTGCGGTCCTGGCGGGGGCGGTCCGGGCGGGCTCTGCCGCGGTGGTGGCCGAGCCTCCGGTGCGCGCGGCGGCCGAGTCCCGGAAAGCCCGGGACCCGGAAAGCCCGGGTCCCGGCGCGGGTCATGGCCGCGGAGGGGTGTCAGCCGGCGCTCTCCGGGCGCGGCGCCTTCTGCCACGGGTACTGCACGGTCGGGGTCGGCGGGTTCAAGGCGGCGGGCGGCGCCGCGGGGGTCGGCTTCGGCGCCGGTGCAGCAGGCGCAGCCTGGGCGGACTGGGCGGCGTCCCACTCGGCGGCTGCGGCCGCCAGGTCGTCCGCCGGTTCGCGGGACCAGTCGCGCAGCGCACCCGACTCCATCTCGATCTGCTCCGACAAGAGGGACAGGTCGTCCGCCGCGAACCGCCGGGCCCGGTCACGGGCCGCCCACCGCAGGGAGTCTGCGGCCTTGGTGATCTGTGCCGCGCGTTCGCGCAGGTCCGGGAGGAGCTCGGCGGTACGCCGCCGGTCGGGCTCCTGCTCCAGCCGCTTCAGCTCACCGTCGAGCTCGTGCCCGTGCGCGCTCAGCTGCTCGAACAGCCCGAGGGACTCCCGCAGCGAGGCATCCACCCGGACCCCGTCGGCCAGCGCCTGCTGGGTGGCGCGCATCGAGGTCCGCAGGTCCAGCCGCACCTGTGCCAGCGCCCCCACCACTCCGACCTGGCCGAAGCTCTTGGCCCGCAGCGTGGTGTCCTCGACCGTCCGCCGTGCCTGCACGACCGTACGCTCCACGCCCCGCTTGGCCGCGCCCACCGCCTTGACCGTGAGGTACGCGCCGAGGCCGACGAAAGCCAGCAGCATCAGCGCGAAGATGATCAACGCGACCTCCATGACGGCCCCTTTCCCCAAGCGTCGCTCTTCCCCTCCACGGTAAACGCCACGGGCAGGCCAGGGGTTCCCATCGAACCCCCAACCTGCCCGTACGGGATCACCCCTATGCGGGGGCGCCGTCAGATGACGATGTTCACCAGCTTCGGCGCGCGGACGATCACCTTGCGGATCTCCGCACCGCCCAGCGCCGCCACGACACCCTCGTCGGTCACGGCCAGCTGCTCCAGCTCCGCCTCCGAGATCGTCGGCGACACCTCCAGCCGCGCCTTGACCTTGCCCTTGACCTGCACCACGCACGTCACGCTCTCGTCCACGACGTACGCCGGGTCCGCGACCGGGAAGTCCTGGTGGACGACCGATTCCGCGTGGCCCAGGCGGCTCCACAGTTCCTCGGCGATGTGCGGGGCCAGCGGGGCGATCAGCAGCACCAGCCGCTCGGCGACCGAGCGCTCCAGCGGGCGGCCCGCCTTCGTCAGGGCGTTGTTCAGCTCGGTGATCTTCGCGATGGCGGTGTTGAAGCGCAGCCCCGCCATGTCCGCGCCGGCGCCGTCGATCGCCTTGTGCAGGGCGCGCAGCGTGTCCTCGCCGGGCTCCCCGTCGACGACGGTGACCCGGCCGGTCTCCTCGTCGACGATGTTGCGCCACAGGCGCTGCAGCAGGCGGTACTGGCCGACCACGGCGCGGGTGTCCCACGGACGCGAGACGTCCAGGGGGCCCATCGCCATCTCGTACAGGCGCAGGGTGTCCGCGCCGTACTCCTCGCAGATCTCGTCGGGCGTGACGGCGTTCTTCAGGGACTTGCCCATCTTGCCGTGCTCGCGCTTGACCTGCTTGCCCTCGTGGAAGTAGCCGCCGTCGCGCTCCTCGACCTCGGCCGCCGGGACGTACACACCGCGCTCGTCGGTGTAGGCGTACGCCTGGATCATGCCCTGGTTGAACAGCTTGTGGAACGGCTCCGCCGACGACACGTGGCCCAGGTCGAACAGCACCTTGGACCAGAAGCGCGCGTACAGCAGGTGCAGCACCGCGTGCTCGGCGCCGCCGACGTACAGGTCGACGCCGCCGTGCGGCGCGCCCTCGCGCGGGCCCATCCAGTACTGCTCGATCTCCGGGTCCACCAGGGCCGACGTGTTGTTCGGGTCCAGGTAGCGCAGCTCGTACCAGCAGGAACCGGCCCAGTTGGGCATGGTGTTGGTCTCGCGGCGGAAGGAGCGCACGCCGCGGCCGTCGCCCAGGTCCAGCTCGACGTTGACCCACTCTTCGTTCCGCGACAGCGGGGTCTCCGGCTTCGAGGTCGCGTCGTCCGGCTCGAAGGTGCGCGGCGAGTAGTCCTCGACCTCCGGCAGCTCCAGCGGCAGCATCGACTCGGGCAGCGGGTGCGCGACGCCGTCCTCGTCGTAGACGATCGGGAAGGGCTCGCCCCAGTAGCGCTGCCGGCTGAACAGCCAGTCGCGCAGGCGGAAGTTGACCGTCCCCTCGCCGATGCCGCGCTCGGTCAGCCAGTCGGTGATCGCGGCCTTGGCCTCGACGACGCCCAGGCCGTCCAGCGAGATGCCCTCGCCCGTGGAGTTGATCAGCTTCGCGTCGTACGCGACGAAGGCGTCGTCCCACTCGGCGGGGTCGATGTCGCGGCCGTCGGTCGGCTCGACCACGCAGCGGACGGGCAGCTCGAAGGCGCGCGCGAACTCGAAGTCGCGGGCGTCGTGCGCCGGGACCGCCATGATCGCGCCGGTGCCGTAGCCCATCAGCACGTAGTCGGCGATGAAGACCGGGACCTTCTGGCCGCTGACCGGGTTGACCGCGTACTCGCCGGTGAAGACACCGGTCTTGTCCTTGGCCTCGGCCTGCCGCTCGACGTCCGACTTGGCCGCGGCCTGCTTGCGGTACGCGGCGACGGCCTCTGCCGGGGTGGCGTGACCGCCGGTCCACACCTGGTGCGTGCCCTCGGGCCAGGCGGCCGGGACGAACTTCTCGACCAGCGGGTGCTCGGGGGCCAGCACCATGTAGGTGGCGCCGAACAGGGTGTCCGGACGGGTGGTGAAGACGGTGATCGCCTCGTCGCCCAGCGCGAAGTCGACGCGCGCGCCCTCGCTGCGGCCGATCCAGTTGCGCTGCTGCAGCTTGATGGCCTCGGGCCAGTCCAGCGCGTCCAGGTCGTCCAGCAGGCGGTCGGCGTACGCGGTGATCCGCATGTTCCACTGGCTCAGGCGGGACTTGAAGACCGGGAAGTTGCCGCGCTCGGACCGGCCGTCCGCGGTGACCTCCTCGTTGGCCAGTACGGTGCCCAGCCCGGGGCACCAGTTCACCGGCGCGTCCGAGGAGTACGCCAGCCGGTACCCGTTCAGTACGTCGGCCCGCTCGCCCGCGGTCAGCTCGGCCCAGGCGCGGCCCCCGGGGACCTCGCGGGAGCCGTCCTCGAAGGCGGCGACCAGCTCGGTGATCGGCCGGGCCTTGCCCGCGTCGGCGTCGTACCAGGAGTTGTAGATCTGCAGGAAGATCCACTGGGTCCACTTGTAGTAGTCCGGGTCGATCGTCGCGAAGGACCGGCGCTTGTCGTGGCCCAGGCCCAGTCGGCGCAGCTGGACCTTCATGTTCTCGATGTTCGCCTCGGTCGAGACCCGCGGGTGCGTGCCGGTCTGCACGGCGTACTGCTCGGCCGGCAGGCCGAAGGCGTCGAAGCCCAGGGTGTGCAGGACGTTGTGGCCCGTCATCCGCTGGTGGCGGGCGAAGACGTCGGTGGCGATGTAGCCGAGCGGGTGACCGACGTGCAGGCCCGCACCGGAGGGGTACGGGAACATGTCCATGATGAACTTCTTGGGCCGCGCGACCACCGCGGGGTCGCCGGCCAGGTCACCGGTCGGGTTCGGGGCCTCGTAGGTGCCCTGCGCGTCCCATACGTCCTGCCAGCGTGCCTCGATGTCGGCGGCCATGGCAGCCGTGTAGCGGTGCGCCTCGGCCGCCTCGGGGGCCGGGGTGTTCGTCTCGCTCATGATTTCTGAAGCTCCATCGATCGTCTTCGCCGTCTCTGCCTGCCCAAACGAAAAAACCCCTCGCACAGGAGGGGACGCCGCGCCGATGCCGACCTCGCGTGGGTCGGCGCTGATCAGCGCGGCTCGGTAAGCAGAAGGCGTACGGCACGCATGGCGTCAGGGTACCGCAGCACCCGTGGCGCCCGCTCGGACGACCACACCACGAGAAGCGGGCCACCCGATCCGGGTGGCCCGCTTCCTCACTGTGGAGCTAAGGAGAATTGAACTCCTGACCTCCTGCATGCCATGCAGGCGCTCTACCAACTGAGCTATAGCCCCTTGTTCTGCTTGCCGCTTCGGTTTCCCTTGCCGGTTCCCCTTGGCGACGTCCCAAACATTACACGGTCATGGCCCTGGTCCAAAAATCGGTTTCCACCGACTGCGGGCCATGTCCGATTTGAACCAACTTGTCACGCTCTCGCGAACTGATAGAAGCGCTTGAGCGTGCAGTGCTCGTCGAGCAGCCGGCCGTAGATCGGCTCCCCTTCCAGCTCACGGTACGTCTCGATCGGGTCGCCTTTTATGATCAGCGCCCGCGCGCATTCCTCGCACCAGTACTGGTAGTCGGGGTTGACCGGGTCCATGTCCCGCACGATCGGCGTGCCGTTGTTGCACCAGTCGCACCGGCGCCGGTGTGCACCCATCCGTCAGCGACTCCCTCCCGCGTCGGGCCGTCGTCTCCCCCTCCGGCGGTCCGATTCTGCCATGCCGGTGCGGGCCAGGTCAGCAAACGCAAAGGGTACAAAAACAAGGATCCCGCC
Organism: Streptomyces sp. NPDC046308; assembly: GCF_055588065.1. NCBI lineage: Bacteria > Bacillati > Actinomycetota > Actinomycetes > Kitasatosporales > Streptomycetaceae > Streptomyces > Streptomyces sp. NPDC046308. Next base: position 573,485 of record NZ_JBVJFB010000002.1, read on the forward strand.
CCCTATTGGGGACGGGATCCTGATTGTGGAGCTAAGGAGAATTGAACTCCTGACCTCCTGCATGCCATGCAGGCGCTCTACCAACTGAGCTATAGCCCCGCTCTCCGCCGCGCTCCCCCCGTCTCCGGTGTTCCGCGCTGCGAACAAGAAGAACTCTAGCCTGTGACCAGCCGGAAAGTGAAATCCGGGCGGCAGCCCCGGCAGGAAGCGGCAAGGAGCGGCAGGGAGCAGCTCAGTCGTCGTCGCCGAGCACCGGTTCCGGCAGGGTGCCGGCGTTGTGCTCCAACAGGCGCCAGCCGCGCGCGCCCTCGCCGAGGACGGACCAGCAACAGTTGGAGAGCCCGCCCAGGCCCTCCCAGTCGTAGGCGTTCAGGCCCAGGAGGCGCCCGATCGTCGTACGGATGGTGCCGCCGTGGCTGACCACGACGAGGGTGCCGCCCTGCGGCAGCCGATCGGCGTGCGCCAGGACCACCGGTGCGGCGCGGTCGGCGACCTCGGTCTCCAGCTCACCGCCGCCGCGGCGGACCGGTTCGCCGCGCTTCCACGCCGCGTACTGCTCGCCGTACTTCTCGATGATCTCGTCGTGCGTGAGGCCCTGCCACTCGCCGGCGTACGTCTCGCGCAGCGCCGCGTCGTGGGCCACGGGCAGCCCCGTGACGGAGGCCAGTTCGGCCGCCGTGGCGGAGGCGCGCCGCAGGTCGGACGCCACGATGGCGGCCGGCTTCAGCGAGGCGAGCAGCCGCGCGGAGCGGCGCGCCTGCGCCACACCCGCCTCGGTCAGCTCGATGTCCGTGGAGCCCTGGAAGCGCCGCTCCAGGTTCCACGCGGTCTGGCCGTGCCGCCAGAGGACGATCTTGCGTCCGGACTTGCCCGAGGTGGTCGCGCTCAGAACAGATCACCGTCCAGTTCGTCGTCGCCCGCCGCCTCGCGCAGCTTGGCGTGCTCCTCGGCCTTGCCGATGGTGAGCTTGGCGTCCTCGGGGAGCTCGATCTCGGGGCAGTCCTTCCACAGGCGCTCCAGCGCGTAGAAGACCCGCTCCTCGCTGTGCTGGACGTGGACGACGATGTCGACGTAGTCGAGCAGGATCCAGCGGGCGTCGCGGTCGCCCTCGCGGCGCACCGGCTTGGCGCCGAGCTCCTTGAGGAGGCGCTCCTCGATCTCGTCGACGATCGACTTGACCTGGCGGTCGTTGGGCGCCGAGGCGAGCAGGAAGGCGTCGGTGATCGACAGCACGTCGCTGACGTCGTACGCGATGATGTCGTGCGCGAGCCGGTCGGCCGCGGCCTGGGCGGCGGCGGTGATGAGCTCGATGGAGCGGTCCGTGGCGGTCACTGGCCATGCTTTCGGGTTGGCGGGCAGATCCTTACAAGGGTCTCATGTACCGCCGACACCGCCCGCGCGGAACGGCCCGCGCGGGCGAAAGCCTTCCGGGACCGGGCCGGAGCCCGGTCAGGACGCCTTGTAGTCCTTGCCCAGGATCACCACGACCTCGGCGTTCACGGCGTTCTCGGCCTTCTTCACGACCGTCTCGGGCAGCCCCAGCGTCTTGGCGACGTCGATCGCCCGGTCCCGCTGCGCGTCGTCCTGGTAGGTGATCTGCGAGGCGGCCGCGGTCCTGTCGGCCTTGCCGCCGTCCACGAAGGTGTAGCCGCCGTTGGTCAGCGCCGCCTTCGCCGCGATCTGCGCCTTCTCGTCGCCGGTGGCGTCCTTGAGGCCGACGCGGGGGGTCGCGCCGGGCTGCGCCTCGGTGGCGGATCCGCCGAGCACCTCCTTGACGACCTTCTTGTTGGCGTCGTCCGTGAGCGTGCCGTCCGCCTTCACGGTGAGGGTGTCGGTGCGGTACGCGCCCACCTTGGCGTGCTCGCCGAGCCGGGCCAGCAGGGCGCCGAGCGTCTGCGCGTTCAGCGCCGGGTCGAGGATCTGGCCGATGCTCTCGACGGTCACGGCCGCCGCCTTCGGGTCGCTCGGGACCTTGCGCAGGACCGCCTGGAGCACCTTGCCCACGCGCTCCAGCTGCTTGGCCTCCGGTTCGCCCTGGCCGCGGTACGTGGCGTACGCGACGGCCATGGCGCCGCTCAGGCTCTGCTTCTGGCCCTGGGCCACGGCGGGGGCCTTGGCCGCGTCGTCGGCCGGGACCGCGGTGTCGGTGTCGACCTCGATGCCGCCGACCAGCTCGACCAGGTTCTCGAGGAAGGGGGTGTCCAGCCGCCAGGTGCCGCCGATGTGGGTGCCGAGCACCGAGTCGAGGGCTTCCCGGGTGCCGATGCCGCCCTCCTCGACCGCCTTGCCGAGGCCCGTCGGGGAACCGTCCTGGCCGGTGAGGGCGAGGGTGTTGGGCAGCAGCACGGTGGCGCCCTGCTTGGTGGTGACGTTGTCGACGAGCAGCGCCGAGGAAGTGCCGCCCTTCTTGGTGTTGTGCAGGTGGACGACGATCATGTCGCGCTTCTGCGCCCCTGCGGCGGTCGCACCGGTCTTGTCCTGGCCGGGGCCGTCGAGGAACGGCAGCTTGTCCGCGTACCAGAGGTAGCCGAGGCCGCCGACGACGAACACGGCGAGGACGACGATCAGCGCCACCACCCGGTTGCGGCCGCGGCGGCGGGCCTCCTCACGGCGCTCGGTCCGGCTCTCGGTGAACTTGAGCCAGTCGATGACGTCCTCGGAGTCCTCGTCCGGCTGGTCGATGAAGGCGAACATCTCGGTGCGGTAGTCCCGGCCCGCCTCGGGCTCGCCGTCGGGCCGGCGCGGCTCGGGGACCTGGGCGGACCGGCGCTCGGCCGGGGCCGGCGTCTCGGGGGCGGCCGGCTGCGGGGCGGGCTGCTCCGGAGCGGCCTGCGGGGCCGTCTGCTGCGGGATCCACTGCTGGGTCTGCTGCGTGTCGTACCCGTAGCCGGGCGCCTGCACGTACTCCTGCTGCCCGTACTCCTGCTGCCCGTACTCCTGGGCGGCCGGCTGCTGCCCGTAGTACTGCTGCTGCGGCTGCTGCCGGCCGTAGTCCTGGTAGTCGTAGCCGTACTGCTGCTGCTCGTACTGGGGCGGCGCGGGCTGGACGGGCTGGGCGGGCACCTGGCCGTACACCGGCCGTCCGTACGCGTCGTAGCCGACGAGCTGCTGCTCCTGGGCGGCGTACGGGTCGTACGGATCCTGTCGGTCGTTCACCGCGGGGCCCCTCTCTCCGGAAGCTCAGGCTCCCCGGTACAGCTCACGCTTGTCGATGTAGCGCACGACACCGTCGGGCACCAGGTACCAGACGGGATCCCCCTGGGCCACCCTCGCACGGCAGTCCGTGGACGAGATCGCCAGCGCGGGCACCTCGACGAGGGAGACGCCGCCCTCGGGCAGCCCGTCGTCGGTGAGCACGTGGCCCGGGCGGGTGACGCCGATGAAATGGGAGAGCGAGAAGAGCTCGTCGGCGTTCCGCCAGGTCAGGATCTGTGCGAGCGCGTCGGCACCGGTGATGAAGAACAGGTCGGCGTCGTCGTTCAGCGCCTTGAGGTCCCGCAGGGTGTCGATCGTGTACGTCGGCCCGCCGCGGTCGATGTCGATGCGGCTCACCGAGAACTGGGGGTTGGAGGCCGTGGCGATGACCGTCATCAGGTAGCGGTCCTCGGCGGGCGACACGGCCCGCTGCGACTTCTGCCACGGCTCGCCGGTCGGCACGAACACCACCTCGTCGAGGTGGAAAAGGGCGGCCACCTCGCTGGCGGCCACCAGGTGTCCGTGGTGGATCGGGTCGAATGTCCCGCCCATCACGCCGAGCCGGCGCTTGACCGGACCGGTAGGCATCTCCTGCTCTCCCATGAGCGCGAAGCCTACTGGCCCGGTGGACCGGTCGGCCTAGCGGTCGCGGTTCAGGCGCGTGGTGACCCAGAGCATGAGCATCAGGACGACGAAGGCACCGCCGCCGGTGAGGTACGGGTTCAGGCTGTCGTGGTTGCCGCCGTGCTGTTCGGCCCCCTCCGAGGCGAGGACGACCAGGTTGTGGGCGGTGGAGGCGAGGCTCATCAGGCAGGTACCTATCGAGTCGGGGAGCGGGCGGAGACTTCGCTCACATCGTATGCGGGGGCCTGGGGCACGCTCACGCCGACTCAGGCGTTGGAGAGGATAGACGCACGGCCAGGCAGGTCCATCCAGGGGAGGGCGCTATGACGGAGACGGGTTTCGAGAAGGCACCGGCGCGGGACCGCAGGAGGTTCCCCGGTATCTCCTCGCGGGCGTACGAGCATCCGGCGGACCGCTCGGCGCTGGTGGCGCTGCGCAAGCTGACCGGGTTCGACACCGTGTTCAAGGCCCTGAGCGGGCTGCTCCCGGAGCGGAGCCTGCGGCTGCTGTTCCTGTCGGACTCGGTGCGGGTGGGCGAGACGCAGTTCCCCCACCTGTACGCGATGCTGCGCGACGCCTGTTACATCCTGGACCTGGAGAAGGTCCCGCAGATGTACGTGCAGCAGGACCCGAGGCCCAATGCCATGTGCATCGGACTGGACGAGCCGATCATCGTGGTGACCACGAGCCTCGTCGAGCTGCTCGACGAGGAGGAGATGCGGGCGGTGGTGGGCCACGAGGTGGGTCACGCCCTGTCGGGGCACTCCGTGTACCGCACGATCCTGCTGTTCCTGACGAACCTGGCGATGAAGGTCGCGTGGATCCCGCTGGGCAACGTCGCGGTCACGGCGCTCGTGACCGCGCTGCGCGAGTGGTTCCGCAAGTCCGAGCTCTCGGCGGACCGGGCCGGCCTGCTGGTGGGGCAGGACGTGACGGCCTCGATGCGGGGGCTGATGAAGCTCGCGGGCGGCAACCACCTCCACGAGATGAACGTGGACGCCTTCCTGGAGCAGGCCGACGAGTACGAGAAGGGCGGCGACCTGCGCGATTCCGTCCTGAAGATCCTCAACATGCTGCCGCGCACGCACCCCTTCACCACGGTCCGGGCGGCCGAGCTGAAGAAGTGGTCGGAGAGCCGGGACTTCCAGCGGATCATGGACGGCCACTACCCGCGCCGCGAGGAGGACAAGGACGCCTCGGTCACCGACTCCTTCCGGGAGTCGGCCTCGCACTATGCCGACTCGGTGCGCACCAGCAAGGACCCGCTGTTCAAGCTGGTCGGAGACATCGCGGGCGGCGCGGCCGACATGGGCGGCAAGCTCCGCGACAGGTTCACCGGCGCCGGCGGCGGATCCGCCGGGGGCACCGGGCCGGCGGCCAAGGGCGGGGCTACGGAGCAGGGCTGACCCGGGTCTCCCCGGGGGTCGCGGAGGGCGCCAGTACGCCGCACAGCCCGGCCGTGCGCCGCGGCTGGCCGGTGGCGTACGGGTCGCTCGCGGGCGGGCCGACCGTGGTCGGGCCGGCTCCGGCCGGCACCGGGCGGAAGCCCCCCGCCGGGTCGCTGGAGCAGTCCTGGGGCCCGGCCATCACGTAGGCCGCGGCCAGCTCCAGCCGCCGGGCGTTCAGGTCGTCCCGGTCGAAGCGCAGCCGCAGCTCCCGCCGGACGGTGAAGAGGGACGCGCCGTCGGCCGCGGCCGGGACCCCGGTGGCCGGCCGCACGGCGTACACGAAGGTGTGGTCGGTCATCACCTCCAGCACCTCCGGGGCGACCTCCGCGTAGGCGAGGCTCCCGCTCACCCGGACCCGGGGGTCGGCCACGACGGCGACGGCCGGGTCGAAGCGGACCAGCCAGCCGGTCACCGCGTGCCGGCCGTCGCCGGCGGGCGAGGTCGTGCTGTGGTCGAACTGCGCCAGCTGGTCGGGGTCGAGCAGGACGCGCACCGGCCGGTTCGCGGCTCCGGCCAGGACGTCGGGGTCCAGCGAGGAGTTCACCAGGTAGTCCTTGGCGATGGACAGCGCGGTGAGGATCTGGACGTCGGTGAAGTGGTCCGTGCGGCGCACGGCGGGCAGGGTGATCCCGGCCGCCCCGACGCGGTAGTCGGCGGCGGGGCTCTTCGCGTACAGGTCGGCGGGGCGCCCGCCGGGCACGGCGGTCGTCGGCGCGAGCGGGACCACGGTGCTGCTGAGTGGCTGGGCGGGTCCCCGGGGCGGGGGGACGTAGGGGTTGCGCAGCCCCATGTAGACGGCGGTGGCGAAGGCCGTGGCGATGAGCAGCACGAGCAGCATGCCCTGGCGGGCGCCGCGGCCGGGGGTGCCCGTCCGGGACCCGGCTCCGCCGCCCGACCAGATGGAGCGGCTGCGCACGGCCCGGGCGTGTTCACCCATGCGTTCCTGTGCCGAGTACTCCTGGAGTCGGGCAGCCCGGACGAAGTCCTCGTCGAACACCACCGACCGGTACTCGTCCGACCGGAACTCGTCGTCGCCCCCGCCCATGCCTTCGGGGGTGCCGTTGGGCGGATCTCCTGGTACGGCCATCGCTTCTCCCCGCTGTCCCCGCTTCAGAGAAGCCCCCAGCTCCGACGTACGCGAGTGGGGTCGTACCTTCAGGGTTGGCGGACGGAGGGGTACGTAAACGCGCCGACGCCGGTGACTTCGCGCCGGGGGGTGCTGGCGGGGGCCGGGGCCGGGTCCGCCTCGCCCGCGGCACTGCGGTAGACGGCGCTGAAGGCGAGCGCGACCATGCCGAGGCCCATCACGAAGGCCAGTACCCAGGCGACGGGGCGCAGCCAGGGTGCGCGGCCGCGGTACGGGCGCAGGCTGCCGCCGTAGGCGCCGTATGGGCCGTCGGGGTAGCCGTGGCCGCGGTCGTCCCAGCCGTGGTCGTCGACCTCGTACCCGTCGGGGTGGCCGTATCCGTATCCGTCGTAGTCGTCGTCGCCCGTCCAGCCTCCGGCCACGGCGCGGGCGGCTTCCGCCTCCGCGCGCGCCCGGTCGGCCGCCCGCTGGCGTTCGGCGGCACTCGGTTCATGGATCTCGGCGTTCCGGACGAAGGCCTCGTCGAACACCACGGAGGCGAAGTCCTGATCCGCGCCTCCGCGGTCGTCTGCATCGTCTTCGGGGGTCCCGTCGTCCGGGAACGGCTTGCCCCCCACGTCGTCCGGCACAGGACCAGCCTAGACCTGGGGGGCGCCTTTGGGCAGGGTGTCAGCCGAATTCCGGCCACACCGTGTCCAGGGGTCGACTACCGAACGTGACCGTCGCCGGTGACGATGTACTTGGTGGAGGTGAGCTCGGGAAGGCCCATCGGGCCCCGGGCGTGCAGCTTCTGGGTGGAGATGCCGATCTCGGCGCCGAATCCGAACTGACCACCGTCCGTGAACCGGGTGGATGCATTCACGGCGACCGTGGTCGAGTCGACCAGCTGGGTGAAGCGGCGGGCGGCGGCCTGGGAGGTGGTGACGATCGCCTCGGTGTGGCCGGAGGTCCAGCGCCGGATGTGGGCGACGGCCTCGTCGAGCGAGTCCACGACGCCCGCGGCGATGTCGTAGGAGAGGTACTCGGCGGCCCAGTCCTCGTCGGTGGCGGGCAGCGCGGTGACCTTGCCGCCCTCGGCCGCGGCCAGGACCCGGGCGTCGCCGTGCACGGTGACGCCGGCGTCGGCGAGCGCGTCGAGGGCGCGGGGCAGGAAGGCGTCGGCGATGTCGCGGTGGACGAGGAGGGTCTCGGCGGAGTTGCAGACGGAGGGCCGGCTGGCCTTGGAGTTGACGAGGATGTCCACGGCCGTGTCCAGGTCGGCCTGGGCGTCGACGTAGACGTGGCAGTTGCCGGTACCGGTCTCGATGACCGGCACGGTGGACTCCTCGACCACGGTCTTGATGAGGGAGGCGCCGCCGCGCGGGATGAGCACGTCGACGAGGCCGCGGGCGCGCATCAGCTCGCGGACGGAGTCGCGGGACTCGCCGGGGACGAGCTGGATCGCGTCGGCGGGCAGGCCGGCCCCCGTGATGGCGTCCCGCAGGATGGCGACGAGCGCGGTGTTGGACGCGTAGGCGGAGGAGCTGCCGCGCAGGAGGACCGCGTTGCCGGACTTGAGGCAGAGCGCGGCGGCGTCGACGGTGACGTTGGGGCGGGCCTCGTAGATGATCCCGACGACGCCGAGCGGGACGCGGATCTGCCGGAGGTCGATGCCGTTGGGGAGGGTGCCGCCGCGGACGACCTCACCGACGGGGTCGGGGAGGGCGGCGACGTCACGCACGTCGGAGGCGATGGCGGCGACGCGCTCCGCGGTCAGCGTGAGGCGGTCGATGACGGTCTCGCTGGTGCCGGCGGCGCGGGCCTTGTCCGTGTCCACGGCGTTGGCGGTGATGATCTCGGCCGTACGGGCCTCCAGCGCGTCCGCGATGGCCAGCAGGGCCGTGTCCTTGGCGGACCGCGGCAGTGGCGCGATGGTGGCGGCGGCGGTGCGGGCCGCCTGCGCGGTGGCGATGACGGGCGAGGTGGCGGTGGCGGCATCGAGCGAGGTCATGCCGCCCAGGGTAATCCCCCGCCGGTGCCCGGCCGATGGGGTTCCACCCCGCGAGACGGCCTCCGGCCGGGTCGGCGGGGTGGGGCCGGGGCTCCGCCCCGGGCCCCGGTGGGTCGGTACCGGTCCGTTGCCGTGTGCGGGCACAGGAACGGGGCTCCGCCCCGCACCCCGCGCCTCAAACGCCGGCGGGGCTGAAATGCGGCCCGGGCCCAGGGAACGCGCCGGGTGGGGGCGCTTCAGTAGGGGTGGACTCCCACCGGGTGGGCCGGGGGCGGGCCGTAGCCTTCGGCCACTCGTTGGTGGTAGGTGGCGCGGTCGATGACCTCCAGGCCGACGATCTCCCAGGGCGGAAGCTGCGCCGAGGAGCGGTGTTCGCCCCACAGCCGCAGGGCGACGGCCGCCGCGTCGTGGAGGTCGCGGGCCTCTTCCCAGTAGCGGATCTCCGCGTGGTCGTCGGCGTACCGGCTGGTGAGCAGGAAGGGGTGGTCGTGGGCCAGTTGCTCCAGTCCGCGCCGGACCTCGGACAGTGGGGCCGGCCTGCCGGAGACGCTCAGGGTCACGTGCCACAGGCGCGAGGCGTGGTCCTGCTCCTCCCCGCCACCGCCGCCGTCACCGTCCCCCGGACCGACGCTGGTCAGCGCTCGTCTCACCAGCCGCCTCCTGTCTCCGCTGCGCGTGTCCGCCCGCCCCTCACAGTTGACCAGTCCCCGGCCCGCCGCGCTGCGCTTTTGCCGAACCTCAGCCCTGCAGCAGGACCAGATCGTCCCGGTGGACGACCTCCCGCTCGTACGCGGGTCCGAGTTCCCGCGCGAGCTCGCGAGTGGAGCGGCCGAGGAGCTGCGGGAGCTCCTTGGCGTCGAAGTTGACGAGGCCCCTCGCCACCGCGCGGCCGTCGGCGGCGCGCAGTTCCACGGGGTCCCCGGCGACGAAGTCGCCCTCGACCGCGGCGATGCCGGCCGGGAGGAGGGAGCTGCCGCGTTCGGTCACGGCGCGTACCGCGCCGTCGTCGAGGACCAGGTGGCCCTGCGGGGTCGACGCGTGCTGGAGCCAGAGCAGCCGGTCGGCGGAGCGGCGCCCGGTGGCGTGGAAGAACGTCCCGGTCCCCCGCCCGGCGAGGGCGTCGGCGGCCTGGCTGGCGGAGGTCAGCACGACGGGGATCCCGGCGGCGGCCGCGATCCGGGCCGCCTCGACCTTGGTGACCATGCCGCCGGTGCCCACGCCCGCCTTGCCGGCGCTGCCGATCGAGACGTGCGCGATGTCCTCGGGGCCGCGGACCTCGTCGATGCGGGTGGCGCCGGGCTGGGACGGGTCGCCGTCGTAGAGGCCGTCCACGTCGGACAGGAGGACCAGGAGGTCGGCGCGGACGAGGTGGGCGACGAGGGCGGCCAGCCGGTCGTTGTCGCCGAAGCGGATCTCGTCCGTGGCGACGGTGTCGTTCTCGTTGACGACCGGGAGGGCGCCCATGGCGAGGAGCTGGTCGAGGGTGCGGTACGCGTTGCGGTAGTGCGCGCGGCGGCTGGTGTCGTCGGTGGTGAGCAGCACCTGGCCGACGCGGAGGCCGTAGCGGGCGAAGGAGGCGGTGTAGCGGGCGACGAGCAGGCCCTGGCCGACGCTGGCGGCGGCCTGCTGGCGGGCCAGGTCCTTGGGGCGCCGGCGCAGGCCGAGCGGGGAGAGTCCGGCGGCGATGGCTCCGCTGGAGACGAGGACGATCTCCTTCTCGCCGCCGCTGCGGGCCTTGGCCAGGACGTCGACGAGGGCGTCCACCCGGTCGGCGTCGAGTCCGCCCGCCGCGGTGGTCAGGGAGGAGGAGCCGACCTTGACCACGATCCTGCGGGCGTCCACGACACCTTGCCTAGCCGCTGACACGTCTGTCCCCTTGCCCCTTGCCGAAATGCCTGCCACCTCAATCTACGGGGTGGGCGCGAGGGGCTGCTCGGGGGTTTCAGACCCTGGACGGGCCGTCGTGCGCGTGCTCCGGCTCGGGGGTCCGCGCCGCGCCCGGGACGAGGATCTTGCGGGAGAGGAGGAAGGTGAAGGGGATGGCCACGATCGCCGCGACCAGCGGGGCGATCCGGGTGTCCATACCGGCCCAGGTCACCAGGGCGTAGAGGCCGGCCGACTGGATGACGTAGTTGGTCACGTTTGTCAGCGGGAAGAGGAAGAACTTCTTCCAGGTCGGCCGGGTCCGGTAGGTGAAGTAGGTGTTCATGAAGAACGAGCCGACCATCGCCAGGACGAAGGCGAGGGAGTAGGCGGCGAAGTACGGCATCCACGGGTGCAGCAGGAGGTAGATGCCGAAGAAGGTGCCGGTGTTGACCCCGCCGACGAGGGCGAAGCGGAAGATCTGGCCGAGCTGGTCCCTGCGGCTCATCGTGCGCTGCGCTCCACGACGGCGGGCTCCGTCGCCGGCTTGGTCCGGCCGTCGCGCGGGGGCTGCTCGGCGCCGTGGGACTCCTTCACCAGGAAGTGCGGCCGGCGCTTGGTCTCGTAGTAGATGCGGCCGATGTACTCGCCGATGAGGCCGAGCATGATCAGCTGGACGCCGCCCAGGCCCGTGATGATGGCCACGAGGGTGACGTAGCCCGGGGACTCGACGCCGTTGGTGATCGCCGTGATGGTGATCCAGAGCGCGTACAGGCCGGTCAGGGCGACCAGCGACACGCCGAACCAGATGCCGATGCGCAGCGGCCGGTTGTTGAAGGAGATCAGGCCGTCCATGCCGTAGTTCAGCAGGGAGCCGAACTTCCACTTCGTCTCGCCGGCCTCGCGCTGCGCGTTGCGGTAGTCGAAGTGGACGGTGTCGAAGCCGATCCAGGAGAAGAGGCCCTTGGAGAAGCGGTTGTACTCCGGCAGCGAGAGCAGGGCGTCCACGGCCGGGCGCGACAGCATGCGGAAGTCTCCGACGCCGTCGGTGAGCTCGACGTCGACCCAGCGGTTGACGCCCCGGTAGTAGAGGCGGCTGAGGGCGGTGCGGAGCTTCTTGTCGCCCTCGCGGGTGCGGCGGGCGATGATCTGGTCGTGGCCCTGCCGGTAGAGCTCCAGCATGCGCTCGATGAGCTCCGGCGGGTGCTGGAGGTCGGCGTCCATGATCACGACGGCGTCGCCGGTGGCCTCGCGCAGACCGGCGAGCATGCCGGCCTCCTTGCCGAAGTTGCGGCTGAAGGAGACGTAGCGCGTCTGGTCGCCGTGGTCCGCGGCGATCTTGCGCAGTTTCCCGAGGGTGCCGTCGCGGCTGCCGTCGTCGACGTAGCAGATCTCGTACTCGACGGGGAGGGCGTCCAGGACCCTGCGGACCTCCGTGTCGAAGCTGTCGATGACGGCCTCTTCGTTGTAGCAAGGGACAACTACGGACAGCTTCGTCATGAACACTTCCTGCTGGGTCCGAACGGGTGATTGTCGGCGACCGGACCGGCCTCTCACCTCTTCCTTAGAAGTATGCACGGCGAGGGTGGAGCGTCGGTCGGCCTGCCTGAGCCGAGAGCGGTACACGGTAGCTTTGACGAGATAAGCGGAATGAGCTGAACGAAACGCAACGAAACGAAGGGATCGAGGTGCACGTGCCCGACGTCTCCGTGGTCGTCATCGTCTACAACGACGCAGAGCGTCTGTCGACAGCAGTCCAGTCCGTTCTGGACCAGACCCTGCACGGGGTCGAAGTCGTGATCGTCGACGACTGCAGCAAGGACCGTTCCTACGCGGTCGCCCAGGAACTGGAGGCCGCGCATCCGGGGAGAGTGCGCGCTTTCCGGCTGCCGGAGAACAGCGGTGGCTGCGGCGCGCCGCGCAACCACGGCATCCTGCAGGCCACCGGAACGTACGTGATGTTCCTCGACAGTGACGACGTGCTGGAGCGCAACGCCTGCCGGAACATGCTGCAGGCCGCCGAGCGGACCGGCTCCGACCTGGTCTCGGGCATGTGCGTACGCGTGCACCTCGACAACCGGTGGGGCAAGACCACCGAGTGGTACCCCTGGATCTACTCGCGCACGCGCACGCTGGAATCGATCACCGAGTTCCCCGACCTGCTGGTCTACGACACCCTCTCCACGAACAAGTGCTACCGGCGCGCGTTCCTGCTGGAGCAGGGCCTGGAGTTCCCGGTCGGCATCCACTACGAAGACCTGCTGTTCTCGGCGCAGGCCTACGTCGCGGCCTCCCGCATCACGCTGATCCCCAACCACGTCTACTTCTGGAACGTGGTCGAGAAGGCCGCCGCCCTGTCGATCAGCAACCGGCGCCACGAGATCGAGAACTTCGTCCACCGGATGGAGATCCACCGCCGCGTCGACGACCTGCTGGCGGCGAAGGGCCACGCGGACATCAAGTCCGCGAAGGACGCCAAGTTCGTCAAGCACGACCTGGTGCTGCACCTGCGTGACCTGCGCCTGCTGAGCGACGAGTACCGCCAGGAGTTCGCCCGGCTGGCCAACGGCTACCTCGCGGGGATCGACCCGGCCGCCTACGAGAACGTCACCCACCTCCAGGCGATCTGCGCCTACCTGCTCGGCAAGGAGGACTGGGACAACCTGCTCCCGGCGGCCGACGCCATGACCAACAAGGGCCGGCTCACCTCCCCCCTCGCCGAGCGCGACGGCCGCGTCTACTGGTGCGGGCGGCACATCGACAGTCCCGACCCCGTCGAGGCCGCCGAGGCCCGCCGGATACTGGACGTCACCGAGCAGGGCTTCCACACCACCCCGCTCACCTCCCTCACGCTCGGCAACCGCCTCACCTCCTACGCGGACGACGGGCGCGGCATCGTCACCATGTCGGGCTCCCTCGTGAACCCGCTGGGCCGGATCCCGGCCGACGCGGAGCTGAAGGCCACGCTCGAGTTCCGGGCCCGCCGGCAGGTCGGCGTGCGCTCCTTCGGCTTCCCGGCGGCAAGCGTGCGCCACGCCGGTGACACGATCGAGTGGACCGCCACCGCCGACGTCGCCGGAACGGTCCGCCCCCTCGGCATCATCGACGCCGTCTGGGACGTCCGCCTGAAGCTGACCGCCGGGGGCGAGCGGCTGACCACCCGCGTCTCGGTGGGCGGCGTGGACCTGGACTCGGCGGCCCGGCTGCGCGTGCGGCCGCGCCTGACCCGGCTGGTCTCCGACCGCTTCGGCCCGGAGATGACCAAGAAGGGCAACCTCAGCTACGTCCTGACCGCCGAGGGCGCCGCCGCCGTACGCACCCAGTCGCTGATCAACAACGCCATACAGGGCAAGGCGGCCGGCGTGGTCAAGCGGGGCCTGCGCAAGGCACTGCGGGCCCGCCGGAACATGGGCTCCGGCGAGCAGAAGGTGAAGCTCTACCACGAGGTCTTCTCGAAGCTGCCGATCAAGAAGGGCACGGTCGTCTTCGAGAGCCACATGGGCAAGCAGTACAGCGACAGCCCCAAGGCGATCTACGAGGAGATGGTGCGCCAGGGCGTGCCGTTCGAGGCGATCTGGTCGTACGCGGGCGGCAAGCCCACCGGCTTCCCCAAGGAGGCCACCCTGGTGCGGCGGTGGAGCTGGCCCTACCTGCGGGCCCTCGCCCAGGCCGAGTTCTGGGTCGACAACCAGGGCTTCCCGCTGGCGCTGGCCAAGCGCCCGGGCACCACGTACATCCAGACCTGGCACGGCTCCGCGCTCAAGCGCATGGGCTTCCACGAGCCCCGGACCAAGGCGCAGGGCAGGGCCGGCCAGAAGCGCTTCCAGGAGGCCGTCGACCGCTTCGACCACTTCCTGATCCGCTCGGAGCACGACACCCGCACCCTCGCCAAGGGCTTCCGGCTGCGCGACGAGGTGCTGCTGCGCACGGGCTACCCGCGCAACGACGCCCTCGTCGAGGCGTACCGGACCGAGGCCGACAGCGGTGAGCGGGTCCGCGGCCCCCTGGCGACCGAGCTCGGCATCGACCCGGACAAGAAGGTGCTGCTGTACGCGCCGACCTTCCGGGCGGGCGCGGACGGCGCGGTGGAGGGCTTCACCTTCCCCTTCGACGTGGAGGAGTTCGCGGACCGGCTCGGTGACCGCTTCACGCTGCTGGTGCGCACGCACTACCTCAACAGCGTCTCGCTGCCGCCGTCGGTCGCCGGCCGCGTCATCGACGTGTCCCGGCACCACGACATCACCCCGCTGCTGGCCCTCGCCGACGGACTGATCACCGACTACTCGTCCGTGATGTTCGACTACGCGGTCCTGGACCGGCCGATGCTGTTCTTCGCGTACGACTACGAGAAGTACGCCACCGACATCCGCGGCACGTACTTCGACCTGAAGGAGAAGGCCCCGGGCCCGGTGGTGGCGACCGCGGACGAACTCCTGCAGGCGGTCGCCGCCTTCGAGGAGGCGGACGTCAAGTACGCCCAGGCGCGCCAGCGCTTCCTCGCCGAGTTCGGCGAGTACGACCGCGGGGACGCGGCCCGCCAGATCGTCGAGAAGTTCTTCACCAGGAGCGGCAAGTGAGCCAGGAGACCACCACCCCGGGCGGCCGTGACATCTTCATCGTCTCCAACAACGTCGACGAGCTCGGCGGCGTGACCACCTGGTCGCACCAGATGGCCCGGCAGTTCACGGAGCGCGGCCACCGGGTGCACATCGTCGGCATCGCCCCGGTCGCCGAGGAGATCCGGCAGAAGCTGCCGCAGGACCTGCCGTACGCGATGACCACGCTCTACGACGCCCACCCGCCGTCGGCCCGCCGGCTGCGCGGCATCAAGGGCCGGCTGAACGCCCCGGAGCGGCGCCGCCAGGCGGCGCGGCGGGCGAAGATGCGGGTCAAGGCGGAGCAGCTGAGCGAGCTGCTGCGCACGGCCCGTCCGGGCGGTGTGGTCATCGTCACGCAGGTCTGGGCGATGGAGTGGGTGGCGCTCGCCGACACCAAGGGGCTCAGCGTCATCGGCATGAGCCACGAGTCCTTCGAGGCCAGCCACAAGTCCACGCGCGGCGAGCGGGTCCGCCGCTACTACTCCGAGGTCGACCGGCTGCTGGTGCTGACCGCCGAGGACGCGGACCTGTGGATCCGGGCGGGCATGGAGAACGTCGCCAGCATGCCGAACCCGCTGCCCTTCATGCCCGAAACCCCTGCCCCGCGCACCGAGAAGGTCGTGGCGTGCGTGGGCCGCCTCGCCTTCGAGAAGGGCGTCGACCTGCTGCTCGACGCGTGGGCGGACGCCGCGCCGCACCACCCCGACTGGGTCCTGCGGATCTACGGGGCGGGCGCGGAGGAGGAGGCGCTGCGGGCGCACTGCACCTCGCTCGGGCTGGACGACTCCGTGCAGTGGATGGGCAGCACCGGCGACGTGCTGGGCGCCTTGCGCGGGGCCTCGGTCTTCGCGCAGGCCTCGCGGGCCGAGGGCTTCCCGATCACGCTGCTGGAGGCGATGGCGGCGGGTGTCGCGCCGGTCGCCTTCGACTGCGCGCCGGGCGTGCGGGAGATCGTCGAGCACGGCGAGGACGGGCTGCTGGCCCGGCTGGGCAACACGATGGAGCTGGCCGGGCACCTGCGCGAGCTGATGTCCGACCGCGAGCTGCGCGACCGGCTCGGGGACAACGCCTTCCACGCGGTGAGGCGGTACTCCAGCGCCGACATCACCGACCGGTGGGAGAAGCTGTTCTCCTTCCTGGAGCGCTGAACGCGCACACCGCGCACCACATACGGCCGCCCGCCCCGGACGTACCCGGGGCGGGCGGTTGCGTGTCCGGAGTCGTCCGGTGTGCGTCGGCCGGTCAGGCCGGTCAGACTCCGGTCAGGCCTTGTGGACGTCCTTGTGGCGGTCCGTGCGGGCGGCCTTGTTGGCCTCCCAGCCCGCCCAGGCGGAGGTGACCATCTCGCGGACGTCGTGCCGGGCCTTCCAGCCCAGCTCGCTGGTGATCTTGTCGGCCGAGGCCACGACCTTCGCCGGGTCTCCGGCGCGGCGCGGGCTGATCACCGGCGGGTAGTCGTGTCCGGTGTTCTTGTTCAGGAGCGCCACCATCTCGGCGACCGAGACGCCCTCGCCGCGCCCGATGTTGACGGTGAGGTCCTTGTACTCCCCGGCCGCACCCCACTCGGCGAGCTTGCGGGCCGCCGCCACGTGGGCCTCGGCGAGGTCCTCGACGTGGATGTAGTCGCGGATGCAGGTACCGTCCGGGGTCGGGTAGTCGTCACCGAAGATCTTGGCGCCCTGGCCGGCGTCGTAGCGCTCGAAGACCATGGGGACGAGGTTGAAGACGCCGGTGTCGGCGAGCTCCGGGGTCGCCGCGCCGGCCACGTTGAAGTAGCGCAGGCAGGCGGTGGAGATGCCGTGCGCCTTGCCCGCGGCGCGGACCAGCCACTCGCCGGCCAGCTTCGTCTCGCCGTAGGGGCTGAGGGGGGCGCAGGGGGTGTCCTCGGTGACCAGGTCCACGTCGGGCATGCCGTAGACGGAGGCGGAGGAGGAGAAGAGGAAGTTGCGGATGCCCGCCTCGGCCACGGCCTGGAGCAGGACCGTGAGGCCCTGCACGTTCTCGTGGTAGTAGTACAGCGGCTTCTCGACGGACTCGCCGACCTGCTTCTTGCCCGCCAGGTGCACCACGCCGGTGATCTTGTGCTCGCGGATGGTCTCGTCCAGGACCAGCCGGTCCAGGACGGAGCCGACCACCAGCGGGACGCCCTCCGGGACGCGGTCCTCGTTGCCCGTGGACAGGTCGTCGAGCACGACGACCTTCTCCCCCGCGAGCAGCATCGCGCGGACGACGTGCGCGCCGATGTAACCGGCGCCACCGGTGATCAGAAACGTCATGTGTATCTCCTTGGTCCTGTCCGACTTCGGTGGGGAAAGCGCAACGGTGTGCAAGGAGGCGTCAGCCCGCCCCGCGGCCCGCCCGGGCCCGGTGGAGGCGGTTGCGCACGAGGTACAGCGCTCCCTCCGCGCCGGGCGCGAGGCGCAGCGCGAGGGCGCCGGCCCCCGTCCGGTAGGGCTGCGCCAGCAGCACACCGTACCGGCTGCTGGGCAGGGCCCGACGGCGGAGCAGCCGGCCACCGGGGCGCAGGGAGGTGAACACCGAGCTCCCGTCGGCGCACTCCACGCGCACCCCGACGTTCCAGGCCTGCATCCGGCGCAGCCCCTGGCGGCGGCCCGTGACGGCCAGGTCGGCCAGCCGGAAGGGCAGTACGGCGATCCAGCCGCCGGTGCGGTCCGGGCGCAGCTCGACCGGCTGGGCGAGGACCGGCTCGGCTCCCGCGCGCGGGATGAAGCTCAGCTGCACGGTCCGGGGCCCGGCCTCGGCGAGGCGCCCGTACAGCTCGTGCAGGCGGACCCGGACGGCGCCGCGGCCGGCCGGTTCGGCGTCGACGGTGACGGGCAGTTCGGCGACCGGCAGCCCGGCCAGGCCGTCCAGCGCCACCGGGAGCTCCTCGCTCCACACCGGGGCACCGGTGGGCCCGACCGCGTACGGGGGCAGCAGCCGCGGCGGTTCCGCGGCCAGCCGGGTGAGCCGGCCGACGTCGGCGGGCGGGGTCTCGGTGGCGCGCAGCACCCCCACGATCCAGCGGGCGTGGGCGGCGGCCGACTCGATGTCGGCCTCGGCGAAGGTCTCGAGGTACTCGCGGGTGAGGGTCCACCAGGCGGCCTGGTACTCGGGGTCCTTGCCGAGCTCGCGCAGGTACATGGGCAGGTCGTACTCGAGGAACTTCACCTGGCAGGCGCTGCCCAGCACCGGGGAGGCGGCGGCGAGGGTCCGGGCGGCCGTCCGGTGGGCCTCGATGCGGGCGCGCCAGTTCCCGACGTCCTTGCGGTCCAGGGAGATCGACACCTGGGCGGCGCCGCGGCGCACGTGCCAGACGTAGACGAGGTCGCCCGTGACGGCGACGCGCGGGGCCGCGGCCAGCACGCGCGAGGTGAAGACGAAGTCCTCGTAGACGAAGCGGCCGTCGGGGAAGCGCAGGCCGTGCTCGTCCAGGAAGGCGCGCTCGTACAGCTTGTTGACGCAGAGGGTGTCGCGGACGAGCTCGGGCCGGTCCGCCGGCCGCTCGATGACGTCGCCCGGCGTGTACAGCCCGGGCATCCACGGCACGTCGTGGCGCTGGGGCAGCTCGCGCCGGACCGCCGCGCCGACGGTGACGGGGGCGCCGTGCCGTTCGGCGGTGCGCACCAGGGCGTCGGCCGCGCCCGGCGGCAGGACGTCGTCACTGTCGAGGAAGAGGACGTACCGGCCGGACGCGGCCGCGATCCCGTCGTTGCGCGGGGTGCCGCACCCGCCGCTGTTCTCCGTGCGGTGCACGACCTTCAGGCGGGGGTGCGCGGCCGCCAGCTCGTCCAGGACCCGCGCGGTGTCGTCGGACGAGGCGTCGTTCACCGCGATGACCTCGGCGACCACCGGGCCCTGGGCGAGGGCCGAGGAGACGGCCTCGCCCACGAGCCCGGCGTCGTTGTACGCGATGACCACGACGGAGACCGTGGGGAGGTTGCTGCTGTTCACCCGAAGGATCCTAGGCGACCCACATAAAGACGCCTTCAAACCCTCCGGGGCAGATTCCCTCGGGAGGGGACTAGAACGGCCGGAATTCGTCGTACTCCTTCTGCGCGGAGTCCCCGCGCTGGGCTTCCTTGTCCTTGCGGCGGGTGGTCGCCGGACGCGGGGCGTCCAGACGGTGGTCCTCGCCGCGGCGGCCCAGCATCTCGGCGCCGGCCATCACGGTCGGCTCCCAGTCGAAGACGACCGCGTTGTCGTCGGAGCCGATCGCCACGCCGTCGCCGGCGCGGGCGCCGGCCTTCTTCAGCGCGTCCTCGACACCGAGGCGGTTGAGGCGGTCGGCGAGGTAACCGACGGCCTCGTCGTTGTTGAAGTCGGTCTGGCGGACCCAGCGCTCCGGCTTCTCGCCGCGCACGGTGTAGACGTCCTCGACCTCGTCGTAGGTGACGGTGAAGCCGGCGTCGTCCACGGCCTTCGGCCGGATGACGATGCGGGTCGCCTCCTCCTTCGGCTTGCGGGCGCGGGCCTTGGCGATGACCTCGGCGAGGAAGAAGGAGAGCTCCTTCAGGCCCGTACGGGCGACCGCGGAGACCTCGAAGACCTTGTAGCCGCGCGCCTCGAGGTCCGGGCGGACCATGTCGGCGAGCTCCTGTCCGTCCGGGATGTCGACCTTGTTCAGGACGACGAGGCGCGGGCGCTTCTCCAGGCCGCCGCCGTAGAGCTTGAGCTCCTCCTCGATGACGTCGAGGTCGGCGATCGGGTCGCGGTCGGACTCCAGGGTGGCGGTGTCCAGGACGTGCACGAGCACGGAGCAGCGCTCGACGTGGCGCAGGAACTCCAGGCCCAGGCCACGGCCCTGGCTGGCGCCGGGGATCAGGCCGGGGACGTCGGCGATCGTGTAGACCGTCGAGCCGGCCGTGACGACGCCCAGGTTCGGGACGAGGGTGGTGAAGGGGTAGTCCGCGATCTTCGGCTTGGCCGAGGACAGCACCGAGATCAGCGAGGACTTGCCGGCGCTCGGGAAGCCGACCAGCGCCACGTCGGCGACGGTCTTGAGCTCCAGGACGATGTCGCCGGTGGTGCCGGGGACGCCGAGGAGCGCGAAGCCGGGCGCCTTGCGGCGGGCGGAGGAGAGCGCGGCGTTGCCGAGACCGCCGCGGCCGCCCTCGGCGGCCACGTAGGTGGTGCCCTGGCCGACGAGGTCGGCGAGGACGTTGCCCTGCTTGTCGAGGACGACGGTGCCGTCCGGCACGGGCAGGATCAGGTCCTGGCCGTCCTTGCCGGAACGGTTGCCGCCCTCGCCGGGCTTGCCGTTGGTGGCCTTGCGGTGGGGGCTGTGGTGGTAGTCCAGCAGGGTGGTGATCGCCTGCTCCACCACCAGGATGACGTCGCCGCCACGGCCGCCGTTGCCGCCGTCGGGGCCGCCGAGCGGCTTGAACTTCTCCCGGTGAACGGAGGCGCAGCCGTGGCCCCCGTTACCCGCGGCGACGTGCAGCTCGACGCGGTCCACGAAGGTGGTCATGGTTGTTCCTCCAGTTACATACGGGAATGTCCCGGACAGGCCTTGCTGTCCATTAAAACGTCTGTACGTACCAACGCGCCGAGGGCGGACCTCTCTTCCCGGCCAGTGCCGGGAAGAGCTGAGATCCGCCCTCGGGAAGTTACGAACGCTCGATCAGCCGAAGCTGGATCAGGCGGCCGGAACGATGTTGACGACCTTGCGGCCACGGTGCGTGCCGAACTGCACGGCACCCGCCTGCAGCGCGAACAGCGTGTCGTCGCCACCACGACCGACACCCGAACCCGGGTGGAAGTGGGTGCCACGCTGGCGGACGAGGATCTCGCCGGCGGAGACGACCTGACCGCCGAAGCGCTTCACGCCGAGCCGCTGGGCATTGGAGTCGCGCCCGTTCCGGGTGGACGATGCGCCCTTCTTGTGTGCCATGTCTCAGTCCCTCTTACTTCGCAGCCGCGGGGATACCGGTGACCTTGATCGCCGTGTACTGCTGGCGGTGACCCTGGCGACGGCGGTAGCCGGTCTTGTTCTTGTAGCGCAGGATGTCGATCTTGGCGCCCTTGTGGTGGTCCACGACCTCGGCCGTGACCTTGATACCGGCCAGCACCCACGGGTCGCTGGTCACGGCTTCGCCGTCGACAACGAGCAGGGTCGAGAGCTCGACCGTGTCGCCAACCTTGGCAGTGGAAATCTTGTCAACCTCAACGATGTCGCCGACAGCAACCTTGTGCTGGCGACCACCGCTGCGCACGATGGCGTACACGCGGATCTCTCTCTCACTCGGGACGGATGCTCCTGAAGCCAGCCGCTCAGGCAGGCCCCTCGTACGGACGGGGACGGCTCTGATCCGGATTGGACGAGCGGCCTCTCTCGAACGACGCTCGCGCGTGCGGAACGGGAGGAAGGTGCTCAGGAGCGCGGCGCACACTGGACGGATTCGTCCAAGACACGCCGACGGTCTAGGTTACGGGGCCGGTTCCGGAGGGTCAAACCGGGCCCCGCACGACCGTGGGCCCCGCCGAGCGGCGGGGCCCACGGTCACGTGCGGATCAGGCTTCGGCCGGAGCCGAGACGGACGGGGCGCTCTGCTGCTCCGCCGCCGCGGTCTTCTTCGTCGCCCGCTTCGCCGCGGTCTTCTTGGTCGTGGCCGCCTTCTTGGCCACGGTCTTCTTGGCGGCCGCCGCCTTCTTGGCCGGGGCCTTCTTCGCCGTGGTCGCCTTCTTGGCCGGAGCCTTCTTGGCGGCCTTCTTCGCCGGCGCGGCCTCCTCGGCCGGCGCGGCCTCCTCGGCGGGAGCGGCCTCCTCGGCGGCCGCCGGGGCCTCGGTCACCGGGGCCTCGACGACCACCACGGCGGCCTCCGCCGCGCCCGCCGGGGAGCCGGCGGGTGCGGTGGCCTTACGGGTGGCACGCCGGCGCGGACGGGCCGGTGCGGCCTCCGCGACGGGGGCCTCCTCGACCACGGCCACGGGCTCCGGCTCGAGGAGCCGCTCGGGCTCGGGCTCGACGACGGGCTCCGGCTCGACGACCGGCTCCGAGGGCACCTCGGCCGCGGGGGCCGGGGCGCCCGCCGGGGCGGTGGCCTTACGGGTCGCACGGCGACGGGTACGGCCCTTCGGCGCGGCGTCCTCCGTCACCGCCTCGGCCACGACCTCCGCGACGACCTCCGAAGCCTCCACGGCCTCGGCGACGACCTCGGCGGCCGGCTCCAGCACCGTGTCGGCGGCCTCGGTCACCGGCTCGGCCTCGACCACCGGGGCCAGGGCCGGGGCCTGAGCCGGAGCGGCCGCACCGCGCGGGGCGCCCGCCGGAGCGGTCGCCTTGCGGGTGGCGCGGCGGCGGTTGCGACGGCTGCTCAGACCCGCGGCGGCCTCGGCCTCGGCCGGGCTGCTGTAGAGCTCCTCGTCCGCGACGAACTCCGGCTCGGGCAGCGCCCGCGGAGCAGCGGCCTCGGCAGCCACCTCCGCCTCGGACTCGAAGTCCGTCTCGACCGCCTCGATCGCCTCGACCGTCTCGACCTCGTGGTCGTGCTGGTCGAACTCGCCACGGCCACCGCGGCGCTTGGAGCGCTTGCCGTTGCCACCGCCGCCGATCGCGGTCGGCGTCTCCATGTGGACGATGACACCGCGGCCGTTGCAGTGGACACAGGTCTCGGAGAAGGACTCCAGCAGGCCCTGGCCCACCCGCTTGCGGGTCATCTGGACGAGGCCCAGCGAGGTGACCTCGGCCACCTGGTGCTTCGTACGGTCGCGGCCCAGGCACTCCAGCATCCGGCGCAGGACCAGGTCGCGGTTGGACTCCAGGACCATGTCGATGAAGTCGATGACGACGATGCCGCCCAGGTCGCGCAGCCGCAGCTGGCGCACGATCTCCTCGGCCGCCTCCAGGTTGTTCCTGGTGACGGTCTCCTCGAGGTTGCCGCCCTGACCGGTGAACTTGCCGGTGTTGACGTCGATGACGATCATCGCCTCGGTCTTGTCGATCACAAGCGAGCCGCCCGAGGGCAGCCACACCTTGCGGTCGAGCGCCTTGGCGAGCTGCTCGTCGATCCGGTACGTCGCGAAGACGTCGACCTCGGAGGTCCAGCGCGACAGCCGGTCGGCGAGGTCCGGGGCCACGTGGTTCACGTAGCCGTGGATGGTCTCCCACGCGCCGTCACCGCTGACGATGACCTTCGAGAAGTCCTCGTTGAAGATGTCGCGCACGACGCGGACGGTCATGTCCGGCTCGCCGTACAGCAGGCTCGGCGAAGAGGTCGAGATCTGCTTCGCCTTCTTCTGGATGTCCTCCCACTGGGCCTGCAGACGCTCGACGTCGCGGCGCAGCTCGTCCTCGCTCGCGCCCTCGGCGGCGGTGCGCACGATGACGCCCGCGTCCTCGGGGACGATCTTCTTGAGGATGGTCTTCAGGCGCGCGCGCTCGGTGTCGGGCAGCTTGCGGCTGATGCCGGTCATCGAGCCCTCGGGCACGTAGACCAGGTAGCGGCCGGGCAGCGAGACCTGGCTGGTCAGGCGGGCGCCCTTGTGGCCGATCGGGTCCTTGGTGACCTGCACCAGGACCGACTGGCCGGACTTGAGGGCGGACTCGATGCGGCGCGGCCCGTTGGCCATGCCGAGCGCCTCGAAGTTGACCTCACCGGCGTACAGGACCGCGTTGCGGCCCTTGCCGATGTCGATGAACGCGGCCTCCATCGACGGCAGCACGTTCTGGACCTTGCCCAGGTAGACGTTGCCGACGTACGAGGTGGCCTCTTCCTTGTTGACGTAGTGCTCGACGAGCACGTTGTCCTCGAGGACGCCGATCTGGGTGCGCTCACCGGACTGGCGGACGACCATCACGCGCTCGACGGCCTCACGGCGGGCCAGGAACTCGGCCTCCGTGATGATCGGCACGCGGCGGCGGCCCTGCTCACGGCCCTCGCGGCGGCGCTGCTTCTTCGCCTCCAGACGGGTCGAGCCCTTGATGGACTGGACCTCGTCGGACGGCTCGGCCTTCTCGCGGGCCGGGCGCGGCTCGCGGACCTTGACGACGGTGCGCACGCCGTCCTCGTCACCCGCTTCGGCGGCCTCGGCGGCGGTGTCGCCACTGCGGCGACGGCGACGGCGGCGACGGCGGCTGGAGCTGGAGCCGAGGGCCTCCTCGGACTCGTCCTCTTCGTCCTCGTCGGCCTCCTGCCCGGGGGCCTCGGCCTCGGCCGCCTCGGTCTCCTCCTCGGCGGACTCGTCGAGGTCGGCGGCCTCACCGCGGCGGCGGCGACGGCCACCGCGACGACGGCGGCGCGACGGGCGCTCGCCCGACTCGTCGCCCTCGTCGAACTCGGCGGACTCCTCTTCGAGCTCGGCCTCGGGCTCCTCCTCGGCGAGCACCTCGGGGAGGGAGACCGGCGCGGACTCGGCGGCCGGAGCGGACTCGGCGGCGCCGCGCCCACGGCGACGGCGGCGGCCCGCCGGCTGCGGGGCGGGGGTCTGGACGACCTCGGCCTCGACCTCCGTCTCCTCCTCCTCGACCTCTTCGGCCGGGGCGGCGGCGCGGGCGGCCGCGGCGGCCATGGCGGCGGTCTCGGGGGTCTGGAACATCGGCTCGGCGAAGACCGGGGCCTGGAAGACGGGCACGGCGGGGCGCGCGGCGCGGCGGGCGCGGGCCGGGGCGGCGGGCGCCTCGGGCTCGGCGGCGGGCTGCGCGGGGGCGGCCGGCGCGGTGGTGGAGCGGGTGGCGCGGCGGCGGCCGCCGCGCTTCGGGGAGTCCAGGGCGTCGGCCACGGTGAAGGTGCGGGTGGTGGCCTTGGGGGCCTCCTCCGCGACCGGCTCGGCCTCGGCGGCCGGGGTCTCGACGACGGCGGCGGTCTCGGCGGCGGGAGCGGCCGGGGCGGCCACGGCGCGGGTCGCACGACGGCGGGCACGCGGGGCCGGAGCGGCCGGAGCCTCCTCCTCGACCACGGGCGCGGCCTCGACCACGGGGGCCTCGGCGGCGGCGCTCTCGGCGGCCGGAGCGGCCGCGGCGCGGGTCGCACGACGACGGGCACGCGGAGCCGGAGCGGCCGGAGCCTCCTCCTCGACCACGGGCGCGGCCTCGACCACGGGCGCCTCGGCGGCCGGAGCCTCCGGAGCGGTCACGGCACGGGTCGCACGACGACGGGCACGCGGAGCGGGAGCGGCGGGCTCCTCGGCGGCCGGGGCCGCGGCGGGAGCCGCGGCGGCGGGGGCCTCGACGACGACGGCCTCGGCCGGCGTCTCGGGAGCGGCGACGGCGCGGGTCGCGCGGCGGCGGGTACGTGCGGGTGCGGCGGCCGGAGCGGCCTCCTCGACGGGGGCGGCCGGGGCGGCCTCCGTCACCGGGGTCACCTCTGCGGTGGCCCCGCCGGGCGGCCCGGCGGGCCGGGAAGCGGCGCGGCGACGCCTGCGCGGGGGCAGGTTGTCGCTGGGGCTGCCGCTGTCGGCGTTACCTGCGGTGGTGTCGTTTTCGTTGTTGAGCATTGCGGGCGGTTCTCCCGTCACGCTCCCGGGCGCCGCGGCTGACTTCCGGTCCGGCACGGCTGCCGCGTAATGAGCGCGGAACCGGCCTCCGGGGCGCGTTCGCCACACGGGAGCTGTAGTCCATGGCCGCCGGTTCCGTACGTGTTGTCCGTACGGCCTGGCGGAAGTCTTCAGGTCAGTGCGCGGCCCGACCCAGGTGGCTCCCGAGTGCCAGGGCTGCGCGACGACGACGATCCCTACGCGGCGGGACCTTCCGGCGCCTTCGCGTCGGCGGCTACGGCGGCCGTGGGTGGAGCGGCCGTATCAGCCTCGCGGTCGGGCGCGAGCGGGTCGGTCACCGTGCCGGACTCCTCGTCGAAGAGCCCCTGCGCCAGCCTGGTCACCGCTGAGGGGACCGGCGGCGCCAGGTCGGCCACAGCTCGGAGACCGGACAGGACGTCGTCGGGTCGCACGGCAGGTGTCAGATGCCGAACAACCAGCCGCAGTATCGCACAGGCATTGTCCAGCGGCCTATCAGCCGGGGCGGGAAGAGCTTCGAGGGAGACGACGGCGCCGCGCGTGTCGAAGGTCCGCATCCCGTTCTTGGTCTTGCGCTGCACCTCCACGGTCTCGGCGGCGAGGAAGGCCGTCACGGCCCGCTCGGCCTCGGCGGGCTCCACGCCGTCCAGGCGCAGCTCCCACACGGAGGCGGTCAGCCGGTCGGCGAGGCCCGAGGTGCGGGCCTCGACGGCGTCGATGATGTCGAGCCCGCTCGGCATCGACTCGTCGAGCAGCTCGCGGAGCTTCTCGGGGTCGCGGGGCTCGGCGAGGGCGATCTCCAGGTATTCGGCCTCGCTGCCGGTCCCGGTGGGGGCGGCGTTCGCGTATGAGACCCGCGGGTGCGGGGTGAAGCCGGCCGAGTACGCCATCGGCACCTCGGCGCGGCGCAGGGCCCGCTCGAAGGCGCGCTGGAAGTCGCGGTGGCTGGTGAACCGGAGGCGGCCGCGCTTGGTGTAGCGCAGTCGGATGCGCTGCACCACCGGTGCGGGAGGCGGGCCTTCGGGCTGTCGCTTGCCCAGTGGTTCTTCTCCTTGTGCGGGGCTCCGCGGCTCGCGCGTCGCCCTGAGTGTCTGTGGGACCGGCCGGCGCCGCCCTGCTTCCGGCTCACCCCTGCCGTTCGTGGAGGGAGATCTCGGGAGCGGGCGTGTTGCCTGCGGCTGTCGTACTACCCAGAGTACGCGCCCGTGACCTCGCCGGTTCCACGGGAGGAGTACCGAACAGCGCCTTGCGCACCGCGGCGCGCGCCTCCCGGACCGCGGCGCGGCCCGTGCGCCAGACCTCGCGGACGGCGTGGCCGGCGGGGGTCAGCACGTGCCGGTACACCCGGGACGCGGGCCAGCCGACCAGTACCCAGCCGACCCACTTGAGCCCGCGCCACAGGGCCGCGGCGATCCGGCCGGCCACGTGCCAGGCCCACAGGAGGACCTGTCCGAGCGGGGTGAGCACGTACCGGTACAGGGCGACGGCCAGCCACGCGAGGCCGAGCCCGACGGGCCGCAGCAGGTACCGGTACACCGCCGCCACCAGCCATGCGAGGCCCAGCCCCACCGGCCGCAGCAGGTACCGGTAGACCGCGGCGGCCAGCCACGCGAGGCCGTGCCCGAGCGGGGTGAGCACGTACCGGTAGGCCGCCTCGGCCAGCCGGGCGAGGGCCCGGCCGACGGGCGCGAGCACGTACCGCCACAGACCGACCCACGGCCACACGAACAGCGCCATGGCCAGGACCCACACGATCCACGCCACCCCCTTGCCGAGCGGGGCGAGCAGGTACCGCAGCCCGCCCCGGCCGACCCAGGCCAGCGCTGCCCCGAGCGGCCGGAACAGGTAGGTGCCCAGGAACCGACCGGCCGGCGCGAGCAGGTGCGCGTACGTGCCGCGGCCCAGCCACGCGAGGCCCCGCCCCACCGGAGCGAGCACATACCGCCACAGACCGACCCACGGCCAGACGAAGACCAGCTTGAGCAGGGTGACCAGGATCCGGCCGAGGATCCGCAGCGCCGGCTCGAGGACGTGGACGTACAGCGGCCCGAGGACGTGCCGGTGCGCGGCCCGGCCCAGGGCGACGAGCAGTTCCCAGACCACTCGTACGGGCAGTACGACGAGTACGGCGACGATCTTGACGGGGACCCTGATGACTCCCACCAGGCATCCGTCGCCACCGCCGCCCGGAGGCCGTTCGTCCAGTTCCATGCAGTCAAGGACACGCCAGAGGCCCCCACCCGTTGCGGGCGGGGGCCTCTCGTGACCCAAGGGTTACTTCACGACGGTCAGCGGCAGCAGCTTCTTGCCCGTCGGACCGATCTGGATCTCGGTCTGCATCTGAGGACACACACCGCAGTCGAAGCAGGGGGTCCAGCGGCAGTCGTCGACCTCGGTCTCGTCGAGGGCGTCCTGCCAGTCCTCCCAGAGCCAGTCCTTGTCGAGACCGGAGTCCAGGTGGTCCCAGGGCAGGACCTCCTCGTACGTGCGCTCGCGCGTCGTGTACCAGGCCACGTCCACGCCGTAGGCCGGCAGCGTCTTCTCCGCGGCCTCCATCCAGCGGTCGTACGAGAAGTGCTCGCGCCAGCCGTCGAAGCGGCCGCCCGACTCGTACACGGCGCGGATGACGTCGCCGATGCGGCGGTCGCCGCGGGAGAGGAGGCCCTCGACGATGCCCGGCTTGCCGTCGTGGTAGCGGAAGCCGATGGAGCGGCCGTACTTCTTGTCGCCGCGGATCTTGTCGCGGAGCTTGCCCAGGCGGGCGTCCGTCTCCTCGGCCGACAGCTGCGGGGCCCACTGGAACGGGGTGTGCGGCTTGGGGACGAAGCCGCCGATCGAGACCGTGCAGCGGATGTCGTTCTGGCCCGAGACCTCGCGGCCCTTGGCGATGACGTTGACCGCCATGTCGCCGATCTGGAGGACGTCCTCGTCGGTCTCGGTCGGCAGGCCGCACATGAAGTACAGCTTCACCTGGCGCCAGCCGTTGCCGTAGGCCGTGGCGACGGTCCGGATCAGGTCCTCTTCCGAGACCATCTTGTTGATGACCTTGCGCATGCGCTCGGAGCCGCCCTCGGGGGCGAAGGTCAGGCCGGAGCGGCGCCCGTTGCGGGTCAGCTCGTTGGCCAGGTCCACGTTGAAGGCGTCCACACGGGTCGACGGCAGGGACAGGCCCACCTTGTCGTCCGTGTAGCGGTCGGCGAGTCCCTTGGCGATGTCGGCGATCTCCGTGTGGTCCGCCGAGGACAGGGAGAGGAGACCCACCTCCTCGAAGCCGGTGGCCTTCAGGCCCTTCTCCACCATCTCGCCGATGCCGGTGATGCTTCGCTCCCGCACGGGGCGCGTGATCATGCCGGCCTGGCAGAAACGGCAGCCGCGGGTGCAGCCGCGGAAGATCTCCACCGACATCCGCTCGTGGACGGTCTCGGCGAGCGGGACCAGCGGCTGCTTGGGGTAGGGCCACTCGTCGAGGTCCATCACGGTGTGCTTGGACACGCGCCACGGCACGCCGGAGCGGTTGGGCACGACACGGCCGATGCGGCCGTCCGGCAGGTACTCCACGTCGTAGAAGCCCGGCACGTAGACGTTGCCGGTCTTCGCCAGGCGGAGCAGGACTTCCTCGCGCCCGCCCGGCCGCCCCTCGGCCTTCCAGGTGCGGATGATCTCGGTCATGTCGAGGACGGCCTGCTCGCCGTCGCCGATGACCGCGCAGTCGATGAACTCAGCGATCGGCTCGGGGTTGAAGGCCGCGTGGCCGCCCGCGAGGACGATCGGGTGGTCGACCGTACGGTTGCGGGCCTCCAGCGGGATGCCCGCGAGGTCCAGCGCCGTGAGCATGTTGGTGTAGCCCAGCTCCGTGGAGAAGGACAGGCCGAACACGTCGAAGGCGGAGACCGGGCGGTGGCTGTCCACGGTGAACTGCGGCACGTTGTGCTCGCGCATCAGCTCTTCGAGGTCCGGCCACACGCTGTAGGTGCGCTCGGCGAGGACGCCCTCACGCTCGTTCAGCACCTCGTACAGGATCATGACGCCCTGGTTGGGCAGCCCGACTTCGTACGCGTCCGGGTACATGAGCGCCCACCGGACGTCGCAGCTCTCCCACTCCTTGACCGTGGAGTTGAGTTCACCGCCGACGTACTGGATGGGCTTCTGCACATGCGGAAGCAGGGCCTCAAGCTGAGGGAAGACCGACTCGGTCATCACGCGACTTTCGTGAAGCGGGCAGGGGGCAGCTCTCAAGCGTACCTCGCGGCTCAGCCGCCCCCATCCACATGATCATTCCAGTCCGGACCGCACCGCCGGGTCGGAGACCTTCGCCCAGACATCCGGAAGCTCCCTTTCGTTCCGCTCGGCCAGGGCCTCCTCGCGGGCGTAGAGCACGCCCCAGGTGAAGGACGACTCCCCCGCCCCGGCCGCCTGCACGGCGAGACCGCGCAGGGCATCGCGGGCGACGACACCGTCCTGGTGGTCGCCGAGCAGGGATTGGACCTTCTTCACGGCCTCGGCCAGGCGTTTCGCCGGTTTCCCGAGGGCTGGTACGGCTGCTTCCGCCGCGTACCGGGAGCGCTTGGCCGCCTTCCGGGCCTCGTGCAGGGCCAGGTCGCGCTCGTGGCCCGCGTCGAGGGAGAGCGCGGCGTCGATCCGGTCGGCGAGGCGTCGGTAGTCGTGGAGCACCGCCTTCGGCAGGACGCGTTCGGGCCGCCCGTCCGCGGCCTTCAGCAGCGGCGGCCGCTCCAGCAGGGCGTCGAGGGAGTCCAGCAGGGCCAGGTGGCGCGCGCTGTCGAGCGCGCCGAGCGACCGGCGCCGCGCATCCGTGCGGCGGGCGGCGTTCCAGATCTTCAGCCGGGCCCGGACGGGTCCGAGCTGCAGGGTGCGCGGGAGCTCGCCGAGGTGGCCCTGGATCCGCTCCAGCAGGACCTCCCGGTCGCGGTCGACGCCGAGTTCCGCGGCGAGCCAGCGCAGTTCCTCCCCGATCGGGTCGGTGACGTCGCGGTCCAGGACCTTGCGGTAGGTCTTGAGGGCGCTGCGCAGCCGGCGGCAGGCGACCCGCATCTGGTGGACGGAGTCCGGCAGACCGCGCCGGACGGCGGGGTCCTGCGCGACCAGGGCGTCGCGCTGCTCCCGCAGGTACGCCAGCACGTACGCGCCCGCGGCGCCCTCGGGGCCGCCGCTCTCGAGCCGGGCCGGGGGCGCGGCGTCGGTCTCGGCGAGGGCCCGGGCGAGCTTCGAGGGGGAGTCGCTGACGCGGAGGCCGGCCTTGCGGAAGGTCTTCTCGACGGCGTCGAGCACGTCGGGGTCCACGCCGTCGGCGAGTTCCACCTCGACCTCGGTCCAGGAGGCGCCGGCCTGGCCCCGCTCGGCGAGGACCTCGTCGGTGCTCAGCTCGGCGAGGAGGGCCCCGTCGGCGTCGAGCAGGTGGCTGACACGGCGCGAGGAGACCAGCCTGACCTGTGGCTGGAGTCCGGCGCCGCGCACCCGGGAGCGGACGAGGGCGGCGAGGGAGGGCGGGACGGTGTCACTGAGCGCGGCCTGGACCTCGTCCCGTACTCCGGGGGAAACGGGCAGTTTGAGGTGCCAGCCCGCGTCCGCGCCGCCCGTTCTGCGCCGCAGGGTGAGACCGTCGGCGGCCAGCCGGAAGTCGGGGGTGTCCCAGTAGACGGCGTCGAGGTCGACGGTGCCCTGGTCGGAGACGGCCGCGATCGCGGCCGTGCCCGTCAGGTCCGGCACCCCTCGCCGGGCAGATTTGGCCTTGGAGAACTCGAATTTCCGCTCGATTTCACGCTTTGTGTCCGCCATAGACCGAACTTAGTCCTGAACGGATCACGGCGTCAGGGTGAACAGGGGATCAGGCTGACAATGGCCGCTGCACCTTGATCGACTGCAGCAGTCCGATCGCCACCCACACCGCGAACATCGACGAGCCTCCGTACGAGACGAACGGCAGTGGCAGCCCGGCCACCGGCATGATCCCGAGGGTCATCCCGATGTTCTCGAAGGACTGGAAGGCGAACCAGGCGATGATCCCGGCGCACACGATCGTCCCGTACAGCTCGGTGGTCTCCCGGGCGATCATGCAGGCCCGCCACAGGATGACGGCCAGCAGGAACAGGATCAGCCCGGCCCCGAGGAAGCCCAGCTCCTCCCCCGCCACGGTGAAGACGAAGTCGGTCTGCTGCTCCGGCACGAACTGGCCGGTGGTCTGCGACCCCTTGAACAGCCCGGAGCCGGTGAGGCCGCCGGAGCCGATCGCGATGCGCGCCTGGTTGGTGTTGTAGCCGACGCCCGCGGGGTCCAGCTCCGGGTTGGCGAAGGCCGCGAAGCGGTTGATCTGGTACTCGTCGAGGACGCCGAGCTGCCAGATCAGGACGGCGCCGCCGGCGCCGGTGCCGAGGAGTCCGAGCACCCAGCGGTTGGAGGCGCCGGAGGCCAGCAGCACGCCCAACACGATGACGATCATGACCATGACGGACCCGAGGTCGGGCATCAGCATGACGATGCCCATCGGGGCGGCGGCCAGGCAGAGCGCCTTGACGACCGTGCGGTGGTCCGGATGGGTGAGGTCGCCCGCGTCCACCCGGGTGGCCAGCAGCATCGCCATGACCAGGATGATCGTGATCTTCACGAACTCGGAGGGCTGGAGGGAGAATCCGCCGCCGATCACGATCCACGCGTGGGCGCCGTTGATCGTGGCGCCGAGTGGGGTGAGCACGGCCAGGATGAGCACCAGCGAGAGCCCGTAGAGGACCGGCACGGCGCCGCGCAGGGTGCGGTGGCCGAGCCAGACGGTGCCGATCATCAGGACGAGCCCGATGCCGGTGTTCAGGGCGTGCCGGGCCAGGAAGTAGTACGGGTCCCCCTGGTTCAGCTGGGTCCTGTTGCGGGTCGCCGACCACACGAGCAGGGAGCCGATGAAGGACAGGGCGAGCGCGGAGAGGAGTATCGGCCAGTCGAGCCGGCGCACCACGGAGTCGCGGGCGGTGAGCCTGGCCATCGCCCCGCGCTCGGGCGCGTACCGGGAGACGGAGAACTTGTTGGCGGTCTGCATGTCTTTCGGTCCTCAGTCGTGCCGTGCGGGAGGCGGGGCGGGCGGCCCGGCGAGGGCGGGCGGTTCGAGCTCCTCCGGGGACGGCGGCACGTACGGCCGGATCTCCGGGGAGT
The DNA here is from genome assembly GCF_055588065.1 of Streptomyces sp. NPDC046308. Classification (NCBI taxonomy): domain Bacteria; kingdom Bacillati; phylum Actinomycetota; class Actinomycetes; order Kitasatosporales; family Streptomycetaceae; genus Streptomyces; species Streptomyces sp. NPDC046308. The sequence goes on from NZ_JBVJFB010000002.1 coordinate 605,897, forward strand.
CGATGGAACCGTCGGGGCGGATCTTGGGCAGGTTCGCCTCGGGCCGCAGCAGCAGGGCCTTCTTCAGGTCCTGCTTGCCGGCCATGTCGAGACCGTAGATGGCGTTGTAGAGGTTGCGGACGGCGGGGCCCGAGGCTCCGGAGCCGGTGCCGCCCTGGGAGATCGTCATGACGATCGTGAAGTCCTTGGTGTAGGTCGCCAGCCAGGACGTGGTCTGCTTGCCGTACACCTGGGCGGTACCGGTCTTCGCGTGCATCGGGATCTTGTCCATCGGCCAGCCGATGAACCGCCAGGCGGCGGTGCCGCCGGGCTCGGCGACCGAGCGCAGGCCCTTGTCGAGGTCGCCGATGGTCTTGGCGTCGATCGGCAGCCGGCCGTGGGACTGCGGCTTGATCATCTCGATGTGCTTGCCGTCGGGGCTGACCAGGGCCTTGCCGACCGTGGGGTTGAAGAGCGTGCCGCCGTTGCTGATGGCGGAGTACGCGGTGGCCATCTGGATGGGGGTGACGAGGACGTCCCCCTGGCCGATGGCGAAGTTGATGCTGTCGTAGGCCTTCAGCTGGTTGCCTTCGAGGCAGCTCTCATAGGCGATCTGCTCGACGTAGCTGCCGCCCCGCTTGCCCTGCTTGCACCAGGAGTCCTTGTTGGCCGCCCAGAAGCTCTGCTTCCATTTGCGGTCGGGGATGCGGCCTTTGACCTCGTTCGGCAGGTCGATGTGGGTCTCGGAGCCGAGGCCGAACTCGCGGGCGGTCCGGTAGAACCAGTCGTGGGCGTTCTTCTTGGGCTTGAGTCCGCCGTCGCGCTGCCACTCCTTGTGGCCGAGGGCGTAGAAGACGGTGTTGCAGGAGAACTTGAGCGCGTCGCCGAGGGTGATGGGGCCGTGCCCCTTGGACTCGAAGTTCGCGAAGCTCCGGCCGCCCATGTTGTAGGAGGCGCTGCAGTTGTACTTGTCGTCGAAGTCGTAGCCGGCCCGCACGGCCGCGCTCGCGGAGACCACCTTGAAGATGGAGCCCGCGGGGGCCTGGCCCTGGATCGCCCGGTTGAGCAGCGGGTAGTTGGAGTTCTTGCTGGTGAGCCTGGCGTAGTCCTTGCCGGAGATGCCGCCGACCCAGGCGTTGGGGTCGTAGTCGGGCTGGGATGCCATCGCGACGACGCGGCCGGTCTTGGCCTCCATGACGACGACGGCGCCGGAGTCGGCCTCGTACTTGCGGCCCGTGATGTTGTCGGTCTCGTTGCGGACGACCTTCATCGCCTGCTGGAGCTCGAACTCGGCCACGGCCTGGACCCGGGCGTCGATGCTCGTGATGAGGGTGGACCCGGCCACGCCCGGGTCGGACTTGGTCTGGCCCATGACCCGGCCGAGGTTGTCGACCTCGTACGAGGTGACCTCCGCCTTGCCGCGCAGCTGCCGGTCATAGGTCCGTTCGATGCCGGAGCGGCCGACCTGGTCGGAGCGCAGGTGCGGGGAGTCGGTGTCCTTGGCCTTCTGGATCTCGTCGTCGGTGACCGGCGAGAGGTAGCCGAGCACCTGCGCGGTACGGGCCCCGCCGGGGGCCGGGTAGCGGCGGACGGCGGTGGGCTCCGCGGTGATGCCGGGGAAGTCCTCGGGGCGTTCGCGCAGCTGGAGCGCCTGCTGCGTGGTGGCCTCCATGGTGACCGGGATCGGCTGGTACGGGGAGCCGTTCCAGCAGGGCGCGGGGGTCTGGGAGTCACAGAGCCGGACCTTCTCCATGACCTCCTTGGGGGTCATGTCCAGGACGTCGGCGAGGCGGGTCATGACGCCCTTGCCCCGGTCCTTCATCTTCATCAGCGCGGTGCGGCTGGCGGAGACGACGAGCCGGGTCTCGTTGTCGGCGAGGGGGACTCCGCGGGCGTCGAGGATCGAGCCGCGCACGGCCGGCTGGACCACCCGCTGCACGTGGTTGCTCTTGGCCTCGTGGTAGTACTCCGCGCCGTTGCGGATCTGGAGGAACCAGAGCCGGCCGCCGAGGGTGACCAGCATCGAGATGATGAGCACCTGCATGATGACGAGCCTGATCTGCACCCGGGAGGTGCGGCCGGTCTCCGGAACGTTCGTCACGCCTGCTCCTCCCTCACAGCTTCTTGACGCTCTTCACACCCTTGACTGCCTTGACGCCCTTTATGCGGACGGCCTTGTTGGCGCGCGAGCGCGCGGTCCTCAGTCGCAGGCCGCCGCGCTGGCTGCCGATGCGCAGACCCGTGCCGCCGGCGAGCCAGCCGGCGGAGACGTCGGCGGCCTTGTTCGTGGGGCCGCCGCCGGCCTCGACGGCCATCGGGTCGTTCTCGGCGCGCCGGGCGAGGGCCATGATGAACGGCACCGTGAAGGGCGCGAGCAGCAGGTCGTAGAGGGTCGCCGTGAACAGCAGCCCGGCCAGGCCCACGTGGCGGGCGGCGGTGTCGCCGACGAGGGCGCCGACACCGGCGTAGAGCAGGGTGGAGCCGATCGCGGCGGCGACGACGGTGAGCATGGGGCCCCAGGCGGAGCGGAACCGCCCGCCGTCGGGACGGACCAGCCCGCAGACGTAGCCGATGACGCACAGCACGAGCGCGTACCGGCCGGCGGCGTGGTCGGCGGGCGGCGCCAGGTCGGCGAGCAGACCGGCGGCGAAGCCGATCAGGGCTCCGCTGACGTGCCCGTACACGAGTGCGAGGGCGACGACGGTGAGGAGCAGCAGGTCGGGGACGGCGCCGGGCAGTTGGAGCCGGCCCAGGACGGTGACCTGGATGACGAGGGCGACCACGACGAGCGTGGCCGAGAGCAGGATCCGGTTGAAGCGCATGGGCGGTCTGCTCCTACTCGTCGGCCGGCTTGCCGGGCACGCTGGCGGACCCGGACGGAGTCACCGTGACGGTGACCGTCGGCGTGGGCTTGGGGGCCTCGGGCTTGGGCGGCAGGACGGCGTCGCGCGGGTCCTCGCGCGGCGGCATCACGACGACGCCGACGATGTCGAGGCGGGAGAACGCGACGGCCGGGTTGACCCATACGGTGCGGGTCAGGTCTCCGCGCGAGGGGTCGACCTTGACGACCTCGCCGATCGGCACGCCGGGCACGAACGGCTTGTTGCCGCGCGAGCCGAAGGTGACGAGCCGGTCCCCGGGGTTGATCTTGGCCTTGCCGTTGAGCATCTGCACGGACATCGGGCGGTCGCCCTGGCCGGTGGCGAAGCCGAGTTCGCCGGTCTTCTCCAGCCGGGTGCCGACGGTGAAGTCGGGGTCGTTGGCGAGGACGACGGTGGCGGTGTCCGGGCCGACGGTGCTGACCCGGCCGACGAGGCCGTCCCCGTTGAGGACGGTCATGTCGCGTTCGATGCCGTCCTTGCTGCCGGCGTCGATGGTGACGGTCCAGGAGAAGCCCTGGGCCGCTCCTATCGCGATGACCTCGGCGCCCTTGATGCCGTACTGGCCGGCGCCCGCCCGCTTGAGCATCTCGTCGAGCTCGTGGATGCGGCTGCGGGTCTGCTCGTCGCTGCCCAGTTTGGCCTTCAGGGCGGCGTTCTCGCGCTCCAGCGCGGCGATGCGGTTGTGCCGCTCGCCCGAGTCCCTTACCGCCCCTATGGCGTTGGCGACCGGATCGACAGCGGTCGCCACACCCTCCTCGACCGGCCCGAAGACCGCTGCCGCGGCCTGCCGGGCACCGTCGACCGGCGACTCCTCGCCTGCCCTGATGTCCACCGTGATCAACGCGAACGCGATGGCGATCAGAAGCACCAGGAGCAGCCGGCTTTCTCGTGTGTCCCTCACGTGCGGCGGCCGTGCCTTCCTCGTCGGAATTCTCTTTTGCCTGTATATCAACGATCCGCCGCACGGGCCCGGTAGCACCCGTACGGCGGATCCTTGTGTGTCCGCATGGCCCCTCCGGCAGGGAGGGGTGTCTGTCAGCGACGGGGCTGGGCGTCCAGGACCTGCTGGAGCGCCTCGAACTCCTCGACGCACTTGCCGGAGCCGAGCGCCACGGAGTCGAGCGGGTCCTCGGCGATGTGGATCGGCATGCCGGTCTCCCGGCGCAGCCGCTCGTCGAGGCCGCGCAGCAGGGCGCCGCCACCGGTCAGGACGATGCCGCGGTCCATGATGTCGCCGGAGAGCTCCGGAGGACACTTGTCGAGCGTGGTCTTGACCGCGTCGACGATGGCGTTGACCGGCTCCTCGATGGCCTTGCGGACCTCGGCGGCCGAGATGACGACCGTCTTGGGCAGGCCGGAGACCAGGTCGCGTCCTCGGATCTCGGTGTGCTCGTCCTTGTCGAGGTCGTACGCCGAACCGATGGTGATCTTGATCTGCTCGGCCGTCCGCTCACCGAGGAGGAGCGAGTACTCCTTCTTGATGTGCTGGATGATCGCGTTGTCGAGCTCGTCGCCGGCCACCCGGATGGACTGTGCCGTGACGATTCCGCCGAGGGAGATGACGGCGACCTCCGTGGTGCCGCCGCCGATGTCCACGACCATGTTGCCGGTGGCCTCGTGGACGGGCAGGCCCGAGCCGATGGCGGCGGCCATGGGCTCCTCGATGATGTGCACCTGCCGGGCGCCGGCCTGCGTGGACGCCTCGATGACGGCGCGTCGCTCCACCCCGGTGATGCCGGAGGGAACACAGACCACGACGCGCGGGCGTGCCAGGTAGCGGCGCTTGTGGATCTTGAGGATGAAGTACCGGAGCATACGCTCGGTGATCTCGAAGTCGGCGATGACGCCGTCCTTGAGGGGTCGTACGGCGACGATGTTGCCGGGCGTGCGCCCGATCATCTTCTTCGCCTCGGAGCCGACCGCCAGAATGCCGCCGGTGTTCGTGTTGATGGCGACCACGGACGGCTCGTTCAGGACGATCCCCCGGCCCCTCACGTACACCAGCGTGTTGGCGGTCCCGAGGTCGATCGCCATGTCACGGCCGATGAACGACATGTTGTTCCCCTTGTTCCCCATGAGGAGCGTCTGGCCTTCCAGTTGATAGCGGCTGCTGTCAGGTCGGCGAGGTGGGTGTGTGGGTGGAGGCCCCATCGTAGTCACGGTTGTACGCAGACCGCGCGACGGGACTCCGGCAATCCCGCCGGAATGGATACCCGCCCCCTTAGTGGTGACGACGTGTCCTGCCCAGGCGTTCCCGCTCGCGGCCGGAAATACCGAAGGGCGACCGAAATTACTTCGGTCGCCCCAGGTCATGAGCGCTATTTGGCTGATGTCTCGTCAGGAAAGAGTGCTCCGAAAGTGTCAGAGAGCGGGAAAGAACAGCTTCAGCTCGCGCTCCGCGGACTCCTCGGAGTCCGAGGCGTGGATCAGGTTCTCCCGGGTGACGGTGCCGAAGTCGCCCCGGATGGAGCCCGGCGCCGCGGCGATCGGGTCGGTGGGTCCGGCCAGCTGGCGGACACCCTCGATCACGCGTTCCCCTTCGACGACCAGGGCGACCACGGGACCGCTCGCCATGAAGCCCATCAGGGGCTCGTAGAACGGCTTGCCCTTGTGCTCCCCGTAGTGCGTCTCCAGGGTCTCCTGGTCCAGCGTGCGCAGCTCCAGTGCGGGAATCGTCCAGCCGGCCTTCCGCTCGATGCGGCCGATGATCTCGCCGACCAGACCACGACGTACGGCGTCGGGCTTGAGCAGGACGAGGGTGCGCTGGGTCATGTTCGGGCTCCTTGCGGCAAACGGGTGCGGTGGGACGAATCTACAGGGCCGTCAGGGGCGGTCCGGCCGGTGCCCGGCCGGACCCGGAGGGGACCCGTCACGCGGTGTCGGGCGCCGCGGACGCCCCGGACGCTCCGGACGCCTCCTGCGCCGCCGCCCACCTCGCCTTGATCGTGTCGATCTTCCGGCCGTAGTGCACCGAGCACCACCACAGGCCCGCGAACACCGCGCCGAGGAAGAACATCGTCGGGACGACGAAGCCGCTCACGACCAGGCCGACCTGCAGCGCCCAGCCCAGCTGGACCGCCCCGGGACGCGACAGCATCCCGCACAGCAGCACCGACAGCAGCATCGCGACACCGCAGACCGTCCAGACCGTGGCCTGGGTCAGGTCGGGGTCCTTCATCGCCACCAGCCCCGCGAAGCCGATCACGAAGAACTCGCCGATCAGCGTGCTCGCACACAGCGTGCGCATCCCTCAGCCCCTCTTCAGCAGCAGGCGGGCCTCGCCCACCGTGATCACGGAACCGGTCACCAGGACCCCGGCCCCTCCGTACTCGGCCTCTTCCTCCGCCAGGGTGATCGCCGCCTCCAGCGCGTCGTCCAGCCGCGGCTCCACCTGCACCCGGTCCACACCGAAGACCTCGACCGCGACGGCCGCCAGCTCGTCCGCGCCCATCGAGCGGTGGCTGGAGTTCTCCGTGACCACCACCTCCGCGAAGATCGGCTCGAAGGCCTCCAGCACCCCGCGGACGTCCTTGCCCTCGCTCGCGGCCACGACCCCGATCAGCCGGCTGAAGCCGAAGGACTCGGTCACCGCGCCCGCCGTGGCCGCGGCGCCCGCCGGGTTGTGCGCCGCGTCCAGGACCACCGTCGGACTGCGCCGCACGACCTCCATGCGGCCCGGCGAGGTCACCGAGGCGAAGGCCCGCCGCACGGTCTCCAGGTCCAGCACCCGCGCGTGCTCCTGGCCGATCCCGAAGAACGCCTCGACCGCCGCCAGCGCCACCGCCGCGTTGTGCGCCATGTGGGCGCCGTACAGGGGCAGGAAGATGCCGTCGTACTCCCCGCCCACACCGCGCAGCGTCAGGTGCTGGCCGCCGACGGCGACCTCGCGCGAGACGACGCCGAACTCCATGCCCTCGCGGGCCACCGTGGCGTCGACCTCCACGGCCTTCTTCAGCAGCACCTGCGCCGCGTCCACCGGCTGCTGTGCCAGGATCACGGTCGCGTCCTGCTTGATGATGCCGCCCTTCTCCACGGCGATCTCGCCGGGCGTGGAGCCGAGCCTGTCGGTGTGGTCCAGGCTGATCGGGGTGACCACCGCGACCGAGGCGTCGATGACGTTCGTCGCGTCCCAGCTGCCGCCCATGCCGACCTCGACCACCGCCACATCCACGGGCGCGTCCGCGAAGGCCGCGTAGGCCATTCCGGTGAGCACCTCGAAGAACGACAGCCGGTACTCCTCGGCGGCGTCGACCATCTCCACGTACGGCTTGATGTCGTGGTACGTCTCGACGAACCGCTCGGCGCCGATCGGCGCCCCGTCGAGGCTGATCCGCTCGGTGATCGACTGCACGTGCGGGCTGGTGTAGCGCCCGGTGCGCAGCTCGAAGGCGTTCAGCAGGCACTCGATCATGCGGGCCGTGCTCGTCTTGCCGTTGGTGCCGGTGATGTGGATGGAGGGGTACGCCCGCTGCGGCTCGCCCAGGACGTCCATCAGCGCCGCGATGCGCGACACCGACGGTTCCAGCTTGGTCTCGCCCCAGCGGGTGGAAAGCTCCTGTTCCACCTCCAGCAGCGCCTTCGCGACCTCGGGGTCGACGGGCGGGGCGGGTACCGGGTCGCCCTGGGGCGGTCCGGCCTGGGCGCGCAGGGTGCGGCTGCCGGCCTCGATCACCGCCAGGTCGGGGTCGCGGTCGGACTCTTCCGCCACGATCTGGTCGAACTCGTCGAAGGTACCGGCGAGGTCGTCGTTGTCGTCGCGGTCGTGGCTCTCGGGCTGCTGCTCACTCACAGGGCCAGTCTACGGACGGGGACCCCGAGGACTTTCGGCCCGGCCGTCTGAGGACCTTCGGCGGCGAGGGCGACCGGATCGTTATGCAAGCCTTGCGGGCAGCAGATAGGGGAACAAATGCCGCAGGGCAGCACCAGCAAGACGGGTTCCAGCCGGGACATAGGGATGGACCTGGGGACCGCGAACACCCTCGTCTACGCACGGGGCCACGGGATCGTCCTCAATGAGCCGTCCGTGGTGGCCGTCAGAGCCGGCACCACCAACGCCCTGGCCGTCGGGGCGGACGCCAAGGAGACCATCGGCCGCACCCCCGGCTCCATCACCGCGATCCGCCCCCTCAGGGGCGGCGTGATCTGCGACTACGAGGCCGCCGAGGAGATGATCCGGCACTTCGTGCGCAAGGCCGTCCCCGGACGCCGACCCCGCACCCGGATGGTGATCTGCGTACCGTCCGGGGTCACCCCCGTCGAGCGGCGGGCCATCGTCCACGCCTCCACCCGGGCCGGCGCCAAGGCCGTCCACCTGATCGAGGAACCGATGGCGGCGGCGATCGGCGCCGGACTGCCCGTGGCCGAACCGCGCGGCTCCATGGTCGTGGACATCGGCGGCGGGACCTGCGAGGTCGCCGTCATCTCCCTGGGAGGCATCGTCACCTCCCGGTCGTTGCGCGTCGGCGGGGACCGGCTCGACGCGGCGATCACCGACCACGTGCGCAAGCGGCACGCGCTGCTCATCGGGGAGCGCACCGCCGAGGACGTCAAGCTCGCCATCGGCTCGGCCTGGCCGGTGCCGGACCGGCCGGAACTGGAGACGCGCACCTTCACCGTCCGCGGCCGCGAGAAGGTCGGCGGCATGCCCAGGACGCTGGAGCTGGGCGCCGCGGACGTCCGAGCGGCCCTCGACGAGCCGGTCGAGGCGATCATCGCCGCCGTGCGCACCACCCTGGAGGAGTGCCCGCCCGAACTGTCCGGCGACGTGATGGAGCACGGCATCGTCCTGACCGGCGGCGGCGCCCTGCTCCCCGGCCTGGACCTGCGGATGGCCTCCGCGACCGGCATCCCCGTCTTCGTGGCGGACAACCCGCTGGACTGCGTGGCGCTCGGCTCCGGCCGGTGCGTGGAGGACCTGGACGCGCTCGGCAGCCTGCTGGTCCCCGCGAAGGCCTGAGGCGCCGCCCCGGGAGGGCCCGCGTCAGCCGCGCGGCAGCGTGGCCACGACCTCGTACGCGTCCTGCGTGCGGCGCGCCGTCAGGGTCCCGCCCAGGCTGCGCACGCGCTCGGCCATGCTCGCCGTGCCGGAGCCCGCCGAGACGGGGGCCCGGCCCGGGGTGCGGGTCGGCAGCGCGTTGCTCACGGCGATCCGCAGCCGCGGTCCGTCGGCCGCGATCGACACGTCGATGGTCTCCCCGCGCGCGTGCTTGGCGGCGTTGGTCAGGCACTCCTGCACCACCCGGTAGACCGCCGCCTGCCGCAGCGGCGACAGCCCGTGCACCTCCCGGTCCATGGCAAGCCGCACGGGCGATCCCGCCCGCCCGCTCTCCTCGGCCAGCGCGGGCAGCCCGTCCACGCCCGGCGTGGCGGCCCGCTCCCCGCGCTGCACGATGATCTCGTTGAGCACCAGGTGGGCGCGGCGCGCGGTGTCGGCCAGCTCCTCGAAGTCCTTCGCGTGCGTGGTCTCCCGCGCCCGCACCGACAGCACCTCGGAGCGCACCGTCAGCAGGGTCAGCTCCCGCCCGACGAAGTCGTGGACGTCACGGGCGACGGAGGTGCGCTCCTGCTGGACGGCCTGCAGCACGGCGGACTCGGCCCGCCGGGCGGTGAGCTCCCCCACCAGGTCGTGCCGGTAGGCGGCGATGCCCACCGCCGCCGCCAGCACCCCGATGGGCACGAACAGGCCGAGGAAGCCGCTGAGCGTCTCCGCCTTGTCCGCCGCCCAGCCCGGCACGCAGGAGAACAGGAGCAGCGCGAAGCCGACGTACCCGGTCGTGGCCAGGACCGCGGCCCGCCGGCCCCGGTAGCGGCCCACCGAGTACAGCGCGAACTGGATCAGGGTCAGCTCGTGCAGCCATCCGATGAACAGCAGCGCGGCCGCGTACGAGATCCAGGGCGTCCGGCGGCGCACCAGCAGGCTCGTGCACCCCACGGCGAGCACGACGGCTGCGGCGGGCCCGCTCAGCGAGTTGTCGGCGGCGGCCAGTCCCGGCAGGTCGAGCGCCATCAGGCCGAGACAGCTCAGTGCCGTGAGCACGTCCAGCGCGCGCGGTGACCCGGCCCAGCTCTCGGTGAGCCGGCGGCCGGAGGCCACGCACCGGTGGTACACCGAGACGAGGGGCTGGACGCGCATGCCCTCCATCATCCGTGGTCAGCGGATCGGATCGGATCGACGGAGACCGAAAACGCAGTGATCTAGGGCACTTCGGACAGGCCGGAGGTCCGGCTGCGGGCCCTGCCGCACCCGCCTCCTGTGAGACCGTCCCCCGGACGGGGAACACGTAAGGCGAAGGCCCCCGCGTCGACCGACGGTGCGGGGGCCTTCGCCCTGTGCCTGTTGCCTGCGGACCGTCAGGCGGCGGGCAGCGCGGCCAGCTGGGCCTGGAGGCGCGCGATGTCCGCCTCGGCCTTGGCCAGCCGGCCCTTGATCTTGTCCACGACGTTGTCGGGGGCCTTGGCGATGAACGCCTCGTTCCCCAGCTTCGCCTCGGCCTGCTGCTTCTCCTTCTCGGCGGCGGCCAGGTCCTTGCTCAGCCGCTTGCGCTCGGCCGGGATGTCGATCGTGCCCGACAGGTCCAGCTCGACGGTGGCGCCGCCCACCGGCAGGCTCGCGGTGGCCTCGAAGCCCTCGCCCTCCGGCTGCAGGCGCAGCAGCTGGCGGATGGCGGCCTCGTGCAGGCCCAGCGTCGTACCCGACAGGTCCAGGCGGCCCGGGACCTTCTGCTTGTCGTCGAGGTTCTGCTCCCTGCGGAACCGGCGGACCTCACGGACCAGGCTCTGGACGGCCTCGATCTCGGCCTCGGCGGCCGCGTCGCGGAAGCCGCTGTCCTTCGGCCAGTCGGCGATCACGAGGGACTCGCCCCCGGTCAGCGTGGTCCACAGGGTCTCGGTGACGAACGGGACCACCGGGTGCAGCAGGCGCAGCATGACGTCGAGGACCTCGCCGAGGACCCGCGCGGAGGCCTTGGCCTGCTCGCCGCCCGCGAAGAAGGTCGTCTTCGACAGCTCCACGTACCAGTCGAAGACCTCGTCCCACGCGAAGTGGTAGAGGGAGTCCGACAGCTTCGAGAACTGGTAGTCGTCGTAGAACGCGTCGACCTCGGCCACGGTCTTGTTGAGCCGCGACAGGATCCAGCGGTCGGTCGCCGACATCTCCTCGACGGCCGGCAGCTCGCCCTCGATCGTGGCGCCGTTCATCAGCGCGAAGCGCGTGGCGTTCCAGATCTTGTTGGCGAACTTGCTGGAGGCCTGGACCCAGTCCTCGCCGATCGGGACGTCGACGCCCGGGTTGGCGCCGCGGGCCAGGGTGAAGCGGACGGCGTCGGAGCCGTACCGGTCCATCCAGTCCAGCGGGTTCACCGCGTTGCCGAACGACTTCGACATCTTCTTGCCGCGTTCGTCACGGACCATGCCGTGCAGGGCGATGGTGTGGAACGGCGGGGTGCCGTCCATCGCGTACAGGCCGAACATCATCATCCGGGCGACCCAGAAGAAGAGGATGTCGTAGCCGGTGACCAGGACGGAGTTCGGGTAGAACTTCGCCAGGCTCTCGGTCTGGTGCGGCCAGCCGAGGGTGGAGAAGGGCCACAGGCCCGACGAGAACCACGTGTCGAGGACGTCGGTGTCCTGGGTCCAGCCCTCGCCCGCGGGCGGCTGCTCGTCCGGTCCGACGCAGACGACCTCGCCGTTCGGGCCGTACCAGACGGGGATGCGGTGGCCCCACCACAGCTGGCGCGAGATGCACCAGTCGTGGAGGTTGTCGACCCAGTCGAAGTAGCGCTTCTCCATCTCCTGCGGGTGGATCTTGACCCGGCCGTCGCGGACCGCGTCACCGGCGGCCTTCGCGAGCGGGCCGACCTTGACCCACCACTGCATGGACAGACGCGGCTCGATGGTGGTCTTGCAGCGCGAGCAGTGGCCGACGGAGTGGGTGTACGGGCGCTTCTCGGCGACGATCCGGCCCTCGGCGCGCAGCGCGGCGACGATGGCGGAGCGGGCCTCCAGCCGGTCCAGGCCCTGGAAGGGGCCGTGGGCCGTGATGATGGCGTGCTCGTCCATGACGGCGAGGTTCGGCAGGCCGTGGCGCTGGCCGATCTCGAAGTCGTTCGGGTCGTGCGCCGGGGTCACCTTGACGGCGCCGGTGCCGAACTCCGGGTCGACGTGCTCGTCCGCGACGACCGGGATGCGGCGGCCGGTCAGCGGCAGCTCGATCTCGGTGCCGACGAGGTGCTTGTAGCGCTCGTCCTCGGGGTGGACGGCGACGGCGGTGTCGCCGAGCATCGTCTCGGCGCGGGTGGTCGCCACGACGATGGAGGCGTCGCCGTCCCCGTACCGGATGGAGACGAGCTCGCCCTCGTCGTCCTGGTACTCGACCTCGATGTCGGAGATCGCGGTGAGGCAGCGCGGACACCAGTTGATGATGCGCTCGGCCCGGTAGATGAGCTCGTCGTCGTAGAGCTTCTTGAAGATGGTCTGGACGGCCTCGGAGAGGCCCTCGTCCATGGTGAAGCGCTCGCGCGACCAGTCGACACCGTCACCGAGGCGGCGCATCTGGCCGGAGATCTGCCCGCCGGACTCGCCCTTCCACTGCCAGACGCGCTCGACGAACGCCTCACGGCCCAGGTCGTGGCGGGACTTGCCCTCCTTGGCGAGCTCGCGCTCGACGACGTTCTGGGTGGCGATGCCGGCGTGGTCCATGCCGGGCTGCCACAGCGTCTCGAAGCCCTGCATGCGCTTGCGGCGGGTCAGGGCGTCGATGAGCGTGTGCTCGAAGGCGTGGCCCAGGTGGAGCGAGCCCGTGACGTTCGGCGGCGGGATGACGATGGTGTAGGGCGGCTTCTCGCTCTTCGCGTCGGCCTCGAAATACCCACGCTCTACCCAGCGCTCGTAGAGCTTCCCCTCTACCTCGGCCGGCGTGTACGCGGTCGGCAATTCGGAGTTGGGGCTGCTGGGTGTCTGCGTGTTCTCGGTCACGGGCCACAGTTTACGGCCGTAACAGTCCAGTCATGAAACCGGTAATGAGGGGGCCCGCCGCCCCGGGCGCCATCCGCTTCCGCCAGGATGTGTGGAACGGATAAGCAAAACGGATAGCCAACCTCATTGGGGGACGCGGGATGAGTTACAACCAGCCAGGGCCCTACGGGCAGCAGCCGCAGCAGCCGGGACCGTACGGGCAGCAGCCGCCGCAGCCGGGTCCCTACGGCCAGCCCGCCCCCCAGCCCGGACCGTACGGCCAGCCCGCCCCGCAGCCGGGCTACGGCTACCCGCAGCAGCCGGGCGTTCCCCCGCAGGGCTACCCCCAGCAGCCCCCGACGCCGGCGTACGGCTACCCCCAGCAGGCCCCGTACGGCGGGCAGCCGCCGAAGAAGTCCAAGGCCGGGGTGATCATCGCCGTGGTCGTCGCGGTCGCGGTCGTCGCGGGCGCCGGGTGGTACTTCACGAAGGGCGGCGGCGCGGGCGGCGCCATCGCGGCCGACACCAAGGGCTACAAGCTGGTCGCCCCGGAATCGGTGGACGACTTCAAGAAGGACCCGAAGTTCCAGGAGAAGTCCTTCACCGACAAGGACAAGAAGGAAGCCGAGGCGGTCGGCGTCAAGGACGCGACCCAGGTGGGCATGAACTACCAGGCCGGCGACCCGAAGAACCCGCTGTCGGCCAAGGGCCTCAACTTCTCCGGTGTCTACGGCGAGATCAGCGACCCGGAGAAGGCGGTGGACGGATACTTCGCCATGGCCAAGCTGAACGCCTCCAAGGACGGCAAGTCGGAGGTGCAACTCGTCGGCAGCCCCAAGACGATGAACCCCGCGGGGTTCAAGGGCGCCGTCATGAAGTGCCAGGACATCAAGTTCACCTCGAAGGACACCAGCACCAAGGGGCCCAAGGAGGCCACCCTGCCGCTCTGCATCTGGGGTGACTACAGCACCCTGGCCATGGTCAGCGCCTCGGACGTGGCGTCCATCCTCGCCGGCAAGCCGGGCTACACCCAGGAGCAGGCCGCGGAGCTCGCCGTGAAGCTCTACAACACCGCGCGCGTCAAGAAGTAGCGGCGCGGCAGGACATGCAGAAGGGGCGCCCCCGGCCGGGGGCGCCCCTTCTGCTTGCCGCTTGCCGCTTCGCGGGCTACGCGGACTTCTCGTGCGGGCCCTGGTCCTTCGGGACGATCCTCGGGACCAGCGTCGGGTTGACGTTGGAGCGGACCACGTCGGCGGTGATGACCACACGGGCCACGTCCTTGCGGGACGGGACCTCGTACATCACCGACATGAGGACCTCTTCCATGATGGCGCGCAGGCCGCGCGCGCCGGTCTGGCGGAGGATCGCCTGGTCGGCGATGGCCTCGAGGGCCTCGCGCTCGAAGTCCAGCTCGACGCCGTCGAGTTCGAACAGCCGCTGGTACTGCTTCACCAGGGCGTTGCGCGGCTCGATCAGGATCTGGAGCAGGGCCTCGCGGTCCAGGTTGTGCACGGAGGTCAGCACGGGGAGGCGGCCGATGAACTCGGGGATCATCCCGAACTTCACCAGGTCCTCCGGCATGACCTCCTGGAACTGGTCGCTGGCCTCGATCTCGCGCTTCGAGCGGATCGTCGCCCCGAAGCCGATGCCCTTGGCGCCCGCACGCGACTCGATGATCTTCTCCAGGCCGGCGAAGGCGCCGCCCACGATGAAGAGCACGTTCGTCGTGTCGATCTGGATGAACTCCTGGTGCGGGTGCTTGCGGCCGCCCTGCGGCGGGACGGAGGCGGTGGTGCCTTCGAGGATCTTCAGGAGGGCCTGCTGTACGCCCTCACCGCTCACGTCGCGCGTGATCGACGGGTTCTCGCTCTTGCGGGCCACCTTGTCGATCTCGTCGATGTAGATGATCCCGGTCTCGGCCTTCTTGACGTCGTAGTCGGCGGCCTGGATCAGCTTGAGCAGGATGTTCTCGACGTCCTCGCCGACGTACCCGGCCTCCGTCAGCGCCGTCGCGTCGGCGATGGCGAACGGGACGTTCAGCATGCGGGCGAGGGTCTGCGCGAGCAGCGTCTTGCCGGAACCGGTGGGTCCCAGCAGCAGGATGTTGGACTTCGCGAGCTCGATCGCGTCGTCCCGGCCCTGCGCGCCGCCGTTCTCGCCGGCCTGGACCCGCTTGTAGTGGTTGTAGACCGCCACGGAGAGGGCCTTCTTCGCCGGCTCCTGGCCGACGACGTAGCTCTCCAGGAACTCGTAGATCTCACGGGGCTTGGGGAGTTCCTCCCACCGGACCTCGGAGGTCTCCGCGAGTTCTTCTTCGATGATCTCGTTGCAGAGGTCGATGCACTCGTCGCAGATGTACACACCGGGTCCTGCGATGAGCTTCTTCACCTGCTTCTGGCTCTTTCCGCAGAACGAGCACTTGAGCAGGTCGCCGCCGTCACCGATGCGTGCCACGAGGTGCTTCCCCTTCGCCTGGGAGACGCCTGGTTCAGCGCTCCTGGTGCCTCATATCCGACGGTACCTTGCCGGGGGCCCCGTGCGGGGCCCCCTTGACGTGGTTCACATCGCCGAATCCGGCTGCGGTTCCACGCCAACTGGCGGCAAGGATCAGTGGGAACTCTTGCGGGTGGAGATGATCTGGTCGATCAGGCCGTACGCGAGCGCGTCCTCGGCCGTCAGGATCTTGTCGCGCTCGATGTCGTCGCGGATCTTCTCGATCGGCGTCGTCGAGTGCTTGGCCAGCATGGTCTCCAGCTGGTCGCGCATGCGCAGGATCTCGTTGGCCGCGATCTCGAGGTCCGAGAGCTGCTCACGGCCGGTGCCGCCGGAGGGCTGGTGGATCAGCACGCGGGCGTTCGGCAGGGCCATGCGCTTGCCGGGGGTGCCGGCGGCGAGCAGGACCGCGGCGGCGGAGGCCGCCTGGCCCATGCAGACCGTCTGGATGTCCGGCTTCACGAACTGCATCGTGTCGTAGATCGCCGTCAGCGCGGTGAAGGAGCCACCGGGGCTGTTGATGTAGATCGAGATGTCGCGGTCGGGGTCCATCGACTCCAGGCACAGCAGCTGCGCCATGACGTCGTTGGCGGAGGCGTCGTCGATCTGCACGCCGAGGAAGATCACGCGCTCCTCGAAGAGCTTCGCGTACGGGTCGTACTCGCGCACGCCCTGCGAGGTGCGCTCGACGAAGCGCGGGATCACGTAGCGGTTGTCCACCTGCGGGCCGGTGTAGAGGCCGCTCGCGGAGAAGTTGTTCTGCATCTGGGTGTTCACCATCCTGGTGGCGTTCTGCGGGCTGTCGGCTGCGGGGTACTGACGGTGGTGCCGGGATCAGGCCCCGGTGCCGCCGCCGCCCGGAACGTTGGACGCGGCCGAGATGATCTCGTCGATGAGGCCGTACTCCTTGGCCTCCTCGGACGTGAACCAGCGGTCACGGTCACCGTCGCGGATGATCGCCTCGACGGTCTGGCCCGAGTGGAACGCGGTGATCTCGGCCATCCGCTGCTTGGTGCGCAGCAGGTACTGGGCCTGGATCTTGATGTCCGACGCGGTGCCACCGATGCCGGCGGAGCCCTGGTGCATCAGGATGTCGGTGTTCGGCAGGGCGAAGCGCTTGCCCTTGGCGCCACCGGTGAGCAGGAACTGCCCCATCGAGGCCGCCATGCCCATGCCGATGGTCACGACGTCGTTGGGGATGTACTGCATGGTGTCGTAGACGGCCATACCGGCCGTCACGGAGCCACCGGGGCTGTTGATGTAGAGGTAGATGTCCTTCTCCGGCTCGGCGGCCAGGAGCAGGAGCTGCGCGGTGATCTTGTTCGCGATGTCGTCGTCAACCTGCTGGCCGAGGAAGATGATGCGCTCGCCGAGCAGCCGGTTGTAGACATGGTCGCCGAGGCCGCCACCGATGGACGGCTCACCCGCGGCGTAAGGCTTCAGATTCGTCACGTATCCACCTGCTCGTCTCCGACGGCCATGTGCCGTCTCAGCGTCTCGTTCTGGGGCGCGGTCCGGCCGGTGCGGACGAGTCCGCCGGCGTCCGGGTACTCACGTGCCCTCGTATTCATGGACCCTAACGCGCAGGTCGGACAACGCCATCCCGCTTCCCGAACTGTTCGCTCGGAGCGCAAGGTACCGGGGCTGTCCGGGCGCCATGGCGAAGGGCCCGGACGCGGCTGCGTCCGGGCCCTTCGGGGCACTGCTCAGTGGGCTTGGCCCGGGGTGTTACTCGGCCTCGTCGGCCTTGACCTCGTCGTCACCGTCGACGGCGGCCTCGGCGGTCTCGACGGCCGTCTCCTCGTCCTCGTCGGACAGGTCCACGACGTCACCGTTGGTGTCGACGACCTTGGCGGCCTCGACGACGACCGCGAGGGCCTTGCCGCGGGCGACCTCGCCGACGAGCATCGGAACCTGGCCACCCTCGACGACCGCCTGGGCGAACTGGTCGGGGGACATGCCGGAGGACTGGGCACGGCGCATGAGGTGCTCGGTGAGCTCCTCCTGGTTGACGCCCAGCTTCTCCTTGTTGACCAGCGCGTCGAGGACGAACTGGGTCTTGATGCCCTTGATCGCCTGCTCGGAGGTCTCGGCGTCGAACTCCTCGACCGTCTTGCCCTGGAACTCCAGGTACTTCTCGAGGGTCAGACCCATCTGGCCGAGCTGGTGGTGCTCCAGGTTGTGCTTGCGGGTCTGGACCTCGTCCGCGAGGAGCTTCTCGGGGATCGGGACCTCGACGAGCTCCAGCAGCTTCTCCAGGACGCGCTCCTGGGCCTGCGTGGCCTGGTCGTACTGCTTCATGTTCTCGAGGCGCTTGCGGCTGTCCGCCTTGAGCTCCTCGAGGGTGTCGAACTCGCTCGCCATCTGCGCGAACTCGTCGTCCAGCTCCGGGAGCTCCTTGGCGGAGACCTTGGTGACCTTGACGGTGACCTCGGCGTCCTTGCCCTCGGCGGAGCCGCCCTTCAGCTGGGAGGTGAAGGTGGCCTCGCCACCGGCCTCCAGGCCCGTGACGGCCTCGTCGATGCCCTCGAGCAGCTCGCCCGAGCCGATGGTGTACGAGACGTCGGAGGCGACGCCGTCGGGCAGCACCTCGCCGTCGACCTTGGCCTCCAGGTCGATGGTGACGAGGTCACCCTCGGCGGCGGCGCGCTCGACGTCCTTGGTGGAGCCGAAACGGCCGCGCAGCTGCTCGACGGACTTCTCGACGTCCTCGTCGGAGACCTCGATGGCGTCGACCTCGACCTCGATGCCGGAGTAGTCCGGGATCTCGATCTCGGGACGGACGTCGACCTCGGCGGTGAAGGCCAGCAGCTCGCCGTCCTTCAGCTCCGTGATGTCCACCTCGGGCTGGCCCAGCGGGTTCAGGTCGGCCTCGTTGACGGCCTCGGTGTAGAACTTCGGGAGGGCGTCGTTGACGGCCTCCTCCAGCACCGCACCGCGGCCGAAGCGCTGGTCGATGACGCGGGCCGGGATCTTGCCCTTGCGGAAGCCCTTCACCGTGACCTGCTGGTTGATCTTCTTGTACGCCGCGTCGAGGCTGTCCTTGAGCTCCTCGAAGGGCACCTCAACAGTGAGCCGAACCCGAGTCGGGTTCAGGGTCTCCACGGCGCTCTTCACGGTTCGGTCTCCTTGTGGCTGACTTCTGGGGGATCTGCCGTCTCGCTGCGATTCAGCGGTTCAGCGGACTTCGGCCCGGTACATCAGACACACGGGCACGCAGCTTGCATAGTAGCCGCAAGCGGCAATCAGCCCACAACGCGATCTTGTGGAGACACTGCTGTTGGTCGGGGTGGCCGGATTCGAACCGACGACCTTCCGCTCCCAAAGCGGACGCGCTACCAAGCTGCGCCACACCCCGTCGGTGCGACACGTAGGGTACATGCCCGGAGACCCTCTGATGTGCGGGGTTTCACGATGCGTTTCGGGCTCGTCCGGCGCGCGGGCGCGAAATGTTTCGGGCTCGTCCGGCGCGCGGGCGCGAAATGTGGTGTGCGCTCCCCCTGCGCGACCCGCTAGGATGCTGTCCGTGCCGCAGTCCCGTACTGCCGGCGCGCGCTTGCGGGTGTAGCTCAATGGTAGAGCACTAGTCTTCCAAACTAGCTACGCGGGTTCGATTCCCGTCACCCGCTCAGAGGTACGAAGGGCCAGGTCAGAGGAGGTTTCCTCGACCTGGCCCTTCGTCTTTCCCGGGGGCTCCGGGCGAGAGGGCGGCTCCGGGCGGGGCTTGGGGAGCGGGTCGTGGAGCAGCCGCGCGGTGCCGGTGCCCGCCCCGGCTGTCGGATCGGTCAAGTGCCGTTTTTGCAAGGCGAGTTGAGCCATGTGCGACGATGCCGATCCGTGACGGACCGGGATGCCGTGCCCTTGGCCGTCCATCCGATCGGCGAACTGGGGAATCGACTGTGCCGGCTGGCGTGGCCCTGAGGTTCGATCGGCTTCCTGTGCCGACCTCCTCCAGCGGCCTCACCGCCGGAACAGACCACCCGAGAGGATCCCGCACCCGATGTCCCTATGGCCTTCCGTCGTCGCCGTACTCGGTACCCTCGCCGGCGCCCTGACCGCCGGACTCCTCCAGCACCGTTCGGCACGCACCGCGCGCGCCGAGGAGCGCGCCGTCAGCCACCGCCGGGACCAGCTCGGCGCCGTCACCGACTTCGCGGCCGCCCTGGACGCGCACCGCTCGGCTATGTTCCATCGGGAGCGGCTGACCATGACCGAGGCCGGCGCCGAACACCGGCTGGAGGCTCAGACGAGGTCCCACGACACCCGGGCGGCGATCACCGCGCCCCACGTCCGTCTTCAGGTCCTGGTCCCCGAGCTGGCCGGCCCCGCCCAGGTGGCCGCGGATGCCACGTACGCGCTGCGGAAGGCCACCGACAGGGCCGAGCTGGACGCGCGGCGGCGCGAGGCCAAGGAAGCGTCCGCCGCCTTCATCACCGCGGCTGCCACGCTGCTGAGCCCCGGCCATCGCGGCGGGGGACGGGCAGGGGTGGCCGGGCGGCTCAGAGCTTGATGTTGGCGATCATCGTCGCGAGGGAGTTGAGGAAACGGTTCACGTCGTCCGCGATCGAGCTGGACGCCAGGAAGAAACCGAAGAGGGCCGCGACGATGGCGGGGCCCGTCTTGATGTGGTTGCCGCGGATCAGCACCACCAGGATGACCGCCAACAGAACCACCACTGACAGCGAAATGGCCACTACTGATCACACCTTCGGTCGTCCCCTGGTCGGCCCGGGGCGCACGGCCGCGCACACCCCCACATGGACCATCCTCCCACCAACCGGCCCCGGCTATCCGCCCCGTGGCGAATCGCCGTGGTTCCGTTTCCGCCAACCACATGTGCGCGGGGCATGTTTCGGGCGCGGGGCCCGGGTCAAGGGGTGGTGAGACCGAGCAAGGACCGGACATACGCGTACTTCGCGGACAGCCGCTCGCGCGTGGGGCCGTCCAGTACGGAGAGACGTACGGGGTCGGCGTTGTGCGCCAGGTCGGCCTCCTTGACGAGGAGGGCGCCGGGGGTGGCGAGGATCCGGGCCGTGTACTGCTCGACCGGTTCGCCGGGGCGCTTGGTGACCGCGAGGACCATGTCCTTCACGTGCTGCGGCAGGGCGGCGGAAGCAAGCCAGGTGAGGCTGAGGGCCTCGTCCTCGA
This sequence comes from Streptomyces sp. NPDC046308, assembly GCF_055588065.1. Taxonomy (NCBI): domain Bacteria; kingdom Bacillati; phylum Actinomycetota; class Actinomycetes; order Kitasatosporales; family Streptomycetaceae; genus Streptomyces; species Streptomyces sp. NPDC046308. The sequence goes on from NZ_JBVJFB010000002.1 coordinate 626,350, forward strand.
TCGCGTCGTGGAGCCAGGCCGCCGCCTGCTGTTCGGGGGTGCCGCCGCGCAGGCGGACCCCCTCGGCGACGGCCGCGAGGTGCTCGGCGTACGGCCGGCCGGCCTTGTCGGTCTGGCCCTCGTGCGCCGTGCGCGCCAGGGCCTCGACCTCCACGAGTGTCAGGGGACGGCTGGTCATGCGATCTCCCTCGCTGCTGTGCCGAGGGCCTCGACGGCCCGGCGTACGTCCGCCTGCGTGGTACGCCAGTTGGAGAACGCGGCGCGCAGGGCGGGAGTTCCACCGTAGACGGTCGGGGTGACGAAGACCTCGGCGGCCGCGGCCTCGCGCAGGGCGGTCAGCCGGGCGGGGGTGGGATCGGCGGCGAGGGTGAAGCAGACGACGTTGAGGCGGACCGGGGCGAGGAGGGTGAAGGCCGGGTCCTCCTCCAGCGCGGCGCCCAGGGCGCGGGCGCAGGCGATGTCGCGTTCGACGATCTCGCGGTGGCCTTGGCGGCCGTACGCGCGGAGCGTGAACCAGGCGGCGAGGGCGCGCAGCCGGTGGGAGTTCTCGGGGGTGAGGTGGACGAGGTCGGGGTGGTCGCCGAGGGGGCCGAGGTAGGCGGCGGAGTTCTGGAAGACGCGGGCCTGGAGGTCTTGGCGGCGGGTGAACTGGACGGCGCTGTCGTAGGGGACGTTGAGCCACTTGTGCAGGTCGACGCAGAGGGAGTCGGAGGCGTCGAGGCCGGCGGCGAGGTGCGCGTGGTCCGGGGACAGGGCGGCGAAGGCGCCGAACGCGGCGTCGGTGTGCAACCAGAAGTCGTGGCGTTCGCGCAGGGCGGCGATGGCGGGGAGGTCATCGAAGTCGACGGTGTTGACGGTGCCCGCGTTGGCGACGACCACGGCCGGGCCGGGGGTGTCGGCGAGCGCGCGGTCCAGGGCGGCCGGGTCCACGGCCTCGCGGCCGGGCAGGGTCGGGACCGTGACGAGGGAGCGGCGGCCCAGGCCGAGGACCGAGAGGGCCTTGCCGATCGAGGAGTGCGGGGCGCCGGAGAGCACGCGGACCGGGCCGAGGGCGGCGGCGCCGTCATCGGCCGGGGAGACGCCGAGGCGTTCGCCGAGCCATTCGCGGGCGATGGCGAGGCCGGTGGTGTTGGACATGGTGGCGCCGCTGACGAAGGTGCCGGTGTGGACGGCGGAGAGGTGGAAGAGCTCGCGCAGCCAGCCGACGGTCTCGCGTTCGAGGTCCTGGCCGGCGCCGTCGAGGGCGGAGTTGGAGTTCTGGTCGTAGGCGGCGGTGAGCCAGTCCCCGGCGAGGGCGGCGGGGGTGGCTCCGCCGGTGACGAAGCCGAGGTAGCGGGGGCCGGCGGAGGCCGAGAGCCGCGGCTCCCAGCGCGCACGGAAGGCCGCGAGGGCGGCGCCCGTGCCGGTCCCCTGCTCGGGGAGGGGCGCGGGGCCGGAGCCGGGGCCGAGGGGCTGACCGCCGGGCGGTACGACGGGCGGTACGACGGGACGCACGTCCAGGGACCCGAGGGCCTCGGCGGCGGCGCGGCGGGTGGCGTCGAGCAGGTCGGGGAGCCGGGCGAGATCGGCGGCGAGCGTGCGGTCCATGGGGGCACGGTAGGCGCGCCGCGCCCCTGCCGGGGCGGGCCAATCCGCACGCATTGGCCCACCCACCGCCGCACCGGGCCCCCGCCGCCCGAACTGCGGGCCCCGGCCCGCGCGCCGGCCCCGCGGGGGGGGGGGGGGGGGCTGGCCGGGCTGGCCGGGGGGCCGGGGGGGCCGGGCCGAGCAGGCCGGATTGGGGGGTGGGGCGTCGTAGGGTCGGCGGATGGTCGCGAAGCGGTGGGTGGGTGGCGTTGTCGGGGGCGTGGTCGTCGCGGGGGTGTTGGCGGGGTGCAGTACGCCGCCGGCGCCATCGGCGGCACCGGGGCCGACCTCCGGGCCGCAGGTCAGGCCCACGCCGCAGGGAACGGAGGCGCGGCCGAACCGGAACTCCCCCGCGCCTGACGACAAGTGCCCCGAGGGCGGGGTGCGGCTCGTCGAGACGGGCGGGGACGCGGCGATGGGCCTCCGGGTGGAGGGCTTCCAGCTGGTCAACTGCGGTACGGAGCCCTACGTGCTGGAGGGCTACCCGGAGGTGTCGCTGCGGGACAGCCGCAACGATCCGCTGGAGGTCACGGTGGAGCACGGCGCGGAGGGGATCACCACGGGCGTGCCGAACGTCGACGCGGCGCCGGCACGGGTGACGCTGGCGCCGGGCCAGGCCGCGTCGTGGTGGGTGGTGTGGCGCAACCTCGTCACCGACGCGACGGTGACGGCCACGACGGTGCCGGTGCTCGAGATCGCGCCTCGCCCCGGAGCGCCCCGGTTGTGGCTCCGGCTGGCCCGGCCGTTCGACCTCGGGAACACCGGCAAGCTGGGGATCGGACCGTGGACGGCGGCGGCCCGGTGATCATCTGGCTGAACGGGCCCTTCGGGGGCGGCAAGACGCAGACGGCGTACGAGGTGCACCGGCGGCTACCGGGAAGCGTCGTGTGCGATCCCGAGCACGTCGGGTTCGGGCTGCACCGGATGCTGCCGCCCGCGCTGCGCGGCGACTTCCAGGACCTTCCGGCTTGGCGCCAGGGGGTGTTCGAGGTGCTGGATCTCGCGGCGCGGCGGCATCCGGGCGTGGTGCTGGTGCCGATGACGGTCACGGAGCCGGCCTATTTCGCGCAGACGGTGGGGCGGCTGCGCGAACAGGGGCACGACGTACGGCATTTCGCGCTGCTGGCCCAGCGGGAGACGGTGCTGCGGCGGTTGCGGGAGCGGGGGCTGGGGCGCGGGCGCGGGCTGAAGCGGGACAGCTTCGCGGTGGCGCGGCTGGACGGGTGCCTGGAGGCGCTGCGGGCGCCCGAGTTCGCGCAGCACGTGACCACCGACCGGCTGGCCGTGTCGGAGGTCGCCGAGCGGGTTGCCGCCTCGGCGGGGCTGGAGCTGGTCGCGAACACCGATGGGGTGTTGCGGGGGCGGATTCGGCGTGCGGTGATCGGGGTGCGGCACATCCGCTTCGACTAGGTCGTCTGTTTGCCGGTGTCGCGGCGGGGCCGTGGGATCGGGGCTCCGCCCCGCGCCTCAAACGCCGGCGAGGCTGAATTGGTGCGGCGGAGGCCGGAGTGGTGCGGGCCAGCTGGAGCGTGCGGCTCAAAGACCGGGGCTCCGCCCCGCACCCCGCTCCTCAAACGCCGGAGGGGCTGGATTGCTGCGGCGGAGGCTGGAGTGGTGCGGCGCAGCTGGAGCGTGCGGCTTGAAGATCGGGGCTCCGCCCCGGGCCCCGCGCCTCAAACGCCGGCGAGGGTGAATTTGTGCGGCGAGCCGGGGCGGTTGGGGTGGGGGTGGGTGGGTGTCGGGGTGATCCCCGCAGGGGGCCGAACGCATCGGGGCCGAGCTTTCCGATCCCTCGTCACGTCCGGCGCCCGAGGAGACGCCCCGGCCCAACCGACCCCCACCCCGACCCCGCCCAAGCGGCGCAGCCGACCGGCGCAGCCGATCGGCTAGGCCGCCGCAGGAGCAACGGCACCGGCCCGCGTGAGGGTCGTCATGCGGGCGGCGATCGTGGTGGCGGGGCTGCGGGGGAGGTGGGCTGCGATGAGGCCGTCGGCCAGGAAGAGCACCTGGTCGGCGTGGGCGGCGGCGGCCGGGTCGTGGGTGACCATGACGACGGTGGCGTCGAGGGAGTCGACGAAGGTCCGCAGCAGCCCCAGGACCTCCGCCGCGGTGGTGGGGTCGAGGGCTCCGGTGGGTTCGTCGGCGAAGATCACGTCGGGCCGGGTGACGAGGGCCCGGGCGAGGGCCACGCGCTGCTGTTGGCCGCCGGACAGTTCGGCGGGGCGCCGACCGCCCTTGCCCTCCAGGCCTACGCGGGCGAGCAGGTCGGCGGCGCGGGCCCGGCCCTGGTGTGCGGACCGGCCGCCGGCGAGACGCATCGGGAGCAGCACGTTCTGCTCGACGGTCAGCGACGGCAGCAGGTTGAAGGCCTGGAAGACGAAGCCGAGGCGGCTGCGGCGGAGCTCGGTGAGCTCGTTCTCGTTCATGCCGGTGATCTCGGTGCCGCCGAGGCGGACGGAGCCCTCGGTGGGCAGGTCGAGTCCGGCGGCGCACTGCAGGAAGGTGGACTTGCCGGAGCCGGAGGGGCCCATCACGGCGGTGAAGCTGCCGCGCGGCAGGCTGAGGTCGATCCCGCGCAGTGCGTGGACGGTGGCGGCTCCCCGGCCGTACGCGCGTCGTACGCCGCGCAGTTCCACGGCCGGTTCGCCGTAGCCGCTCCGCGTGCTGTCGTGTCGCCGCCGCCCGCTCCGTCGCAGTCCCATGCCGTGCCGCCCTTCGTCGTCGCCTCGCCTTGATCGTGGTTGCGACGCTACGGACGACCAGGGGAGGCCGGCCATGGCGCGGCCCGGCGCACCGGGGGTGGGGCAAACCCCACCCGGCGCAAACCCCACCCCGTTCAGGCGGAGCGGCGGATGAGGAGCAGGGCGCGGTCGTCGTTGACGTCCTTGGCGACCTTCTCGATGAGGTGCCAGGCGGCGCCCTCCCAGCCGGCGGCGACGTAGCGGTCGGCCTCGCCGGTGAGGCGGTCGATGCCCTCGCTGATCTCGCGGTCGGAGGTCTCGACGAGGCCGTCGGTGAAGAGCATGAGGACGTCGCCGGGGCGGAGGTTGCCGCGGGCGGGGGTGAATTCGGCGCCGTCGTAGACGCCGAGCAGCGGGCCCTCGCCGGACTTCTCCTGCCAGCGGCCGGTGCCGGCGCAGAGCTGGAGGGCGGGGAGGTGGCCGGCCGAGAGGAGTTCGTAGTCGCCGGTCTGCAGGTCGAGGACGAGGTGGATGGAGGTGGCGAAGCCCTCGTCCCAGTCCTGGCGGAGCAGGTAGCCGTTGGCGGCGGGCAGGAAGCCGTGCGGGGGCAGGGCGCCGAGGAGTCCGCCGAAGGCACCGGAGAGGAGGAGGGCGCGGGAGCCGGCCTCCATGCCCTTGCCGGAGACGTCGGTGAGGACGACTTCCAGGGTGCGGCCGCCGTTGGTGCGGGCGGCGACGACGAAGTCGCCGGAGAAGGACTGGCCGCCGGCGGGGCGCAGGGCCATCTCGCGGTGCCAGCCGCGCGGCAGGGCGGGCAGTTTGCTCTGGACGCGGATCCGTTCGCGCAGGTCGAAGAGCATGGTGCCGCCGCGTCGCCAGGGCACGCCGACGCGGCTGCGGAACTGGGCGATGACCAGTCCGAAGAACCCGCAGGCGGCGACGACGAGGACGGTTCCGGGGGTGACGCGGGCCGGGCCCTGGGTGTAGGGGCCGAGTACGAGGGCCTCGACGATCAGGGCGGCCGCGGAGGCGGCGTACAGGCCGAGGAGGCTGGCGGGGCGCAGCAGCAGTCCGCCGGCCACGATCGGCAGGACGAGCGCCGAGGGCGAGAACCAGACGGGCAGCATCATCGTGCCGCAGGCGATGGCGGGGACGGTGAGGAGCAGCATGGCGAAGGCGAGCCAGTCCGAGGCGTCGCCGCGGAAGTAGTCGACCGCGGATTTGCGCAGGGCGGTGCGGCCCCGGTGCGACAGCATGCGCATCCGGGCCATGAGGGATTCCACGCGTGCTCCGGCCATTGCTTCGGGACCTTATCCATCCTGGCTGTGGATGCGCAGGGGTACCCCCGGACCGGGGGCCCGTCGGCGCCGGAAAACACTTCGACCGGGACGGATCGCCCTGATAGGGATGGCCGTATGGCTCTTGAGATGCGCGTATTACAGGCTGATGAGTGGGATGTCTGGTACGACCACCTGGAACTGGCGTTCGGCGGTGTGCCCGAGTCCCCCGAAGAGCGGAACCTCTACAAGTCGCTGACGGAGGCGGAGCGCTCGCTCGGTGTCTGGGACGGCGCCACGTGCGTCGGCTCGGCCGGTGCGTTCAGCTTCCGCGTCTCGGTGCCGGGCGGGGCGGTCGTCCCCGCGGCCGGGGTGACGATGGTGGGCGTCTCCCCCACCCACCGCCGGCGCGGGGTGCTCGGCTCCCTGATGCGGCGGCAGCTGGACGACATACGGGCGGGTGGCGAGCCGATCGCCGTGCTGACGGCCTCGGATCCGGCGATCTACGGACGGTTCGGCTACGGCACCGCGACGTACGCCCTGGACGTGGACGTCGACACGACCCGGGTACGGCTTTCCGTGCCGCCGGGCACGGACGAGGTGCGGCTGCGCCTCGTCGACCCGTCGGCGGCGCTGGCCGACTGCGAGCGGGTGTACGCGGCGCTGGTCCCGCGGCGGCCGGGCATGCCGGCCCGGCAGCCGGGCTGGGAGGCGCAGCCGCTGCTGGACCCGGCCGACTCGCGTTCCGGCGCGTCACCGCTGAAGTGCGTGGTCGCCGAGCGGGCGGACGGCGAGGTGGTCGGGTACGCGCGCTACCGGGTGAGGGCCGACTGGAGCCGGTCCGGTTCGGACGGCAAGGTCGAGGTGAGCGACCTCGACGCGCTGGATCCGGCGGCGTACGCGGCGTTGTGGCGCTACCTCTTCTCGATCGACCTGACCTGGAGCGTACGGGCGTCGCGGCGGCCGGTGGACGATCCGGTGCTGCACCTGGTCACGGACGTGCGTCGGTCGCAGGCGCGGGTCCGGGACTCGCTGCACCTGCGGCTGGTGGACCTGGCGGCGGCGTTGGAGGCGCGGACGTACGGGGCTCCGATGGACGTGGTCCTGGAGGTCGGGGACGCCTTCTGCCCGTGGAACGCGGGGCGGTGGCGGCTGGTCGCCGACGCCAAGGGCGCCGCCCGCTGCACGCGGACCGGGGAGCCGGCGGACCTGGAGCTGTCGGTCCGGGAGCTCGGGTCGGCGTACCTGGGCGGGTTCACCCTCGCCTCGCTCGCCGCGGCCGGCTTCGTGCGCGAGCTGCGTCCGGGCCCGCTGACGGAGGCCTCGCGCGCCTTCGCCGGGGACGTGGCCCCCTGGCTCCCGCACGGGTTCTAGTACCGGGGCGGCTCTAGCGCTGCTGGCAGGTCGGGCACCAGAAGAGGTTGCGGGCGGCGAGATCGGCGGTGCGGATCTCGCTTCCGCAGATGTGGCAGGGCAGGTGGGCCCTGCGGTAGACGTAGACCTCGCCGCCGTGGTCGTCCACGCGCGGCGGCCGGCCCATCGCCTCGGGCAGGTGCTCGTCGCGGACGGTGTCGATGCGGTTGTTCCGTACGCCCTCGCGCATCAGGGCGGCCAGGTCCGTCCACATGGCGTCCCATTCGGCGCGGGTGAGGTCCCTGCCCGCGCGGTACGGGTCGATGCCGTGCCGGAAGAGGACCTCGGCGCGGTAGACGTTGCCGACGCCCGCGACGATCCTCTGGTCCATCAGCAGGGCGGCGACGGTGGTGCGGGAGCGGGAGATCCGCTTCCAGGCCCGCTCGGGGTCGTCGTCCGGGCGCAGCGGGTCGGGGCCGAGCCGTTCGTGTATCGCCTTCTTCTCGCCCTCGCCGATCAGTGCGCAGGCGGTGGGTCCGCGCAGGTCGGCGTAGTGCTCCTCGTTCACCAGGCGCAGCCGGACCGTGTCGGTCGCGGGCGGGGCCGGGGCGGGGCCGAAGCCGAGCTTGCCGAAGAGTCCGAGGTGGATGTGGATCCAGGCGTCGCCCAGTTCGAGGAAGAGGTGCTTGCCGTGCGCCTCCGCGCCCTCCAGTGCGCGCCCGTCGAGCAGGGCCGCGCTCTCGGCGAAGCGGCCCTGGGGGCTGCTCACGCGGACCGGGCGGGCGGCGAACCGCTCGGTGTGGTCCTGGGCGAGGCGGTGGATCGTATGCCCCTCGGGCACGGCGGACTCCTGAGAAGAACGAAACGGCCGTGCCACCCCCGCAGGGAGCGGCACGGCCGGAAGCGGGATCAGCCCTGCGGGTGGTGGGCCGGGATGGGGGGCAGCTCGCCGGTCTGCTCGTAGGCGGTGAGCATGTCGATGCGGCGGGTGTGCCGCTCCGCCCCGGAGTACGGGGTCTTCAGGAAGGTGTCGATGAAGCTGACGACCTCGTCCTGGGTGTGCATGCGGCCGCCGACGGAGATGACGTTGGCGTTGTTGTGCTCGCGGCCCAGCTCGGCGGTCTGGACGCTCCACGCGAGGATGGCGCGGATGCCCTTGACCTTGTTGGCGGCGATCTGCTCGCCGTTGCCGGAGCCGCCGATCACGATGCCGAGGCTGCCCTCGTCCGCGGCGGTCCGCTCGGCGGCACGCAGGCAGAACGGCGGGTAGTCGTCGACCTCGTCGTAGATGTGGGGCCCGCAGTCGACGGGCTCGTGGCCGTTGTTCTTGAGCCAGTCCACCAGGTGGTTCTTGAGCTCAAAGCCGGCATGGTCGGATCCGAGGTACACGCGCATGGGACGAGTGTGGCACGAAGGGCTCCGACGGCCCGCAGGGGGTGTCGCGTAAGTCACTTCTAAAGCTCAAGTAAACCCAAAGAGCGCAGATGGGACACGGCGGGACGTCGGTCCCGGACGTTCCTCCAAAGGCAACGATCCGGATTGAGGTCTTCCGTCCTGCGTTCATCTCAGGTTTGAATGCCGGGGCTCGCAACCCGAGAACCTAAGGATCCGTCCATGAGCTCCACGACGACCCTCCAGAAGGAAGGCAACCCCACCGGTAACTCCGGTGAGGGCCAGCCCTCCGACGGTCTGAAGGCCGGTCTCAAGAACCGCCACCTGTCCATGATCGCCATCGGCGGCGTCATCGGCGCCGGTCTCTTCGTCGGCTCCGGTGGCGGTATCGCCAAGGCCGGTCCCGCCATCCTGATCTCCTACGCGCTGGTCGGCGCGATGGTCGTCTTCGTGATGCGGATGCTGGGCGAGATGGCGGCCGCCAGTCCGAACTCGGGCTCCTTCTCCGCCTACGCCGACCGCGCGCTCGGCCGCTGGGCCGGCTTCTCCATCGGCTGGCTCTACTGGTTCTTCTGGGTCGTCGTGCTCGCCGTGGAGGCCACCGCCGGTGCCGCCATCCTGGAGAGCTGGATCCCGGCCGTCCCGCAGTGGGGCTGGGCGCTGATCGTGATGGCGGTCCTGACCGCCACCAACCTCGGCTCGGTCGCCTCCTACGGTGAGTTCGAGTTCTGGTTCGCGGGCATCAAGGTCGTCGCCATCGGCGCCTTCGTGATCGTCGGCATGCTGGCCGTCTTCGGCCTGCTGCCGGGCTCGGACAACCCGGGCGCGGGCTTCGCGCACCTGACCGACGCCGGGGGCTTCTTCCCCAACGGCTACGGCGCGGTCCTCACCGGTGTGCTGATGGTCGTCTTCTCCTTCATGGGCAGCGAGATCGTCACCCTGGCGGCCGGCGAGTCGGAGAACCCCCGCAAGGCGGTCACGCAGGCCACCAACTCCGTCATCTGGCGGATCGGCGTCTTCTACCTGGGCTCGATCTTCATCGTGCTGACCCTGCTCCCGTGGAACGACAAGTCGATCACCGAGAAGGGCTCGTACGTCGCCGCCCTGGACTCGATCGGCATCGCGCACGCCGGCACGATCATGGAGGTCATCGTCCTGACCGCCGTGCTGTCCTGCCTGAACTCGGGCCTCTACACCGCCTCCCGCATGGCCTTCTCGCTCGGTGAGCGCGGCGACGCCCCCAAGGCGTTCGCCAAGGTCAACTCCCGGGGCGTCCCGGTGGCCGCGATCCTCGGCTCCACGGTCTTCGGCTTCGTCGCCGTCTACTTCAACTACGCGTTCAAGGACACGGTCTTCAACTTCCTCCTGAACTCCTCGGGTGCCATCGCGCTCTTCGTCTGGCTGGTGATCTGCTTCACCCAGCTGCGGATGCGCGGGATCCTGGTCCGCGAGGCCCCGGAGAAGCTGACCGTGAAGATGTGGCTCTTCCCGTGGCTGACCTGGGCCACCGCCGCACTGATCATGTTCGTGATCGGCTACATGTTCGTGGACGACGCCAACCGCGAGGTCGTCACCCTGTCCACGCTGGTCGCCGGTGTCGTCGTGCTCGTCGGTGTGGTCCTGGACTTCCGCCGCAAGCGCGCCGCCGTCCAGGGCTGACAGCCCGGAGAAACCCCGTACGCACGCCGGAGCCCGGCCCGCCTCGTCAGGCGGGCCGGGCTCCGGCCGATACGGGGGGGCGGCGTCAGCCGCGGCGGCCCACCAGCTTCCAGGCGGCCGGCAGGGCGCCCATCGCGAGGGCCGCCTTGAGGGCGTCGCCGATCAGGAACGGGGTCAGGCCCGCCGCGACGGCGGCGCTCAGGGACATCCCGGTGGCGGCCATGAGGTACGGCACGCCCACCGCGTAGATCACCGCGGAGCCGAGCACCATCGTGCCGGCCGTACGCAGGACCGAGCGGTCGGCGCCGCGCCGCGCGAGGGCGCCGACGACCGTGGCGGCGAGCAGCATGCCGAGGACGTAGCCGAAGGAGGCGCCGCCGGCGCCGGAGGTGCCGCCCGCGAACCACGGCACGCCTGCCATCCCGACGAGGGCGTACAGCGCCAGCGAGAGGAAGCCGCGGCGGGCGCCGAATGCGGTGCCGACGAGCAGCGCGGCGAAGGTCTGGCCCGTGACGGGGACCGGGGAGCCGGGGACGGGCACCGCGATCTGCGCGGCGATCCCGGTCAGGGCGGCGCCGCCGACGACGAGCGCGATGTCGCGCACGCGGCTCGCGGGCAGCAGGTCGGCGAGGACGGCGCCGGGCCGGAGGGAGACGGAAGCAGTGCTCATGAGGGGGCTCCGCGAGGTGGTGGGGGTGGGGACGATCACCGACGTTAGTGCGCGGCCCGGGGCCGCCCCACCGCCGCCCGGAACAAAGCCCCGCTCCCCCCATTGGTGGGGACCGGACAAAGCCCACTCCCCCCGCCGGGTCGACGTGATCCTCGTCACGAGCAACATCCGACAACACGTCCGTTTTGCACGGACGCCCGCCGCTCAGCGAGACTGTTGGATCCCGCCAAGCCAAAGGCGGAGTCCCATCACCGCTGGGCCGAACGAGAGTACGAGCACTCCTCATGCGTGAGCGCCTGCCAGAAGCACCTCCCACGACGGGCGACCTGCCCGCGGAACCCCTCAGCCACAGCCTCAAGCAGCGCCACCTGACCATGCTGGGGCTGGGCGGCGTGATCGGCGCCGGCCTCTTCGTCGGTTCCGGGGCCGGCATCGGCATCGCCGGCCCCGCGATCATCTGCTCCTACCTGCTCGCGGGCGTCCTCGCGATGCTCGTGATGCGGGCGCTGGGCGAGATGTCGGCCGCGATGCCCGCCTCCGGCTCCTTCTCGGTCTACGCGGAGAAGGCGCTCGGCCGCTGGGCCGGTTTCTCGGCGGGCTGGCTGTACTGGTTCCTGCTGGTCGTGGTGCTGGCCGTGGAGGCCACCGGCGCGGCGAAGATCGCCAACGGCTGGGTGCCCGCCGTCGACCAGTGGGTCTGGGTGCTGCTCTTCATGGTGGTCTTCACCGTGAGCAACCTGGCCGCGGTGAAGAACTTCGGCGAGTTCGAGTTCTGGTTCGCCGCGCTCAAGGTCGGCGCGATCGTCCTCTTCCTGGTCCTCGCCACCCTCGCGATCTTCGGCGTCCTCCCGGACACGGAGCCGGTCGGCATGGCCAACCTCACCGGACACGGCGGCTTCTTCCCCGAGGGCTTCGGCGGAGTCGTCGCCGGCATGCTCGCCGTCATCTTCGCCTTCGGCGGCCTGGAGGTCGTCACCATCGCGGCCGCGGAGTCCGACGACCCGGCGCGCTCGGTGTCCCGGGCGGTGCGCAGCGCGGTGTGGCGCATCCTCTTCTTCTACGTCGGCTCGATGCTGGTCATCGTCACCCTGCTGCCGTGGGACTCGCTGGAGCCGGGCCAGAGCCCGTACGTGGCCGTCCTCGACTCGATCGGCATCCCGGGGGCCGGGCAGATCATGAACGTCGTGGTGTTCGTGGCCCTGCTGTCGGCGCTGAACGCGAACCTGTACGGGTCCTCGCGCATGGTGTTCTCGCTGGCCGAACGCGGCGAGGCGCCGAAGTCGCTGCTGAAGGTGTCGGGCGGCGGCGTGCCGCAGCGCGCGGTGTTCGCCTCGGTGGCCTTCGGCTTCGTGTCGGTGGTGCTGAACCTGCTGTGGCCGGACACGATCTTCCTCTACATGCTCAACGCGGTCGGCGCGGTGCTGTTGTTCGTGTGGGCGCTGATCGCGGTCTCCCAGCTGAGGCTGCGCCGGATCATCGAGCGGGACATGCCGGAGCGGCTGACCCTGCCGATGTGGCTGTTCCCGTACGCGACCTGGGCGGCGCTGATCGGGATGGCGGCGGTGCTGGTCCTGATGCTGTTCGACGACTCGGCCCGGCCGCAGCTGCTGTGGTCCACCGGTGCGGCGGTCCTCGTCCTCGTGGTGGCCTTCGTCCGGGAGCGGCGCACCCCGAAGGCCTGACCCGCCCCGGCCCGTGGCGGCCAGTTCCGGGCAGCGTACGGGGGTGATCACGGCCGGTCAGGGTGACGTCCGAATATCGGACATCAAATATCCGGTGATCGGACACTCGGCACACTGGGGCCCGCTCCAGCCCCGCACCTGACAGGCCCCCCCTCCATGAGCCACGCCAGCACCGTCGCACCCCCCGAACCGCCGCGGACCGACGCCGGATCCGGATCCCCCCTCGGCAACGGACTCAAGCAGCGCCACCTCTCGATGATCGCCCTCGGCGGGGTCATCGGCGCCGGACTCTTCGTCGGCTCCGGAGCCGGCATCGCCGCCGCCGGCCCCTCCATCGTGCTCGCGTACGCCGCGTCCGGGCTGCTCGTGATGTTCGTGATGCGGATGCTCGGCGAGATGTCCGCCGCCAACCCCGCCTCCGGGTCCTTCTCCGTCCACGCGGAGCGGGCGATCGGCCCCTGGGCGGGGTTCACTGCCGGCTGGATGTTCTGGATCCTGCTGTGCGTGGGCGTGGCCATCGAGGCCATCGGCGCGGCGCACATCATGACCGGCTGGTTCCCGGGCACACCCTCCTGGATGTGGGTGCTGGCCTTCATGGCGCTGTTCTGCGGCGCCAATCTGGCCGCCGTGTCGCACTTCGGCGAGTTCGAGTTCTGGTTCGCCGCCCTCAAGATCGGCGCCATCGCGCTCTTCCTGGGCCTGGGCGTCCTCGCCGTCCTCGGCGTGCTGCCCGGCACCTCCTCCCCCGGCACCGGCAACCTGCTGGACGACGGCGGGTTCCTGCCCAACGGGGTGGACGGCCTGCTGGTCGGACTGCTGGCCTCGGTCGTCGCGTACGGCGGCCTGGAGACGGTGACCATCGCGGCCGCCGAGTCCGAGAACCCCGTGGCGGGCGTGGCCAAGGCCGTCAGGACCACCATGTGGCGGATCGCGATCGTCTACGTCGGCTCGATGCTGGTCATCGTCACCCTGCTGCCGTGGAACGACCCGGCCGTCACCCAGGACGGCCCGTACGCCGCCACCCTGCACCACCTGGGCATCCCGGCCGCCGGCGAGATCATGAACGTGGTCATCCTGATCGCCCTGATGTCCGCGATGAACGCCAACATCTACGGCTCCTCGCGCATGGCCCACTCGCTGGTCTCCCGCGGCCAGGGCCCCAAGGCGCTGGGCAAGGTCTCCGGCGGGGTGCCGCGCCGGGCGGTGCTCGCCTCCTGCGGCTTCGGCTTCGTCACCGTGCTGCTGTCGTACTGGTACCCGGACACCCTGTTCGCCTGGCTGCTGAACATGGTCGGCGGGGTCATCCTCATCGTCTGGGGCTTCATCGCCGTCTCGCAGTTCGTGCTGCGCCGGCGGCTGGAGCGGGAGGCCCCCGAGAAGCTCGTCGTGAAGATGTGGGGCTTCCCGTACCTGACCTGGGTGGCCCTGGCCGGGGTGGCCGGGGTACTGGTCCTGATGGCCCTGGGCGAGGACACCCGGGTCCAGGTCGTCTTCACCGGCGGCCTGACCGTCGCCCTCGCGGTGACCGGCTGCGTGATGCAGCGCCGGACGGCGGCCGCCCGCTGACACCCGCTGCGCCCCAGGTCGGCCCCGTGCGTTCGCACGGGGCCGACCTGTTTTTACAGAGGTAACCCTTACGTGTGCGGTGGAATAGATACTGCTAGCGTGCAGTTGCGCATTGATTGCAATAAGCAGTTGGCACGCTGAGGGGACCGGATAACACGCATGGCCATCTACACGCTTCCTGAGCTTCCGTACGACTACGCGGCGCTGGAGCCGGTGATCAACCCGCAGATCATCGAGCTGCACCACGACAAGCACCACGCGGCCTACGTCACCGGCGCGAACAACACGCTGGAGCAGCTGGCGGAGGCGCGCGACAAGGAGAACTGGGGCGCCCTCAACGGCCTCGAGAAGAACCTCGCGTTCCACCTCTCCGGCCACATCCTGCACAGCATCTATTGGCACAACATGGCCAGCCCGAAGACCGGTGAGGGCGGCGGCGAGCCCAGCGCGGCCGACGGCCTGGGCGACCTGACCGACGCCATCACCGAGTCCTTCGGCTCGTTCGCGAAGTTCAAGAAGCAGCTGACCTTCGCCGCCTCCGCCACCCAGGGCTCCGGCTGGGGCGTGCTCGCGTACGAGCCCGTCAGCGGCCGCCTGGTCGTCGAGCAGGTCTACGACCACCAGGGCAACGTGGGCGTGGCCAGCACCCCGATCCTGGTCTTCGACGCCTGGGAGCACGCCTTCTACCTGCAGTACAAGAACCAGAAGGTGGACTTCATCGAGGCGATGTGGAACGTCGTCAACTGGCAGGACGTGGCCAGGCGCTACGCCGACGCCAAGGCGAACACCCCGCTGCTGATCCCCGCCAAGGGCTGATCGCACCCGAGCCCTCCCCCAGCCTTCGGCCGGGAGGTGGCCCCTGCCTCGTGATCGTCTTCTCACACATCACCTGCGGGGCATGTAGAGCGGAAGACCCCCGTGAGGACGTGACTCACGGGGGTCTTCTGTGTGTTCCGGCCGTACGGGCTACTCGAAGGACGGGCCCTTGGTGCGGGTCCGCTTGATCTCGTAGAAGCCGGGCGTGGAGGCGACGAGCAGGGTGCCGTCCCACAGCCGGGCGGCGGCGTCGCCGCGCGGGGTCGGGGTGACGACCGGGCCGAAGAAGGCCACGTCTCCCTCGGCGCCCGGAACGGAGATCACCGGGGTGCCGACCTCCTGGCCCACGCGGTCGATGCCGTCGTTGTGGGAGGCCCGCAGCACCTCGTCGTACTCGTCGGAGTCGGCGTACGCGAGCAGCTCGGCCGGCAGGCCGACCTCGGCCAGCGCCTCGGCGATCACCTCGCGGGTCGGGCCCTTCTCCTCGTTGTGTATACGGGTGCCGAGCGCGGTGTACAGCTTGCCGGTGACCTCGTCACCGTGCTTCTGCTGGGCGGCCACGACCACGCGCACCGGAGCCCAGCCCTTGGGGCCGAGCAGCTCGCGGTAGGTCTCGGGCAGCTCGTCGAGCTTGTTCTCGTTGAGAACGGCAAGGCTCATCACGTGCCAGCGGACCTCGACGTCGCGAACCTTCTCGACCTCGACCATCCAGCGGGACGTCATCCAGGCCCAAGGGCAGAGCGGGTCGAACCAGAAGTCGACCGGGGTCTTCTCGCGCACCTGGGTCTCGGTCATGTCTCTCCTCGGTCTCGTCTCAGTCGGAAAAAGGGCATCACTGGCGCATGTTCACCGTGGCCAACCAGGACGCCTCCGCCCGCATTCCCCTCGTGCGAGGATTCGACTCAAGAACGCGATCACGCACGAAGGAGTGCACGTGCCCGGTGAGAATCTGTCCCGCGACGAGGCCCGTGAGCGGGCCGAACTGCTGTCCGTCGACGGGTACGAGGTGGTCCTCGACATCACCTCCGCGGTGGACGAGGCCGAACCGGCCGAGGGCCCACGGACCTTCCGTTCGGTGACGACGATCCGCTTCCGGGCCGCGGCCACCGGCAGCTCCACCTTCGCGGACCTCATCGCCCCCTCGGTGAACTCCGTCACCCTGAACGGGCGGGCGCTGGACGTGGCCACCGTCTTCGACGGCGCGCGGATCGCCCTGGACGACCTGGCCGCCGAGAACGTCCTGGTGGTCGACGCGAACTGCGCGTACAGCCGGACCGGCGAGGGCCTCCACCGTTTCGTGGACCCGGAGGACGGCGAGGTCTACCTCTACACCCAGTACGAGCCGGCCGACGCCCGGCGGGTGTACGCGAACTTCGAACAGCCCGACCTGAAGGCGCCCTACCGCTTCGAGGTGGCCGCCCCCGAGGGCTGGCAGGTGTGGAGCAACGGCGCGCAGGAGTCGTGCGAGGCCGGGGTCTGGCGGTTCGCCGAGACCCGGCCGATCTCCACGTACATCACGTGCGTGGTGGCGGGCCCCTACCACTACGTCACGGACACCTACACGCGCGGGGACCTGACCATCCCGCTGGGCGCGATGTGCCGCAAGGGCCTGGCGAAGCACTTCGACGCGGACGACGTCTTCCTGGTCACCAAGCAGGGCTTCGACCTCTTCCACGAGATCTTCGACTACCCGTACCCCTTCGGGAAGTACGACCAGGCCTTCGTCCCGGAGTACAACCTGGGCGCGATGGAGAACCCGGGGATGGTGACCTTCCGGGAGGAGTACATCTTCCGCGGCAAGGTCACGCAGGCCTCGTACGAGCGGCGCGCGAACGTCATCCTGCACGAGATGGCGCACATGTGGTTCGGCGACCTCGTCACCATGAAGTGGTGGGACGACCTGTGGCTGAAGGAGTCCTTCGCGGACTTCATGGGCTCCTTCGGGCTCGTCGAGGCCACCCGCTTCGACCAGGCGTGGGTCACCTTCGCCAACAACCGCAAGGCGTGGGCCTACCGCGCCGACCAGCTGCCGTCCACGCACCCGATCACGGCCGACATCCGTGACCTGGAGGACGCCAAGCTGAACTTCGACGGCATCACCTACGCCAAGGGCGCGGCGGTGCTGAAGCAGCTCGTGGCGTACGTGGGCCGGGAGGCGTTCCTGGAGGGCGCGCGCCGCTACTTCAAGGCCAACGCGTACGGGAACACCACCCTCGCCGACCTGCTGTCGGTGCTCGCCGAGGTCTCCGGGCGGGACATGGCCGAGTGGTCGCGGGCCTGGCTGCAGACGGCGGGCGTGAACGCGCTCACCCCGGTGGTGACGTACGACGCCGGCGGGCGCGTAACGGAGCTGGCGGTCGTGCAGGAGGGCGAGGAGCTGCGCCCGCACCGGGTCGCGGTGGGCCTGTACCGGCTGGAGTCCGACGGGTCCCTGGTCCGCTCCGCGCGGGCCGACGCGGACGTCTCGGGCGCGCGGACCGTGATCACCGAGCTGGCGGGCGCGGAGCGGCCCGACCTGGTCCTGGTCAACGACGAGGACCTCACCTACTGCAAGATCCGCTTCGACGAGGGTTCGCTGGTCACGCTGCGGGCCCACCTGGGCGACCTGACCGACCCGCTCGCCCGCGCGCTCAGCTGGTCGGCGCTGTGGAACCTGACGCGGGACGGCCTGATGCCGGCGCGCGACTTCGTCCAGCTGGTCCTGGCGCACGCGGGCCGGGAGACGGACGTCGGCGTCCTGCAGCAGTTGCACGCGCAGGCCCTGACCTCGGTCACCCACTACGCGGCACCGGACTGGCGCGAGCAGGGCGGCCGGGACCTGGCGGCGGGCGCGCTGCGCGAGCTGCGGCTGGCGGCGCCGGGGTCGGAGCACCAGCTGACCTGGGCCCGCTTCTTCGCCGCGAGCGCGGCCACGGAGGGCGACTTCCAGCTCCTGCTGGGGCTGCTGGAGGGCTCGGCCCGGATCGACGGGCTGGACGTGGACCAGGAGCTGCGCTGGGACTTCCTGCTGCCGCTGGCCGCGCACGGGGCGGTGGACGAGGCCGTGCTCACCGCCGAACTGGCGCGCGACGACACGGCGTCGGGCAAGCGGCACCAGGTGCGGTGCCTGGCGGCGCGGCCGTCGGAGGCCGTGAAGGACCAGGCGTGGGTGGCGGTCGTCGAATCGGACGCGCTGTCCAACGCGCTGGTGGAGGCGACGATCTCGGGCATGCAGCAGCCCTCGCAGCGGAGCCTGCTGGCGGCCTACGCGGGGCGCTACTTCGAGGTGATCGAGCGGGTGTGGGCGGACCGGTCGATCCAGATCGCGATGGACGTGGTGAAGGGGCTGTACCCGTCGCTGCAGGGCGACTCGGCCACGCTCGACGCCACTGACGCGTGGCTCGCCGCGCACGTCTCGGCTCCGCCGGCGCTGCGGCGCCTGGTGCTGGAGTCCCGCGACGACCTGGCCAGGGCCCTGCGCGCCCAGGCCTGCGACGCGGCGGCCGGCAACTAGCCCGCGGCGCCGCTGCCGGGGCTCCGCCCCAGACCCCGCCCCTCACACGCCGGCGAAGTACAGCCCCGCCGGCGTGTGAGGCGCGGGGGCCCGGGGGCAGCGCCTCCGCAACGGCGCCGCGCCCGGGCACCCGCGGCAGGGCCGCACCGCGCCCCCTGACCGGCGGAGCCCATCGGCAGTCGAACGCCCGTACTTTAGCCCCACCTTGTCCGGATTTGTCGACGAGCGTGTAACAGGGGTTAGCAAGGCCATGGCCTGAGGGAATCACCGCGTCATGAACCACAACGCACCCCTCCCCCTCGCCCACCTCACCGGCAGCCGCCCCCGCGTGCTCACCCTCGCCCAGCTGCGCGAGCACGGCGTCACCGCCTCCGACGCCGCCGAGCGGCCCTGGCAGCAGATCCTGCCGGGGGTGTTCCTGCTCCACTCGGGGCCCGCGACCAGCGAGGAGCGGCTGCACGCCGCGCTGCTGTACGCGGGACGGCGCGGCGCGGGCGAGGCCATGATCACCGGACTGGCGGCGCTCGCCCTGTACCGGTTCGCCTCCGCGCCCGCGCTGCTCGCCCTCTCGCACATCGACGTCCTGGTGCCCGGCACCCGGCGGCTGCGCTCCACCGGGGACGTGCGGATCGTGCGGACGCACACCCCGCCCCGATCGCAGGAGGTGACCGGCCTGCCGGTGGCGCCCGTGGCGCGGGCCGTCGCCGACGCGGTCTCCCAGCTCTCCGACGCCGGCACCGTACGCCGCCTGCTCAGCGAGGCCGTGCGCGGCGGGCACTGCGAACCGGCCGCCGTCGTCCGGGAGCTGACGGTGGCCCGGCTGCTGAACCGCCCGCACGTGGTCGACGCGGTCGAGTCGCTCCTCGCCGAGGGCCGCGCCATCGCCGAGGACCGGCTGTACCACCTCGTACGGGGCTACGAGCTGCCCGAGCCCGTGTGGAACGTGGACCTGCGGCTGCCCGGCGGCCCGCACCTCGGCGGGGTGGACGCGTTCTGGCCCGAGCAGTCCGTGGCCCTGGAGATCGACACGCGCGCCCCGCGCCAGGGCGAGGACGAGGAGTGGTCGGAGTCCGTCCGCAAGCGGGAGACGCTGGAGCGGCTCGGGGTGACCGTCATCCACATCACCCCGCGCAAGCTCCGTGACTGGCCCGAGCAGCAGGCCGCGGTGGTCCGCACGGCCCTGACGGCGTCCGGCGACCGCGAGCCCGCCGCTTATCTGGTGGTGCTCCCCAGGTGAGGCGAGTACTCCGGGGTGCTCCAGAGCAGCCGCCCCGGATGCAGTCCCTCCACCACCGACTCGACCCGGAAGCGGGTGCGGCGGCTCCCGTCGGCCCCGAACTCCGTCTCGGCCCGGCCGCTCAGCTGGAGGACCGCCCCGCTCTCCCAGTCCGGGAAGAGCAGCCCCGCCCGGGGATCGGCCGTCAGGTTCCCCAGGGTCAGGAACATCGCGTTGCCGGCGTAGTCCGGCCAGGCCAGCTCGGTCGGCGACAGCACCTCGACGAAGCCGGGGAGCCCACCCCGGTGACTGGCGTCGACCCCGTCCGCGTCTGCGGTGGTGGCGACGAAGAAGGTGTCGGCGGCGCGGACGGCCCGTTCCTGGCCGGGGGTGAGCGCGTGCCCGCGCCGCACGACACCGGCTCCTTGCGCGGCGAGCTCCAGGGGCTGCCGTTGCTGGAGGTACTTGGGGCAGTTGGCGAAGACCTGCTCGGCCCGGACCGCGAACCCCCGCCCGGTCGGCTCCAGGGTCCCGTTCAGCCGCATCCGGCGCCGGGTGCGCGGGTCGAGCGCGATGGTGCCGACCCGGGTCCCGTCCGTGGCCAGCGCGCCGGCGAGCGGATCGCCCGTCGGCAGTCCGCCGGTGACCGCGATCCGGTCCGGCCCGGTGGCCCGTACGAAGCCCGGCGGACCGGTGAGCAGGGAGGCCCACATCCGCCCGGAGCCGTCGGCCGCGCCGACGACGAGGTGCGGCTGGAGTCCGAGGAAGGCCGCGGCGACGTCCCGGATCCCCGAGCCGATCGAGCGGCCGACGTGCTCGGCGAGCTCCCGTACGCCGACCCGCTCCTGCACGGCCAGCGCGCCCGCGTGGTAGGCCCCGGACATCAGAAGAACCCGCAGGTCGGCGCGGACTCCACGGGGGCGGGCGCGCCCTCGACCCCGGCCGGTACGGAGATCTCCAGGCGGGTCCCGTCGGGGTCGTGGAAGAAGATCCCGCCGGAGGCCGCTCCCTCGCGGTGGGCGACGACTCCCTCGTAGGCGAACTCGACGCCCAGGTCGCGCAACCGCGTCTCGTACGCCCGTACCTCCTCGATCGCGCCGGCGGAGAACGCCAGGTGGTGCAGTCCGGCCGCGGTCGGTGCGTACGCCCCGTCGGCCTGCTGCCACAGGGTGAGGACGAGCTCGCCGTCCCGGCCCAGGAAGGCGAAGCGGCGGTCCTGCTCCTTGCCCTCGCCCAGCACCCGGAAGTCGAGGGCGTCCCGGTAGAAGGCGAGCGAGCGGTCGAGATCGGTGACGTTGAGGCCCACGTGTCCGGTGCGGAGCGTGCTGATGGGGGTCGTCATGAGGGGTCCTTCCCCGAAGAGGCGTACGAAGATTTCTAACCTTCTAAATTGACGTTAAGGGTTAGATCGAGAGGCGTCAACCGTTCACGTACTCTTGAGGGGTTAGTGACCCGCGCCCAGGAGACGAGACGGACATGACGGTGGCGGACCCACGCCCCCTGACCGGGGAGCCGGTCTCCCTCGACCTGCTCAACACCCGCTGGATGGCCGACGGGGAACCGCAGGACCTCTTCGCCGGGGCGGCCGGGCTGACCCGGGTCCAGGGACTCGCCGTCTGGCTGGAGAGCACCGGTCTCGCGGCGCGCTTCCGCGCCGACGCGGCGACCCTCGTGCACCTGCTGACCGCGCGCGAGGCACTGGCCCGCGCGGTCGCGGACCCGGCCGACGAGAGCGCCCGTGCGCTGGTCGACGCCGTGCTGGAACACGGACGGATCCGTGCCACCCTGACCGCCGAGGGCCCGGGCGAGCGCACCGAATTCGACGATCCGACCTGGGGTCCGGCCTGGACCGCGGCCCGGGACTACCTGGAACTGCTCGCCGGTCCGCCCGGCCGGATCCGCAAGTGCGCCTCCGGGACGTGCGTCCTGCACTTCCAGGACACCTCGCGCAACGGCACCCGGCGCTGGTGCTCCATGGCCGCCTGCGGAAACCGGGCGAAGGCCTCGCGCCACTACGCGCGCACGCGCGAGCGCTGAGACGCCCGAATCTGTCACACCCGCTCTGGGGCCGTTCCTCACGGCAAGGCGGGAAAGTCTACAAATCTACTCTTCAGCACCCTTGGTTCGCCCCACTGTGCCCCGGTACGGCCGCGCTGGCGCTTTCTCCGCACTGGCGAGAGTCCGCCATGTCAGGTCTCGGTCAATGACAACTCTCCCCAAAGAGCTGTCGCGTGAGGAAAGCTGACCGGTCATCCGGCACCGAAATCCGGACCGTATCTTTCACTTACCAGGGATGCTGATGACCCTCGAATCCCCCAGCTCCATACCCGGGGCCAGACGCGTCGCACGCGTCGCGGCCGCGGCCGGCCTGGTCGCCGCCCTCGCGGCCACCGGCGCCGGGCCCGTGTTCGCGGCCACCGGCGCCGACACCCCGGGCACCACGCCCGCGGTCAAGTCCGCCGACCAGAAGCTCGGTTCGGCCGACGCCGAGCTGCTCCAGGAGGCCAAGGCCAAGGGTGACGCGAACGTCACCGTCATGGTCGCGACCGCCCCCGGGCAGACCAAGCAGGTCTCCGACCAGCTGGGCGCCGTCCAGGGCGCCTCGGTGGGCCGGACGTACGACAACCTCGGTTACGTGCGGGCCACCGTGCCCACCGGCAAGGCGGAGGCCGCGCTGAAGGCGGCCGCCAAGCTGTCCTCGGTGCACGGAATCGACCTGCGGCACGAGATCCAGCTGCCGGACCCCCGTCCCGACGCCAAGGGCGAGGCGGGCCAGGTCAAGAAGACCGCCGCCGAGACCTACCCGGCGCCGGACAAGAACACCCCGGCGAAGAACCCGTACAACCCGTCCTTCGAGACGGGCGCCGTTGAATTCGTGCAGCAGAACCCGCAGGCCGACGGCCGCGGCGTGACCATCGGCATCATGGACTCGGGCGTCGACCTCGGTCACCCGGCCCTGCAGAAGACCACCACCGGCGAGCGCAAGATCGTCGACTGGGTCACGGCGACCGACCCGATCACCGACGGCGACGCCACCTGGCGCGCCCAGATCACCCCGGTCACCTCCTCCGGCGGCACCTTCACCGCGGGCGGCCAGAGCTGGAAGGCCCCCGAGGGCGCCTTCCAGTGGAGCCGGTTCAGCGAGTCGATCACCGCCAACGGCGACATGAAGGGCGACGTCAACCGGGACGGGGACACCACCGACCGGTTCGGCCTGCTCTACGACGTCGCCGCCGGCACCGTCCGCGTCGACACCGACCAGGACGGCGACTTCACGAACAACGAGCCGATGAAGCCGTACAAGGACGGCTACCAGATCGGCTGGTTCGGCACGGACAACCCGGCGACCGAGGTCGCCGAGCGCATCCCGTTCGTGATCGAGATCCGCAAGGACGTCCCGATGGACCCGCTGGGCGGTGATTGGGTCGGCAAGAAGGCCGACTTCGTCAACGTCGGCATCATCGAGTCCGAGCACGGCACGCACGTCGCCGGCATCACCTCCGCCAACGGCCTCTTCGGCGGCGCGATGAACGGCGAGGCGCCCGGCGCGAAGCTCGTCTCCTCGCGCGCCTGCTCCTGGTCCGGCGGCTGCACCAACATCGCGCTGACCGAGGGCATGATCGACCTGGTCGTCAACCGCGGCGTGGACATCGTCAACATGTCCATCGGCGGTCTGCCGGCGCTGAACGACGGCAACAACGCCCGCTCGGAGCTCTACAAGAACCTCATCGACACCTACGGTGTCCAGCTCGTCATCTCGGCGGGCAACGAGGGCCCCGGTGTCAACACCATCGGCGACCCCGGTCTCGCGGACAAGGTCATCTCCGTGGGTGCCGCGGTCTCCAAGGAGACCTGGGCCGCCAACTACGGCTCCGGCGTGACCAAGAAGTACAACATGTTCCCCTTCTCCTCGCGCGGTCCGCGTGAGGACGGCGGGTTCACGCCGACCATCACCGCCCCCGGCGCGGCCATCAACACCATCCAGACCTGGCTGCCCGGCGCGCCCGTGAAGGAGGCCGGCTACACCCTGCCGGCCGGTTACGGCATGCTCCAGGGCACCTCGATGTCCTCGCCGCAGGCGGCGGGCGCCGGCGCCCTGCTGATCTCTGCCGCCAAGCAGCAGAACATCAAGCTGACCCCGGCGAGCCTGCGCGTGGCGCTCACCAGCACCGCGAAGAAGATCGACGACGTCCCGGCGCACGCCCAGGGCGCCGGTCTGATCAACGTCCCCGCCGCGTGGGAGTCCATCCAGCGCGACGCGAAGGCCAACGAGTTCACCGTCAAGGCGCCGGTCGACACCGCGATCGACCAGTTCCTGAAGACCCCGGGCTTCGGCACCGGCCTCTACGACCGCGAGGGCGGCCTGAAGGTCGGCCAGAAGAAGGTCTACGACGTCGTCGTCACCCGCACCACGGGCGTCAAGTACGGCACCCGGCACGACCTGAGCTGGCGCAACAACGACGGCACCTTCAAGGTCGTCGGCGGCTACGACTACGTCACCCTGCCGCTGAACAAGCCCGTCACCATCAAGGTCGAGGCCAACGTCAAGTCGGCCGGCGTCCACAGCGGCATCCTGCAGCTGGACGACGAGACCACCGAGGGCATCGACAAGCAGATCCTGACGACCGTCGTCGCCTCCGCCCCGCTGGCGAAGCCGTCGTTCACGTTCTCGGACACCTCCTCGGTGCAGCGCAACAGCCACAAGTCGTACTTCGTCACCGTGCCGCAGGGCGCGAAGACCCTCGAGGTCGCCCTGGGTGGTCTCGCGGCGGGCAGCCAGACGCGCTTCATCTCGATCCACCCGTACGGTGTGGGCGTCGAGGACAGCGCGACCACCCAGTGCTACCCGAACTACGACAACCCGGCGAACAAGTGCCGCCCCGACCTGCGGTCGTACGCCGAGCCGCAGCCGGGCGTCTGGGAGATCGAGGTCGAGTCGCGCCGTACGTCGCCGCTGCTCGACAACCCGTTCAAGCTGGACGTCTCCGTCCTCGGCGCGGGCTTCGACCCGGCGGTCAAGGTCCTCCCCGAGGTCAAGCAGGGCACCCCGGCGCCGGTCCAGTGGACCGTCAAGAACGACGCCGCGGCCATCTCCGGCGGCAAGCTCAAGGGTGGCCCGCTCGGCTCCGCGAAGGTCGCCAAGCCGACCATCGCGAACGGTGAGACCCAGACCTCCGAGGTCACCATCGGCGAGGGCGTCTCCCGCCTCGACGTCGCCATCGGCAAGGTCTCCGACACCGGTGCGGACCTCGACCTCGAGGTCTACAAGGACGGCGTCAAGGTCGGCTCCTCCGCCGACGGCGACTCCGAGGAGGCCGTGAGCCTGCTCAACCCGGCCGCGGGCACCTACAGCGTCAAGGTCATCGGCTACGCGATCCCGGCCGGCACCACCACGTACGACTACCGCGACGTGTTCTTCTCCGCCGCCCTGGGCTCCGTCCAGGTCGACGAGAGCGCCTCGGTGAACCTCGCCAACGGCGCCTCCGCGTCCGTCTCGGCGAACGTCCTGGTCAACAGCGCGGCCCCCGAGGGCCGTCAGTTCTTCGGCCAGGTCCAGCTGCTCAACGCCCGCGGCACCGCCGCCGGCACCGGCAGCGTGCAGATCGAGAAGGTCCTCCCGTAACCCGGTAGGCACCTGAGACGACAGCGGGGGCGGTGCTCGTACGAGCACCGCCCCCGCCTGTTTCCCCCGGCCGCGCGAGAGGCCTACCTGCCCAGCGAGCGCAGCGACTCGGCGTAGGTGCCGACCGCGTGGGCGATCACGTCCAGGTTGGTGTCGAAGACCTTGAGGTCCAGGTTCTTCAGGGTGTCGCCCGCGCCGTGGTAGTTCGGGTCGTACGGGGCCCCCGCGGTGCCGCCGTAACGCCCGGCCTGCTCGGCGGTCTTGACGCCCTCGGCGCCGGTGAAGGTGCCGCCGGCCGGGATGCCGTTCGCGATGAAGGGGCCGTAGTCGGAGCGGCCGTCGAAGTCACTGCCCTCGTGCGGCTTGCCCTTCTTGTCGAGGAAGCCGTTGATCAGCGCCTCGATCTGCGCCGAGCCCGCCGGGCCGGCGCCCGCGCCCGTCTTGTCGGAGTCGTCGCCGTCGTAGACGAACTGCACCGGGTTCGGCGAGGCGATCATGTCGAAGTTCAGGTAGAGCGCGATGTCCTTCTTCTGCTGCTCCGACAGCTGCGCGACGTAGTGCTCCGAGCCCAGCAGGCCCAGCTCCTCCGCCGACCACCAGGCGAAGCGGACCTTGTTGGCGGGCCCCTTGCCCTTCTTGTTGGCGCCCTCGTCGGCCAGCTTCAGCGCCACCTCCAGCAGACCGGCCGAGCCGGAACCGTTGTCGTTGATGCCCGGGCCCTCGGGGACCGAGTCCAGGTGCGCGCCGAGGCTCACCACACGGTCGGAACGCCCGCCGCGGGTCTCGGCGATCACGTTGCGGGTGGTCTTCTTCACGTGCTCCTGGTCCAGGTCCAGGCGTACGCTCACCTCGCCCCGGGCCGCGGCCGCGGTGAGCGCCTCGCCGTCGGCGAGCGAGATGCCGGCGCTGGGGATGACGCCCTCGTCGGGCGAGGAGAACCCGCCGCGCACCGGGGTGGTGCCGCTGTGGTTGTAGACGATGACGCCGACGGCGCCCGCCGCGGCGGCCGCCCGCTGCTTCTCGACGAAGGTGCAGGCACCGCGCTTGACCAGGGCGATCTTCCCGGTGAAGGCGCCGGGCTGGTAATCGTCCGCCGTGCAGCCGGGGGTCTCGTCGACGCGTGCGAGGGCGAGCGGGGCGGCCAGGCCGCCTGTCGGGGTGGACTTGGTGAAGGTGAAGGCGGCGGTGGCCAGCTCGCGGCCCTCCGCTCCGAGGACCGTGGTCCTCTCGGTCTTGGTGTGCGCCTCGTGGATGTCGAAGTCCTGGTACGAGACCTGGTACCCGGCCTTCTTCAGCGTGTCGTGCACGTAGGCGGCGGAGGCGGCGTGGCCGGGCGTGCCGGCGGCGCGGTTGCCGCCGTTGGCGTCGGCGATCTGCTGGAACCTCGCCAGGTGGCGGTAGGCGCCGCGGGCGGTGACCTCCTCCACCAGCTCCTTGGCCAGCCTGCCCTCCCGCGGGTGGGCGGCCGCCGGAGTGGCGGTCAGCAGGACGGGTGCGGCGACGGCGGCGGCCGCGAGGGCGGCGAGCGCCGGTATGGACCGGCGGCGGTGGCGGATGGCGCGCACGGTGGATCTCCCCGAGTCGGATGTTCGTTCTGCGGTCGGCCACGTCCGGAATGCGGGTCATGGCAGATCGGACGCTAACCCGCTCTGACCTGGCAAAACGGATGTTCAGAGGCTCTGCAACAGGCCCGCCACGCACTCGTCACACGCGTTCACGATCAGGACACCGTCCGTTCCTCGGACAATGGATTGGACAAGGCTCGTGGGGTCGAACGCATGATGGCTCCACGCGCGCCCGCGTCGTACGTACCAAAGGAGTCACCGTGAGGGTCGGAATCGTCGGAGCCACCGGACAGGTCGGCGGAGTCATGCGCGGCATCCTCGCCGAGCGGAAGTTCCCGGTGGACGAGCTGCGGCTGTTCGCCTCGGCCCGTTCCGCGGGCTCGACCCTGGAGTGGGGGGGCAAGGAGATCACCATCGAGGACGCCTCCACGGCCGACTACTCCGGGCTGGACATCGTCCTCTTCTCCGCGGGCGGCGCGACCTCCAAGGCCCTCGCCGAGAAGGTCGCCGCCCAGGGCGCCGTCGTGATCGACAACTCCTCCGCCTGGCGCAGGGACCCCGAGGTCCCCCTGGTCGTCTCCGAGGTCAACCCGCACGCGATCAAGAACCGCCCGAAGGGCATCATCGCGAACCCGAACTGCACCACCATGGCCGCCATGCCCGTGCTGCGTCCGCTGCACGAGGAGGCCGGCCTGTCCGCGCTGGTCGCCACCACCTACCAGGCCGTGTCCGGCTCGGGCCTGGCCGGCGTCGCGGAGCTCGACGGCCAGATCAAGGCCGTCGCCGGCGAGGCGACCGCGCTCGTCCACGACGGCGAGGCCGTGGCGTACCCCGAGCCGGGTGTCTACAAGCGTCCGATCGCCTTCAACGTGCTCCCCCTCGCGGGCTCGATCGTCGATGACGGCTCCTTCGAGACCGACGAGGAGCAGAAGCTGCGCAACGAGTCCCGCAAGATCCTGGAGATCCCGGACCTCAAGGTCTCCGGCACCTGCGTGCGCGTGCCCGTCTTCTCCGGCCACTCCCTCCAGGTCAACGCCCGGTTCGCGAACCCGATCAGCGTAGAGCGCGCGTACGAGCTGCTGAAGGACGCCCCGGGCGTCGAGCTCTCGGAGATCCCGACCCCCCTGCAGGCCGCCGGCAAGGACGCCTCGTACGTGGGCCGCATCCGCGTCGACGAGACGGTGGAGAACGGCCTCGCGCTGTTCGTCTCGAACGACAACCTCCGCAAGGGCGCGGCCCTGAACGCGGTCCAGATCGCGGAGCTCGTCGCGGAGGAGCTCCGCCAGGGCTGATCACGGCGTGCGTACGACTGAGGGGCGGGTGCCCGACGGCGCCCGCCCCTCCCGCACGTCACGGCCTGCGGACCTCGAACAGGAAGCAGCCGAACTCGGCGGCGCGCACGTGCACGAGGACCACGGCGGGGTCCGCGAAGGCCTCGTCGAGGGCCCGCTCGATCATCCCATCGGGATCCGTGCCCAGTTCCAGGACCTGACCGCCGAGGATGTGCCCGCGGGCGTCGTACCGCCGCAGGGTGCGCCGCACGCCGGGGCGGGCGAACGGGTGGCCCGGCCCGTCCGACGGTCCGCCGCAGTCCTCGGCGTGGACGAAGACGGGCCCCTGCTCGTCGTAGGCACCCGGATCCACCCCCGTGGCGGCGGCCCAGCGCCGCAGCGGTGCGTACGAGACGAGCGCGATCAGCTCACCGGCCGTGCCGGGGCGCAGGCAGCACCGCAGCGGTGCCCCGCCCTCGTCGTCGGTGAACGGGACGCAGTCCCGCCCTGCGTCGTCGCGGTCGCGGAGCTCCTTGAGCGCCGTCTCTGCAATGGGCATCGCCCGGTATGCGCTGTTCATGCCCCTCAGCATGGCGCAGTCGACCGCCGCAATCCGGCAGGTTTCCGACGTCGTGTTCGCCGGTGGATTACTCCGCGCCGGTGACGCCCGCCTCGTGGAAGGATGACGGGGCAACGTCACCATCAAAGGAGATGACCGCGTGCCAGGCACGAATCTCACCCGTGAAGAGGCTCAGCAGCGGGCAAAGCTGCTCACCGTCGACTCCTACGAGGTCGAACTCGATCTCAGCGGAGCGCAGGAAGGTGGCACCTACCCGTCCGTGACCACCGTGCGCTTCCAGTCGGCCGAGGCCGGGGCGGAGACCTTCATCGACCTGGTCGCCCCCGCGGTGCACGAGGTCGTCCTCAACGGCAAGTCGCTCGACGTCGCGGCCGTCTTCCGCGACTCGCGGATCGCCCTGACGCACCTCGCCCCCGGAGCCAACGAGCTGCGGGTCGTCGCGGACTGCGCGTACACCAACACCGGTGAGGGCCTCCACCGCTTCGTCGACCCGGTCGACCAGCAGGCCTACCTCTACACCCAGTTCGAGGTGCCGGACGCGCGGCGGGTCTTCGCCAGCTTCGAGCAGCCCGACCTGAAGGCCACGTTCCAGTTCACCGTGACGGCTCCCGAGGGCTGGACGGTCATCTCGAACTCCCCGACGCCCGCAGCCGCGGACGTCAAGGACAACGTCTGGCGCTTCGAGCCGACCCCGCGCATCTCCACGTACATCACGGCGCTCATCGTCGGCCCGTACCACGCGGTGCACAGCTCGTACGAGGGCAAGGACGGCCAGTCCGTGCCGCTCGGCATCTACTGCCGGCCCTCGCTCGCCGAGTTCCTCGACGCGGACGCGATCTTCGACGTGACCCGGCAGGGCTTCGACTGGTTCCAGGAGAAGTTCGCCTACGACTACCCCTTCGCCAAGTACGACCAGCTCTTCGTCCCGGAGTTCAACGCGGGCGCGATGGAGAACGCGGGCGCGGTCACCATCCGTGACCAGTACGTCTTCCGCTCGAAGGTGACGGACGCGGCGTACGAGGTGCGCGCGGAGACGATCCTCCACGAGCTCGCGCACATGTGGTTCGGTGACCTGGTCACCATGGAGTGGTGGAACGACCTGTGGCTGAACGAGTCGTTCGCCACCTACACGTCGATCGCCTGCCAGGCCTACGCCGAGGGCTCGAAGTGGCCGCACGCGTGGACGACCTTCGCCAACTCCATGAAGACGTGGGCGTACCGGCAGGACCAGCTGCCCTCCACGCACCCGATCATGGCCGACATCCGTGACCTGGACGACGTCCTCGTCAACTTCGACGGCATCACGTACGCCAAGGGCGCCTCGGTGCTCAAGCAGCTCGTCGCCTACGTCGGCCAGGACGCCTTCTTCAAGGGCGTGCAGGCGTACTTCAAGGCGCACGCCTTCGGCAACACGCGCCTTTCCGACCTGCTGGGCGCCCTGGAGGAGACCTCCGGCCGCGACCTGACCGCCTGGTCGAAGGCGTGGCTGGAGACCGCCGGCATCAACATCCTGCGCCCGGAGATCACCACCGACGCGGACGGCCTGATCACCACCTTCGGCATCCGCCAGGAGGCGCCCGCGCTGCCCGCCGGCGCCAAGGGCGAGTCCACCCTGCGCCCGCACCGCATCGCGGTCGGCCTGTACGAGCTCCAGGACGGCGCCCTGGTGCGCACCGACCGGATCGAGCTGGACATCGAGGGCGCGCTCACCACGGTGCCCGAGCTGGCCGGCCGGGCCCGCCCGGCGGTCGTCCTGCTGAACGACGACGACCTGTCGTACGCGAAGGTCCGCCTCGACGAGGAGTCCCTCGCCACCGTCACGGCGCACATCGGCGACTTCTCGGAGTCCCTGCCGCGCGCCCTGTGCTGGGCCTCCGCCTGGGACATGACGCGCGACGGCGAGCTCGCCACCCGCGACTACCTCGCGCTGGTCCTGTCGGGCATCGGCAAGGAGTCCGACATCGGCGTCGTCCAGTCGCTGCACCGCCAGGTGAAGCTGGCCGTGGACCTGTACGCCGACCCGGCGTGGCGGGAGCAGGGCCTCGCGGCCTGGACCGAGGCCACGCTGGAGCACCTGCGTGCGGCGGCGCCGGGCAGCGACCACCAGCTCGCCTGGGCCCGGGCCTTCGCGGCCACGGCCCGCACCGAGGACCAGCTCGGCTACCTGTCGGCCCTGCTCGACGGCACGGCGGAGATCGAGGGCCTGGCCGTCGACACCGAGCTGCGCTGGACGTTCCTGGAGCGGCTCGCCGCGACGGGCGTCGCCGGGGAGGATGCCATCGCGGCGGAGCTGGAGCGCGACCCCACCGCGGCCGGTGAGCGCCACGCGGCCACCGCGCGGGCGGCGCGCCCGACGGCCGAGGCCAAGGCTCAGGCGTGGGCCTCGGTCGTGGAGTCCGCGGACCTGCCCAACGCGGTGCAGGAGGCCGTGATCGGCGGCTTCGTCCAGACCGACCAGCGCGAGCTGCTGGCCCCGTACACCGCGAAGTACTTCGCGGCGGTCAAGGAGGTCTGGGACACCCGCAGCCACGAGATCGCCCAGCAGATCGCCGTGGGGCTGTACCCGACGCTCCAGGTCTCCGCGGACACGCTGGACGCGACGGACGCGTGGCTGACCTCCGCCGAGCCGAACGCCGCGCTGCGCCGTCTCGTCTCGGAGTCCCGCGCGGGCGTCGAGCGCGCGCTGAAGGCCCAGGCGGCCGACGCCGCTGCCGCTCAGGTCTAAGGGCCTCCGGGCTCCGCCCGCACCCGCGGAAGCACCGCCTCCCGCGGGTGCGGCACCCCTGCTGGGGCTCCGCCCCAGACCCCGCTCCTCAAACGCCGGAGAGGCTCAAAGACCGGGGCTCCGCCCCGAACCCCGCTCCTCACACGCCGGAGGGGCTGGATTTGCCGGCGTTTGCGGCGCGGGCGGCGGCGGTCAGCGTTGCGCGGCGACGGCGCGCAGTGCGGCCAGGACGTGGGACAGCGCGGGCGCGGACTCGGCGCCCCGCCGCACCGCGGCGATCACGTGCCGCGTCGGCCGGTCCCGCGACAGCACCCGCACCGCCACACCCGACGCCCGGCTCGACACCATGCGCGGAACCAGCGCCACCCCCATCCCCGCCTCCACCATCGCCAGGATCGCCGTCCACCCGGACGCCGAGTGCGCCTGTTCCGGGACGAAGCCCGCGGCCTCGCACGCGCTGCGGGTGATCTCCGACCAGGGGCCGCTGCCCCCGTAGATCCACCGGTCGCCGGACAGGTCCGCCAGCCGGAGCCCCGCCGCGCCCGCCAGCGGATGCCCCGGCGGGAGTGCCACGTCCAGCGGGTCCTCCATGAGCGTCACCCGGGTGAACCGGGCGTCCCGCGCGGTCGGCGCGTGCGCGGCCAGCGACAGGGCCAGGTCCACTCCCCCGGCGGACAGGAGCTCGTACGACTCCGCCGCCTCGGCCTCCCGGACCCGTACCTCCACCCCCGGACGGGTCTCGCGCAGGGCCGCCACCGCCGGGACCACGAGCGCCGGCACGGCCGTGGAGAAGGCGCCGACCCGTACCTCGCCCGCGTCCCCGGCCAGATATCCGGCCAGCTCCGCGTCGGCCGCCTCCAACTGCGCGAACACCGCCTCCGCGTGCCGCAGTACGAGATGGGCCGCGTCGGTGAGGCGGACCCGCCGGCCCTCGGCCTCCAGCAGGGTCACCCCCAGCTGCCGGGCGAGGTTCGTCAACTGCTGCGAAACGGCCGAGGGCGTCATGTGCAGCGCCTCGGCCGCCCGGGTCACGGTCCCCCGTTCGGCGAGGGCCCGCAGGATCCGCAGCTTCTTGATGTCCCACTCGGTCACGGGCCCGAACCTACCGCCGTGCACCGAGCCCGACACCGCCCAGGATCAGCGCCATGCAGAGCAGTTGGGCTCCTCCCGTGTGCTCGCCCAGGAGGAGGAAGCCGAGCCCCGCCACGCACACCGGCTGGAGGTAGTAGACGACTCCGGCCCGGGCCGCCCCGATGAGCGTGATCGCCTTGTTCCAGGCGAAGAAGGCGACGGCCGAGGAGAAGACCCCGACGTACAGCAGCGGTCCGACCGTCCCGGTGGTGATCTCGAAGCCGCCCTGGACGGAGACGGAGACGGCGTAGACGGGTGCCAGCATCAGCGCGCCGAGCACGAAGGTGGTGATCAGGAAGGCCAGTCCGCCCAGTTCGGCGGGCTTGCGCTTGAGCAGGGCGCTGTACGTGGCGAAGGAGAGGGCGGCGGCGAACATCCACAGGTCGCCGGCGCCGAAGTCGAAGCCGAGGGAGCCGTCCCCGACGAGCAGCAGCACGCCGAAGGCGGCGAGCAGCATGCCGAAGGTGCGCCGCTTGCCGAGCCGTTCTCCGCCGATGCGGGCGTAGAGCGCCATGATGACGGGCGAGGCGGCCATGATCATGCCCATGTTGGAGGCGGAGGTGGTCAGTCCGGCCTGGTGCACGAGGGTGTTGTAGAGGGCGACGCCGAACAGCGAGGCGAGGGCGACGTAGCCGAAGTGCCGCCGGATCAGGGCCCGCTGCTGCCACGCCTGGCGGGCGGCGAAGGGGGCGACGGCGACGAGGGCGATGATCCAGCGCCAGAAGACCGCCTGGACGGGCGGGACGGTCTCGGCCATTCCGCGGGTGGCGACGAAGCTGCCGGACCAGACGACCGTCGCGAGCAGCGCGAGGAGCACGCCGAGCCCGGCGACACCCTTTCTGCGGGTGGTGCCGGGCTCGGTCTGCGAGACGGTACGGACGCGGTCCATGACGGCCACTGTGGGTCTGCTCCTCGGAGTCGGCGGGTGGTGCGTGTGCCCTACCGTCGCACTTCGCCATCCATCAGGTCCATCGAAATGTTCTGATCGTTCTTTTCAGGAGAACTGAACGGTTGACTGGTGCGGGCAGCCGCGAGCTGGCCGGCGACGGTGGCCCCGAAGGCGATCGCCATCCCGGCGAGCTGGACGGGCGAGAGCGCCTGCCCGAGCGCCGCCCAGCCGATGACGGCGGCGGTGAGCGGGGAGAGCGGGCCGAGCAGGGTGACCGAGGTCGCGGTGAGCTGTCCGATGCCGCGGAACCAGAGCCAGTACGCGATCCCCGTGTTGATCAGCATCATGTAGCCGTAGCCGAGGAAGGCGCGGCCGTCGAGCACGGGCGGGGCCCCTTCGACGAGGGCGGCCACCGGGATGATGAACAGTCCGCCGGCGGTGAGCTGCCAGCCGGTCATGGCCAGCGGGCCGACGCCCTCGGGGCGGCCCCAGCGCTTGGTCATGACAGTGCCGGCGCCCATGGAGGCGGAGGAGATCACACCGGCGACGACACCGACGAGGTCGAGCTCCGCCTCGGCGGTCAGGACCACCATGCTCACGCCGAGCGCCCCGACGACGGCGGCCAGTACGGTGCGCAGGCTCGCCCGCTCCCCGAGGACGAGGGCGGCGAGTCCCACGACGAACAGCGGGCCCACGGCGCCCAGTACGGCCGCGACACCGCCGGGGAGCCGGTAGGCGGAGAGGAAGAGGAGCGGGAAGAAGGCGCCGATGTTGAGGATGCCGAGGACGGCGGACTTCCACCACCACGCGCCCTTGGGCAGGGTGCGGGCCAGGGCGGTCAGCAGCAGGCCGGCGGGCAGGGCCCGCATGACCCCGGTGAACAGCGGCCGGTCGGGCGGCAGCAGTTCGGTGGCCACGGCGTAGGTGGAGCCCCAGGAGATGGGGGCGAGGGCGGTCAGGGCGACGGTGGCGAGGCGCTTCATGGCGGGTGGCTCCCCTGTCGGGTGAGGAAGGCGGGAGGGGGCGGAGCGGTTCAGGCGGCGACGGCGGCCGGCCGGCGCTGCGGGGCCGCTCCGTCGCCGGGGACGGCCGCGGTGCCGACCGCGGCGGCCGGCGGCTCGGCGTGCACGGCTCCGGCCGGCAGGTGCGGCTCCAGCCGGACCAGTGCGAGGGCGGCGCCGAGCGCGGCGACGGTGAGGACGGCCCAGGGCAGGCGGCCGTCGACGGCGAGCAGGGCGGTGAAGAGGGAGGGGGCGAGCGCACTGGCCAGCGAGTAGGACAGCTGGTAGGTGGCCAGGTAGCGGCCGCGGACGGCCTCGGGGGCGGCGGAGACCGAGAGGGCGCCGCCGGAGGGGCTGTGCACCAGTTCGCCGAGGGTGTAGACGACGACGATGGCGAGCAGGGCGACCAGGGTCACTGTCCGGCCGGGGCGCAGCGTGCCGAGCACGATCTGTCCGACGAAGGCGGCGGCGAAGAGCAGGGCGCCGAGGGCGGCCGCGCGGGTGCGGCGGGCACCGGAGCGGCGGACCCGGCCCGCGATCAGCACGCCGATCCCGGCGCACAGGACGGTGTTGACGGTGAAGGCGGCTCCGGTGAGCGAGTCGGGGGCCGCCAGCCAGCTGGAGAGGTAGAGCGGGAAGAGGACGGAGAGGGCGGAGTAGCCCAGCGCGGTGAGGAAGTTGGCGGCGGTGAGGCCGAGGAAGGGGCGGTCGCGCAGGACCATCCGGTATCCGGCGGGAGCCCGCCTCACGGAGCCCGTCGTGGCGTCGCGGACCGGGCGGACCCGGCTGACGAGCAGTCCGGCGAGGGCGAAGGCGAGGGAGTTGCCCCAGGCGGTGTACGTGAACCCGCCGGTGCCCCACAGGGCCAGCACGCCGGAGACGAGCAGGGCGCCCGCGCCCATCCCGGCGTTCTGCAGGGCCCGGGTGGAGGCCTGGAGCCGGTCGCGGGCGGCGCCCCGCGCCACCTCGCCGATCAGGGACTGCTGCACGACGCTGAAGGAGCGGTCGGCGAGCGCGGTCACCAGGGCGACGGCCGCGAAGGCGGGCAGGGAGCTCGCGAAGGGGTAGAGGGCGAAGCCGAGCGCCCGTATCCCGTAGAGCACCAGGTTGACCCTCTTGGCGCCGAACCGGTCGACGGCCGAGCCGGCCAGCGGCATGAACGCCAGTCCGGCCAGGCCGGTGACCGTCATGACCAGGCCGACGAGGGTGAGGGAGAGGCCGGTGACGTGGTGGAAGAAGACCAGCGAGAACGGGACGTACATGCCGATCCCGACCGCGCTGATGCCGATGCCGAGGAGAAGCGACCGCTCCCCCGCGACCTTCGCCTCCCCGGTGGTGGCTGCCTTGCTCCTGAACACCGTCATGACGGCCCCTCCCCCAGATTCGGTTGCTGGTAAGTAGCTTATCGCTAAGCTACTTTTCGTCAAGCAACTTTCTTGCGAACGATCTCAGGGAAGCGGAATACTGCACTCATGAGTGACGACAAGGACGCCGTCGACGCGATAACGGCCCAGTGGTTCGCCGTGCGCCCCGACTTGGACACGGTCCCCATGGCCGTCTTCGGACGCATCTACCGGATCGCCAAGGCCATGGGCGACGCGATGGAGGAGCGCTACGCGCGCTTCGGCATCTCGCGCGGGGAGTTCGACGTCGTCGCCACCCTGCGCCGTTCGGGCGCCCCGTACACGCTCTCGCCCCGCCAGCTCTCGGCGACGCTCATGCTCACCACGGGCGGCATGACCGGGCGGCTGGACAAGCTGGAGAAGGCCGGGCTGCTCTGCCGCAAGCCCGATCCGCACGACCGGCGGGGGCTCCAGGTGACGATCACCGACCGCGGCCTCGCGCTCATCGACGAGGCGGTCGTCGCCGGCCTGGAGGTGCAGCGCGACGCGCTGACCGGGCTGAGCGACGAGGAGGTCGGCGTACTCACCGGCCTGCTCCGCAAGCTGCTGGCCGGCATCTGAGGCACGCGCCGTGTCCGCGGACACGACAAGGCGCCGGGGGTCGCCGCACGGCCGAGGTGAATCGGCGGTGCGGACCCCCGGCGCCCGGGAAGTCCGGCGGTCCCGACCCCGTGGGGGCCGGACCTGCTCAGGCCTGCTTCTGCGGCCTGTCCGACTTGTCGAGGACCATCACGAGACCCGCGATGACCAGGAACAGCACGATCGGCAGGGCCACGTACAGGCCGAGCGTCTCGCCAATGCTCAGGCCCGGGCCCGGGTCGTCGCCGTCGTCGCGGGTCAGCGCGAGGGCGGGAGACGTCATCAGCAGCATCATCAGCGTCGTTCCGGCCGTGACGGCGCCGGCGCGCAGAGCGTTCTTCTTGTCCACGGTGCAAACGTAGCGAACACCTAAACGGGGCGCTCGCCCGGGGGTGCCGTACGAGGTCGCACGCCCTGCGCCAGCGCCCCCAGCAGGGCGTTCGCCCGCGGCGAGGCGACCAGTTCCTCCAGCGTCAGGGGCCTGCCCCCGGCATCGGCGAGCGGCAGCCGCCAATTGGGGTACTGGTCCCAGGTGCCGGGCAGGTTCTGCGGCCGCCGGTCCCCCACCGCGTCCGGCAGCCAGACACCGACCAGCCGTGCCGGGGTCCGCAGCAGGAACTCGTACAGGGCCCGTACGGCGGCCTCCTCGCCCTTGGTCTCCAGGCCGAGCCCGTCCAGCAGCTCCAGCCACTGCGCGGTGTCGGCGGCGTCCTCGGCCCGTTCCTGCGCGGCCGGGCGGGTCAGCAGGCCGAGCCGGTCGCGCAGCTCCACGTGGGCCCCGGCGAGTTTGGCGGCCGTGGGCGGCAGGTCGTGGGTGGTGGCGGTGGCCAGGCAGTCGGCCCGCCACGCCTGCGGCGGGAGCGGGCTCCCGGTGCCGGCCCAGTCCCGCTCGAACCAGAGCACCGAGGTGCCGAGGACCCCGCGCCGGGCCAGTTCCCGGCGCACCCGCGGCTCCACCGTCCCGAGGTCCTCGCCGATGACCAGGGCGCCGGCCCGGTGGGCCTCCAGGACCAGGATCGCCAGCATGGCCTCGCCGTCGTAGCCCACGTACGTGCCCTCGGCGGGCGGGGTGCCCTCCGGGATCCACCACAGCCGGAACAGGCCCATCACGTGGTCGATCCGCAGCGCGCCCGCGTAGCTGAACACCCCGCGCAGCAGGGACCGGAAGGGGGCGTAGGCGGTGGCGGCCAGCACGTCGGGGCGCCACGGCGGCAGCCCCCAGTCCTGGCCGCGCGCGTTGAAGGCGTCCGGCGGCGCCCCGACCGAGATGTGCCGCGCGTAGCAGGGCGACCCGAAGACGTCGGAACCCTGCGGGTGCACCCCGACGGCGAGGTCGTGGACGATGCCGACCGTCATGCCGGCCTCGCGGGCGGCCCGCTGGGCGGCGGCGAGCTGGCCGTCCGTCAGCCAGACCAGCCAGCGGTGGAAGTCGGCCCGCTCCTTCGGTTCCTCCCCCGCGTGTTCGGCGCACCAGGCGGCGTGCACGTCCAGCGGTGCGCCCTGCTCGGCGCAGAACGCCCGGTAGGCCGCCTCGCGCCCCGGTGTGCGCGGGACGGCGTACAGCAGCTCCAGGGCCTGCCGCTTGAGGTCCCAGACGGCGTCCCGGTCAATGAGCGCGCCCTTCTCCAGCACGTCGTGGCGCAGCCGCGCGCCCTGCCCGGCGAGCGCGGCCAGGGCCGCGCGGTCGGGGCAGTCGGCGTACTCGGGGACGTCCTCGATCCGCAGGTGCACCGGGTCCGGGAAGCGGCGGGAGGAGGGCCGGTACGGGGAGGGGTCGGTCGGGGTGCCGGGTACGGCCGCGTGCAGCGGGTTGACCTGGATGAAGCCGGCTCCGTGGGTGCGGCCGGCCCAGCGGGCGAGCGCGGCGAGGTCGCCGAGGTCGCCCATGCCCCAGGAGTGCTCGGAGAGCAGGGAGTAGAGCTGGACCAGCAGCCCGTGGGCCCGCTCGGGCGCGGCGGGGGCCCGCTCCGGGGCCACGACCAGGGTGGCCTCGGCGATCCGCCCGTCGGAGGCCCGGGCGGAGAGCCGGTGGACGCCCAGGGGCAGTCCGGGGCCCCACACGAGTTCCTCCCCCGTCTCCTCGGCCACCACGCGGACCCGGGTGCCCGGTGGGAGGGCGGCCGGCCGCGCCGGCACGGGCTCCCCCTGCCAGAGCACCACCGTCGGCGGCAGGAGCCGCGCGGCCGTCTCCCGTGACTCCTCCTCGGCGGCCACCCGGATGCTCTCGGCGTCGTCCGTGACCACCCCGAGCAGGCCGAGGACGGTCTTCACGGTGGTCTCCGGCACCTGGACGGTGACGTTCGCGGCGGGCTGGTAGGCGGTGGCGATGCCGTACAGGGCAGCGAGCCGGGCCAGGTCGTCCATCGGGCGCTCCTTCGTGCGTGCGGGCATGAGGGCTTGAGGGTGAGTCAGAAGCGTGGTGCAGAAGGGCGGGACGCCGCGGGGGAACACGCCAGCCATACCCACTCGGAGGGACCGCATTCCTGTCATATCCGGGTCAGATCACCCACCCGCATTGACACCCCGGCCGCACGAATGGTGGGCTCGGGCTCATTCGTACGAGTGGGGGACGTCTCGGGACGAGGAGGCTCGGTGCAGCTCAGGGGCAGGAAACGGTCGACGGCCGCCGCCATCGCGGTGATCGGGTCGCTGCTCGGCGGCGCCGTGGCCGCCGCGCCGCCCGGCACCCTGACGGCGCCCTCCGTCCCGGACGCGCCGACCCCCGCACCGGGCGGCGGCGCCGCCGCCGCAGGCGCCGCGGCCGGTGCGGGCGGCGCCGTCGGCCCCGTACTCGACCCCGGCGCCGACACCCCCCGGACCGCCTCCGAGGGGCCCGCCGTGTGGCCCCGGCCGCAGTCGATGACCGCCGATCCCGGGCGCGAGGTGCCGCTGGGCACGGAGGCCGTACTGGTGGCGCCGGCCGACACGGACCCGTACGCGCTCCAAGTGGTGCGCGAGGCCCTGCGCAAGGCGGGCGTGAAGACCCTGCACGAGCCCGCCCCGGGGGCGCCGGTGCCCGAGCGGGGCACCGTCGTGCGGCTCGACGACGCGGGCGCCGAGCAGGCGCTGCGGGCCCTGGGCGCGGCCGCCGCGAAGGACCTGCCGGACGGGGGCTACCGGCTGGCCGTGGGGCGGCCCGGCGGCCGGGACACGGTCGCGCTCGCCGGCGTGGGGGACTCGGGGCTGTTCCACGCGGCGCAGACGCTGCGCCAGCTGCTCGCGGCGGGCGGCGGGAAGGTGCCCGGGGTACTGGTGCGGGACTGGCCGATCGCGCCGGTGCGCGGGATCACCGAGGGCTTCTACGGGCAGCCGTGGACCAACGAACAGCGTCTCGCGCAAGTGGACTTCATGGGCCGCACCAAGCAGAACCGGCTGCTGCTCGCGCCCGGGGACGACCAGTACCGGACGACGGGCTGGCGCACCGACTACCCGCAGGCGCAGCAGCAGGAGTTCCGCGCGCTGGCCGAACGGGCCCGCGCCAACCGGGTGGTCCTGGCCTGGGCGGTCACCCCCGGCCAGTCGATGTGCCTGTCCTCGGCCGCCGACCGGGCGGCGCTCGCGCGCAAGCTGGACTCGATGTGGGACCTCGGCTTCCGTGCCTTCCAGGTGCAGTTCCAGGACGTCAGCTACTCGGAATGGGGCTGCCGCGCGGACCGGGAGCGGTACGGGAAGGGCCCGGCGGCGGCCGCGAAGGCGCACGCGGAGGTCGCGAACGAGCTGGCCGCGCACCTGGCCGCCCGGTATCCGGGCGCGCCCGCCCTGTCGCTGCTGCCGACGGAGTACTACCAGGAGGGCTCCACCTCCTACCGGACGGCCCTGGCGGGCGCGCTGGACAAGCGGGTGGAGGTGGCCTGGACGGGCGTCGGTGTGGTGCCGCGCACGATCACGGGCCGGGAACTGGCCGGGGCGCGCTCCGCCATGGGGCAGCAGCCCCTGATCACCATGGACAACTACCCGGTCAACGACTGGGATCCGGGCCGCGTCTTCCTCGGCCCGTACGCGGGCCGCGATCCCGCGGTGGCGGGCGGCTCGGCGGCGCTGCTGG
Organism: Streptomyces sp. NPDC046308; assembly: GCF_055588065.1. Taxonomy (NCBI): domain Bacteria; kingdom Bacillati; phylum Actinomycetota; class Actinomycetes; order Kitasatosporales; family Streptomycetaceae; genus Streptomyces; species Streptomyces sp. NPDC046308. The sequence goes on from NZ_JBVJFB010000002.1 coordinate 666,593, forward strand.
CCAACGCGATGCAGCAGCCGATCCTGTCGCGGATCCCGCTGTTCACGGCGGCGGACTTCGCCTGGAACCCGCGCGGCTACCGGGCCGGGGAGTCCTGGCAGGCGGCGGTGCGCGATCTCGCGGGCTCCGACCCGCGCGAGCGCGCGGCGGTGGCGGCCCTCGCCGGGAACACCGCGTCGTCGGGGCTGAAGCAGGAGGAGTCGGCGTATCTGAAGCCGCTGGTCGAGCAGTTCTGGAAGGCCCGCGCCGCGGGTGATCCGGCGGCCGGGGCGGAGCTGCGCAAGGCGTTCACGGTCCTGCGCGAGGCCCCCGGCCGACTGCCGGTCCTGTCGGACGAGGCGGGGCCCTGGCTGGAGCGGCTGGCCCGCTACGGAACGGCCGGCGAACTGGCCGTGGACGTCCTCCAGGCGCAGGCCCGCGGGGACGGGGCCGCCGCCTGGCAGGCCTCCCGCGCCCTGGCCGAGGCGCGCGAGGCACTGGCGCAACCGGGGACCGCCCGGGTGGACGAGGCCGTCCTGGAGCCCTTCCTGAAGAAGGCGGCGGCGGAGGCGGACGCCTGGACCGGAGCCGCCCGCACCACGGGCACGGTGACGAAGGAACCGGAGTCCTGGACGGTCCGGCTGGACGCCGCGCGCCCCTTGTCGGCGGTGACGGTGATGACGGAGCCGTTCCCGGCGGGGGCGCGGGGCGCGGCGGTGGAGGCGCACGTACCGGGCGAGGGCTGGCGCAAGATCGCCGACGCCTCGGCCTCGGGCTGGACCCAGGTGGACACGGCCGGGCTGACCGCGGACGCGGTACGGCTGTCCTGGGCCGGAACGGGCACCGCGCCCACGGTCCACCGGGTGGTGCCGTGGTTCGGGGACGGCCCGCGGGCCCGCTTCGAGCTGGCGGACGGGGCCGCGACCGACGCCGAGATCGGCGGCGCCCCCGGACGGGTGTCGGCGCAGCTGTCCGCGCCGGGCCCCGCCGAGGTCCGCGGACCGCTGTCGGCGCGGCCGCCGGCGGGCATCGAGGTCCGCCTGCCGGCGGTCGCGGTGGTGCCGCGCGGCGGGCAGGTGTCGATCCCGCTGGAGGTCGTGGTGGCGCCGGGCACCGCGCCCGGCAGCTACGCGATCCCGGTGACCTTCGACGGCGAGACCCGCACCCTGACGGTGCGGGCCGTGCCCCGCACCGGCGGCCCGGACCTGCTGCGCGCCGCGCGGGCCACCTCCTCGGCGGACGAGACCCGCGCCTTCCCGGCCTCGGCGGCCGTGGACGGCTCCGCGACCACCCGCTGGTCCTCACCGCCGGTGGACGGGGCGTGGTGGCAGGCGCAGCTGCCCGCCGCGGCCCGGATCGGCCGGCTGGAGCTGCACTGGCAGGACGCGTACCCGTCCGCCTACCGGGTGGAGACCTCCGCGGACGGGGTCACGTGGCGCCCGGCGGCCACGGTCGCGGCCTCCGCGGGCGGCCGCGAGTCCCTGCGCCTGGACGCGCCCGACACCCGCTACCTCCGCATCACGTGCGACCGCCGCGCCACCCGCTACGGCTGCTCCCTGTGGTCGGCGGAGGCCTACGCCGTCACGCCGTAGGGTGCGGCGCGCCGTTGCGGGGGCCGGCCCCGAACCCCCGCGCATCGACCGCCGCGGGGCCGGATGGGGCCGGCCTCAGCCGTATGCACTTCCCGGCGGGGCCGAAAGATCCGGCCCCGCCGGCGTCTGAGGCGCGGGGTACGGGGCGCAGCCCCGGCAGGGGGCCGGCTACGACGCCGCGACCCCGATGCGCTCCAGCGCGTCCTCGGCCCCGTACGGCTGGAGGTACGGCATCCAGCGGGGATCCCTGTGCCCCGTCCCGATGATCCGCCACGCCAGTCCGGACGGCGGCGCCGGCTGGTGGCGCAGGCGCCAGCCGAGTTCCAGCAGGTGCCGGTCCGCCTTGACGTGGTTGCAGCGCCGGCACGCGGCGACGACGTTGTCCCATGCGTGCTGCCCGCCCCGGCTGCGCGGGATGACGTGGTCGACGCTGGTGGCGACGGCCCCGCAGTACATGCAGCGGCCGCCGTCCCGCGCGAACAGGGCGCGCCGGGTGAGTGGAACGGGCCCCCGGTAGGGGACCCGCACGAAGCGCTTGAGCCGTACCACGCTGGGAGCGGGGACGACCCTCGTCGCGCTGTGCAGATAGGCGCCGGATTCCTCCAGGGAGACCGCTTTGTTCTCCAGGACGAGGACGAGCGCGCGGCGGAGCGGTACGACGCCGAGGGGCTCGTACGACGCGTTGAGGACCAGGACGTGCGGCACGGACTGCCTCCTTGTACGTCGGCGGCGCGTGGCTCGCGCCGGGACGATCTGCTCTCCAGTCTCTCCTTACGGCTGGTCGAAGCGCCACCACGCGCCCGTAACGGGTCCGAGGTGTTTTCAACCACAGTCAGTCATCCCCAGGTGAGTCTGGTCTCTCCCTCGAACACGGCACCAAGGTGAAGGGATTGCCCCGTTAGTGTGGTTGGTCTGCCCCTACAACCCGTTCCGCGGGCAGACCGCTACACCTGGAGGTTCCCGTCGTGCCCTGGCCCGCCGCTCTGCTGCCGTTGGCAGCCGACGTTCCGGACACCCCCGCCTCGGTCAAGGAGGCGCAGGCCAGCGTCACCGAGGCCGCGAGCTTCATCGAGCAGAACTGGGCCACCTGGCTGAGCATCGGCCTGCGGATCCTGCTGATCGTGGTGATCGCCGCGGTCATACGCTCGGCGGTCCGCAAGGCACTGACCAAGCTCATCAAGCGGATGAACACCAGCGCGGAGGCGGTCGAGGGCACCGCGCTCGGCGGGCTGCTGGTCAATGCGGAGCGGCGGCGCCAGCGTTCGGAGGCGATCGGCTCGGTCCTGCGTTCGGTGGCCTCGTTCCTGATCCTCGGCACGGCCGCGCTGATGGTCTTGGCCGCGCTGAAGATCGATCTGGCCCCGCTCCTGGCGAGTGCCGGTGTGGCGGGTGTGGCCATCGGTTTCGGCGCCCGGAACCTGGTCACGGACTTCCTGTCCGGCGTCTTCATGATCATGGAGGACCAGTACGGCGTCGGGGACAAGATCGACGCGGGCGTCGCCTCGGGCGAGGTCATCGAGGTCGGGCTGCGCGTGACCAAGCTGCGCGGCGACAACGGCGAGATCTGGTACGTGCGCAACGGCGAGATCAAGCGGATCGGCAACCTCAGCCAGGGCTGGGCGACCGCGGGCGTGGCCGTCCAGGTCAAGCCCTCGGAGAGCCTGTCGCGGATCCGCGAGGTGGTCCAGCAGGTCGCCGACACCCTGGCGAAGGAGTCCCCGTGGGACGAGCGCCTGTGGGGTCCGGTGGAGGTCCTGGGTCTGGACGAGGTGCTGCTCGCCTCGATGACCGTGAAGGTGTCGGCGAAGACCATGCCGGGCCAGCAGTTCGCCGTGGAGCGGGAGCTGCGCTGGCGGATCAAGGAGGCCTTCGACGCCGCGGGCATCCGGATCATCGGCGGCCTGCCGGCCGGGGACGAGGAGGACGAGGCCCCGGCGGACCCGTCGGCCTCCGTCGCCGCGCCGTCCGCACTGGCGAACCCGGCCTCCCCGCAGTCGCTGGCCACGGCCCCGATACCGCCGCCGGCCGGCCCGCGGATCACCAAGTAGCCGCTCCGCCGCCGTTCCGTCCCCGCTGCCCCGCACGTCATTCGCGAATGACCTGCGGGGCAGCGGCATTGACACGGGTCAAACGGTGATAGGAAACTTACCTAACAGATTACCTCGGTGAGGGAGAGACCGCTCCATGCCCGCCTCCACGCCCGGAACGCCCAGCCTGTTGCGCGCCATGAACGACCGGGCCGCGCTCGAACTCCTGCTGACGCACGGCCCGCTCTCCCGGACCCGCATCGGGCACCTGACCGGACTGTCCAAACCCACCGCCTCCCAGCTGCTGGCCCGCCTGGAGGCCGCCGGGCTCGTCCTGGCCACCGGCACCGACGGCGGCCGCCCCGGTCCCAGCGCCCAGCTGTACTCGCTCAACCCCCGGGCCGCGTACGTCGGCGGACTCGACGTCACCCCGGGGCGCGTGCTGGCGGCCGTCGCCGACCTCACCGGCACGGTGATCGCCTCCCACGAGGTTCCGTACACCGAGGGCGCCCAGGCCGTGCACCAGGTGACCGAGGCCCTCGGCGGGGCCGTCAAGGCCGCCGGTCTGCACCGCTCCGACCTGCACCGGGTGGTCATCGCCACCCCGGGCGCCTTCGACCCGCAGAGCGGCCGGCTGCGCTACGCCAGCCACCTGCCCGGCTGGCACTCCCCCACCCTGCTCGAGGACCTGGCGGCGGCCCTGCCGATGCCCGTGGAGTACGAGAACGACGTCAACCTCGCCGCCGTCGCCGAGCAGCGCCTCGGCGCGGCCCGCGGCCACGAGGACTTCGTCCTGCTCTGGAACGAGGAGGGTCTCGGCGCCGCCCTGGTGCTCGGCGGCCGGCTGCACCGCGGCTGGACCGGCGGCGCGGGCGAGGTGGGCTTCCTGCCCGTACCCGGCCGCCCCCTGGTCCGGCAGGTCACCCGCGCCAACTCCGGCGGCTACCAGGAGCTGGCCGGCGTCGAGGGACTGCCCCGGCTCGCCGCGGAACTGGGCATGGCGGTCGCGCCCGGTCCCGCCTCCGGCACCCCGGACACCCCGCACGGCCCGGACACCCCGCACAGCCCGGAGGTCGCCGCCGCCGTCGCCCTGCTCGGGCAGGCCGCGGCCGCGCCCGAGGGCGCGCACCTGAGCTTCCTCCAGTCGTACGCCACCGCCCTCGCCACCGGTCTTGCCTCCCTCGTCGCCGTGCTGGACCCGGAGATCGTGGTCCTGTCCGGGGCCGCGATCAGCGCGGGCGGCGAACCGCTGCGCGCGCTGCTGGAGGCCGAGCTCGCCGAACTGGCTCCCTCCCGGCCCCGGCTGGTCCCCGGCGAGGTACGGGAACGGCCGGTCCTGCACGGCGCGCTGGAGAGCGCGCTGGCCGCCACCCGGGACGAAGTGTTCGACACCACCCGCTGACCCGCCCCGCCCGTCCCACCCCCTCCCCCCACCGGAAGTTTCGTCTCCCGCAGAGAGCGAGCCCCGCCATGCCCGGAACCGGACGCCTGACCACCGCAGCAGCCCTCCTCGTCGCGATATCCGCACTCGCCACGGCCTGTACCGGCCAGGGCGCCGACACCGCCTCCGACGACCCGAAGGCGGACGTCACCCTCACCTTCTGGCACGGCTGGTCCGCACCGAGCGAGACCAAGGCCATCGAGGACAACATCGCCCGCTTCGAGCAGACGCACCCGAACATCAAGGTCAAGGTCACCGGCAACATGACCGACGACAAGATCAACCAGGCCCTGCGGGCGGGCGGGGACAAGGCCCCCGACGTGGTGTCGTCCTTCACCACCGACAGCGTCGGCAAGTTCTGCAACTCCCGCGCCTTCGCCGACCTCAACCCCTTCCTGCGGGGGTCCGGGGTCGACAAGACGAGGGTCTTCCCCAAGACCCTGCTGGAGTACACCCAGTTCGACGGCAACCAGTGCACGCTGCCCCTGCTGCACGACGCGTACGGCCTCGTCTACAACAAGACCGCCTTCGCGGCCGCCGGGATCACCGAACCCCCGAGGACGTGGAGCCAGTTCACCGAGGTCGCGCAGAAGCTCACCAAGCCCAAGGGGGACTCGTACGAGCAGGTCGGTCTGATGCCCACCTTCCACGGCTACGAGACCACCCCCATGCGGCTCGCCGCGCAGTGGAGCCCCGCCTACTTCGGCGCGGACGGCAAGTCGGCCCTGGCCAAGGACCCCGGCTTCGCCAGGATGCTGACCGCGCAGAAGGACCTGGTGGACAAGCTCGGGGGCTACGAGAAGCTGGAACGGTTCCGCAGCACCTTCGGCGACGAGTGGAGCGCCGAGCACCCCTTCCACACCGGCCAGGTGGCCATGCAGATCGACGGCGAATGGCGGGCCCCGATGGCCAAGGAGGCCGGGGTCGCGTTCGAGATCGGCACCGCGCCGCTGCCCGTACCCGACGAGCAGGCCGCCGACTACGGCAAGGGCTACCTCTCCGGCACGATCATGGGCATCGCCTCCGGCAGCAGGAAGCAGAACGCCGCCTGGGAGCTGGTCAAGTACATGACCACCGACACCGAGGCGGTCGTGGCCTTCGCCAACGCCATCCACAACGTGCCGTCCACCCTCGCCGCCCTGGAGTCGCCGGACCTCCAGGTGACGCCGGAGTTCAAGACCTTCCTCGACATCGCCCGGCACCCGAAGTCCGGCACCACCCCCGCCCAGGCGGACGGCGGCACCTACCAGCTGACCTTCCAGGACTTCGCGTACGCGGTCGAGAAGGGCGACGTCACCGACATCCCGGCCGGCCTCGCCAAGGCCGACCAGCAGATCGACACGGACATCGCGAAGGCGAAGTAGCCCCGCATGAACCGGACGACCCACCCCACCCTGCGGTCGAAGCGCCGCCGCTCCGCCCTGCGGACCGCGGCCTTCATGTCCCCCTGGCTCATCGGGTTCGCGGTCTTCTTCGCCTACCCCCTGCTGTCCACCCTGTACTTCTCCTTCACCCGGTACGACGGCTTCCGCCCGCCCGCACCCAACGGCACGGACAACTGGAGCTACGTCTTCACCGACTATCCGCTGTTCTGGCCGGCGATGCGCAACACCCTGTGGCTCGTGGTGGTGATGGTGACCTGCCGGGTCGTCTTCGGCCTCGGCGTCGGCCTGCTCGTCACCAAGATCAAGACGGGGGTCGGGATCTTCCGGACCCTGTTCTACCTGCCCTACCTGGCCCCGCCCGTCGCCGCGACCCTGGCCTTCGTCTTCCTGCTCAACCCCGGCACCGGCCCCGTCAACACCCTGCTCGACGCCGTGGGGCTGCCCACCCCGGGCTGGTTCACCGACGCCGACTGGTCCAAACCCGCGCTCACCGCCCTCGCCCTGTGGGGGGTGGGCGACCTGATGGTCATCTTCATGGCCGCACTGCTCGACGTACCGAAGGAGCAGTACGAGGCCGCCGAGCTCGACGGGGCCGGGGCCTGGGCGCGGTTCCGGCACATCACCCTGCCCAACATCTCGCCGATCATCGCCTTCGCCGTGGTCACCGGCGTCATCCAGGCCATGCAGTACTACGCCCAGCCGCTGGTCGCCGGAAAGGTCGCGGCCGGGGTGATCGGCGGCTCCGGCCAGCAGTTCGAACCGGGCTACCCCGACAAGTCCACCCTCACCCTCCCGCAGCTCGTCTACAACCTGGGGTTCCAGCGCTTCGACTACGGCACGGCGTGTGTCGTCGCGCTCGTCCTGTTCGCCCTCTCCATGACCTTCACCGCGCTCCTGATGCGGCGCCGTGGCGGACTGATCGGAGCCGGCGAGTGAACGCGCACGCGCGCAAGGCCGCACTGCACTGGATCGGCGTCCACGCGCTCGGCGTGGCCGCGGCCCTCTTCTTCGTCCTCCCCTTCGTCTTCATCCTGCTCACCTCCCTGATGGGCGACCGCCAGGCACTCACCCGCGACCTGTGGCCCGACACCTGGGAATGGGACAACTACGCCACGGTGTGGCACACGCCCGGCTTCCTGACCTGGTGGCGCAACACCCTCCTGTACGCCGGACTCGGCACCCTGTTGACCGTGGTCTCCTCCGTGCCCGTCGCCTACGCCCTCGCCAAGTTCCGCTTCCGCTGGCGGCGGCTCTCGCTGCTGCTCGTGATCGCCATGATGATGCTGCCGCCGCAGGTGGTCGTCATCCCCATGTACCTCTTCTGGGCGAAGCAGCTCGACCTGTCCGGCACCCTGTGGCCCCTGATCGTCCCCATGGCCTTCGGCGACGCCTTCTCCATCTTCCTGCTCCGCCAGTTCCTGCTGACCATCCCCGACGAGTACCTGGACGCGGCCCGCGTCGACGGCTGCGGAGAGGTCCGCACCCTGCTGCGCGTGGTGCTGCCGATGGCCAGGCCCGGCATCGCCGCCGTCGCGCTCTTCCAGTTCTTCTGCGCCTGGAACGACTACTTCGGCCCGCAGATCTACGCCTCCGACAACCCGGCCGCCTGGACCCTCAGTTACGGACTGGAGTCCTTCAAGGGCGCGCACCACACCAACTGGAACCTGACCATGGCAGCGACCGTGCTGGTCATGGCCCCGGTGATCGTCCTCTTCTTCTTCGCCCAGAAGGCGTTCGTCGAGGGAGTCACCCTGACCGGCGTGAAAGGCTGACGACGATGAAACTCGCAGTGGTGGGCGGCGGTTCCACCTACACCCCCGAACTGATCGACGGCTTCGCTCGGCTGCGCGACACCCTGCCGGTCACCGAACTCGTCCTGATCGACCCGGCCACCGACCGCCTCGAACTCATCGGCGGCCTCGCCCGGCGGATCCTCGCCCGGCAGGGACACCCGGGCCGGGTCACCACCACCGCCGACCTCGACGCGGGAGTCGACGGCGCCGACGCCGTCCTGCTCCAGCTGCGCGTCGGCGGACAGGCCGCCCGGCTCCAGGACGAGACCTGGCCGCTGGAATGCGGCTGCGTCGGGCAGGAGACCACCGGCGCGGGCGGCCTCGCCAAGGCGCTGCGCACGGTCCCCGTGGTCCTCGACATCGCCGAACGGGTCCGGCGGGCCAACCCGAACGCGTGGATCATCGACTTCACCAACCCGGTCGGGATCGTCACCCGCGCCCTCCTGCAGGCCGGACACAAGGCCGTCGGGCTGTGCAACGTCGCCATCGGCCTCCAGCGCAAGTTCGCGGCCCTGCTGGACCTGGCCCCCGGCGAGATCCACCTGGACCACGTGGGCCTCAACCACCTCACGTGGGAACTGGGCGTGCGCCGCGGCGGCCCGGACGGCGAGGACCTGCTGCCGGGCCTGCTCGCCGCGCACGGGCAGGCGATCGCCGCGGACCTGCGCCTGCCGCGGGCCGTGCTGGACCGGCTCGGCGTCGTGCCCTCGTACTACCTGCGCTACTTCTACGCCCACGACGAGGTCGTACGGGAACTCGGCACGAAGCCCTCCCGGGCCGCCGAGGTCGCCGCGATGGAGCGGGAACTGCTCGCCCTGTACGGGGATCCCGCGCTGGACGAGAAGCCGGCGCTGCTGGCCAAGCGGGGCGGCGCCTTCTACTCGGAGGCCGCCGTGGACCTGGCCGCCTCGCTGCTGGGCGACGGCGGCCCGGCCCTCCAGGTCGTCAACACGTACAACCACGGCACCCTGCCCTTCCTCCCCGACGACGCGGTCGTCGAGGTGCAGGCGCGCGTCGACGCCTCGGGCCCCCGGCCGCTGCCGGCCCCGCGGCTGGACCCGCTCTACGCCGGGCTGGTCTCGCACGTGAGCGCGTACGAGGACCTCGCACTGGACGCGGCGCTGCGCGGCGGGCGCGAACGGGTCTTCAAGGCCCTGCTCGCCCACCCGCTGGTCGGCCGGTACGAGCTGGCCGAGGGACTGACCGACCGCCTGCTCGCGCACAACAAGGAGCACCTGCCATGGGCGTGAACCCCTGTTCCGTCCTGGCGATCGACGCGGGCAACAGCAAGACGGACGTGGCCCTGCTCGGCCCGGACGGCTCGGTGCTGTGCTCCGGGCAGGCCGGCGGCTTCCAGCCGTCCCGTACGGGGGTGGCCGCGGCCGTCGACGTACTGGCCGAGGCGATGGCCGACGCCGGACTGGACCACCGGGAGGGACGCGGCCTCGGGCCCTGCGCCGAACACGTGTCGGCCTGCCTGGCCAACGCGGACTTCCCGCTGGAGGAGCGGGAGCTGGCGCGCGAGATCGGGCGCCGCAACTGGGGGCGCGTGACGCAGGTGCGCAACGACACCTTCGCCCTGCTGCGCGCCGGCCTGCCCGTGGGCGCCGAAGCGCGCGGCGTCGCGGTGGTGTGCGGGGCCGGCATCAACTGCGTCGGGATGACCCCCGACGGGCGGACCGCGCGCTTCCCCGCGATCGGGCGGATCTCCGGCGACTGGGGCGGCGGGGGCGGACTGGCCGAGGAGGCCATGTGGTTCGCGGCCCGGGCCGAGGACGGGCGGGGCGAGCCGACGGAACTGGCCCGGGCGCTGCCCGCGCACCTGGGCGACGACTCGATGGCCGCGCTGATCGAGGCGCTGCACCTGGGCCGGATCCCGGCGGGGTGGCGGCACGAACTGGCCCCGGTGCTGTTCGCGGTGGCCGCCGCCGGGGACCCGGTCGCCCTCTCGCTGGTGCACCGGCAGGCGGACGAGATCGTGGCCATGGCCTCGGTGGCCCTGGACCGCCTGGGCCTGCTGCACGAGGAGGTGCCGGTGGTCCTGGGCGGCAGCGTCCTGGCGGCGCGGCACCCGCAGCTGAACGACCGGGTCACCGAGCGCCTCGCCGAACGCGCCCCGCACGCCCGCGTCCACGTGGTCACGGCCCGACCGGTCCTGGGCGCCGCCCTCCTGGGCCTGGACGCCCTCGGCTCCCCACCCCCCGCCTACGGAAAACTCCGCGCCCATTTCGGCTGAATCCAACCCGGACGGCCGCCGGTCTGGAACCGTGGCGCTCGTGCGGGCGTAATGACGGTGAAGGGGTGGCGCAGGGCGGTCAGGGGGAGGGATCGTCCCGGATGCAGCACCGGGTGCTGTGGTCGGCCGGCACTACGTCCATACTGCTGCGCAGGGGGTGCCTCCCGCCGTTGGCCGGGGGACGACAGGACCGAGGGGGAGGTCACGGTGACGATCACATCACGCGCGCCCGCGCCCGGGGGCGGCGTTGCCGTGCCGCCCGACGGGCCGCCCGGGCGGAGCACCGCCTGGGCCGAGGGCGTGGAGCGGCTGCGCGAGGCGGCGACCACCGAGCCGGGCCGGCTGCGGATCATCGGCGCCGCACTGGCCGCCCTGATCGTGCTGTTCGGCACGGTGAGCGTCTGGGAGATCTCCGAGCGGACCACGGCCGCCGACGACGTGGTGGGCCGCAGCCAGCCGCTGAGCGCGGACGCGGCGAGCATCTACCGTTCCCTGGCCGACGCCGACACGACCTCCTCCAGTGGCTTCCTGCTGGGCGCCCGGGAACCGCGCGAGGTGCGCCAGCGGTACGAGAGGGACATCGCCAACGCCTCCAAGCTGCTGGTGAGCGCGGCCGCCAACACCGGCGGCAACGAGGACTCCCGCGAGCAGATCGCCCTGCTGAGCGAGCAGTTGCCGCGCTACACCGGTCTGGTCGAGCAGGCCCGGGCCACCAACCGGCAGGGGCTGCCGCTGGGCGGCGCCTACCTCCGGTACGCCAACGAGCAGATGACCACCCAGCTGCTGCCCGCCGCGCAGCGGCTGTACGAGGCCGAGACCGGCCGGCTCTACGAGGACTACGACGACGCCCGGTCCTGGCCGCTGGCCTCGCTCGGTGCGGGCCTGCTCGCGGTGGCGGCCCTGGTGTGGGCGCAGCGGCGCAACTACCGGCACACGAACCGGGTCTTCAACCACGGGCTGCTGGCCGCGACGGCCGCGTCGGTGGTGGTGCTGCTGTGGCTGGCCGTGGGACACACGGTGGCGCGTTCCTCGCTGAGTGAAGCGCGGGCGGACGGGCAGGAGTCGATGAAGGTGCTCAACGACGCGCGGATCGCCTCCTTGCAGGCGCGGGCCGGTGAGAACCTGACCCTGATCGCGCGGGGCGCCGTACTGGCGGAGGACAAGAAGTCCGACAAGTACGACGTGGACTTCACGAACAACATGAAGCAGCTGGACGCCGGGCTGGCGACCGCGCTGCGGCTGGCCGACGACGAGGCCGGCCGGAGCCCGGTGAGCCGCGCGGTGGACGGCGTGGCGCAGTGGAAGCAGCGGCACTCGGCGGCCCGGGAGGCGGACTTGAAGGGCGACTACGAAGCCGCGCTGCCCCAGGTCGTCGGGGACGAGAGGCACAAGGAGAGCAGCGGCGCCGCCTTCGACACGGTGGACGCCTCCCTGGACCAGGCCGTGGCGCACGAGCAGCGGGAGTTCACCCGGGCCGCGCGGGACGGGCTCGGCGCGCTGGGCGGTCTGGTGACGGGTGCGGCCGCCCTGGTGGTCATCGGCGCGGCGGCGGCGGTGCTCGGTATCGGGCGCAGGCTTTCGGAGTACAGGTGAACGCGATGCGGATACGAGCGAGGCGGACCGCCGAAGGTCACGAGGGGTACGGGAGCCACCAGGGCCGGGCGGCGCACGAGGGCGCCGGGTCCGCAGGCGGCGCCGGGTCCGGCATGCGGCCGAGGCGGGCCGCGGGCCGGCTGCGCGGCTGGGGCGGTGTGAGCGCGATGGCCGTCGCCTGTGCGGTGACGGCCGCGGTCGTGCTGCTGCCGCTGGCCCACGCGACGCCCGACACCGGCGGGCCGGCGGGCCGGGGGCCTGCCTCGATGGCGGTGGCCCCGGCCGCGCCGTGGTCCCCGACCGACACCTGCCAGGACCCGGAGGCGAGCCTGCGCCCGTCGGACGTGGACGGCGCCGCCATCGCGCGGATCAAGGCGGCGGGCAAGCTCGTGGCCGGTGTCGACCAGAACAGCTTCCGCTGGGGCTACCGCAACCAGACCGCGGAGGGCAGCCGCCTCGACGGCTTCGACATCGACCTGGTCAAGGCCATCGCCCGGGACATCCTGGGCGACGAGAACGCGGTGATCTACCGGGCCATCCCGACGAGTCAGCGCATCCCGGCCCTCCAGGAGGGCCGTGTCGACATCGTCGTGCGGACCATGACCATCAACTGCAAGCGGCTGGAGGACGTGGCCTTCTCGACGGCGTACTTCGAGGCCGGGCAGCAGGTGCTGGCGCCCAGGGGTTCGGCGATCACCGGCTACGACACCTCGCTGAAGGACAAGCGGATCTGCTTCGCGGCGGGTTCCACGGCGGAGGCGGCGCTGAAGTCGCAGTCGTACGGTTCGGTCCCGGTCACCGTGGCCAACCAGCTGGACTGCCTGGTCCGGCTCCAGCTGGGCGAGGTCGACGGCATCATCACGGACAACGCCCTGGCGGCCGGGCAGGCCGCGCAGGACCCCTCGGTGCAGCTGGTGGGCTCGCCCTTCACCCGGGAGTTCTACGGTGTGGCGATGAACAAGGACGCCTCGGACCTGGTCCGCCGGGTCAACAAGGTGCTGGAGAACTACCGCGCGGGCGGCCAGGACAGCCCCTGGATGAAGGCGTACCTCAAGCACCTCCAGCCGGTGCTGCCCGGCGTGTCCGCGCCGCCCGCCCCCAAGTACCGGGACGGCTGAGGCCGGTGGCGGTTTCGGGCACGGGACCGGGTACGGGACCGGACGCGGAACACGCGGAACACGCGGAGAGGGACACGGAGGCGGCAGCGGAAACGGAGGCACAGTCGGTGGAGGCGGGTTCGGCAGTGATGGACCGGGACGGCGTCGACCGCGCCCTGGCCAGGCTGGGCGCGGAGCACGAGGCCGTCGAGACCTCGCTGCTCGCCCTCCAGGACCACGCGGGGCGCCGGCTGCTGGAGGGCGCCGCGCTGACCGGGGTCACCAAGGACCGGTGGACGGCCGCCGACGCGGACATCACGCGGCTGTGGACGTACTTCGACGCCTACAGCGGGGCCCTGGCGGCTGCCCGGGAGGTCCGGGAGCGGCGCCGCTGGCCGAACCGCGAGGACCTGATCGAGCTGACGGAGCGGCTGCGCGGGCCGGGGGTGCTGATCGCGGGGGCGGCGGCGGAGGGTGTCGCGCTGGCGGAGCGGCTCTCGCTCGCGGAGCTGGTGGCGCGGATGAACGATCTGTACGCGCGTTCGCTGGACGTGGTGGTCGCCGCGGACGCGGTGTGGTCGGCGCTCCCCGCCCGGATCGACCTGCTGGCCGCGGAGCTGCACCGCACGCGCTCGCTGGCCCACTCGGTGGGGGTGCGGCCGGGCGAGCACCCGGCGGGCGACGACCTGGAGGACATCACGGCCGAGCTGGTGGAGCTGCGGGCGCAGGTGATCGCCGACCCGCTGGCGTTCTGGCTGCCGGCGGCGGGGAGTTCGGCGCCGGGCGGCGGCCGTCCGGACACCGCGCGCTACGACCGGGCGGCGCTCGCGCTGGAGGACGTACGCCGGGAGGTCGAGGCGGTGCTGGACGTGCGGCAGGACGCCGAGCAGCGGCTGATCAGCCTGCGGGACGTGCTCTCGCGGGCGGACCGGACGCTGGCGGAGGCGCGGACGGCGCGCGGTGAGGTGCTGGCGAAGATCGCCGCGTCCGAGGTGCCGGCGGTGAGCGGGCCGCCGACGGTGCTGCAGGAGCAGCTGGCGGCGGCGGCCGAGCACCGGCGTCAGTCGCGCTGGCACCGGCTCTCGCCGCTGCTGGAGTCCCTGGAGGTGCGGGCCGAGGAAGAACTGCGACGGGCCCGTGAGTCGTTGACGGCTGTGACGGCGCCCCTGGCGGTGCGGGCCGAGCTGCGGGGGCGGCTCGACGCGTACAAGGCGAAGGTGGCCCGCCACGGGATGGCGGAGGATCCGCTGCTGGTCGAGCGGTACGACGCGGCCCGCCGGATGCTGTGGAGCGCGCCCTGCGATCTGCGGGCGGCGGAGCAGGCCGTCCTGCGTTATCAGCAGGCGGCGGCGGAGTCGCTGGTGCCGCAGCAGGCGAGGCGCGAAGATCATCGACCCGAGCAGGTCCGGCCCGAGGGGCCGGGGAAGGAGGACGCATGAGTCTGGTCGGAACCGCGTGCGTTCGCCCCGACTGCCCGGGGACGTACGAGGACATGGGCGGCGGCGAGCTGTACTGCGACACGTGCGGGCTGGCGCCGATCGGCTCGGTCGCGGCGGGGGCGGACGACCTGGTGTCGCCCCCGACGGGGATGACGAGCGCGGCCCGGGGTTCACCGGGATCCGACGGGTCCCGTGGGTCTCGTGGGTCGATGGGGTCCCAGGGCTCGCACGGTTCGCACGGCTCGGCGCGGTCCTCGGCCTCGGCCCGCTCCTCCCGGTCCTCGTCCTCCCGTCGCTCGGTGTCGGGGCGGCTGTCGCGGTCCCTGTCGGGGACGGCGTCCACCCGGTCGGTGTCGGTGCGCAGTTCGGGCTCGGCGGCGTCCTCGGGGCGCAGCCGGCTGGGAGCGGGGCTGGTCAACGTTCCGGAGGTGCCGCGTCCTGATCCTTCGGCGGCAGTCCTGGAGAACCCGGAGGTGCCGGAGCGCAAGCGGTTCTGCTCGCGCTCGGACTGCGGGGCCCCGGTGGGCCGCTCCCGCGGGGACCGGCCGGGCCGGACGGAAGGGTTCTGCACGAAGTGCGGGCACCCGTACTCCTTCGTGCCCAAGCTGAACCCGGGCGATGTGGTGCGCGGCCAGTACGAGGTGGCGGGCTGCCTCGCGCACGGCGGTCTCGGCTGGGTGTATCTGGCGGTGGACCGGGCGGTCGCGGACCGGTGGGTGGTCCTGAAGGGCCTGCTCGACACGGGCGACCAGGACGCGATGGAGGCGGCGATATCGGAGCGGCGCTTCCTCGCGGAGATCGAGCACTCGAACATCGTGCGGATCTACAACTTCGTGGAGCACCTGGACCAGCGGACCGGTTCGCTGGACGGGTACATCGTCATGGAGTACGTCGGCGGCAAGTCGCTGAAGGAGATCGCGAACGAGCGGCGGCGGCCGGACGGGCGGCGCGATCCGCTGCCGGTGGAACAGGCGTGCGCGTACGGGATCGAGGCGCTGGAGGCGCTGGGCCACCTGCACAGCAGGAACCTCCTGTACTGCGACTTCAAGGTCGACAACGCGATCCAGCAGCAGGACCAGCTGAAGCTGATCGACATGGGCGCGGTGCGCCGGATGGACGACGAGGAGTCGGCCATCTACGGCACGGTGGGCTACCAGGCTCCGGAGGTCGCGGAGCTGGGCCCGTCGGTGGCCTCCGACCTCTACACGGTGGCGCGGACGCTGGCGGTCCTGACCTTCGACTTCCAGGGCTACACCAACGTGTTCGCGGATTCGCTGCCGGACCCGGAGCACATCGAGGTGTTCAGACGGTACGAGTCCTTCTACCGGCTGCTCGTCCGGGCGACCGACCCCGACCCGGGTCGGCGGTTCTCCTCCGCGCAGGAGATGGCGGACCAGCTGACGGGCGTGCTGCGCGAGGTGGTGGCGCTCCAGACGGGCCGGCCGCGGCCTCAGCTGTCGACCCTCTTCGGCCCGGAGCTGCGCGTTCCGGACACGCAGCTGTTCGCGGACGCCCCGGGCACGGTCGTGTCCCGGCTGGGCGGGCGGCCGCTCGCCTCCCGGCGGGGTGGCGGGCTGCTCGGGATCCTCGGCCGCCGCCCGGCCCGTCCCGCGGGAGCGCACGCGCCGGGCGGCGCGGCCCTCCCCGCCGGGGCGCGGGGCCACGAGCTCCCCGACGGCACGCGGCCGGGCGCGACGCCCCTGCCCGGGGCGGCGCCCGCCGGTACCTCCGGCCCGTGGGGACCGTCGCACGGCGGGACGGCCGTGCCCGCGGGCAGCCGGGCCGCTCTGCCCGGCACCCCGCCGGGGGGAGTCTCCCCGCCCGCGGGCGTGACCCCGTACGGCTCGGGTGCCCTCCCGGCCGGCCCCTGGGGGCAGCCGCACGCCGGCGGCCCGGCCGGTACGGGGACGCAGGCGCCCGGAGCGGTGGGCGGCCCGGCCTCGGCGTCGTCCGCCGGGGGCGCCGGCCCGTGGGCGGGCGCACCCTTCGGCGGGACGCCCGGGTCCGGGACGCCCGCGTCCGGGCCGGCCGGGGCTCCGGTCCCCGCGCTCGGGACCACCGCCACGCACGTGGCCGGGGCGGCCGTGCCGCGGGCCCGGCAGGCGCCGGACCAGGGGCCCGCAGCGGCCCCGGCGTCCCCGGCCGCTCCCATCGCGGCCGCGGCCCCGGCGGGAGCGACCACCCTGGACGCCCGCGACACGGCGCTGGCGTTGCCGGTGCCGCTGGTGGACGCGGGCGATCCGAACGCCGGTTTCCTGACGGGTCTGCTGGCCTCCGCGCCGGGTGACCTGCTGGGCGCGCTGGCGGCGGCGCCCGCCGACTCGGCCGAGCTGCGGCTGCGCGAGCTGCGGGCCCGGCTGGAGCTGGGCGAGCTGTCGTCGGCCGGGCGCACCCTGGCGGAGCTGGAGGCCGGGCATCCGGACGACTGGCGGGTGGTGTGGGCCCGCGGCATCGCCTCGCTGGCCACCGGTGACAACGAGATCGCGGCGCTGTCCTTCGACGCGATCTACGACGCCTTCCCGGGCGAGCCCGCGCCGAAGCTGGCCCTCGGGCTGTGCGCGGAGGTGCTGGGGCAGCTGGACAACGCCGCCGAGTACTACCGGCTCGTGTGGATCACCGACCCGGGGTTCGTGAGCGCGGCCTTCGGGCTGGCCCGGGTCCAGCTGGCCGCCGGTGACCGGGAAGGAGCCGTGCGGACGCTGGAGTCCGTACCGGAGGCGTCCATCCACTACACCGCCGCCCGGGTGGCGGCGGTACGCGCACGTCTGCACGACCGGTCCCCGCAGGAGCCGCTGTTGGCCGATCTGGCGGCGGCAGCCGACCAGGTGGAGGCCCTGCGGCGGTTCGGGCTGGATCCGGAGCGGCAGGAGCGGCTCGCGACGGAGGTTCTGGGCTCGGCCCTGGACTGGGTACTGTCGGGAAGCCGGGGTTCCGACCCCGGCCGGACCTCGCTGCTCGGCAGTCAACTGGACGAGCGGGGCCTGCGCTTCGGACTGGAGCGCTCGTACCGCGTCCTCGCACGGCTTGCGCGGCGTGGCGAGGAGAGGATCGAACTGGTGGAGCGGGCAAACCGTTTCCGTCCCCGGACGTGGGTGTGAGTGATGTCGATGCATCGGCTGTCGGGCTGCCCCAGCTGCGCGGAACCCCTGGAGGAGGGTGACCGTTTCTGCGGCGTCTGCGGCTACGCCGTGACCTCCCCTCCCCCGGCTGCGTCCGCGGACCAGCCGACCTTGCCCATCCCACCGGCCCCGCCGACCGCCCCCGCGGGCGGCTACGGGACCCCGGCGCCCGGCGCGCACCACGACGGCGCCGCCGAACCGGCGCCCGGCTGGGGCAGCGTGGCCGCGGCCGCGCCGACGCTCGTCGACGAGCCGGCCGGCTGGAGCGCCGCGACGGCGGAGCCCGGGCTCCTGCCGCACCCGGGCCCGGCCGGGGCCGCGTACGGGAGCCCGGGCCACCAGGGCACGTACGGCCCCGGCACGCCCCCGGAGGGGACCGCGTGGGGATCGGGCGACGGCCCGTACGCCCCCGGGCCCGCCCAGGAGCAGGGGCACGTCGGCTCGCCCCGCGGCAGCGCCGCGGACGGACCAGAGACCCGCCACGACCGGCCCGGCGGCGGCCCCGGCACGCCCCCGGAGACGCCCTGGGGGTCGGGCGAGGCCCCGTACGAGACAGCCCCCTACGAGGCGGCGCCCTACGAAAGCGCCTCCCCGCCGGGTGCGGCGGCCGGCGGCAGGACCTGCGTGGCCTGCCGGGCCGGGCACGTGGACACCGACGGGTACTGCGAGCACTGCGGGCACGCCCAGCCCCGGGAGCGGGACCACCTCGAAGAGGAGCTCGGGAGCGTCGCCGCCGTCAGTGACCGGGGGCTGCGCCACCACCGCAACGAGGACTCCTTCGCCGTGGCGGCCACCGCCCTGCCCGACGGGTCCGCCGCCACCGTGGCCATCGTCTGCGACGGCGTCTCCTCCGCGAGCCGCCCCGACGAGGCCTCGGCCGCCGCGGCCGGCGCCGCCAACGAGGCGCTGCTGGAGGCGCTGCCGCGCGGCGCCCATCCGCAGGAGGCCATGCACGAGGCGATCCTGGCCGCCGCCGCCGCGGTGAACGCCCTGGCCCCGCAGACCCCGGGCGCGCAGAACGCGCCCGCCTGCACCCTGGTGGGCGCGGTCGTCAGCGGCGGTCTGCTGACCATCGGCTGGGTGGGCGACAGCCGTGCGTACTGGGTGCCCGACGACCGTGCCGCGCTGCCCCGCCGGCTCACCGAGGACGACTCGTGGGCGGCGCAGATGGTCGCCGCCGGTCTGATGGGCGAGGCCGAGGCCTACGCGGACGTCCGCGCGCACGCCATCACCGGCTGGCTGGGGGCCGACGCGTACGACCTCGAACCGCACACCGCGACCTTCAAGCCCGACCACCCCGGGGTGGTGGTGGTCTGCACCGACGGACTGTGGAACTACGCGGAGTCCGCACGGGAGATGGCCCAGGTGCTGCCCGCCGACGCCGCGACCCGCCCGCTGCACAGCGCGCAGGTCCTGGTGGGGCACGCCCTCGACGGCGGCGGCCACGACAACGTCACCGTGGCCGTGGTGCCGTTCGCGACGCACCCCGAGCAGCAACCGGGACCCGATGCGGAGCCGGGCCCGGCAGCACGACCGGAACCGGAAGCGGAAGCGCGCCCGCAGGTCTGACCCGCCTGCCCGAGCCCCCCAGGAGTCCCACCGATGGCGAATTTCGCCAAGCCGAGCGCCCCGCGCTTCACCGTGGAGGTGTACCAGAACGAGTTCCTCCCCGAGGGCGGGCGGGACGTCCACGCCATCGTCACGGTCACCGCCACCGGTGGCGCCGCGGCCACCCGGGCGGCGGCCGCCGACGGCACGGCCGCCGTCGTGATCATGGTCGACTGCTCGGGGTCCATGGAGTACCCGCCGGAGAAGATGCGGGGCGCCCGCGAGGCCACGGCGGCGGCCGTCGACACCCTGCGCGACGGCACCGCCTTCGCCGTGATCGCCGGTACGCACGTGGCCAAGGAGGTCTACCCGGGCCAGGGCCGCCTCGCCATCGCCGACCCGACGACCCGGGCCCAGGCCAAGGAGGCCCTGCGCGGGCTCAGCTCCGGCGGCGGCACCGCCATCGGCACCTGGCTGCGGCTCGCCGACGGCCTGCTGCGCGGCTCGACGGCCGTCATCCGGCACGGCATCCTGCTCACCGACGGCCGCAACGAGCACGAGGAGCCGGCCGTGCTCCGGGCCACCCTCGACGCCTGCGCGGGCCGCTTCACCTGCGACGCCCGCGGGGTGGGCACCGACTGGGAGGTCAAGGAGGTCACGGGCATCGCGAGCGCGCTGCTCGGCTCCGCCGACATCGTCGCCGACCCGGCGCACCTGACCGAGGACTTCACGCGCATGATGGAGAACGTCATGGGCAAGGAGGTCGCGGACGTCGCCCTGCGCCTGTGGACCCCGGTCGGTGCGGAGATCCAGTACGTGAAGCAGGTCGCGCCCGCCGTGCAGGACCTGACCGAGCGCCGCGTCGCGGCGGGCCCGCGCGCCGGCGACTACCCGACCGGCTCGTGGGGCGACGAGTCCCGCGAGTACCACGTGTGCGTGCGCGTCCCGGGGGCGGCCGTCGGCCAGGAGATGCTCGCCGCCCGCGCGACGCTCGTTCTGCCGGGAGCGGCGGGCGGGTCCGAGACCGTGCTCGCCCAGGGCCTGGTGCGCGCGGTGTGGACGACCGATCTGGCCGCGTCCACCGCCATCAGCCCGCAGGTCGCCCACTACACCGGACAGGCGGAGCTGGCGCAGGCTATTCAACAGGGCCTGGAAGCCCGCAAACTGGGGGATGTCGATGGGGCCACGGCCAAACTGGGACGCGCCGTACAACTGGCGAGCGCCTCCGGGAACGCCGACACAGCCAAGCTCCTGGCGAAGGTGGTGGATGTCGTGGACGCCGTGGCGGGTACTGTGCGGCTGAAAGCCAGGGTCGCCGATGCCGACGAGATGACTCTCGAAACGCGATCGACGCAGACCGTCCGAGTGAAGAAATCCTGAGACCTGACGTGCAGACGCAGGGAGATGAAGGGGGAAGCGCCGCCATGCCGACCTGCCCGAACGGGCACCAGTCCGCCTCCGACGACTGGTGCGAGGTCTGCGGCCACCGCATGGGTGCCCCGGAGGGGCCTCCCCCGGTGCCCTCCTACGGCTACGGTTTCCCCCCGACCGCCGGTGAGCCGACCGCCCAGGCCGAGCTCTGCCCCCAGTGCCGGACCCCGCGGGAGGCCATGGCCCCGTTCTGCGAGGAGTGCCGGTACAACTTCCTGACCCGTTCGGCGACCTCGTACGCGCCGCCGGCGCCGGACGCGGGCCCGCAGCCGACGGGTGCGGGCGTCGGCCCCGGTTCGGCCGCCGGTCCGGGTCCCGGTCCCGGTCCCGGTGGTACGCCTCCGCCGCCCGTGCCCGCTCCCGGGAACTACTCCCAGGACCACTTCGAGTACCAGGGCTCGCGGCCGTCCCGGGTCAACCGGCCGGCCGAGCCCCTCCAGCGCGAGGACGACTGGCTGCTGCCGCCGCCCGCGCACGAGCAGCCGCGGGAGTACCAGCAGCCCGCGCAGCCCCAGTACCAGCAGCAGCCCCCGCCGCCGCCGCAGCGGGAGTACCAGCAGGAGTACCAGCAGCAGGCCCCGCCGCAGCAGCAGTACCAGCAGCAGCCTCCGCCCCAGCAGCACCAGTCGTTCCCGCCGCAGGGCGGCGCCTGGTCCGCCACGGTCGGCCCCGACCGCTCGTACTTCATGGCCATGATGCAGCGCAGCGGTCCCGAGGCGGCCGGGCTCAACCTGCCCGCCTACTCCCCGGAGCAGCACCTTCCGCTCTCCGGCGGCCAGATCACGATCGGCCGCCGCCGCGCCTCCACGGGCGAGTCCCCCGACATCGACCTGTCGGTGCCCCCGGAGGACCCGGGCGTCTCCCACCAGCACGCGGTCCTCGTGCAGCAGCCCGACCTCAGCTGGGCGGTGGTGGACCAGAACTCCACCAACGGCACCACCATCAACGGCGGCGAGGAGCCGATCCAGCCGTACGTCCCGGTCCCGCTCGCCGACGGCGACCGCGTCCACGTGGGCGCCTGGACCACGATCACGATCCGCCGCGGCTGATCACGCCTCCCCCAGGGGCCACACGTAGGGCCCCTGGGGATCGTCGAGCCAGGACCACTGGCCCTCCGGGCCCACCGAGACGCCGAAGCGCTCGCGGGCCGGACGGCCCTCGCTGCGCCACAGGTCCAGGGCCTCGCGGGGGTGCAGTACGCCCGCGGTCAGCACCAGCATGAACTGCAACCGCTCGTTCTCCACCAGCTCGTACGGGAGCCCGTACGCCGTCCCGCCCGGCTCGGGCGGCGGCGAGGCGGTGGCTCCGCGCAGCGGGACGAAGTACGCCGAGGTGTGCAGGAAGCGGCCCTCCGCGAAATCGGCGTCCCGCACCGTGAGGGCGATCAGCCCGGTCGACAGCGGGGCCAGGATCCGCGCGCCCGGCCGGCACTGGCCGAGCCAGGCGTGCGGGATCAGCGGCAGCGTGCAGGTCACCATGATCCGGTCGAAGGGGGCCCGGGCGGGGCAGCCGCGCGCGCCGTCCCCGGTGACCACGGCCGGGTGGTAGCCGAGCCGGGCCAGGTGCGCCCGCGCGGAGTCGGTGATCTCCTCGTCCAGGTCCACGGTGGTGACGTGCTCGTCGCCGAGCCGGTGGCAGAGCAGGGCCGCGTTGTAGCCGGTGCCCGCGCCGATCTCCAGGACGTCGTCGCCGTCGCGCACGTCGAGGGCGTGCAGCATCTTCGCCATCAGGGAGGGCTGGCTGCTGGAGGAGACCAGCCGGCCGTCGCGCAGCCGGGTCGCCAGCGGGGTGTCGACGTAGACTCCGCGCAGCCAGCGGGCCCGGCGTTCGGGGTCGGGGTCCTCGGCCCAGAGCCGCTCATGGCCGGCGCCGCGGCCGGTCCAGAAGTAGGGGACGAAGACGTGCCGGGGCACGGCGGCGAACGCCGCCCGCCAGAGCGGGTCCTCCAGCACCCCGGCGGCGGTCAGCTCCCGCACCTGGGCGGCGTGCGCGGTCTCACGCAGATCGCGCGTCCCGGTGCGTGCGGTGTGTGCGCCCATGCCTCCACTGTCCTGCGCACGGCCTTCGCGTGCGAACGCGCGGCCGCTGCCGGCCGCCGTCGAAGAGTCCTAGGACCCCGGTCCTCCGTCCGGGTGTCTGAGACGATGGTCGGGTGAATGAGATTCCGCGGGGCACGGTCCAGGAGCAGACCTTTTACGAGCAGGTGGGCGGCGAGGACACCTTCCGCCGCCTCGTCCGGCGCTTCTACGAGGGGGTCGCGGAGGACCCGCTGCTGCGCCCGATGTACCCGGAGGAGGACCTGGGCCCCGCCGAGGAACGGTTCACGCTGTTCCTGATGCAGTACTGGGGCGGGCCGACCACCTACAGCCAGCACCGCGGGCACCCGCGCCTGCGGATGCGGCACGCGCCGTTCCGGGTGGACGCGGCGGCGCACGACGCCTGGCTGAGGCACATGCGGGTCGCGGTGGACGAGCTGGGCCTGGCGCCGGAGCACGAGGCGCAGCTGTGGAAGTACCTGACGTACGCCGCCGCGTCGATGATCAACACGGCGGGCTAGGGCCTGGCCCCCGGCCGGGCCGCGGGGCCGGCGGTCAGAGCGGGCGGACCTGCAGGGCGCCCAGGCCGCCCATGGCGCCGGGGCGGCGGGTGGCGACGGAGCCGTACGGGGTGCGCAGTCGCAGCCAGCTCCCGGCGGCGAGCAGCGCGACGGCGTCGGCGGCTTCGGCGGCGGGCACGGGGGCCGCGGAGGCGGGCACGGCGGCCCGGACCGGCCGCAGGAAGCCCAGGGACTGCGCGGCGTGGACGACGCGCAGCGGGAGTTCGGTGTCGCCCAGGGTGCGGGACCAGATCTCGCGGCCGATCCGGTCGCGCTCGGACCGGGTCCGGTGCTGCGCGGGCAGGGCCTCGTCGCGGGCGCGGAACTCGGCGACGGCGGCCGCCACGGCCGCGCCCATCTCCCGGGGGCCGGGCAGCCCCGGCAGCTGCCGCCAGCCGCCGCGGGGCGGGAGCACCCCGGTCCAGGGCGGTCCGGTGACCGGCCCGGGCACGGTGGCCGCGGCCGAGGCCTCGTCCACGGACTCCAGGAGCTCGCCGGCGGACACGGTCAGGTCGAGCGGGGTGGCGACGGGCACGGCGAGCCGCACCGTCCGGATGGCCAGGACCTCGAAGGTCGGCGGCCGTCCGAAGACGCCGAGCGCACCGCCGCCCTCCCCCACAGCCTTCGGCGTGGGAGGGGCCCCCAGGAGGCGGACGGCGGCGGCGCGGTCGTAGTGCACCAGCCGGCCCAGGAAGGCGGCGAGGTCCGCCGCCTCCCCGGAGTCGGCGAAGCGCAGCTGCTCGTTCATGCCGCGAGGCGTCCTTCCCGGCGGGCGCCGGAAGCGGAGGCGGACGCGGAGGAAGAAGCGGAAGCGGACGCACCCGCCGACGCGGCCACGGGCTCGTCGAGGTACTCCTCCAGGAAGCGCCTCTCCTCGGCCGTGATGCGGCGGGGCCGCCCCGCGGCGAGGTCGTAGGGCACGACCACGGTCTCGGCGCGCACGTAGACCGTCTCGGGCGCGTCCTCGGTCGCCTCGTCCTTGACCTCGTAGCGGATGGTCAGGGACGCGGCGCCGATCCGGGTCACCCAGGACTCGATGAGGACCGGCTCGTGACGGTGCACGAGGGGCAGCTTGTAGTCGATCTCGTGACGGGCCACGACGGAGCCGCCCGTGAAGGATTCGCTGCCCTCCCCCGGCGCGAGGCGGAACATGAAGTCGATCCGCGCCTCCTCCAGGTAACGGAGGAAGACGACGTTGTTGACGTGCCCGAAGGCATCCATGTCCGCCCAGCGCAGGGGGCACCGGTAGTGGTGTCTGGCCATGACGGCTACCTCAGCCTCGGGTGAGCTTCTTGTAGGTGGCACGGTGCGGGCGGGTGGCGTCCACGCCGAGACGCTCGACCTTGTTCTTCTCGTACGACTCGAAGTTGCCCTCGAACCAGTACCACTTGGACTCGCCCTCGTACGCCAGGATGTGCGTGGCGACCCGGTCGAGGAACCAGCGGTCGTGGGAGATGACCACGGCGGCACCGGGGAACTCGAGCAGGGCGTTCTCCAGGGAGGAGAGCGTCTCGACGTCGAGGTCGTTGGTGGGCTCGTCGAGGAGCAGCAGGTTGCCGCCCTCCTTGAGCGTCAGCGCCAGGTTGAGGCGGTTGCGCTCACCACCGGAGAGGACGCCGGCCGGCTTCTGCTGGTCCGGGCCCTTGAAGCCGAAGGCGCTGACGTACGCGCGGGACGGCATCTCGACCTGGCCCACGTTGATGTAGTCCAGCTCGTCCGACACGACCGCCCAGAGGGTCTTCTTGGGGTCGATGTTGGCGCGGCTCTGGTCGACGTACGAGATCTTGACGGTCTCGCCGATCTTGACGGAGCCGGAGTCCGGCGCCTCCAGACCCTGGATCATCTTGAAGAGCGTGGTCTTGCCGGCGCCGTTCGGACCGATGATGCCGACGATGCCGTTGCGCGGCAGCGTGAAGGACAGGTCGTCGATGAGGACCTTGTCACCGAACGCCTTGGAGAGGTTGTTGACCTCGACCACGATCGAGCCCAGACGCGGGCCCGGCGGGATCTGGATCTCCTCGAAGTCCAGCTTCCGCATCTTGTCCGCCTCGGCGGCCATCTCCTCGTAGCGGGCGAGACGCGCCTTGGACTTGGTCTGGCGGCCCTTGGCGTTGGAGCGGACCCACTCCAGCTCTTCCTTGAGGCGCTTCTGGCGCTTCTCGTCCTTGCGGCCCTCGACCTTGAGGCGGGTGGCCTTCTTCTCCAGGTACGTGGAGTAGTTGCCCTCGTAGGGGTGGGCGCGGCCGCGGTCGAGCTCGAGGATCCACTCGGCGACGTTGTTCAGGAAGTAGCGGTCGTGGGTGACGGCGACGACGGCACCCTTGTACTGCGAAAGGTGCTGCTCCAGCCAGTTCACCGACTCGGCGTCGAGGTGGTTGGTGGGCTCGTCGAGGAGGAGCAGGTCCGGGGCCTCGATCAGCAGCTTGCACAGCGCGACGCGGCGCTTCTCGCCACCGGAGAGGTTGGTGACGGGCCAGTCGCCGGGCGGGCAGCCCAGCGCGTCCATGGCCTGCTCCAGCTGGGCGTCGAGGTCCCAGGCGTTGGAGTGGTCCAGGTCGTCCTGGAGCTTGCCCATCTCGTCCATGAGGGCGTCGGTGTACTCGACGCCCATCAGCTCGGCGACCTCGTTGAAGCGCTTGAGCTTCGCCATGGTCTCGGCCGCGCCGTCCTGGACGTTCTCCAGGACGGTCTTGGACTCGTCGAGCTTGGGCTCCTGCATGAGGATGCCGACGGTGAAGCCGGGCGACAGGAAGGCGTCGCCGTTGGACGGCTGCTCCAGGCCCGCCATGATCTTCAGAACGGTGGACTTACCGGCACCGTTCGGGCCGACCACACCGATCTTCGCCCCGGGCAGGAAGTTCAGGGTGACGTCATCAAGAATCACCTTGTCGCCGTGCGCCTTGCGCGTCTTGCGCATGGTGTAGATGAACTCAGCCAAGAGAAACCGTCCGGCAGATCGATGGTGGGCAGATACACCCCATCTTGCCAGGCGTCCATACCCCGGGGGAAACGCGTATGGTTCCGGCGCCCTGATCTGCGCACCGGGACGAGGGAGACGTGACGGTCGTGGCCGTCGTTGGTCGTCTTTGGCCCTCCTCGGGCCCCCTCCGCCGGCCCGGGGACGGCCCGGGGGACGGCCCGGCGGCAGTCCCTCGCGGTCCCGTTCTCGCAGGTGACGGGCGTGGCGGCCACCTCCGGGGAATCCGCTTGCCCGGCAGGGCCACGTGCGGGCCGGCCCACATCCCGCTCGTTTCCGCGGTCGGGCTCGCCCTCGCCCCGTCACCGCTGCCCCGGCCGCGAGGACCCGGGGCGGGGTCAGCGGGGGCGGTAGACCGTGAGGGCTTCCGTGAGTTCGTCGAGGACCAGGGCCGTGGGGGCTTCGGCGTATTCGCCGTCGTAGGCGAAGGGGGTGCCCGGGGGGATGTCGCCGATGCGAAGGCTGCGCAGGCGGGTGGCGGTGTGGACCGGGGAGCGGCTGAGGGGGCCCGCGAGGGCGGCGGCGAGGAGGCGGGGGCCGGGGCGGCCGCCGCCGTAGACGATCCGGAGGTCGAGCAGGCCCTCGGCGAGGCTGTCACGGCGGCGGGGAGTAGGGCCGGTGCCGTGGTAGGTGCCGTTGCCCGCGAAGAGCAGCCACACGCTGCGGGGCCGCCCGGCGAGCCGCAGCCGTACGGGCCGCTGGGCGCGCAGTACCCGCCAGGCCGCCAGGAGCGCGGCGGGGCCGCCGCCGATGCGCGGGCCCCAGCGCAGCCGGTGGCCCAGCAGCTCCGGGTAGGCGCCGATGCTGAAGTTGTTCAGGAAGTATCCGGGCTCCGCCGCCGGGCCTTCCCCGGGGCCGGGGGAGAAGCGGCCCACGCCGACGCGGACGGCGTGCCCGTCGGCCACGGCGCGGCAGGTGTCGTCGGTGCCGACGAGGCCGAGGTCCATCGCGAAGTGGTTGAGCGTGCCGCCGGGGAACACGGCCAGCGGTACCCCGGCGCGCAGGGCGGCGGTGGCGGCCGCGTTGATCGTGCCGTCGCCGCCGCAGACCCCGAGCACGGCGGCCCGCCCGGCCGCCTCCGTCAGGGCGGGGACCAGCTCCTCGCCCGTGCACTCGATCACCTCGGCTTTGGGGAGCCGGGTGCGCAGCAGGTCGAGCCCCGCCTCGGCGGCCGTTCCCGACGCGGTGTTGACCACCACGGTCAGCCCGGCCCCGTCGGGCAGCGCGGGCGCCCCGGCGGCCGCCCGTTCGTCGCCCGGCACCACCCGCGCCTCCTGGACGTCCCGCGCGAGGCGGCGTACGACTCCGGCCGCGGCCACCCCCAGCGCCGCGCCCACGAGCACGTCGGAGGGGTAGTGCACCCCGGTGTAGACGCGGGAGAACGCCACCGACGCGGCCACGGGGGCCAGCGCTGCCGCCAAGCCCGGGGACTCCAGCGCCAGCCCCGCGGTGAAGGCGAACGCCGACGCCGCGTGCCCGGACGGGAAGGAGGTGGTCTGCGGCTGCGTCGCCAGCTGCCGCACGGCGGGCACCCCGTCGAGCAGCGGGCGCGGCCGGCGTACGGACCACTTGCCGAGGGTGTTGATGGTCGCGGAGGCCAGTGCGAGCGAGGCGACCGCGCGCCCGGCGGCCTTGCGGCCCTTGGCCGAGCCGAAGACGGCGATCGCGGCGGCGGCCCCGCCCCACAGCACGCCGTGGTTCGCGGCCCGCCCGAGCCGGGGCAGCACCCGGTCCGCCCCGGGCCAGTGCCGGCGGGCCACCACGTCGAACAACTGCCGGTCCCATCGGGCGACGGCGCCCCGCAAGGTCAGTTCCTGATCAGCCATTTCCTGCCCATACCCGGGGCGGGAGATCCGAATCCGCCCCGGCGGCCACCCGGCCCAGCGGCCCCGACATGCCCTGCGGGCACCCTTCCGGGCCCGCGACGGGCTACGCCCCGTCCTCCTCGTCCAGCGGGCGCTTGCGCAGCAGCAGGACCACCAGACCGCCCAGGACCACCAGGCCCACCGCCAGGGAGGCGATGACCGGGGTGGCCGCCGAGCTGCCGCTCGTCGCCAGCCGCTCCTCGTCCGGGGAGGTCGTCGGCACGGCCGCCGACGGCGCGCCCAGCGCCACCGCGTCCGAGCCGGAGGCGGTGCCGGCCTCGGCCACCGGGGCCGGCGGCCACAGCGCCGTGGCCGTGGCGGCGGCCGCGGACTCGCTGGAGCCCGCCACGATCTGAGCCTGCGCGGGCACCTCACCGGTGAAGACCCGCCCGACGGGCACCTTGGTCGCGCCGTGGACGGTGACCGAGGCCGTGCCGTCGGGGGTGCCCGCGGGCACCTCGAAGTACAACCGGCTCCCGTTGACGGCGGTGTCCACGGGCGCCCCTTCGGCGTCCACCACCCGCACCCCCATCGCGACGGCCGCCGCGTCCGGGACGACCGACACGCTCCGCGCCCCGGTCCGCACGGTCACCGGGCCGAGCCGGGTGCCGACCGGTCCCGACACGTCGCCGGGGTCCAGCCCCAGCGAGGCCGGCGGCTCCGGCAGCTGCCCGGCCGCCCGCTGGAGGTAGTCGGCCAGCTTCTCCGCCGCCGGATCGGCGGCCTCGACCTGCACCCCGTCCGCCAGCCGCCAGATCGCCACCTGGGTGCCGGCCGCCGCGCTCTCCGCAGTGAGCGCCCCGGCACCGGCCGCCTTGGCGAGCCCCGCCAGGTCGTTCAGCTGCGGGTAGGAGTGCTCCAGGACCCAGCGGATCCGGCCCGCCTCCCGGTTGCCGGCGAGCGGGCTGCCGGCCCAGCCGCTCTCGGTGTAACGGGACTGCGGCTGGGCGTTGCCCGCCACGCCGACCCCGTACGTCTGGAGCATCCCGCCGCCGTCGACCCGCATCTCGTAGAGCCCGGCCGGGATCTGCCGGACCGACCCGTCCCCGGAGCGCAGGACCGCCTGCCCGTACGTCTTCAGTCCGTCCAGCACGGCGCTCGCGCCCTCCGGTGCCCGGGGCGCCACCGGGTCGGAGGCGGCGGCGGCCCGGGCGGCGGGTGCGGCGGCGAGGGCCGCGGCCAGCAGGGCCACCGCCAGCGGCCGGCGCGCGGAGCCCCGTAGCGCGGCGGGAGGTTCGAGAGGAGCGGGCACGGCTGCGGAGTGAGGCGCGGAGCCGGCTTCGGCGCGCGGCGCGGCGCCTGCGGCGGGTTCAGGAGCGGAGGATGCGGGAACGGCAATCGACACAGTCTTCCCCTTCGGGCCAAAGACCCAGGTGCCCGTGAGTACCGGGGAATCCTAACCGTCTCGAACACTCAGACCACCGCCGCCTTCTGAGTGGCCATCAGTGGAGTATCCGTTCGCACCACGCGCCGGAAGGCCGCCGTGCCGCGGTTCAGGTCGTGCCCGATGGCGGTCGCGTCGATCTCCGCGGACACCCACCGCTTGCCGTCGGTGTCGGGCGGGTCCTCCCGCACGCGCAGCCGCCCGTGCACGACCAGTGGTTCGCCGACCGATACGGAACCGGCGAGGTTGACGGCGAGCACCCGCCGCGCCCACACGGTGTAGAAGCTGGTGGCCCCGTCCGTCCAGGCCTCCTTGCGCCGGTCGAAGTACCTCGGCGTCACCGCGAAGCGGAAGCGCGCCGACGGACCGTTCACCGTCTCCTTGTAGTCGACCTGCGTGGCCACGCAGCCCACCAGCGTCACCTGGGTGTCGTTCATCCCGGCCGCCCTCCCCCGTCGTCCGTGCCCGTGCGGTCCATCCGTACGAGCTACGAGCCATGCTGGGGCAGGCCGCCGATCCCCGCTCCGGCCTGTGGATTACTGGCGGGTTGTGGACAACCTGCTCCCCCCTGCGGCGACGGTGGCGTACTGCTCGCGCACCTCCCGGTAGCGCAGCAGTTCCGCCGCCACCGGTTCCAGCACCCGGGCCCGCCCGCATCCGGCCGCCGCCTGCCGCAGCCTGCGCTCCGCGTCCTGCCCGTACCGGCGCGCCGGGCCCCGGGCGGCGATCGAGCAGGCCCATTCGACGAGGGGCCCGCCGATGATGCCCGCCACCATCAGCAGCACCGGCGGCAGCAGCTTCGGCTCCAGGACCCCGACGATCTGCCCGACCAGCCACAGCCCGCCGTAGATCTGCACGAGCGTCATCGCCGCCTGGCCCAGCACGGCGGCCGGCCACCACGTGGGCCGCGGCGGTTTGGCGGTGGGCACCGCGACCGCCGCCCCGAGCGTCACCGCGATCTCGTCGAGCGCCTCCGGGAGCCCGTCGGCGCCGCGCACGGCGGTCTCGCGGACCGCCTGCGCCCACGGTTCGGGCAGGCCGGTCACCGCCTCGTCGGCAACCGCCCGTACGGCCTGTTCCACCCGCTGACGTGCGGTCACCTCCGCCTCGACCGGCGCCTGCGCGACCGTCTGGCCGCGGCTGCCGATCGCCGCGAGCGCGGCCAGGCCCGCCAGGGAGCGCGGGGCGCGCCGGCTCTCGTACCACCGCCACAGCCGCAGCCAGGGCGTCCCGCAGGCCTTGCCCGCGTTGCGCCGCCAGGCGCGCTCGGCGGCGAGTCCGGCCGCGTACGCCCCGACCGCCTCGGCGAGGCGGTCCTCGAACTCGGCGCGCGCCGCCTCGCCGATCTCCGGCCCCGAGTGCCCGTCGGCGACGTAGAGCGGTCGCAGGCGCACGGCCGCGCGGTCGACGTCGGCGGAGATCCGCCGGGTGGCGGCGCCCCTCTCCTGGGTGAACTGTCCGAGGAGTTCGCGCAGTTCCCCCACGCCCTCCCCGGTCAGTGCGGAGAGCCCGAGGACCGTGGCGCCGGGCTCGCCGTGCTCGCCGAGCGCGATGCCGTCGTCGTCGAGGAGCCGGCGCAGGTCGTCCAGTACGAGGTCGGCCGCCTCGCCGGGCAGCCGGTCCACCTGGTTCAGCACGACGAAGGTCACCTCCGCGTGCCCGGCCAGCGGCCGCAGGTACCGCTCGTGCAGGACGGCGTCCGCGTACTTCTCCGGGTCCACCACCCACACCACGGCGTCGACCAGCGCCAGGACGCGGTCGACGTGGTCCCGGTGCGCGCCGACCGCCGAGTCCAGGTCGGGCAGGTCGACGAGGACCATGCCGCGCAGTGCCTCCGCCTCCGGGGTCTCGCGGGGGCGGCGGCGCAGCCGTCCCGGGATCTCCAGGCGGTCCAGCAGTCCGGCGGCCCCGTCCGACCAGCTGCACGCGATGGGCGCCGCGGTCGTCGGGCGGCGCAGACCGGTCTCGGAGATCTGCACCCCGGCGAGTGAATTGAAGAGTGTGGACTTGCCGCTTCCGGTGGCTCCGGCGATGGCGACGACCGTGTGCTGCGGGGAGAGTCCGCGGCGCGCGGCCGCCTCGTCGAGGACCCGCCCGGCCTCGGCGAGGGTCTTGCCGTCGAGCCTGGTGCGCGACAGCCCGACGAGCTGGCGCAGCGCGTCGAGGCGCAGCCGCAGGGCCTGTGCCTCGGGGCTGAGCGGGGGCGCGGGCGACTTGCCGCCGTCGCTGCCGGCGCCGGAGACGGCGCGTACGAGCGCGTCGTCGCCGATGTCGTCCTCTTCGGACCCGTCGGCTCCGTCGGCCCCGCCCTCCTCGATCCCGCCGGCGGCCCGGGGGCGCGAGCGCGCGATGAGTCCGTCGTCCCAGCGGTCGTCGGTGCGGTCGGTCAGGGCGGTCACCGCGTCACCTCTCCTTCTGCAGTACGGACAGCGCGGCGATCAGCTCGGCCTGTGGTTCCGGGCTCACTTCGAGCGCTTCGAGCGGGGCGAGCCGGCGGTCGCGCTCGGCGCGCAGCACCTGGTCGAGGTGGTCGCCGACGAGTTCGCCGCCCCGGTCGCGCAGCCGCAGGGCGGCCTGGGCGCCGATGCGTTCGGCGAGCTTCTCCCCCGCGGGCCGGGCCCGCTTGCCGCCGAGCAGGGCGGCGACGAGCAGGGCCGCGACGCCGTCGGGGTCGGGCGCGGGCTGCTTGTCGAGCTTGGCGACCTCCTCCTCGGCCAGTTCCTCCAGTACGCGCCGCCAGCGCCGCACGGCCATGCCGATGCGTTCGCCCGCCTGCCGGTCGGGCGCGGGCAGGGTCACCGCACCGGCGGCGGGCTCGCGCCGCCAGGCCTCGGCGATCCGCTCGTCGGCGGCGGCGACGGCGCACTGGAGCAGCGCGGCGAGGGACTCTGCGAGGGAGTCGAGCAGTTCGTCGGCGCTCGTGTCGAGCGGGTAGCCGCGCCACCGGGTCAGCGCGTCCCCGGCGAGTACGGCGCCGTGGTCGAGGCGGGCCCGGACCCTCTTGCCCTCGCGCCGGTACGCGTCCTCGACGGCCGAGGTCAGCCGTACGGCGGCGGCGTGCTGGGCGGCGACCGCGGAGGCGAGTTCCGGCATCCGCCGGCCCAGGGAGTCCAGCGCGCCGAGCGCGGTCCGTCCGACGGCGTACTGCCGGGCGGCCGGGTCCTGGGCGTGGTGGGCCAGCCAGGCGTACAGCGGGGCGACGGCGCTGGCCGGCAGCAGCCCGCCCCCGCCGGCCGATTCGGGCAGTTCCGGCACGGTGAAGCGCGGCACATCGCCCAGCCCGGCCTTGGTGAGCAGGGCCCCGTACTGCCGGGAGACCTCGGCGAGCACCTGGTGCGGTACCCGGTCGAGGACGGTGACGAGGGTGGCCTTGTACTGCTTGGCCGTGCGCAGCAGGTGCCAGGGGACGGCGTCGGCGTACCGCGAGGCGGTGGTGACCATCACCCAGACGTCGGCCGCGCAGATGAGTTCGGCGGCGAGCGTCCGGTTCTCGACGACGAGGGAGTCGATGTCGGGGGCGTCGAGGAGGGCGAGTCCGCGGGGCAGGCTGGAGACGGTCTCGATGCGCATTTCGCGGGTGGCGTGGGTGTGGCCTTGGCCGCGGTCGCGGGGCCGGGCCCGGGACTTGGTCGGGGGCTCCTCCTCTTCGGGGGGCACCCAGACGCGCATCAGGTCGGGCAGCACGCGCATTCCGGCGAACCAGTGGTGGTCGTCCGGATGGCAGACCAGCACCGGCGTGCGCGTGGTCGGGCGCAGCACCCCGGCTTCGCTGACCTGCCGTCCGACGAGGGAGTTGACGAGGGTGGACTTACCGGCTCCGGTGGACCCGCCGACGACGGCGAGCATCGGCGCCTCGGGCGCCTTCAGCCGGGGTACGAGGTAGTCGTCGAGCTGCGCCAGCAGCTCGGCTCTGGTCTGGCGCGCGCGCGGGGCGCCGGGCAGGGGCAGCGGCAGACGCACGGACGCGACCCGGTCGCGCAGGGCGGACAGGGCATCGAGCAGCTGAGGCCGAACATCCAAGGTCACCACATGCGAAGAATGCCCAATTTAGGACCATTTTTGAAGCTTATACGCCCTCTGCGCGCCGACCGCGACTCCAGTGGGACATTCTGGGCACGACGGACGAGTGGGGCGCAGGCATAACGAGTGCACAACACCAAGGGCGCCGCGGCGCAAAAGCGATGCGAGAATCGCACCTGCCTGCGATTATCGGGACCGCTTCACGGAACCTCCACATCGTGGCCCGCGAGTGAAGCAACCGGGACAAGGCGGCCGGAGCCCTATCCTTGACCCGGCACGGACCGCAGTCCCACCCCCACCAGGGGCTCCAGGCCCACCACGGCCACCTTCCGGCCCCCGTAGCTCAGTGGATAGAGCAGGTGCCTTCTAAGCACTTGGCCGCAGGTTCGAGTCCTGCCGGGGGCACACTTTCCGCACCGCCCGAGCCCTCCCCTTGCGGAGGGCTTTCGTGCAGGTCAGGGCGGTCCTCAAGGGGTCGGCCGGGGTGGCGCGCCCGCTCAACTCCCCGCCGTGGACACCTCCCTCGCGCGAAAACGCGGGGACGCGCCGGTGCCCGCCGGGGCCCGCCGGGGCCCGCCGGGGCCCGCCGGGGCGGAGTAGCGTGGATCTCGGGGCATGGTTGTCGTCTCCCCTCGTTTGGGGGTGAACCCCGTGCTGTTCCTCCACCGCACGGATGCGGGTGAGCGTCTCGCCGAGGCGCTCCGTCACCTGCGGGGGGAGGATCCCGTCGTTCTCGGCCTGCCCCGCGGCGGAGTGCCGGTCGCCTTCCCGGTGGCGCGGGCGCTCGGCGCCCCGCTCGACGTGATCGTGGTCCGCAAGCTCGGCGTCCCGTACCACCGCGAGCTGGGCTTCGGCGCCATCGGCGAGGGCGGCGTACGCGTCATCAACGAGGGCATCGTCCGCAGCAGCCGGATCCGGCCACAGGACCTCGCCGCAGTCGAGGAGGCCGAGGAGGCCGAGCTGGCCCGGCGGGCGCGGAGGTTCCGCGGCGAGCGGCCGCGGGTGGCCCTCGCGGGGCGCACGGTGATCGTGGTGGACGACGGGATCGCCACCGGGTCGACGGCCGCGGCCGCCTGCGAGGTCGTACGGGCGCAGGGCGCGGCGCGGGTGGTGCTGGCCGTTCCCGTGGCACCGCCGGACGCCGTCGCCCGGCTGCGCACCGCGGCCGACGAGGTGGTGTGCCTGTCCGCACCGCACGCCTTCCGCGCCGTCGGCGAGTGGTACGAGGACTTCGCCCAGACCT
This sequence comes from Streptomyces sp. NPDC046308, assembly GCF_055588065.1. NCBI lineage: Bacteria > Bacillati > Actinomycetota > Actinomycetes > Kitasatosporales > Streptomycetaceae > Streptomyces > Streptomyces sp. NPDC046308. The sequence continues at coordinate 701,358 of NZ_JBVJFB010000002.1, forward strand.
CCGACGAGGAGGTCGTCGCCCTGCTGGCGCGGGCCGCGGCCCCTCCCGGGCCGGCTCCCGGCGCGAACATCCGGGCTACCGCGGTCGAGGTGGAGGCCGGCGGCCTCGCCCTGGCCGGGGACCTCGCCCTGCCGGAGGATGCCGGGGCGGTCGTGGTGTTCGCCCACGGCTCGGGCAGCAGCCGCCGCAGCCCGCGCAACCGCGCGGTGGCGGCGGAGCTGAACCGGGCGCGCCTCGGCACCCTGCTCTTCGACCTGCTCACGCCCGCAGAGGAGGCCGACCGGGCCAACGTCTTCGCCATCGAGCCCCTGGCCGGCCGGCTCGCGGAGGCGACCCGCTGGCTGCGGCGCCGTGTGCCCCTGCCGATCGGCTACTTCGGGGCGAGCACCGGGGCCGCGGCGGCGTTGTGGGCGGCCGCGGAGGCCGCGGAGGCCCCGGAAGGCGACGCGGACGCCGGAATCGGCGCGGTGGTCTCCCGCGGCGGCCGGCCCGACCTCGCCGGCCCGCGGCTGGCCGCCGTACGGGCGCCCACGCTCCTCGTCGTCGGGAGCCGGGACACGACGGTGCTCGACCTCAACCGCGGGGCCCAGCGCGCTCTGCGCTGCGAGAACCGGCTGGAGATCGTCCCCGGAGCCACCCACCTCTTCGAGGAGCCGGGTGCCCTGGACGAGGTGGCCGCCCTGGCCAGGGACTGGTTCGTCCGGCACCTCGTCCGGTAGCCCCGCCGGCCGGGCGCCGCGCCAGCCGGAGCGGCCCTCGACGTAGTCCGCCGTGCGGGGGCGGAGGGGGTGGAGAACGTGGGCGCGGCGGGGCCGTGTTCCGCCAGGAAGAAGGCGCACTGGTCGCAAACGTGGGCCGCCTGCTGCGTGTTGTGGGTGACGATCACGTTGGTTACCTGGGCGGGTTCGTGGCGGAGCAGGGTTCGTCCACCAGCAGGATCCGGGGGCGGACCGCGGGGGAACGGGCGGTGCGCGGGCGCTGCTACCGGCCGCCGGAGAAGGCGCCGCCGGGCTGGCGCAGCCGGTCGCGGACCTCCATTCACACGTTCGCCTCGCCGAGGCGCGGATCCCCGTAGACCGACATCGGGCTGCCGGTGCGGGTGGGGGCGCTGGTGCCCGTGCTGGGGGACATCACCCCGAGGGCGGTCACCCAGTCGGCCTCCGCGAGGCTGCTGTGCGCGTGCGGACTGCGGCCGAGCTCGTGGATGTTGGCGCCGCAGCTTCGGGACCGCCGCGCTTGGCGCCCTGGTCCGAGCCGTGCCGACGACTGGGCGTCGTGCGACGTCCACCCGTGGCACGAACAGAAAACGTGTGCGCCCGGAGGTCGCTACGAGATTCCGAGGACCCTGACCGCCTGGTAGTACGTCCACGCGGTGCCCTCGCAGGAGCTCTTGCGGCTGCCCGAGTACTGGGCGCACACCCGCCTCATGTCCGCGTGGAACGCCTGGTCCAGCCGTGCCTTGGCGGCCGGAAACAGCCCTGCCGCCCGGTGGTTGCGGTAGCCGAAGTCGTGCCGGGCGCAGGCCCCGGCGAAGGGGAAGCCGAAGGGGTTGTCCGGCGAGGACGTGCACTGGTCGGTCGACCAGTCGAAGCCGTACGCCGCCCACGCGTCCCGGTGCTCGCGCGCGTCGGCCCACGCGTGGTAACTGGCGGCGCTGGGCTGCGTCCAGCGGCTCAGCACCAGCGGTTTGTCGGCCGGGACCGCCGGCGCGGCCCAGGCGGCCGGTGCGAGGGCGAGCACCGCGGTGGCGGCTGCGGTGGCGAGAGCGGGGACGAGGCGGCGACGGCGCATGGAAGGTCCTCGGGGCCGGGGTGGACGGATCACCTCCGGCCAACTCCCGCGGGCGCCGTCCGGTTACTGCGCGCCGGTGCGGCCCGAACCGGCGCCCCTCCCAGGTATGAGACGGGATAAGACTTCCGACCCACGCACGGTTCGTCCTACGGAGGGACGCGCGAGGAGCGTCTCCCAGCCGAGACTGGACCTATGAAACGCCGCCCGCTCGTCGTCGCCGCCGCCACGGTGGGAGTCCTCGCCACCGCGGCCTTCGCCCTGCCCAACCTGCCGCCCAATCCCGTCACCGACACGATCGAGCAGCGGGTGTACAAGGAGAAGGGCCGGCGTTTCGCGACCGCCGCCGACGCGCCCCCGCGCACGAAGACCGGGTTCGCCCTGCCGTACTGGATACCCAGGGACGCCACCGACGTCCGCATACGGATGCGCACCAACGGCGAGGCCCGGGTGATCCGGTTCACCCTGGGCGCGACACCGCTCGACGGCCCGCAGTGCAGCGCGGGCTCGCCGAAGCAGCTGAGAGCCCCGGCCCTGCACGCCAAGTGGTGGCCGGGCAGCCTCCGGGCCGAGGTGCGCTCCGAGTGCCGCGACGCCCACCAGTACCAGGTCGCGGTGCGCGGCAAGCACGTCTACGCCTGGACCGACGGCACCCCGTCCCCGCCCGGTGGTAACTAGACCCCGTCCGGGCGGACTTCTATCCGCGGGCAAGCGCGGTCGCGGTGGCGCGGGCGAAGCCTTCGGGGTTGTCCAGCATGATGTTGTGACCGCAGTCGGGGACCGGCACCACCGCCACGCCCGCCGCCTCCAGGGCCTCGGCGCCTGGAAGCGGGCCGCCCGCTTCGGGCAGCAGGTAGCTGCGCGGGATCTTCAGCTCCAGCAGCAGTTCACGCATGGTGGGCGTGGTGCCGGCGACGAGGTGGATGGCCGAGCGGTGGAGGGCCGTCCGGTCCGCGAGCCGCATCGTGGACCACCAGTGCGCGCCGACCCGGTCACGCACCTCGGCCCAGCCGCCGGCCAGGAACTCCTCCTCGGTGTAGGCGGCGATCCCGCTGCTGCCGGCCGTGCCCGGGACGCGCGGCAGCGGATCGAGGTTGGCGTCGACGAGCACCAGCCGGGACACCAGGTGGGGATGGCGATCGGCGAGCACGATGGCCACGGATCCGCCCATGCTGTGCGCGATCAGCTCGGCGCCTCCCACCCCGGCTTCGACGAGGGCGGCCGCGAGCGTGTCGGCATGCGCTTCGAGGCTGTAGTCGAACCGCTCGGGCCGGTCGCTGTGCCCGTGGCCCAGCAGATCGACCAGCAGGGAGCGCCTCCCAGCCAGCAGCGGATGCGTGGCGCTCGCCGCGAAGTAGGCCGGCGAGGTGGCCCCGAGCCCGTGCACGTACACCCGGGCCGGCTCCTCCCCCGGCAGCTCGACCCAGCGGATCCGGTCCTCTTCCGGAGTGACGACGGCACTTCTCACGAGACTCCCCCTCAGTTGTCCGACGGAAGGGCCACGCTAGGCCGTCCCCCTCCGGGCGCCACGACCGGGACGTTTCGCCGCGGGCGACGCCGGCCGGTCCGCGGGCGACGCCGGCCCGTCCGCGGCCGTCCGGTCGGGAGTTTCCGGCCGCCCGCCGCGCCGCGCCGGACTTGGGCTCACCATCCGTCACGCGCGCATTATCGTGGCCGGCATGGACATCCGCCGGGCCCTCACCCCCGCCGAGCTCTCCGCCGCAGAATCGCTCCTCGACGGGCCGGCCCGCGAGGAGTGGTCCGAGCGCTTCCTCGCCGCCCCGGGGCACGTGATGCTCATCGCCTACGTCGACGGCGTGCCCGCGGGAATGGTCTCCGGCATCGAGATGAGCCACCCCGACAAGGGCACCGAGATGTGCCTGTACGAGCTGTCCGTGGACGAGGGGTACCGCCGCCGCGGGATCGGCCGCGCCCTGACCCTGGCCCTCGCCGACGAGGCGAAGGCCCGCGGCTGTTACGGCATGTGGGTGGGGGTCGACACCGACAACGAGGCCGCCCTGGCCACCTACGACGCCGCCGGCGCCCGCGACGAGGGCGTCTTCGCGATGCGCGGCTGGCCCCTCACCCCGTAGCCCGCGCGGCGGCGTGTCGTGCGCCCACTCGGCGCACCCTCCGCGCGCCCGCGCCGCCGCTCGCCGAGCATCGGCCGCATGACCGCATTCGTCCCGCTCCTCCCCGCCGCCGTCGCGCTCCTCGCGGCGGCCACCACGGCCGCCGCCCTCCCGCCGCACCCCGCCTCCGCCTCCGCCTCCGCCGAAACCCCCGTCGCCCCCTACGTCGTCGTCCTCAAGGACACCAGCGCCCGCGCCCCGGCCCGCGCCCTGGCCGCCGAGGTCGCGGACTCCGGCGACGAGGTCGGGCCGGTCTACGAGGCCGCCCTCAACGGCTTCGCCGTCCGTACCACCGCCGCCCGGGCCGCCGCCCTGGCCGCCGACCCCCGGGTGGCCTCCGTGGAGCCGGACGCGGAGTTCCACACCAACGCCCCTACCAGCACCCCCAGCGCCACGACCACCCGCGCCACCGCCGACACCCCTGCCGCCCCCGGCACGCAGCCGCAGGCCCAGGCGTCCGCGCCCTGGCCGCTGGACCGCATCGACCAGCGCGAGCTCCCGCTCGACGGCTCGTACACGTACGCCACCCGGGCCGAGGGCGTCACCGTCTACATCGTCGACACCGGGATCAACACCCTCCACCGGGAGTTCGGCGGCCGCGCCCGGTTCGGTTACAACGCGGTGTTCCTCGGGAGCTCCCGCGACTGCAACGGGCACGGCACGCACGTCGCCGCGACCGTGGGCGGGGAGACGTACGGGGTCGCGAAGGGGGTCTCGCTCGTCGGGGTGAAGGTGGCCGACTGCCGCGGTTCCGGGAGCCTGTCGGCCATCCTCAAGGGCCTCGACTGGGTGGTGAAGGACGCGGCGAAGGCCCCGGGCACCCCGGCGGTGGCCAACATGAGCATGGGCGGCACCCCCAGCCACGCCCTCGACGCGGCGGTGGTGCGGGCCGTGGCCGCCGGGATCACCTTCACCGTGGCCGCGGGCAACGACGGCAAGGACGCCTGCGTCGGCTCCCCCGCCCGCGTCCCACAGGCGATCACGGTCGGCGCGACCGACGCCGCGGACCGGCGCGCTCCGTTCTCCAGCCACGGCCCCTGTGTGGACCTCTCCGCCCCGGGCGTCGGCGTCACCTCGGCCTGGAAGGACTCCACCACCGCCACCGCCCGCGCCTCCGGCACCTCGATGGCCGCCCCGCACGTGGCGGGGGTCGCCGCGCTCGTCCTGGCGCGCGGTACGGCACGCACTCCCGCCCAGGTCTCCGAGGCGCTGCTGCGCGACGCCGTGCCCGACCGGATCACCGCCCTGCCGGCGGACACCCCGAACCGGCTGCTCCACGTCCCCGCAGACCGCTAGGCCGCCTCTTTCAGCGAACCCGGCGAACCCGGGGCACCGAGGGCAACACCCGGCACACCCGGCACACCCGGCGCCCACCCCGACCAGTCGGTATCCGATGGGCCATCAGACCGCCCCTGATGGCCCATCAATTTCTGTGTGCTTCGGGCGAAAGCAAGTCATTGACTTCTCATCACCGCGACGCGTCAATATCGGCCACCGCACCGGCTCGGCCTCCCCCACACAGCGGGTGGGGGGAGGGGTTCGTCATGACGAAGGAGTCGCGACCCAGTGAGTACGAGAACGCTCAGACGAAGAGTGCTGGCCGGGGCGGGAGCCCTGTCTCTGGCCCTGACGGGCGGCGTGGTGGGCCTGGCAGGTTCCGCGCAGGCCGCGACGAAGACCACCGCCGTCTTCGAGAACTGCGACGCCCCGGCGCCGCAGCCGGACGGCTCGGGCAACCAGAACTGGACGGTCACCCTGCCCGACGGGGCCAAGGCCGGCGACGTCGTCCCGATCACGATCGACCCGGGCGCGAGCCCGCTGATCCCCGGGTTCTCCGTCACTACGGTGAACACCTCCAAGATCACCCTCAAGGTCGGGACGACCACCCAGGTGGTCACCAGCCCGCCCGAGACCGTCAGCGTCGTGGCCGGGCAGCCGCTCGACCCCAAGGCCTTCGCCGGAACGATCAAGATCCCGGACGGCACCGAGGGCACCACGGTCAACGTCGCGCTCGACCTCGCGGTGACCGACGCGGACCTCTCCGGTTCGGTCTTCACCACCACCTGTACCCCGGCGCCCCGCCCGAGCGCCTCGCTCGGCTCCGTCGCGGTCGAGGCCCTGCCCAAGGACCCGATCACGACGAAGCTGACGCCCAACAGCGGCCCGGCGGGCCAGGAGGTCGTCGTCAGCGGCGCCAACATGCCGCCCGGCGCCGTCACCTGCTCCGCCCTCCTCGCGGGCACGCCGACCGGTGACAACGGCACCGGCACCGCGGACGCCGCCGGCGTGGCCACCTGCACCCTCACGGTCACCAAGAAGGCCGACACGATCAAGATCAACGGTGCGACCACCTCCAAGCCGTTCGTCTTCGTGGAGCAGCAGGCCGGCGTCAAGAACCCGGTCGACGTCGAGGTCCTCCCCGGCCCGCTGGCCCTCGGCCCGAAGGACGGCCAGCCGGCCGTCAGCTTCGGCTCGGTCACCATCAACGGCAAGGCCCAGTCGGTGGTCGGCGTCTTCAACGCCGCGACCGTCCAGGACTTCCGCGGCGGCTCGCTCGGCTGGGACGTGACGGCGACGCGTACGCCGTTCCTGAACCAGGCCACCGGCCACTCGATGGCGAAGGCGCAGATCGGCATCCAGCCGTCCTGCACCGTGACCAACCCCGACAGCCCGAGCACCTGCACCGCGGGCACGCCCGGCGCGATCTCCGACGTCCCGATGAAGGTGGCCTCCCAGGCCGCCGGCGGGGACGAGCTGACCGGCGGTGAGTTCGCCGTGGGCGGCGCCGGGATGATCCAGCTCCCGCCGTTCATGTTCGCCGACACCTACCAGACGGTCGTGACCTTCTCGATCGCCTGACCCGTACGGCCCGCTCCGCCAGGGTGGTGCGGCGCTCCGGCGCCGCACCACCCCTTTCCCCTTCCGGCGCCGACTGGAGACCGCCCATGCGCACCCGCAGCCGTACGCTTCGCCGCACCCGCACCCCTCTCCACGGTCTGCTCCACGGCCTGCTCCTCGGCCTGCTGCTCCTGGGTGCGGGCCTGCTCCCGGGCGGCGCGGCGAGCGCCGCGGACAACGGCACGTGGGGGGTCTTCCCCACCCCCGCGGCCGGTGCGGCGATGACCGACCGCGCGTACTTCTTCCACCAGGGCACGGCCGGGACCACCCTCGGCGACAGCGTGACGATCCTCAACTCCTCCGACAAGGAACTGACGTTCCAGGTCTTCGCCACCGACGCGATGAACACCCCGGCGGGCGGCGCCTTCGCACTGCTCCCGGTGGAGACCAGGCCCAAGGACGTCGGCGCGTGGATCGCGCTGCCGCCGGAGACCGCCGCCGCCGTCACCGTGCCGGCCAAGGGCCGCAAGGACATCCCGTTCACCGTGCAGGTCCCGGCGGACGCGACGCCCGGTGACCACGTCGGCGGGATCGTCGCCCTGAACACCGCCGTGGAGGGCGTGCAGCAGGACGGCAAGGTGCAGGTCGGGGTGAAGCGCTCGGTGGGCGCCCGGCTGTACTTCCGGGTTCCCGGGCCCCTGACTCCGGGGCTGAGCGTGGAGGACGTGCGGATCAGCCGGTCGGCGCCGCTGCTGCCGTGGATCCGCAGCGCCCGCGCCACGGTCTCGTACGCGCTGGTCAACCGCGGCAACGTGGTCGTCGAGCCCAAGGTGGCGGTCTCCGCGGAGGGCCTGTTCGGGCGCCGGGTGCTGGACCGGCCGGCCCGTGAGCTGAAGCTGACCCTGCTGCCGGGGCAGCGCGTCGAGCTGACCGAACCCTGGCCGGACGCCCCCCAGTCCGACTGGGTGACCGTCGGCATCACGGCGGGCGCGAGCGCCCACCCCGATCTGGTCTCGCGGTCCGAGACCGACTTCATCGCCGTCCCGTGGCCGGCCGTGGGCGTGTTCCTGGTCGTGGCGGGCGCCGGAGTCACCCTGTGGGTGCTGCGCCGCCGGCGCCGCACGGAACACGAACAGGACGAACCCGCCCCGGACTTGGCTCAGGCGCGCTGACCGGCGAAGGTGTCCCAGGGTGACGGTATTCGGCCATCACCCTGGGGCGGGGAGGCACCTTCGATGGAACGACAGCACGGCGACGCGGCCAAGGGCACGGGGCTGCTGACCCGCATCGAGCGCGCGCTGGGCACGGGCACCGCCGTCTACCTCCCGGGCGACGGCTGGATCCGGCTCACCCTCCCGCTCGACGACGGCGGCCCGGCCCCCGTCACCGTGGACGTGATCGCTGACACGAGACGGGCCCCGCGCGGGATCGCGTACCTGCTGCCCGGCGGCGGGCTGAACTTCGCGGCGGACTTCTTCACCCCGGGCGGCCCGGCCGACCACAACCTCGCCCACGAACTGCGCGGCCGCGGCCTGCTCGTGGTCGGGGTCACCCCGCGCGAGGACGCCGCGGCGGCCGCCGACATCACCGCCGACTGGGGCCTCGCGGCGCACCGCCGGGACCTGGCCCGGGTGGTGGGCGCACTGGACTCCGTACTGGGCCTGCCCTACCAGTACGCCGGGCATTCCGCCGGGGCCGCCCTCGCCCTGGACGCGGCCTCGCACGACACCTCGCCGAGGCTGCGCCGGGTGCTGGTCCTGGACACCACCGGCCCGTACACCGGCGACCTGGCGGTGCGCGCGGCCGACACTCGGGACGCGTACGCCACCCAGCTCGCGCAGGGCGTCCACATCGTCGATCCGGGACTGGCGGCCGTGATCGCCAAGGCGGTGGCCGATCCGGACGGCGTCTCCCCGGCGCCTTGGCCGCCGGACCCGACCCGGCGCTTCACCCACGCCGGGCTCGCGCACTTCGCGCTGATCCGCACGGCCGCCCTCCCGGGACCGGCGAACTGGATCTACGCCCAGGGGCACAGCGCCGGGACCTACACCTTCGGCGCCACGCCGGCCGAGGACCGGTACGCCCTCACCCACACCCCGCTGGCCACCTGGCACGCGGCGACCGCCGCCCTCGGGAGCGGGCTCCTGCCGACCGCGCTGATGCGGGACCTCGCCGCGGTCTGGGCGGGCGACGACGGCGACGGCGACCACGACGGTGACGGTGACGGTGACGAGACGTACCGGATCGCCTGGGACCGGATCCGCGCCGAGGTGGCCTGGGTCAACACCGGACTGGGCCGCGGTGACCACCCGCGCGGCGCGGAGCTGATCCGCGCCGCCGGCAACGACCGCGTCGCCTTCACGGTCGTCCCGGGCTACGGCCACGGCGACGCGGTCTGGGGCACGGGAGCGGCGAAGGACGTCTGGTCGCTGCTCTGAAACGCGCCCCGCCCCCCGCGGTGAGGTGTGCGGGGGGCGGGGCGGGACTACGGCGCTTGCGCGCGGCCGGCGGTCAGTGGTTGCGGGGGAAGCCCAGGTCGACGCCCACCGGGGCCTCGGACGGGTCCGGCCAGCGGGTCGTGACGACCTTGCCGCGGGTGTAGAAGTGGGTGCCGTCGTTGCCGTAGATGTGGTGGTCGCCGAAGAGCGAGTCCTTCCAGCCGCCGAAGGAGTGGTAGCCCACCGGCACCGGGATCGGGACGTTGACGCCGACCATGCCGGCCTCGATCTCCAGCTGGAAGCGGCGGGCGGCGCCGCCGTCGCGGGTGAAGATCGCGGTGCCGTTGCCGAACGGCGAGGCGTTGATGAGCGCCACGCCCTCCTCGTAGGTCTCGGTGCGCAGCACGCACAGCACCGGCCCGAAGATCTCGTCGCGGTAGGCGTCGGAGTCGGTCTTCACGTTGTCGAGCAGGGAGAGGCCGATCCAGTGGCCGTTCTCGTTGCCCTCGACCGTGTAGCCGGTGCCGTCGAGGACCACGTCGGCGCCCTGGGCGGCCGCGCCCTTGACGTACGAGGCGACCTTGTCGCGGTGGGCGGCCGTGATGAGCGGGCCCATCTCGGAGGTCGGGTCGTTGCCGGGGCCGATCTTGATCTTCTCGGCGCGCTCGCGGATCTTGTCGACGAGGGTGTCGGCGATGGAGCCGACGGCCACGACCGCGGAGATCGCCATGCAGCGCTCGCCGGCCGAGCCGTAGGCGGCGGAGACCGCCGCGTCGGCGGCCGCGTCCAGGTCGGCGTCCGGGAGCACCAGCATGTGGTTCTTGGCGCCGCCCAGGGCCTGCACGCGCTTGCCGTTGGCGGAGGCGGTGGTGTGGATGTGGCGGGCGATCGGGGTCGAGCCGACGAAGGAGACGGCCGCGATGTCGGGGTGGGCCAGCAGCGCGTCGACGGCCACCTTGTCACCGTGGACCACGTTCAGCACGCCCGCCGGCAGACCGGCCTCGCTCGCCAGCTCGGCCAGCTTGTTGGAGGCCGACGGGTCCTTCTCGCTCGGCTTGAGGATGAAGGTGTTCCCGCAGGCGACGGCCAGCGGGAACATCCACATCGGCACCATCGCCGGGAAGTTGAAGGGGGTGATGCCGGCAACGACGCCGAGCGGCTGACGGATGGCCGCGACGTCGACCCGGCTGGAGACCGAGGTGGACAGCTCCCCCTTGAGCTGGGTGGTGATCCCGCAGGCGAGCTCGACGATCTCCAGGCCGCGCGCGACCTCGCCCAGCGCGTCGGAGTGGACCTTGCCGTGCTCGGCGGTGATCAGCTCGGCGATGGCGTCGCGGTTGGCGTCCAGCAGGGCGCGGTAGGCGAACAGCACCTTGGTGCGGGCGGCCAGCGAGGACTGGCCCCAGGTCTGGAAGGCCTCCTTGGCGACCTGTACCGCCGCGTCGACCTCCTCGGCCGAGGCGAGCGCGACCTGCGTGGTGACCTCGCCGGTGGCCGGGTCGGTGACCGGGCCGTAGTTGCCCGACGCGCCCTCGACGGTCTTGCCACCGATCCAGTGGTTGACGGTCTTCATTGCCTTGCTCCTTCACAGATGGCGACGTCGCTGCGCGGCTTGCCGGTCGTACTCTTCACGGGCCTGGGCCGCCGCCTTGCGGGTCGCGGTCTCGGCCACGGGAACATCCCACCACGCCTGTGCCGGGGGTGGGCCCGACACAGTGTCGGGCGTTCGGGTCTGTGTGTAGACACATGTGGGAGCCGTCGCCGAGCGGGCCTGCGCCAGGGCTTCGCGCAGGTCACGTACGGTGCGGGCGCGGATCACGGCCATTCCGAGGGAGGCGGCGTTGGCCGCGAGGTCCACCGGAAGGGGGTCGCCGGTGTACGAGGCGTCGGGCGCCCGGAAGCGGTACGCGGTGCCGAATCCCTCGGCGCCCACCGCCCCCGAGAGGCCGCCGATGGAGGCGTAGCCGTGGTTGTCGAGGATCACCAGCTTGATCGGGACGCCCTCCTGGACGGCCGTGACGATCTCGGTCGGGTTCATCAGGTACGTCCCGTCGCCGACCAGCGCCCACACCGGCCGGCCGGGCGCGGCCATCCCCACCCCGATCGCGGCCGGGATCTCGTAGCCCATGCAGGAGTACCCGTACTCCACGTGGTACTGGTCCGCCGACCTGGCACGCCACAGCTTGTGCAGGTCTCCGGGGAGCGATCCGGCCGCGTTGATCAGGATGTCGGTGCCGTCGACCAGCCCGTCGAGCAGCCCGAGCACCTGGGCCTGGGTGGGCGGGAGGCCCTCCTCGGCCGCGGACACGGCGTACGCGCGGTCGACTCGGCCCTCCCACGCGCTCCTGCGCCCCGCGTACGCGCTCTCGTACGCCGGGTCCACCCGGTACCCGGCGACCGCCTCCCGGAGCTCGTCGAGCCCCTCGCGCGCGTCGGCGACCAGCGGGCGGGCGGCGAGCTTGTGGGCGTCGTACGGGTCCAGGTTGAGGCCGATGAACCGGACGGCCGGATTCTGGAAGAGGGTCGCGGAGGCGGTGGTGAAATCCGTCAGCCGGGTCCCGGCGGCGATCACCAGGTCGGCCTCCCGGGCCAGTTCGTCGGCGGTGGCGGTGCCGGTGTGGCCGATCCCGCCCACCTCGGCCGGGTGGTCGTACGGGAGCACGCCCTTGCCCGCCTGCGTGAAGGCCACCGGGATCCCCGTGGCGTCGGCGAAGGCGGCGAGGGCGGCCCCGGCCCCGCTGTGCCGGATTCCGCCGCCGGCGACGATCAGGGGGCGCGCGGAGCCCCGTACGGCCGCGGCGGCCGCGGCGAGCTCGGTGCGGTCGGGCCGGGGCCGCCGTACGCCCCACACGCGCTCGGCGAAGAACTCCTCGGGCCAGTCGTACGCCTCCGCCTGCACGTCCTGGGGCAGCGCCAGGGTGACGGCGCCGGTCTGGACGGGGTCGGTCAGCACCCGCACGGCCTGGAGGGCGGCCGGGATCAGGGCCTCGGGGCGGGTGATCCGGTCGAAGTGGCGGGAGACGGGCCGCAGGGTGTCGTTGACGGACAGGTCCCCTGCGTACGGGACCTCGAGCTGCTGCAGCACGGGGTCGGCGGGCCGGGTCGCGAAGGTGTCCCCGGGCAGCAGGAGCACCGGGATCCGGTTGATCGTGGCGAGGGCGGCGCCGGTGACGAGGTTGGTGGCGCCGGGCCCGATCGAGGTGGTGACGGCGTGCGCGGAGAGCCGGCCGCGCTGGCGGGCGTACCCGACGGCGGCGTGCACCATGGCCTGCTCGTTGCGCCCCTGGAGGAAGGGCATGGCGTCCGGCCCGGCCTCCAGCAGCGCCTGCCCGATCCCGGCGACGTTCCCGTGCCCGAAGATGCCCCAGGTGGCGGCGATCAGGCGCTGCCTGTGGCCGTCGCGCTCGGTGTACTGGCGGGCCAGGAAGCGTACGAGCGCCTGGGCGACGGTGAGCCTCACCGGTTGGCCTCCTCGGAGGGGTCGAAGGGGTCAGAGGGGTCGGCGGGGTCGGAGGGGAAGGGGAGCCTGGGGTCGACGTCCTGGCCGTCCCAGCTGCCGCGGATCCAGCCGTGGTCGGGGTGGTCCCGGATCAGCCACTCCCGGGTCTCGCCCGGCCCGGCCATCACGTTCAGGTAGTACATATCGTGCCCCGGGGCCGCGATGGACGGCCCGTGCCAGCCGTCGGGGATCAGCACGGCGTCCCCGGTCCGCACCTCGGCGAGGACGTCGGTCTTCCCGGCGGGGGAAGGCGAGACCCGCTGGTAGCCGTACCCGGGGGTGTCCCCGTGCGGGGCGATCTCGAAGTAGTAGATCTCCTCCAGGCGGGACTCCTCGCCGGGGTGGTGCTCGTCGTGCTTGTGGGGCGGGTACGAGGACCAGTTCCCGCCGGGGGTCAGCACCTCGACGGCGATCAGCCGGTCGGCGGGGAACGCCCCGGCCGCCGCGAAGTTGTTGACCTGCCGGGAGCACTGGCCCGCGCCGCGCAGCTCCACGGGCACCCCGCTGGCCGGGCCGTAGCGCGCGGGCAGGCGCCGCCGGCAGCGGGCCCCCGCGAGCGCGAACCGCCCGCCGGCGGCGGAGGTCACCTCGACGTGCGCGTCGCGAGGCACGTACGCGAAGTCGGTGACACCTGCGAACACCCCGTTCCGCCCTCGCAGTTCGAACACGTGCGGCTCCGCTGCGGGGGCGCCGCCCCCGAACCCCCGCGCCTCAAACGCCGGCGAGGCTGAATTGCCCGGCCCCGCCGCACCACCGAGCCCCGCCGGCGTTTGAGGCGTGGGGTCCGGGGCGGAGCCCCGATGATCCAGCCCCGCCGGCGTTTGAGGCGCGGGGTCCGGGGCGGAGTCCCGGGAGCGGACCTCGCAGCCGCCCGACAGCGGGAGCACGATCCATTCCGCATCGCCGCAGGCGAACCCGTACGTCTCGCCCGGGTCAAGCGCCAGCACCTTCAACCGCGTCCACTCCATCCCCCACTCAGACACCACCGGCACGCCCCAACACCTCCTCCACCTCGTGAGAGAACGGCATCGCGGTCGAGCACGCCAGCCGCGAGGCGACGATCGCCCCCGCCGCGTTGGCGTACCGCACCACGCGGTCCAGCTCCCACCCCGCCAACAACCCGTGGCACAGCGCGCCCCCGAACGCGTCCCCCGCTCCGAGCCCGTTCACCACCCGGACGGGAACCGGCGGCGCCTGTGCCACCGTCCCGTCGCGGTGGACGGCCAGCACGCCCTCCGGGCCCCGTTTGACCACGGCCAGTTCCACCCCGGCGGCGAGCAGCGCCCGCGCCGCCTCGTACGGCTCGGACTCGCCCGTGGCGATCTCGCACTCCTCGGCGTTCCCGACGGCCACCGTCGCCGAAGCGAGCGCCCGCTCGTAGTACGGCCCGGGTTTCTCCCGCCACAGCATCGGCCGCCAGTCCAGGTCGAACACCGTCGTCCCCGCCTTGGCCCTGGTCTCCAGCGCCGCGAGCGTCGCCGCCCGCGAGGGCTCCTCGCTCAGGCCGGTGCCCGTCATCCAGAACACGCGGGCCGCCCGTACCGCCTCCAGGTCCACCTCGTCCGGGGCGATCTCCAGGTCCGGGGCCTTGGGCAGCCGGTAGAAGTACAGGGGGAAGTGGTCCGGCGGGAAGATCTCGCAGAAGGTGATCGGCGTGGGCAGGCCCGTCACCTCGGTCGCCCATCGGTCGTCCACCCCGAACCCCCGCAGCTCGGAGCGCAGATACGTGCCGAAGGGGTCCGCGCCGGTCCGGGTGATCACCGCCACCCGCCGTCCCAGCCGGGCGGCCGCGACGGCCACGTTGGCCGGGGAGCCGCCCAGGAACTTCCCGAAGGTCTCCGCCTCGGCCAGTGGTACGCCGGTCGTCAACGGGTAGAGATCCACCCCGATGCGACCCATCGTGATCAGGTCGAACGCGATCGGATCGCCGGTGCCGGTCACAGTCTGTCCTCCCACTCGTCTCCCTCGTCTCCCTCGTCTCCCGCCTAAGGTGGCCGCTATGACGTCCTCCCCGCCCGCGTTGACCCGTATCCGCGTCGGTTCGGCTCCGGACTCCTGGGGTGTCTGGTTTCCCGACGACCCCCGGCAGACCCCCTGGGAGCGTTTCCTCGACGAGGTCGCCGACGCGGGGTACGAGTGGATCGAGCTCGGCCCCTACGGCTATCTGCCCACCGATCCCGCCCGACTCGCCGAGGAAACGGCCAAGCGCGGACTGCGGGTCTCGGCCGGAACCGTCTTCACCGGACTCCATCACGGGCCCGCCGTGTGGGAGGACACCTGGGAGCACGTGTCGCGGATCGCGGCGCTGACCCGGGCCATGGGCGCGGCCCATCTCGTCGTCATCCCCTCCTTCTGGCGGGACGACAAGACCGGGGAGGTGCGGGAGGACCGCGTCCTGACCCCGGCCCAATGGCGTGAACTGACCTCGCAGACCGAGCGGCTGGGCCGGGAGGTCCGGGACCGGTACGGCCTGCGGATCGTCGTCCACCCGCACGCCGACACCCACATCGACACCCCGGAGAACGTGGCCCGCTTCCTGGACGCGACCGATCCCGCCCTCGTCTCGCTCTGCCTGGACACCGGGCACTACGCGTACTGCGGCGGCGACAGCGTCCGGGCGATCGAGACGTTCGCCGAGCGGATCGGCTACCTCCACCTGAAGCAGGTGGACCCGCGGATCCTCGCCGAAGTCCTCGCGGAGGAACTGCCCTTCGGGCCGGCCGTGGGCCGCGGGGTGATGTGCGAACCGCCGTCGGGGGTGCCCGCGCTGGAGCCCGTCCTGGCGGCGGCCCAGCGGCTGGGCGTGGACCTGTTCGCCATCGTGGAGCAGGACATGTACCCCTGTCCGCCCGACCAGCCGCTGCCGATCGCCCGGCGCACCCGTGCCTACCTGCGCTCCTGCGGCGCCCGCTGACTCCCGGAGGAACACGACATGACCAGCACGCTCGGCATCGCCGTCATCGGCACCGGGAAGATGGGCGCCGACCACGTGCGCCGGATCGGGCGGACCGTGGGCGGGGCCCGGGTGGCGGCCGTGGCCGATCCGGACGGGGACCGGGTCAAGGAGGTCGCCGGCGCCCTGGACGGGGTGAGCGCGCACACCGATCCGGCGGCCGCGATAGCCGCGCCGGGGGTCGAGGCCGTACTGATCGCCTCCCCGGGGCCCGCCCACGAGGAAGCGATCCTGCACGCCCTGGAGCGGGAACTTCCGGTGCTGTGCGAGAAACCGCTGACCCCGGACCCCGCAGGGGCACTGCGCGTCATGGAGGCCGAACGGCGGCTGGGGCGGCGGCTGGTGCAGGTGGGCTTCATGCGGCGGTTCGACGCGGAGTACGAGCGGCTGAAGGAGCTGCTGGACGCGGGCGGGATCGGGCGCCCCCTCTTCCTGCACTGCCGGCACCGCAACGCCTCCTCGCCGTCCTTCTTCACCAGCGACATGCTCATCAGCGATTCGGTGGTGCACGAGGTGGACGCGGCGCGCTGGCTGCTGGGGCAGGAGATCACCGCGGTGACCGTGCTCTCCCCCCGGCCGACGGCGGCCGCCCCCGAGGGGCTGTGGGATCCGCGGATGGTGCTGCTGGAGACCTCCGGCGGGGCCGTCGTCGACGTGGAGATCTTCGTCAACTGCGGTTTCGGCTACCAGGTGCAGTGCGAGGCGGTCGGCGAGGCGGGCAGCGCCCGGATCGGCGACGGCCACGCGATGGTGGTCCAGTCGGCGGGCCGGTGGGGCGGCGAGATCGTCCAGGACTTCACGGTGCGCTTCGCCGACGCCTACGACCGGCAGCTGCGGCGCTGGGTGGCCGCGGCCGCCCGCGGCCGGGTGGCCGGTCCGGACGCCTGGGACGGCTATGCGGCGGCGGCCGTCTCCGAGGCGGGCCTCGCGGCGGCGCGCAGCGGCGTACGCACCCTCGTGGAGCTGGTGGAACGGCCGGCGCTGTACCGCTGATCCCTCCCCGTCCCGCCCCGCCCCGCAAGCGACCCCTGTGCCGCATCTGTCACAGGGGTCACCCTTGTGTCACGCATATCCGCATTACGCGGGTTTTCCGTCACAGGCGGTCGACAGCCCCTCCCCTGCGGTCACTCCACGTCGTTCCCCGGGCAGAACCCGAGTGATCGTCACTGTCCACGCGTCGGCTCCCCCGACGGCCTCCCGGCCGCCCTGCCGTGTGGACAAGGAGGTGTCCCGTATGAGCGACCGACAGCTGTGGTCGTACAAAGAGATCGCCGCTCACATCCGGGTCCAGCCGGACACCGTGCGCTCCTACCGCAAGCACGGCCTGCTCCCCCCGCCCGACCATGTGGAGGGCGCCAAACCGTACTGGTACGCCGACACCATCCGGGCCTGGGTGGCCCGCCGCCCCGGCAACCGGGGCCGCCGCGAGGACTGACACCTCCCCCGGTGCGGGGCACGGCCACCCGGGCCCCGCCCCGCACCCACGGCCCCCGCCGGCCTCCGCCGGCCTCCGGCTAGGCGGTCCCGGCGGCTACCTTCTCCGGCTCGGGATCCGACTTCGGCTCCGGCTCCGGCTCGGCCGTCGTCTCCGGCTCCGCCGCCGGCAGGGACTCCCCCTCGCTCAGACCGAACCTCTCGTGCAGCCTGCGCAGCGGCCCCGGCGCCCACCAGGTGGCCTTCCCGGTCAGCTTCATGACCGCCGGGACGAGGAGACTGCGTACGACCATGGCGTCCATCAGCACCGCCAGCGCGATCCCGAGCCCCAGCATCTTGGTGTTGGTCACCCGCGAGGTGCCGATGGCCACCATCACCACGGCCAGGATCACGGCCGCCGCGGTGATCAGTCCGCCGGTGCGGGCCAGTCCGGTGCGCACGGCCCCCTCGTGGTCCCCGGTCCGGTCGTACTCCTCCTTGATCCGGGATATGAGGAACACCCCGTAGTCCATGGAGAGCCCGAAGGCGATGCAGAACATCAGGACCGGCAGGTTGGTCTCGATGTCGCCGGTGGAGGTGAAGGAGAGCAGTCCGGAGAGGTTGCCCTCCTGGAAGACCCACACCACCGCCCCGAACATCGCGGTCAGGCTCAGGGCGTTGAGCAGGACCGCCTGGACCGGTATGAGCACGCTCCCGGTGAGCAGGAACACCAGCAGCAGCGTGGCGAGCACCACCACGGCCAGCGACAGGGGCAGCTTGCCCGCTATCGCCTTCTGCGCGTCGACGAGCCGTGCCGCCTCGCCGGTCACGGAGATCCGGAAGTCCGCGTCCACCTCACGCACCTCGCCGACCAGGTCCTGGGCCTGCTGCCCCACCGCCTCGCCCTCGGTGGTGAGCGAGAAGTAGGCGTACCGCACGGTGTCCGGCGAGCTCACCGGCCCGTCGACCCGGATCACGCCGGGCAGGGCGGCCAGGCGTTCCCGGTAGGCGGCGAGCTCGGCGGGCCCGGCCGCGTCCTCGGCGAGGACGGTGAGCGTTCCGCCGGGGCTGCCCGGGAAGGAGTCCCGGATCTGCTGCTGGACCACATGCGACGGCGCGGTCTTCGGCAGCTGCCGGTCGTCCACCGTGCCGAACTTCACCCCGAGGAAGGGCAGTCCGAGCAGCAGCAGTCCGGCCGTGGTGGCCACCGCGAAGACGGGAGCCCGGCGCATCACCACAAGGGCCACTCGCGCCCAGCCCCGCCCCGGTTCGGCCGAGACCCCGGCCGGCCGGCCGCGCCGCCACAGCCTGCGCAGGTCGAAGGAGTTGACCCGCTCGCCGAGCAGCACCAGAGCGGCCGGAAGCAGGATCAGCGCGGCCCCTGCGGCGAGCAGGACCACCGCCACTCCGGCGTAGGCGAAGGAGCGCAGGAAGTACATCGGGAAGAAGAGCATCGCCGAGAGCGAGACCGCGACGGTCAGCGCCGAGAAGAGCACCGTGCGCCCGGCGGTGCGCAAGGTGGCCCCGACGGCGGCCACCGGGTCCCGTCCGGCGGCGAGCTCCTCCCGGAACCGCCGGACGATGAAGAGGGCGTAGTCGATGGCGAGTCCGAGCCCGAGCGCGGTGGTCAGGTTCTGGGCGAAGACGGAGACGTCGGTGAACTCGGTGAGACCCCGCAGCACCGCGTTGGTGCCGAGGATGGCCACGATGCCGACCCCGAGGGGCAGCAGGGCGGCGACGGCGCTGCCGAAGACGAGGACGAGCAGGACGAGGGTGACCGGCAGCGCGATCATCTCGGCGCGCAGCAGATCCTCCTGGATGGTGGTGGTCACCTCGCGCTGGACGGCGACGGGCCCGCCGAAGGAGACCCGCACCGGGCCGTGCTCGCCCCGGTAGTGCGGGTCGATCCGGTCCAGCACCGCGGTGGTGGTCTTCTCGTCGCCGAGGACCCGGGCGGCGACGAGGGCCTGCCGGCCGTCCTCGGAGCGCAGGGCGGGCAGCCGCGTGCGCCAGTACGAGCCGACGCCGACGACTCCCTGCTCGGCGGCGAGCCGCGCCGTCAGCCGCTCCGCCTCGGCCGCGACGGCGGGATCGTCCACTCCGGCGGTTCCCGGACCGGCGTCGACGAGCAGCAGCAGATTGGGCTGGGAGGCCGGGAACTCGCGCTCCAGGGCCTCGGCGGCGTAGGTGGACTCGGCGCCCGGGTCCTCCCAGCCGCCGCTGCCCATCCTGTCGGCGGCGCCGCCGCCCGCGAACACGGCCAGGGCCGTGACCACCAGGGCGAGCAGCAGCGAGAGCCGTGGCCGGGCCGTGACGAACCGGGTCCACCTGCCGCTCTCCCCGGACGACGGCGGATTCTTGACTTCGGACATCACTCGGTGTCCCCTTCACCGTGATTGCCAGGCCGAATAGACTGGCAAACACGAGCAGTCGCTCGCGTTTTCCCAGAATGCGAGCGACCACTCGCGTTTGTCAATCGCCCATGGGAAGCAAGGGATGGGAATGCCGGGGACACCTAAGGGCAAAACAACTGAAACCGGTGAAGCCGCCGCGCCGCGCCGCCGCCAGGCACGGGGCGAGCGCCGGGTCTCCCAGCTCCTGGCCGCAGCCGCCGGGGTGTTCTGCCGTACCGGCTACGCCGCGGCCAGCACCAACGCCATCGCGCGCGAGGCCGGCGTCTCGCCGGGCACCCTCTACCAGTTCTTCCCGAACAAGGAGGCCATCGCCGTCGAGCTCGGCGGCCAGCTGCTCCAGCAGGCCCACGAGATGCACGGCCAGGCCTTCCTGCCCGAGAACCTCCAGCGGCCGCTGCCGGAGCTGCTGGACGCCGTCCTGGATCCGGTCATCGCGTTCAACTGCGAGAACCCGGCCTTCTGGGCACTCATGCACGGCTCCGGCATCCCGGGCGCGATCGACCAGGAGCACTGGAAACTGCACTCCAGCCTGCTCTCCCGGATCGAGGGCGTGCTGCACACCTTCTGCCCCGAGGCGGGGCCCGCCGAGCTGACCCACGCCTCGAACATGATCCTGGGCATCTTCAAGGCCTCGCTGGACCTGATCCTGACCCACGAGGACGCCGAGCGCGAGGCGTACATCGCGGAGCTGAAGACCGTCCTGCTGCGCTACCTCGACCCGATGGTCACCGCGCCCCACTCCGGCTGAGCCACTCCGGCCGGCCGGCTCCGCACCGGCCCCGGCTCCGACACCCCGCCTCGACCGACCCCCTGGGCGTCGAGGCTCGCTTTCATACCCCCCAGGGGTATAGTCTCGAAGAGTCGGGAGGACGGTGGACCCATCGGCCCCCTCCCGGTGACCGGACACGCCCCTGAAGAGGAGAACGACATGACCGCCGAGACGGACACCCAGACCACCACCGTCTACCGGGTGACCGGCATGACCTGCGGCCACTGCGAGGGCGCGGTGACCAACGAGATCTCCGCCCTCGAGGGCGTCAGCACGGTCAAGGCCGTCGCCGCGACCGGCGAGGTCACCGTGGTCTCCGCCGCCCCGCTCGCCGAGGAGGACGTCCGCGCGGCCGTGGACGAGGCCGGCTACGAGTTCGCCGGACAGGTCTGAACCGCCCCCTCCTTCGGCAGCACCCGCGGCAGCCCGCACCACCCCAGCACCCGCGGTACCCCGCCGGGCCGTGCCGGCCAGCTCATACTGGTCCCGTACGGCCCGGCCATCCCCCTGGAGCCGGATCATGAGCAGCACAGTGCACGACGGACCGATAACGGCGGTCGAACTCTCGATCGGCGGGATGACCTGCGCCTCCTGCGCGGCCCGCATCGAGAAGAAGCTCAACCGGATGGACGGCGTCGAGGCCACGGTGAACTACGCCACCGAGAAGGCCCGCGTCTCCTACACCGGTGACGTGCAGGTCGCGGACCTGATCGCGACCGTCGTCAAGACCGGCTACACCGCCGAGGAGCCCCCGCCGCCCGCCCCGGCCCCCGCGGCGGACGCGACCGGGCCGCAGGCGCAGGGCCAGGACCAGGCCGAGGCGCCCGACCCGGTGCTGGCCGCGCTGCGCCTGCGGCTGCTGGTCTCCGCCGCGCTCGCCCTGCCCGTCGTGCTGATGTCGATGGTCCCGGCCCTGCAGTTCGACAACTGGCAGTGGCTCTCCCTGACCCTCGCCGCCCCCGTCGTCGTCTGGGGCGGCCTCCCCTTCCACCAGGCCGCCTGGACCAACGCCCGGCACGGCGCCGCCACCATGGACACCCTGGTCTCGGTCGGCACGCTGGCCGCCTTCACGTGGTCGCTGTGGGCCCTGTTCTTCGGCCACGCCGGGATGCCGGGCATGCGGCACGGCTTCGACCTCACCATCTCCCGTACGGACGGCTCCTCCGCCCTCTACCTGGAGGTCGCCGCCGGCGTCATCGCCTTCATCCTGCTCGGCCGCTACCTGGAGGCCCGCTCCAAGCGGAAGGCGGGCGCGGCCCTCAAGGCCCTGCTGGAGCTCGGCGCGAAGGACGTCACCGTCCTGCGCGCGGGCCGCGAGGTCCGCATCCCCGTGAGCGCGCTCACCGCCGGCGACCGCTTCGTCGTCCGCCCCGGCGAGAAGATCGCCACCGACGGCACGGTCGTCGAGGGCAGTTCCGCCGTCGACGCCTCCATGCTGACCGGCGAGTCCGTCCCCGTGGAGGTGTCCGTCGGGGACGCCGTCACCGGAGCCACCGTCAACGCCTCCGGGCGGCTCGTCGTCGAGGCCACCCGGGTCGGCGCCGACACCCAGCTGGCCCGGATGGCCCGGATGGTCGAGGAGGCCCAGAACGGCAAGGCCGAGGTGCAGCGCCTCGCCGACCGGATCTCCGCGGTGTTCGTGCCCGTCGTACTGGTCCTCGCGCTCGGCACCTGGGTCGGCTGGCTGCTGGTCACCGACGACCCCACCGCCGCCTTCACCGCCGCCGTGGCCGTCCTGATCATCGCCTGCCCCTGCGCCCTGGGCCTGGCCACCCCGACCGCGCTGATGGTCGGCACCGGGCGGGGCGCCCAGCTCGGCATCCTGATCAAGGGTCCCGAGGTGCTGGAGTCCACCCGCCGCGTGGACACCGTCGTCCTGGACAAGACCGGCACCGTCACCACCGGCCGGATGACCCTCACCGGCGTCCACCCCGCCGAGGGCGTCGACGAGCACGAACTCCTGCGCCTGGCCGGGTCCCTGGAGCACGCCTCGGAGCACCCGATCGCCCGGGCCGTCGCCACCGCGGCGGCCGAGAGGGCCGGCGCCCTGCCGGTCCCGGAGGGCTTCGAGAACCTCGCCGGCCTCGGTGTCCAGGGCGTCGTCGACGGACACGCCGTGCTCGTCGGCCGCGAGCAGCTGCTCGCCGACTGGTCGATCACGCTGCCGGCCGGGCTCGCTGCGGCCAAGGCCGCCGCCGAGGCCGAGGGGGCCACCGCGGTCCTGGTGGCGTGGGACGGAGCGGCGCGCGGGGTGCTGACCGTGGCCGACGCGGTCAAGGAGACCAGCGCCGAGGCGGTCGCCCGGCTGCGGGCGCTGGGCCTCACCCCGGTCCTGCTGACCGGGGACAACAAGGCCGTCGCCGAGACGGTGGCCCGCGAGGTGGGCATCGGCGAGGTGATCGCCGAGGTGCTCCCGCAGGACAAGGTGGACGTCGTACGCCGCCTGCAGGCACAGGGCCGTACGGTCGCCATGGTCGGCGACGGGGTCAACGACGCGGCGGCGCTGGCCCAGGCGGACCTGGGGTTGGCCATGGGCACCGGCACCGACGCGGCCATCGAGGCCGGGGACCTGACCCTCGTACGGGGCGACCTGCGGGTGGCGGCGGACGCGATCCGGCTCTCCCGGCGCACCCTCGCCGTCATCAAGGGCAACCTGTTCTGGGCCTTCGGATACAACGTGGCGGCCCTGCCGCTGGCCGCCGCCGGCCTGCTCAACCCGATGATCGCGGGGGCCGCGATGGCCTTCTCCTCGGTCTTCGTGGTGACCAACAGTCTGCGGTTGCGCTCCTTCCGCTAGTGGATCTCCTCCGCACCACGCACACACTTCCTTCACGGGAGACGCAGATCACAGTGACCGCAACGTAACCATCCGGGGTCGTCGCGGGTCTAATGGGGCGATGCCAAGAACGTCTTGGGGGACGTTCGACGGAAGCCCTGGGGGACTTCTGTGGCATCAGCCGGCCGGGACACGTGCCGCGGGAGGCTTTGAGCGGCCCTCCCGATCAGAACGGGTCCCGGCACACTGACGCCCCGACTCGGGTCCCGTGGGGGGAATCCGTTTCGGGGAAAAGGAAAGCGCCCCGACCGCCGACCCGTGGGGGGATCGACGGCGGGGCGCTTTTCGTACGCCTGGGGGTTACCTGCGGTGCTGCCCGCGCGGCCGCACGCCGCGCGGTGGAGAGCCTCGGGTCAGAGGGACTCGGTCAGCGAGCCTCGGGTCAGCGAACCTCGGTTCAGCGGGACTCGACGGGCACGAAGTCGCGCAGGACCTCGCCCGTGTAGATCTGGCGCGGGCGGCCGATGCGGGAACCCGGCTCCTTGATCATCTCGTGCCACTGGGCGATCCAGCCGGGGAGCCGGCCGAGCGCGAAGAGCACGGTGAACATCTCGGTCGGGAAGCCCATGGCCCGGTAGATCAGACCGGTGTAGAAGTCCACGTTCGGGTAGAGGTTGCGCGAGACGAAGTACTCGTCGGCCAGCGCGTGCTCTTCCAGCTTGAGCGCGATGTCCAGCAGCTCGTCGCTCTTGCCGAGCGCCGAGAGGACGTCGTGCGCCGCCGCCTTGATGATCTTCGCCCGGGGGTCGAAGCTCTTGTAGACGCGGTGTCCGAAGCCCATGAGGCGGACGCCGTCTTCCTTGTTCTTCACCTTGCGGATGAAGGCGTCCACGTCGCCGCCGTCGTTCTTGATGCCTTCCAGCATCTCGAGGACGGACTGGTTGGCGCCACCGTGCAGCGGACCCCACAGGGCCGAGATGCCGGCGGAGATCGAGGCGAACATGTTCGCCTGCGAGGAGCCGACCAGGCGCACGGTGGAGGTCGAGCAGTTCTGCTCGTGGTCCGCGTGCAGGATCAGCAGCTTGTCGAGCGCCGAGACCACGACCGGGTCCAGGTCGTACTCCTGGGCCGGCACGGAGAAGGTCATGCGCAGGAAGTTCTCGACGTAGCCGAGGTCGTTGCGCGGGTAGACCACCGGGTGGCCGACCGACTTCTTGTACGCGTAGGCCGCGATCGTCGGGAGCTTGGCCAGCAGCCGGATCGTCGAGAGGTGGCGCTGCTTCTCGTCGAACGGGTTGTGGCTGTCCTGGTAGAACGTCGACAGCGCGCTGACCACGGAGGACAGCATCGCCATCGGGTGCGCGTCCCGCGGGAAGCCGTCGTAGAAGCGCTTCACGTCCTCGTGGAGCAGCGTGTGCTGGGTGATCTCGTTGCGGAACGACGCGAGCTGGTCGACGGTCGGCAGCTCGCCGTTGATCAGCAGGTACGCGACCTCGATGAAGGTCGAACGCTCGGCCAGCTGCTCGATCGGGTAGCCGCGGTAACGCAGGATGCCCTGCTCGCCGTCGAGGTAGGTGATCGCGGACTTGTAGGCCGCGGTGTTGCCGTAACCACTGTCCAAGGTGACGAGCCCGGTCTGGGCCCGCAGCTTCGAGATGTCGAAGCCCTGGTCACCGACGGTGCTCTCGACCACCGGGTAGGTGTATTCACCGTCCGCGTACCGGAGTACTACAGAGTTGTCGCTCACGTCATCCCTCACCGACGTAGTGCCTCTTCTTCGAGGTGCCCTGACTGCCTCTACCTTCCCCCATTTGGCGCAGGAGAGTGCACTCGGGGTCGGCCTTTGGTGCTTTCGACGGCACTGAGTGCCGCCAACCTGCTCATCCTGCCCCCTCCGCACCGGCGGTGGAACCCCAAATGATCGATCATCTAGGTGATGTTTCCCACCGGTATCCGGCCGGACAGCCGGGGTGCGACCGCCGTGTACCTCCTGCCTGCGGAAACGGTACGCACCGCCTGACCGAGGGCCTTGCGGGACCCGACGAGGACGACCAGTTTCTTCGCCCTCGTCACCGCCGTGTAGAGCAAGTTGCGCTGGAGCATCATCCAAGCCCCGGTG
This sequence comes from Streptomyces sp. NPDC046308, assembly GCF_055588065.1. Taxonomy (NCBI): domain Bacteria; kingdom Bacillati; phylum Actinomycetota; class Actinomycetes; order Kitasatosporales; family Streptomycetaceae; genus Streptomyces; species Streptomyces sp. NPDC046308. Next base: position 726,497 of record NZ_JBVJFB010000002.1, read on the forward strand.
GTGACCGGGATCACCACGGCGGGATATTCACTCCCTTGGGAACGGTGGATGGTGACGGCGTACGCGTGCGCCAGCTCGTCGAGCTCCGCGAACTCGTACCCGATCTCCTCGTCCTCCTCCGTACGCACCGTCAGGCGCTGTTCGTCCACGTCGAGCCCGGTGACCACGCCGACCGTGCCGTTGAAGACGCCGTTCGCGCCCTTCTCGTAGTTGTTGCGGACCTGGGTCACCTTGTCGCCCACCCGGAAGACCCGGCCGCCGAACCGCTTCTCCGGCAGGTTCGGCCGGGCCGGTGTCATCGCCTGCTGGAGCAGCCCGTTGAGGTTCCCGGCGCCGGCCGGGCCGCGGTGCATGGGCGCGAGCACCTGGACGTCCCGCCGCGGGTCGAGCCCGAACCTGGCCGGAATCCTGCGCGCCGCCACGTCCACGGCCAGCACCCCGGCCGCCTCGGTGTCCTCTTCGGCGAAGAGGAAGAAGTCCGGGAGCCCGTCCGTGATCGGCGGCAGCCCGGTGTTGATCCGGTGGGCGTTGGTGACCACCCCCGACTGCTGCGCCTGCCGGAAGATCCGGGTGAGGCGGACCGCGGGCACCGGGCCGCCCTCGGCCAGCAGGTCCCGCAGCACCTCCCCGGCGCCGACCGAGGGCAGCTGGTCCACGTCGCCGACCAGCAGCAGGTGCGCGCCCGGCGCCACCGCCTTGACCAGCTTGTTGGCCAGCAGCAGGTCCAGCATCGAGGCCTCGTCGACCACGACCAGGTCCGCGTCCAGCGGCCGCTCCCGGTCGTACGCCGCGTCCCCGCCCGGTTTGAGCTCCAGCAGCCGGTGCACCGTGGAGGCCTCGGCCCCGGTCAGCTCGGACAGCCGCTTCGCCGCCCGGCCGGTGGGCGCGGCCAGCACCACCTTGGCCTTCTTGGCCCGGGCCAGCTCGACGATCGAGCGCACGGTGAAGGACTTTCCGCAGCCGGGGCCGCCGGTCATGACGGCGACCTTGCGGGTGAGCGCGAGCCTGACCGCGTCCCGCTGTTCGGGGGCGAGGGTGGCCCCGGTCCGCCCGGCGAGCCAGCCCAGGGCCTTCTCCCAGTCCACGTCCCGAAACGCCGGCATCCGGTCGTCCTCGGCGTTCAGGAGCCGGCGAACCTGCCCCACCAGCGAGAGCTCGGCCCGGTGGAAGGGCACCAGGTACACGGCGGTCAGCGGATCCGGGCCGCCCTGCGGATCCGGTACGGACTCCCGTACGACTCCTTCCGGGTCGGCGGCCAGCTCGGCCAGGCAGTCGATCACCAGGCCGGTGTCCACCTGGAGCAGCTTGACGCCGTCGGCGATGAGCCGGTCCTCCGGCAGGAAGCAGTGCCCCTGGTCGGTGGACTGGGACAGGGCGTACTGGAGGCCGGCCTTCACCCGCTCGGGGCTGTCGTGCGGGATCCCGACGGCCTGGGCGATCCGGTCGGCGGTGAGGAACCCGATGCCCCAGACATCGGCGGCGAGCCGGTACGGCTGGTTCTGCACCACCGAGATGGAGGCGTCCCCGTACTTCTTGTAGATGCGGACGGCGATGGAGGTGGAGACGCCGACGCCCTGGAGGAAGACCATGACCTCCTTGATGGCCTTCTGCTCCTCCCAGGCGGCGCCGATCAGCTTCGTCCGCTTGGGGCCGAGCCCGGGCACCTCGATCAGCCGCTTCGGCTCCTCCTCGATGACGTCGAGGGTGTCCGTCCCGAAGTGCTCCACGATCCGGTCGGCGATCTTCGGTCCGATCCCCTTGATCAGACCCGACCCCAGATACCGGCGGATGCCCTGGATCGTCGCGGGCAGCACGGTCTTGTAGTTCTCCACGGTGAACTGCCTGCCGTACTGCGGGTGGGAGCCCCAGCGGCCCTCCATGCGCAGCGATTCACCGGGCTGCGCGCCCAGCAGCGAGCCGACCACGGTGAGCAGGTCGCCGCTGCCCCGGCCGGTGTCGACGCGGGCGACCGTGTACCCGCTCTCCTCGTTGGCATAGGTGATGCGCTCGAGCACCCCTTCGACCACCGCCAGTTGCACCGGAACCACCCGTGCCCCGTCTGTTGCCATGCCCCGAAAGCTACCGGGCCGCGCCGACAACGCGTCAGGCCTGTGGACAGCGCGAAGGGGGTCCCGCCTCGCGGCCGGACCCCCTCACGGTTACCCCTCCCGTGTCGGACTTCCCGATCCCCCCAGATCCCTCCCCGGAAGTGCCGACGCACCATACGACCCGCGATACCCCCGCAGGGTTGCAGCCGGAAGCACAGCTTTACTTTTCCGTTACCGTACGCCTACTCAAGGTGCCGCCAAATCACCTCACACGTGGCGTTTCCGGCATGAGCGAATCCTCGTTCCAGGACGACGTGCTCCACGAGCTCGGCGACGACGAGCAGGGCGTGGCCACGCTCGGCGGCGGCCTCGGCGGCAGGAGGTAACCCGTTCGGGGGCCCGCCGTCCTAGAGTTGGGCCATGGCTGAGAGTGTGCGGCTGCGGGACCCGGAGCCGGGTGACCTGGGGTGGATCGTGCAGCGCCACGGCGCGCTGTACGCCGCCGAGTACGGCTGGAACAGTGACTTCGAGGGGCTGGTCGCCCGGATCGTCGCGGACTTCGCCCAGGACCACGACCCCTACCTGGAACGGGTCTGGATCGCCGAGCTGGCCGGCCGCCCGGTCGGCTCGGTGATGTGCGTGCGCGAGGACGGCGCCCCCGGCACCGCCCGGCTCCGCCTGCTCCTGGTCGACCCGGAGGGCCGCGGCCGCGGCATCGGCACCCTGCTCGTCGACACCGTCGTCGCCTTCGCCCGCTCGGTCGGCTACCGCGAGCTGGTGCTGTGGACCAACGACGTGCTCACCGACGCCCGGGACCTCTACCTGAAGGCCGGCTTCACCCTGATCGCGGAGCGGCCGCACCGCTCGTACGGAGCGAGTCTGACGGGGCAGGACTGGCGGCTGTCCCTCCAGGAGGGCTCCCCGCGCTGACGCCCGAACCGACCCCCGTACGGTTCGAGGCGCGCGCGGGGGCCAGCGAGGTGAGGGCGACACCGCCGACCAGGAGCACGGCCGCCAGCCAGCGCAGCCCCGACACGGACTCCCCCAGCACCAGCGCCGCCGAGGACATCCCGAACACCGGCACCAGCAGCGAGAACGGTGCGACCGCCGAAGCGGGATAGCGGCGCAGCAGGTAGCTCCAGGCGGCGAAGCCGAAGACGGTGGACACCCAGGCGACGTAGCCGATGACGGCCACCCCCGACCAGTCCAGGGACCGCAGCGCGGCCAGGTCCCGCTCGGGCCCCTCGAACACCAGGGACAGCGCGAGCAGCGGCAGCACGGGGACCGTGCACACCCACACCATGAAGTTCAGGGCGTCGGGCGGCGCGGCCTTGCGGGTCAGCACGTTGGAGACGCCCCAGCAGGCGGCGGCCGCCACGACCAGCGTGAAGCCGAGCACCGGCCCGGACGTCCCGCCGTCCACCGCGGCGACCGCGATCCCGGCGAACGCCACGACCATGCCGAGCACCCGCACCGGGCCCGGCCGTTCGCGCAGCACCACCGCGGCCAGCACGGCGGTGAAGACGGCCTGGATCTGCAGCACCAGCGAGGACAGCCCGGCGGGCATCCCGGCGTCCATGCCCGTGAAGAGCAGGCCGAACTTGGCGACACCGAGGGCGATCCCGACCCCGACGATCCACTTCCAGGCGGTCTTGGGCCGCCCCACGAAGAACACGGCGGGCAGGGCGGCGACCAGGAACCGCAGGGCGGACAGCAGCAACGGCGGGAAATGACCGAGCCCGATCTCGATGACGACGAAATTGAAGCCCCAGAAGGCGGCGACGAGCACGGCGAGAGCAGTGTGTACGGGACGCATGACCCCACCATCGTCGCCCCGACCATGTAGCACCAGCGCGAATCACTACCGCAGTCAATGAAGCAGTGCTTACGATAGGGACATGCTCGATCTAGCCCGGCTGCGCGCCCTGCACGCCGTCTCCGTGCACGGCTCGGTCGCGGGCGCGGCGGCCGCCCTCGGCTACACGCCCTCGGCGGTCTCGCAGCAGATCGCCAAGCTGGAACGGGAGACCCGCACCACCCTGCTGGAGCGGCGCGGGCGCGGGGTCGCGCTCACCGAGGAGGCCCGCCATCTGGCCGACACGGCCCAGCGGTTGATGGCGATCGTGGAGCACGCCGAGACCACCCTGGAGGAGCGGCGCGGGCGGCCGAGCGGGCTGCTGACGGTGGCCGCCTTCGCCTCGGCGGCGCGCGGGCTGCTGCCGGGCGTCCTGGCCGATCTGGCCGTCCGCCACCCCGCCCTCGAAGTACGCCTGACCGAGGTGGACCCGCACCTGTCCGTCGACCTGGTGGCGCGGGGAGTCACCGATCTGGCGGTGGCGCACGACTGGGACATCGCCCCGCTGCCCGCGCCCGAGGGGATCGAGCAGGCGGTGATCGGCGACGACCTCTGCGACCTGGTCGTCCCGGCCGGCCACCCCTTCACCAGGCGCGGGAGCATCCAGCGCGGCGACCTCGGCGGCGAGCGCTGGGTCTGCCAGCCGCCCGGCCGGGTCTGCCACGACTGGCTGGTACGGACCCTGCGCACGGCCGGCTTCGAACCCGACATCGCGCACGTGGCCGAGGAGAACCACACCATCGTCGCCCTGGTCGCCGCCGGCCTCGGCGTCGCCGTCGTGCCCCGCCTCGGCACCGGAACCCTCCCGCCGGGCGCGGTGGCGGTCCCCCTGGAACCGGGCCCCGTACGCCGCCTCTACGCCCTCTGGCGCACCGGCGCCGCCCGCCGCCCCGCCATCACGGAGGCCGTGAAGACCCTCCAGTCCCACTGGCCCACCTAGTGGTGGGGGGGGGGAGGGGGGGGGGGGGGGGAAGGAAGAACAAGAACCCGCACAGCCGAGAAAGCAACAAACGAGTTCGGCGAGGTACCCCCCGGCGGGTTGTGGGGGGGCAGGGGTGGTGTTGGG
>NZ_JBVJFB010000002.1:731475-865717 GCF_055588065.1 Streptomyces sp. NPDC046308
AAAACCCCCCCCTCCCCCTTCCCCCCCCTGTTCTTTCACCCGCCAAGTTTTCCGGTCCACACCACTAGGCACAGGCCCCGGCACGGCCGGGCACGCACCGAACGGTTCCGGCGGGGCCACGCCGGGCGGTTTGGGCGGGGCCGGGTGTGTGTCGGGGTGATCCCCGCAGGGCGTCGAACGCAAGGTGCCCGGACGCTCCGACCCCCCGACACGTTCGGCGCCCGAGGAGACGCCCCGGCGCACGCCCGGCCCCGCCCTAACCGCCCCCACCCCGCCCGCCCAGGCCACGCAAGGCACGGCAACCGGCGGTACTTGGCCAACACACCCCGACGCAGCCGACCCGCCCGGAGGGCACCCGGTAGGGTCCGCCCCGTGCCGCACCACGCCTCCCGCCGGACCCTGCTCACCGCAGCCGCCATGGCCGCCGTCGCCGCCGCCGGGGCCGCCGCCGCCACGCTCGGCCCGCACGGCACCCCCGACGACCCGAGGTCCCCCGAGGGTCCGCCCGGCCACCACCCGGACCGGGCGCGCCTGCGCCGCTTCGTGGACGGCATGAGCCTCGCCGAGAAGGTCGGGCAGCTCTTCGTGTCGCGGGCGTACGGGCACTCGGCGACCGATCCCGACCCGGCCGACGCCGAGCAGAACCAGACCCTGTTCGGCGTGCGCACCGCCGCCGAACTGGTCGCGCGCTACCACCTCGGCGGGATCGTCTACTTCGCCTGGGCCCACAACACCCGCACCCCGCACCAGATCGCCGCCCTCTCCGTCGGCCTCCAGCAGGCCGCCCTCACCTCCGGCGCCCGGATCCCACTGCTGCTCTCGACCGACCAGGAGCACGGCGCCGTCGCCCGGATCGGCGCCCCGGCCACCCTGTTCCCCGGGGCGATGGCGCTCGGCGCGGGCGGTTCCACCGCCGACGCCCAGCGGGCCGCGCGCATCGCGGGCGCAGAGCTGGCCGCGCTGGGCATCCGGCAGGACTACGCGCCGGTGGCCGACGTCAACGTCAACCCGGCCAACCCCGTGATCGGCGTACGGTCCTTCGGCTCCGACCCGCACGCCGTGGCGGCCCTGGTGGCCGCCCAAGTGCGCGGCTACCAGGGGGCGGGCGTGGCCGCCACCGCGAAGCACTTCCCGGGCCACGGGGACACCGAGACCGACAGCCACGTGGGCCTGCCGGTGATGCGGCACACCCGCGCCGTCTGGGAGGAGCTGGACGAGCCGCCGTTCCGGGCCGCGGTGGAGGCGGGCGTGGACGCGGTCATGACGGCGCACATCGTCTTCCCCGCGCTCGACCCCTCGGGGGACCCGGCCACGCTCTCCCGGCCGATCGTCACGGGCATCCTGCGCGAACGCCTCGGCTTCCAGGGGGTGGTGGTCACGGACGCCCTCGACATGGCCGGGGTCCGCCAGAAGTACGGGGACGACCGCGTTCCCGTACTGGCCCTGCTGGCGGGCTGCGACCAGTTGCTGAACCCGCCGGACCTGGGGCTCGCGTACCGCAGCGTGCTGGCGGCCGTCGAGGCGGGCGAGCTGACGGAGGCCCGGATCGAGGAGTCGGTGCTGCGGATCCTGGAACTGAAGTCCCGCCGGGGGCTGTTCGACGAGGCCTACACCACGACGGAGGCGGTGGACGCCACCGTCGGCGTCCGCAGGCACCGGGACGCCGCCGACCAGATCGCGGCGCGTACCACGACCCTGCTGGCCAATCCCCGCGGGCTGGTGCCGATCGACGCGACGGCCGGCCCCCGGCTGCTGGTCACGGGGACGGATCCGGCCTCCCCCACGGGCACCACGGGCCCGCCCACGGCCGTACTGGCGCGCGAGCTGACGGCCCTGGGCTGCCGGGCCACGGCGGTGCCGCCCGCCCGTGCGCCGGCCGCGGTGCCCGGCCACGCGGCCGTGCTGGTGTGCACGTACAACGTCCCGGAACAGGACGACGAGAACGCACAGCACCGGCTGGTGACGGACCTGGTCGCGTCCGGAGTGCCGGTGATCCTGCTGGCGGTCCGCAATCCGTACGACCCGGCCCGGCTGCCGGCCTGCGCGGCGGAGCTGGCGACGTACTCGTGGACGGACGTGGAGATGCGGGCGGCGGCCCGGGTGCTCACCGGGGCGGTACGGCCCGCCGGCCGCCTCCCCGTCCCGGTGCCGGGCCGCTACCCGCTGGGCCACGGGCTGACGCGGTAGTTCCCGGCGTCAGCCCGCGGCCCACGGGCCGGGACCAGGTCAGCCCGCGGCCCACGGGCCGGGACCGGCTCGGCCCCGGCCCGGTGCGTCACGGCCGCAGCTGCGGCTCGCGCTCCAGGTCGCGCTGGTCGAGCTGCGCGTCCGCGGCGGCCAGCGGCGCCGCCTTCGACTCGTCGGCGATCGTGGCGGCCGGGGCCACCCCGGCCCACTGGAGGATCTTCGCGGTGGCGAGGGTCTTCTCGCCGTCCAGGAGCTTCGCGACGTTGGCCCCGTGGTTGGCGCCCGGCGCGATCATGACGTAGCTGTCGCGCGCCCCGTACCCGAGGTGGAAGGGCTCGGCGCCCCACGGGTCGTTCTGCCCGTACACGAAGAGCATCTGGTCGGCGTTGTCGCGCACCCACTTGTCCACGTCCGCCATGACCCCCGGCTGGAAGGTCATGGGGATGTCGCGGGGCACGAAGTTGCGCGGCGGCTGGTAGCCGTAGCGGCTCAGGTTGCCCAGGTGCGGCTGCTTGATGTCCGGGGAACCGAGCTGCGTACCCGCCTGGTAGTAGTACGGCGTGTACGTCTCCAGGCCCTGGTCGGCGTAGGCCGAGAAGCCGGAGATCGCGTCGATCGAGTCCCAGATCTCCTGGTCGCTCGCGGTCGCCGCGGCCGGGATGGAGCCGCAGTCGGAGAGCAGGCTGTACTGCCAGAAGGCCCAGACGTAGTCGAGCACGACGGCCTCGTAGGCCTTGTCGAGGTTCCCGACGGTGGTGAAGGTCCAGCCGTTCTCGGCCGCGGCCACGGCGTACTTGGCCTCCAGCGGCTCGCGGCGCACGAGCGCCTCGCGCTGGACCGCGTTCAGCTTGTCGCGGCACTCCTTGGTGCCGACCTTGGCGAAGAACCGGTCGTAGGCCGAGTCCTCCTTGTTGACGACGTCGTTGGGCGCGACGTACGCGACGACGCCGTCCATGTCGCGCGGGTAGTACCGCTCGTAGTACGTCGCCGTCATGCCGCCCTTGCTGCCGCCCGTGGCCAGCCAGTTCTTCTTGTAGATCTTCTTCAGGGCGGTGAAGAGGCGGTGCTGGTCACTGGCGGCCTGCCAGATGTCCAGGTTCGCCCAGTTGGCCGGGTCGGGCCGGGAGGGGGTGAAGAATCGATACTCCAGGGACACCTGGTTGCCGTCGACGATGGTCGTCGGCTCGCTGCGGCGCGGGTTGGTGTTGACGTTGTAGCCGGAGGTGAAGAACACCGACGGCCGCGAGACGTCCTTGTGCAGAAGGGTCAGGCGCTGCTTGAAGGTGCCCTTCCACGGCTGCCGGTGGTCCACCGGCTGCTCGTAGTTCAGAACGAAGAAGCGGTAGCCGGGGTACGGCTTCTCCTCGATCAGGCTCATCCCCGGAATGCCGAGGATCTGGTCCTTGATGTCCGTGGCGGCCGGCGGTTCCGCGGCTGTGGCCGCTTGCGCCGTGGAGCCGGCCGCGCCCATGGTGCCGATGAGCACCACGAGCGACAGCAGCCATCCGAGCGTCTTGCGCATTCACCCTCCCCTTGAGTTCACTTCGGTCGCCGTGAACCTAGCGGGGGCAACGCGCCGCTGAACAGACCTAGTTGGGCCGGTACCTCAGCACAGGATCCAGCCGGAAGCGGCCGATCCGGCACCCACGCCGCCCCTTACATACACGCAGCGACTGATCGCACCGACAGTGACAGGCCCGGCATATCGGGTGAATCGCCCCTCTTCGCGGACGGGAGCCCCGCCGCGCGGCTGGATGCTCACCGCCATCCGCCACCCCTCGCCGGGGACGCGGGCCACGGTCACCGCGCAGGCCTGGTTGCGGCTCTTGTAGACGCGCACCTCACCCGTCTCGAAGGGCACGGTCCTCGCCAGCCGGCCCCCGCAGCCGTGGGCCGCCGCCTGCGCGGGCGGCGCCGTGAGCAGCCCGCCGGCGCAGAGCCACAGGGCCGCCGCGAAGACCCCCAAGGACGCGGCCCGGCGGGCCCGTCTCCTCCACCCCTGCAACAACCTGTCCCCCGATCGGTCGCACGCACCGCATGCGCACGCACGTACGACGCCCGAACCCCGCGGAAGGTTGCAGCACACAAGGACCCGGCCACCCCCGCCGCGTCGCGGGACCTCATCGCGGGCGCCGGGCCGCGGCCGCCGCCCGTCCCCCGTACGAGTGCATCCACAACTTCCCTGCCTGAGAACAGGAGTTCACGATCGAGCCGGACATTACGGTGGGCGACGACATACCCCCTCGGCGTGGCCGCAGCCGTACCCGTAGCCGTGAAAGGCACTGACATGATCGACGACCTGCTCGACCGCAAGCTGGAGCGCGCCTTCACGCACCTGGACGCCGACGGGAGCGGGGTGGTCGAGGCCGACGACATCTTCGCGCTCGGTTCCCGGCTGCTGTCGGCCCTCGACGAGCCGGCCACCTCGCCCAAGGCCGAACTGGTGATGCGCGGTCTGACCGACTTCTGGCAGGACCTCTTCACCGAGCTGGACGTGGACCGGGACGGCAAGGTCACGCCCGAGGAGTACAAGCTGGGCATGACCCGCCTGTACGCCCAGGGCGGGCCCGCCTACGACCGGTCGTTCCGGCCGATGATGCGGGCGATCCTCACGATCGTCGACACCGACGGCGACGGGGTCATCAGCCCGGAGGAGTTCCACAAGGCCCAGGAGGCCTTCGGCACGAGGCTGAGCCCCGCCGACACCGAGGCGTTGTTCCGGCGGATCGACGCCGACGGGGACGGCACCCTGACGGTGGACGAACTCCTGCACGCGGTACGCGAGTACTACACCGGCACCGACGAGGACGCCCCGGGCAACCTGCTCTTCGGCGAGCTGTGAGCCTCTGACGCCCCTGCCCCTGTCAGGCCGCGGCGCGCTCGTCCTCCCCGACGAAGGTGCGCCACAGCTCGGCGTACCGGCCGCCGCGCGCCAGGAGTTCGGCGTGGGTGCCGTCCTCCACGACCCGGCCGCGGTCCATGACCACGACGCGGTCGGCGCGCGCTGCGGTGGTCAGCCGGTGCGCGACCACCAGGGTGGTGCGCTTGCCGGCGAGCCGGTCCGTCGCCTGGTTGACCTGGGCCTCGGTGGCCAGGTCCAGGGCGGCGGTGGCCTCGTCGAGCAGCAGCACGTCCGGGTCGACGAGTTCGGCCCGGGCCAGCGCGATCAGCTGGCGCTGGCCGGCGGAGAGGTTGCGGCCGCGTTCGGCGACGGTGTGCAGGTAGCCGCCGTCGAGGGTGGCGACCATGTCGTGGGCGCCGACCGCGCGGGCCGCGGCCTCGACCTCGGCGTCGCTCGCGTCGGGCCGCCCGTAGGCGATGGCGTCGCGGACGGTCCCCGGGAAGAGGTAGGGCTCCTGCGGGACGACGCCCAGCCGGTGCCGGTAGGCCGTCAGGTCGAGCTGCCGCAGATCGGCGCCGTCCACGGTGATCCGGCCGGAGGTCGGGTCGTAGAACCGGGCCACCATCTTGACCAGCGTGGACTTGCCGGCTCCGGTCTCGCCGACGAAGGCGACGGTCTGTCCGGCGGGGATCCGCAGACTGATGCCGGCCAGTGCCTCCCCCTTCTCGCCGCGTTCCTCCGCCGTCCCGTACCGGAAGCGGACGTCCTCGAAGGCGATCTCCCCGCGCAGCTCCGGCACCTCGAGGGGCGCGTCGGGGAGCGGGGTGGTGGTGGGCTCGCGCAGCAGCCCCTGGATGCGGCCCAGGGAGACGGTGGCCTGCTGGTAGCCGTCGAAGACCTGGGAGAGCTGCTGGACGGGCGCGAAGAACAGGTCGATGTAGAGCAGGTACGCGACGAGCGCGCCGGTGGTGAGCGTCCCGGCCTCCACCCGGCCCGCGCCGACGATCAGCACGGCGGCCGCGGCGCCCGAGGACAGCAGCTGCACGAAGGGGAAGTAGACGGATATCAGCCACTGGCCGCGGACGCGGGCCTCGCGGTACGAGTCGCTGCGCTCGGCGAAGCGGGTGGCACCGGAGCCCTCGCGGCGGAAGGCCTGGACGATGCGCAGGCCCGAGACGGACTCCTGGAGGTCGGCGTTGACCAGGCTGACCCGGTCGCGGGCGAGCTCGTAGGCGGCGACGGACCTGCGGCGGAAGACGATCGTGCCGAGGACCAGGACGGGCAGCGTCGCGAAGACGATCAGCGCGAGCTCGACGTCGAGGACGAGCAGGGCGACGAGAATCCCGAAGAAGGTGAAGACGGAGACGACGGCGGTGACGAGCCCGGTCTGCAGGAACGAGCTCAGTGAGTCGACGTCGGTGGTCATCCGGGTCATGATCTTGCCGGTCAGCTCGCGCTCGTAGTAGTCGAGGCCGAGGCGCTGGAGCTGGGCGAAGATCTTGACGCGCAGGGCGTACAGGACGCGCTCGCCGGTACGGCCCGTCATGCGGGTCTCGGCGAACTGCGCGGCCCACTGGGCGAAGACGAGGGCGAGGGCGAGCCCGGCGGCCACCCAGACGGCGCCGAGCACGGCCTGCTCCACGCCCTTGTCGATGCCGTGCCGGATCAGGATCGGCAGCAGCAGTCCGGCGCCGGCGTCCACGGCGACGAGGCCGAGGCTGAGGGCGAGCGGCGCCCAGAAGCCGCGGAGCAGGCGGCGCAGGCCGTAGCTGTCCTCGGCGGACGCGGCGCGGGTCTCGTCCACGTCGGGTTCGTCCTCGGCGGGCGGCAGCGCGGCCACCTGCGCCAGGAGTTCGGGCGTCGCCGGCATGCCGGCGACGGCCCCGGCCAGGGAGTGGCCGGCTCCGGGCGCGGCGCCCGCGGCGGCGGGGGCCTGGCCGCCGCTCTGGTCGTCGCGCCGCCGCCACAGCTCGGGGGTGATCCCGGCCGCGACCCGGCGCTTGGCGTTGACCGGCTCGGAGTCGATCTCGGCTTCGAGCTCGATGTCCCGTTCGAGCTTGCGGTCGAGCTCCCGCTCGAACTCCGTCATCAGCGGGGCGTCCGGAGTCCGCGGCGAGCCGGCACCGAGCGCGTCGGGGTCGGTGAGCAGCCGGCGGTAGAGCGCCGAGCGGCGCTCCAGCTCCTCGTGCGTCCCGAGGTCGGCGAGCCGCCCGCGGTCGAGTACGGCGATCCGGTCGGCCAGCGCGAGCGTGGAGCGGCGGTGGGCGATCAGCAGGGTGGTCCGGCCTGCCATGACGGCGCGCAGGGCCTCGTGGATCTTGTGCTCGACGCGCGCGTCCACGGCGGAGGTGGCGTCGTCGAGGAGGAGCAGGCGGGGGTCGGTGAGGATGGCCCGGGCGAGGGCGATGCGCTGGCGCTGGCCGCCGGAGAGGGTGAGCCCCTGCTCGCCGACCTTGGTGTCGTACCCGGCGGGCAGGGCGTGGATGAAGCCCTCGGCCTGGGCGGCGCGGGCGGCCGCCTCGATCTGCGCGTCGGTGGCGCCGGGGTGCCCGTAGGCGATGTTGGACCGGATGGTGTCGGAGAAGAGGAAGGAGTCCTCCGGGACGAGCCCGATCGCGGAGCGCAGGGAGTCGTAGGTCAGCTCGCGGACGTCGTGCCCGCCGACGCGGACCGCTCCGCCGTCGGCGTCGTAGAAGCGGGGCAGCAGCAGCGCGAGCGTGGACTTCCCGCTTCCCGAGGCACCGACGACGGCGATGGTCTCGCCTTCCGCGACGGAGAGCGAGAACCCGTCGAGGACGGGCCGCTCGGGGTCGTAGCCGAAGCGGACGTCGTCGAACTCGACGGTGGCGGGGGCGTCGGCGGGCAGCTCGTGGGTGCCCTCCCGGATCGCGGGCTCGGTGTCGATGAGCTCGAAGACCCGCTCGACGCCGGCGCGGGCCTGCTGGCCGACGGTGAGGACCATGGCGAGCATGCGGACCGGGCCGACGAGCTGGGCCAGGTAGGTGGAGAAGGCGACGAAGGTGCCGAGGGTGACCTGGCCCTCGGTGGCCATCCAGCCGCCGAGGGCCAGCATGGCGACCTGGGCGAGGGCGGGTACGGCCTGGAGTGCGGGGGTGTAGCGGGAGTTGAGGCGGATGGTGCGCATCCGTCCGGCGAACAGCCGGCGGCTCGCCGCGCGCAGCTTGCCGGTCTCCTGCTCCTCCTGGCCGAAGCCCTTGACGACGCGGACGCCGGTCACGGCCCCGTCGACGACGGTGGCGACGGCGGCGGCCTGGCCCTGGGCCCACCAGGTGGCCGGGAAGAGCTTCTTGCGGCTGCGCTTGGCGATGAACCAGAGGGCGGGGGCCATCAGCAGCGCGACGACGGTCAGCAGCGGGGAGAGCCACAGCATGACCCCGAGGGATATCCCGAAGAGCAGGAAGTTCCCGATGGTCATGGGCAGCATGAAGAGCAGGCCCTGGATCAGCTGGAGGTCGGTGGTGGCCCGGCCGACGACCTGGCCGGTGGACAGCTCGTCCTGGCGGCGCCCGTCGAGGCGGGAGATGGTGGCGTACATGTCGGTGCGCAGGTCGTGCTGCACGTCGAGGGCGAGCCGCCCGCCGTAGTACCGGCGTACGTAGGTGAGCACGTAGACGAGGAGGGCGGCGGCTATGAGGAGCCCGGCCCAGGGCCCCATGGGCTTGCTGTGGTCCCCGATGACGTCGTCGATGATCACCCGGGTGACGAGCGGTACGAGCGCCATGACGGCCATGCCGCCCAGCGAGGAGCCGAGCGCGAGCAGCACGTTGCGCCTGTACCGCCAGGTGTAGGCCGTCAGCCGCTTGCCCCAGCCCTGTTTCTCCCCAGCCGCCGTCACGTGGTGCCTCCCCGTTCGTCTTGTCTTGCCGGAGGCGGCAACGCCCCGACCGGCGGATTTCATCCCGCTGCAACAATTCGAACGTGTACGCAGGGCGGCTCCGGCGCACGTGGGAAGCACCCGGACGTGGCCGGGCGGGACCGATCGCCGGGTGGACCGGGGGCCGCCGGGGGCAGGGCGGGTCGGGGGCAGGGTGGGCCGGGGCCGCCGCGGTCAGAGGTGGGTCGGGGCGAACATCTTGAGGAGGGCCGGCAGGACGACCACCGAGGGGCCCGGGGTGGCGAGGGCCTTCTTGAGGTCGGAAGCCAGGGATTGCGGGGTGGTCGTCGTCGCCGGGACGTCGAAGGACGCCGCCAGGGCGGCGAAGTCGGGGCGGGTGAGTTCCGTGGCGGTGGCGCTGCCGAAGGACTGCGTCATGTACTCGCGCAGGATGCCGTAGCCCCCGTCGTCCACGATCAGCCAGGTGACGTCGAGGTCGTGCTGGCGGGCCGTGGCCAGCTCCGCGATCGAGTACATCGCGCCGCCGTCGCCGGACACCGCCAGGACCGGGGTGCCCGGTTCGGCGACGCAGGCGCCGAGGGCCGCCGGGAAGGCGTAGCCGAGGCCGCCCGCGCCCTGCGCCGAGTGCATGGTGTTGGGGTGCTTCGCGTCGAAGGCGGACCAGGCCCAGTAGGACAGGATCGTCATGTCCCAGAAGGAAGGGGAGCGTGCGGGCAGGGCGGAGCGGATCGAGGTCAGCAGCGAGCGCTCCAGAGAGACGTCCTGGCCGGCGAGGCGCGCCTCGATGTCGTCGAGGACGCGGCGGACGCGCTCCGGCGCGGCGGGGTCCTCGCGCTCGGACACCGTCTCCAGCAGGGCCTGCAGGGCCAGGCGGGCGTCCGCGTGGATGCCGAGGGCCGGGTGGTTGGACTCCAGCTTGCCGAGGTCGGCCTCGATCTGGACGACGCGGCCCGTGGGGAGGAACGTGTGGTAGTTCGAGGAGAGTTCCCCGAGGCCCGAGCCGACGACCAGCAGGACGTCCGCGTCCTCCAGGAAGTCCGTCATGTGGCGGTCCTCCAGCCAGGACTGGAGGGAGAGCGGGTGGGTCCACGGGAAGGCGCCCTTGCCGCCGAAGGTGGTGACCACGGGGGCGCCCAGGCGTTCCGCCAGCTGCCTGAGCTTGCCCGCGGCGTCGGAGCGGACGACCCCGCCGCCCGCGATGATCACCGGACGCTCGGCCGAGGACAGCCAGTGCGCGGCCAGGGCCGTGAGCTCCGGGCGGGGGGCGAGTTCGTGCGGGGTCGCGTCCATGCCCGTGACCTGGGGGATGAACGTCTCCGCGCGCAGGACGTCCTCCGCGACCTCCACCCAGACCGGGCCGTGCGGAGCGGTCAGCGCCGACTCCCAGGCCTCCGCGACGACGGAGGGGATCTGGGAGGGGGTGCGGGCGGTGTGGACCGACTTCACGACGTCCCGGAAGGAGGCCGACTGGTCGCGCAGCTCGTGCAGGTGGCCGCGCCGGCCCCCGCCCAGACCCGCGACGGGGACCTGCGAGGAGATGGCGAGCACCGGGGCCGAGGCGGCGGCCGCCTCCGCGAGCGCGGGCAGGGCCATGAGCGCGCCCGGGCCGGTGGACAGGAGGAGGGGGACCGCCTCGCCCGTGATGCGGCCGTAGGCGTCGGCGGCGAAGCCCGCGTTGTTCTCCGTACGGAGCCCGACGAGGCGCAGGTCGGAGCGCCCCACCGCGTCGAAGAGGCCGAGGGCGTGCTGCCCCGGCAGCCCGAAGACGGTGGTGGCGCCGAGCGAGCGCAGCGTTTCCACGACCAGGTCCCCGCCCGTCCGCCCCGGCGGTGGGGCCAGGGCGGCGGCCGTCTGGGCCTCGGTGGGACGGAGTACCAGGTCGTGGTCGTGCGTCACGTGCGCTTACTCACCCTTCGGGTTCGCCGTCGCCGCCGCGCTGTGCTTATCGACCCTGCCTGGCGGCGGAGATCTGACGGCTCATGATCGTGGTCAGCTCGTACGCGGTGTGCGAGGCCGCGACCGAGGTGATCTCCGCGTGATCGTACGCGGGGGCCACCTCGACGACGTCCGCCGAAACCAGGTTGCAGGAGGACAGGCCGCGGATGATCTCCAGCAGCTCGCGGGAGGTCATGCCGCCCGCCTCGGGGGTGCCGGTGCCGGGCGCGTGCGCCGGGTCCAGCACGTCGATGTCGATGGAGATGTACAGCGGGCGGTCGCCGATGCGCTGGCGCAGCTGGTCCGCGACCTCGTCGGCGCCGCGGCGGTAGACGTCCGCCGAGGTGACGATGCCGAAGCCCATCTTGGCGTCGTCGTCGAGGTCCTGCTTGCCGTACAGCGGGCCGCGGGTGCCGACGTGCGAGAGCGCCTCGGTGTCGAGGATGCCCTCCTCCACGGCGCGGCGGAACGGCGTGCCGTGGGTGTACTCGGCGCCGAAGTACGTGTCCCAGGTGTCCAGGTGCGCGTCGAAGTGGAGCAGGGCCACCGGGCCGTGCTTCTTCGCGACGGAGCGGAGCAGCGGGAGGGCGATGGTGTGGTCGCCGCCGAGGGTCATCAGGCGGGAGCCGTTGCCGATCAGCTCGTCGGCCGCGGCCTCGACCGTCTCGACGGCCTCGTTGATGTTGAACGGGTTCGCGGCGATGTCACCGGCGTCGGCGACCTGCGCGAGGGCGAAGGGGGAGGCGTCCTGCGCCGGGTTGTAGGGGCGCAGCAGGCGCGAGGCCTCGCGGATGGCGTTGCCGCCGAAGCGGGCGCCGGGGCGGTAGGAGACGCCGGAGTCGAAGGGCACGCCGACGACGGCGACGTCGGCCTTGCCGCCGACCTCGTCGAGGCGGGGCAGCCGGGCGAAGGTCGCCGGGCCCGCGTAGCGCGGGATGCGGGAGGAGTCGACGGGGCCGCGCGGCTGCGTGCTCATGGGGGGTGCCCTTCTGGAGGTCCTACAAGTGCGGTTCTTCGAGCGTAAAGGGGCGCCCACCCGGCGCGAAGTGTACGTACCATCCACAGGAGACCCCTGATCTGTACGGAGTATCCATGGCGGCCTCGCCCACTGCCCCGCCCCCGCCGACCGCATCGGTGGCGCTCGGCGCCCTGCTGCCCGACCGCGAGCTGGGCCTGCGCCACCTGGCCGGCCCGGCCGAGGCCGATGTGCACGGGGTGCACGCCTCCGAGATGGCGGATCCCTCCCCGTACCTGCTGGGCGGCGAGCTGCTGCTGACCGCGGGGGCCGGGCTGGGCACGGATCCCGACGGCTACGTCGCCCGCCTGGCCGAGGCCGGGGTGGCGGCGCTCGGCTTCGGGGTGGCGCCCGTGCACGAGCGGGTGCCGGCCGGCCTGGCCGAGGCCTGCGCGCACCACGGGCTGCCGCTCCTGGAGGTCCCGCCCGGCACCCCGTTCAGCGCGGTGGCCCGTACGGTCTGGCGGCTGATGGCGGGGGCCCGTACGCGGGAGCTGCGCCGGGTCACCGAGGCCCAGCAGTCCCTCGCGGCGGCGGCCGCGCGGCCCGATCCGGTCCCGGCGGTGCTGTCGCGGCTGGCGGCGAGCCTGGGCGGTCACGTCACGCTCCGGCCGGACGACCGCTCCGCGGGGAACCCGCCGCCTCCGGAGGCCGCGGCGGCGCTGCGCGCGCTGCTGGCCCGGGTCGGCCGGGCGGGCGGGCCCGCGACGGCGACCGACCAGGCGGGCGGATGGCACCTCACGGCCCACGCCCTCGGCGGCCCGGCACCCGCGACGGCCCCGGCACCGGGCGGCCTCCCGGGGCAGGGCACTGCGCCGGGGCCGGGAGCCGGGCCGGGTGCCGGACGGGCGGGCGGGCGGGACGCCGGGCCGGAATCCGCGGCGGAGGCCGCGCCGGAGCCCGCGGTCGAGCCGGGTGCGGAAGCCGTGCGGGCGCTCGGGACCGCCACCCCGGCCCGCGCCCCCGGCGACCACACCATCGCCTCGGTCGCGGCGGTGCTGCTGACCCTCCTCACCGCGCACCGCCCGGCTGCCGGACCCGAGGCGGCGGCCCTGACCCGGCTGCTCCTCGACGGCGACCCCGCCGCGGCCCTGTCGCCTGGCCCCTGGCACGTGGTGCACGCCCGCGGGACGGGCGACCCCCAGGCCCTCGCGGCCGCGCTGGGCACCGTACTGGTCGACCCGCGCGGGGATCCCGTACGGCTGCTCACCGAGCGGGAGCCGGGCGCGCGGCCCGGGTGGCGCCTCGGGGTGAGCGCACCGGCCGCCCCCGGCTCGCTGCCCGCCGCCGACGCGCAGGCCCGGCGGGCCCTGGAGCGCGCCGAGGCGGCCCGCACCCCCCTGGCCCGGCACGCCGCGCCCGGCTTCTCCGGCCTGGTCGGGGAGGCGGAGGCCCGCGCGCACGCCGCGGCCCTGCTCGCACCGCTCTCCCCCGTCCTGCGGGAGACCCTGCGCGGCTGGCTGGCGCACCACGGCGGGTGGGACCGCACCGCCGCCGCCCTCTGGGTGCACCGCAACACGGTCCGCCAGCGCGTGGCCCGCTGCGCGGAGCTGCTGGGGCGGGACCTGGACGACCCGGACACCCGGATGGAGCTGTGGTTCGCCCTGCGCTGGGAGGAGCCCCCGCCGCGGCCGGGCGGCTGAACGCCCTCCGACGCCCGGCCGGCGGGCCCGCCGGGGACGGCGGCCGCCCCTACGATGTGCCGCATGCTCGGCAGCACGTCCGTACCGGCGCGGAGCCGCCCCTTCGGTGAGCGCCTGGCACCGGCCGCCCGGCTGCTGGTGTGTGCGACCATCCCCTGGTTCCTGTGCGTGTGGCTCGGCACCAGCACGGCCCCCGTGCCGGCCGCCCTGCCCGCCGTCCTCATCCTGCGCGACGACGTGTTCGCGGCGCCCCGGATGGCCCTGGAGCGGCTGGTGGGGGTGGTCGTGGGCGTGGTGCTGAGCGTGCTGGTCCTGCACTGGCTGCCGTCGGGCTCGTTGTCGTTCCTGGTCCTCGTCGTGTGCGCCTGCGCCGGGATGTTCCTGCTGCGCCACGACGGCTCCCCCAACCAGCAGGTGCTGGTCACCGCGCTGGTGATCTACGCGACGCCGGTGCCCGGGTACCCGCTGGCCCGGCTGGAGGAGAGCGCGGTCGGCATCGCCGTCGTGGTGCTCCTCGGCCCGCTGCTGTGGCCGCCGGATCCCTACCGGGAGGCCGTGCGGGGCCTGGAGGAGTACCGCACCGGGCTCGGCGCCCTGCTGGAGCGGATCGCGGCGCGGGCCGCCGCCGGGCGGCCCACGGGCCCCGCGCCGGCGGACCGCTTCGCCCGCTGGCGCCGGCCGTACGAACTGTCCGCCGCGCTGGACCGCAGGACGGGGCGCCTGCTGCTCCTGCCACCCCGGCAGGCGCCGGCAGGGGCGGCGGCCACGCTCCGTCCGCGGCTGCGGCTGGCCGCGCGGACGGCGCCGGCCCTGCTGTTCCTCGCCCGGGAGCTGGAGATCCGGTCCTCCTCCGCCGACGGGGAACGACGGGAGGCCGGCGGGGAACGGCCGCATGCCGGCGGGGCGCCTTCGGAACCTCCGGGAGCGGCCCCGGGCGCAGGAGCCGACGCGGCGGTGCGGGCCATGGCGCCGTTGGTCGGGGCGACCGCCTCGGCCCTCGACGCGGCCCTGCGCGGCGAGGACTTCGCGGACCGGCTGCGGCTGGCCCGGGAGCTCGAACTGCGGCACCGGGCCGCCCATCCCGGCCGCCGTGACGCGGTCCTGCGGGCCGGGCTGCACCTCACCCACGAGGCGCTGGCCGAGCACCTGGCCTCGGCCGCGGGCTGAGCCCGCCCCGCCTGCGCCGGCGCCCCCGCATGAGGTCGGTCACCCACTCTGGACAGGGTGCACAACTCGCCGGTAACTTAATCTGAGCAAGCGCTTAGATTCAGGCGGCGGACTGCCGCGACCGAAGGGAGCCGGCCGTGCGCCGTACGGTGTTCAACGAGGACCACGAGGCGTTCCGCGAGACCATCCGCGCCTTCATCGAGGCCGAGGTCGTCCCCGTCTACGACGAGTGGTTCGCCGCCGGACAGGCGCCCCGCGATTTCTACTACAAGCTCGGCGAGCTGGGCGTCTTCGGCATCAACGTCCCCGAGGAGTTCGGCGGCGCGGGCCTGGACACCCACAAGTTCGAGGCCGTCCTGTACGAGGAGACCTCGCGCGCGGGCGTCAACTTCGGCGGCTCCGGCGTGCACGTGCTGCTCGCCCTGCCCTACATCAAGATGCTCGCCGACGACGAGCAGAAGAAGCGTTACCTCCCGAAGTTCGTCTCCGGTGAGGAGATGTGGGCCCTCGCCATGACCGAGCCGGGCACCGGCTCCGACGTCGCGGGCATGAAGACCACCGCCAAGCTCTCCGAGGACGGCACCCACTACGTCCTCAACGGCGCCAAGACCTTCATCACCGGTGGCGTGCACGCCGACCGCGTGATCGTCTGCGCCCGCACCTCCGCCCCGAGCGCGGAGGACCGCCGCTTCGGCATCTCCCTCTTCGCCGTGGACACCAAGTCCGAGGGCTACTCCATCGGCCGCAAGCTGGACAAGCTGGGCCTGCGCACCTCCGACACCGCCGAGCTGGCGTTCGTCGACGTGAAGGTCCCGGTCGAGGACCTGCTCGGCGAGGAGAACAAGGGCTTCTACTACCTCGGCGCGAACCTGCCGTCCGAGCGCTGGGGCATCGCCTTCGGCGCGTACGCGCAGGCCAAGGCCGCCATCCGGTTCGCCCAGCAGTACGTGACGGAGCGCACCGTCTTCGGCAAGCCGGTCGCGCACTTCCAGAACACCAAGTTCGAACTGGCCGCCTGCCAGGCCGAGGTGGACGCCGCCGAGGCCGTCGCCGACCGCGCCCTGGAGGCCCTGGACGCCGGCGAGCTGACCGCCGCCGAGGCCGCGTCCGCGAAGCTGTTCTGCACCGAGGTCGCGCACCGCGTCATCGACAAGTGCCTCCAGCTGCACGGCGGTTACGGCTACATGAACGAGTACCCGATCGCCCGCCTGTACGCCGACAACCGCGTGAACCGCATCTACGGCGGCACCAGCGAGGTCATGAAGTCCATCATCGCCAAGTCCATGGGCCTGTAAGGAATCCGGGCACTTACCCTTCCCCCATGAACGAGGCACTGACGTCGCTCCTCGATCTGCTCGACCTCGAGCAGATCGAGGAGAACATCTTCCGCGGTACCAGCCGCCCTTCGCTGGTACCGCGCGTCTTCGGCGGTCAGGTCGCGGCCCAGGCCCTGGTCGCGGCCGGGCGGACCGTCCCCGCGGACCGCACCGCGCACTCGCTGCACTCGTACTTCCTGCGCACCGGGGACACCGGCGCGCCCATCGTGTACTCGGTGGACCGGATCCGCGACGGGCGCTCCTTCACCACGCGCCGGGTCGTCGCCGTCCAGCACGGCCAGCCGATCTTCCACCTCTCCGCGTCGTTCCAGACGTACGAGGACGGCCTCGACCACCAGGTCGCGATGCCGTCGGCGCCGGACCCGGAGTCCCTGCCCACGGCGGCCGAGTCGCTGCCCGCGTACCGGGAGATCTTCCGTGACCCGGGCACGGTGGAGCGGCTGATCGAGACCCGCGAGGCGGTGGACCTCCGGTACGCCACGACCCCGCCCTGGGGCAGCGTCGGCGAACCGGTGGAGCCGCGCTCGCAGGTGTGGTTCCGGACCGCCGGCAAGCTGGACAGCGCCGATCCCCTGCTGCACACCTGCCTGGCCACCTACGTCTCCGACATGACCCTGCTGGACTCGGTGCTGCTCGCGCACGGCCGGGGCGGCTGGGCGGTGGGCGACGTGGTCGGCGCCTCGCTGGACCACGCGATGTGGTTCCACCGGCCGTTCCGCGCGGACGAGTGGCTGCTGTACGACCAGGAGTCGCCCTCGGCGGCCGCCGGCCGGGGCCTCGGCCAGGCCCGCATCTGGACCCAGGACGGCCGGCTGGCCGTGACGGTCATCCAGGAGGGCGTCGTCCGCGTTCCCCGCGCGTGACGGTCGCTCAGTCCCACCAGAAACCCCAAAGGTTGCTGCCGGTGACCGCCTCGTCGGCGTAGGCGCGGATCGTGCCGCAGCCCTGCCAGATGTTGTCGGGCGCGAAGGCGAAGTGCTCCGCGGCCACTGGCAGCGCGCGGGCGACCGTGGGCGGCGGGGCCGCGACCGAGACGTACAGCTCGTCGAAACCGAGGGCGACGACGCGGGCGCCGAACCGGTCCTCCCAGGACCGCAGGACCGCGCTGATGCGGGCGGTGTCGTTCTCGTGGTTGGTCGGCCCGCACCAGCCCATCGCCGTGGGTACGTCGGCTCCGCGGGCGGCGGGAACCAGCGCGAGCCGCGGACTCGGCAGCGCCCCGCTCCCGATCAGCTCGTCCGCCAGCGCACAGGCGACGGCCTCCGGATCCGCCGCGTCCGGCCCGTCCACCGGCCCGGACTCCGCGAGCCCCGGCCAGTCCCGGCCGAAGGGGGCGATGAGCTCATCGCCCTCCTCCCCCTCCTCGGGGTCGGGGACCACACCGTGCCAGAACTCGCGCAGCACCGGCTCGACGTGGTGGTCGTCCGGGTCGGACATCCGCTGCGGCCGCAGCTCCCGGTCCCGCCACCACTCCTCCAGACCCCGCCGGCCCTGGAACAGCACGGCCTGCAACCCGGCGGCGGCCAGGGCCGGACTCCGCTGCGCGGCGAGCGCCCCGACCCCCACGGCCCCGTCGGACACCCACAACAACGGTTCCCCCCGCACACTCACCACCCCACCGGCGGGCAACCCCAGCCCCAGCCCCACCCCTCGAGGATCACCACCCAGCAAGTCCAACGAGCGGTGCCCCTCCGGCGACTTCGGCGTCTTCGACATACGACCGAAGGTAGCCACCACCACTGACAACGGGCCTTACGCCGAAGGGGGGTGAGGCCTCCTCGGACCTCACCCCCTCACTGATCGACCTGGGTCAGAGGACGATGTCGTATCCGGTCCAGCCGACG
The DNA here is from genome assembly GCF_055588065.1 of Streptomyces sp. NPDC046308. Taxonomy (NCBI): domain Bacteria; kingdom Bacillati; phylum Actinomycetota; class Actinomycetes; order Kitasatosporales; family Streptomycetaceae; genus Streptomyces; species Streptomyces sp. NPDC046308. Next base: position 749,302 of record NZ_JBVJFB010000002.1, read on the forward strand.
CCGATCAGGGTGCTGCCGGTGCCGGTGAAGTCGTGGAGCTCCCCCGTACGGGTCACGCCGACTTGTTCCGGCTTGCCGTCGTTGTTGAGGTCGCCGGCGAACGGGCTCCATTCGCCGTTCCACCAGCCCTCGCCGACGACGCTGGGGCTGCCGAGGCTGATGGAACCGTTGCTGGTGTTCGGGTAGAGGTAGAGCTTGCCGTTGTTGCGGTGCGCCAGGACGTCGATCTTGTTGTCGTCGTTCAGATCGGCGAACCGGAGGGTGGGCCAGTCGGCAGCCCACCAGCCGACGCCGATGGAGAACCGGCTGCTGAGGGCTTGGGTGCCGGTGCCGCCGCTGTGGGGGTAGACCCACAGATTGCCGCCACCGTCACGGCCGATGACGTCTGTGCGGCCGTCACCGTTCATGTCGCCGAAGCCGAGGTCCGGGTAGATGTTCCAGCCGGTGCCGATCAGGATGGGGTTGTTGAGCGTCTTGGTTCCGGTCTTTCCGGTGCCCGGGTACACCCACAGGTCCCCGAGGTGGTTTCGCGCGACGATGTCGGTGTAACCGTCGTTGTTGAAATCGGTGGTGTACACGTTCGTCCAGTGGTCACGCCACCAGCCGTTGCCTGCGAGGTACCGTTCGCCGAGCGTTTTGGTGCCCGTACCGCCGGTGCCGGGATAGATCCACAGGTGACCGTTGACGTCACGGACCGCCACGTCCGTGTAGCCGTCGCCGTTGTAGTCCGGCCGGCTCTGGGAACCGCTTGTCCACAGGCTCTGCCCGGAGGCGCTGTAGACGACGAGCACTCCACGAGGCTGCAGTACCGCATAGGAGTACGGAGTGCTGGTCTTGCTGCTCCACAGTCCGGTCTTGCCGTCGGCCGCGTAGACCACGAAGTTGCCGTCGCTCTGCATTCGGGCCGTGGCGCCCGGGCTCTTGGTCCCGGTGGCCCAGAGCTGCTTGTTGTCCTTGCTGGAGAGCACGAGGTTGCCGTCGGCCTGCATCAGCAGCTTGGAGTTGCCGCTGGAGAACTCCTGCCCCGAGGCCAGGGTCGTGCCGCTGGGAATGCGCGCGCCCGGCACGCCGTCGATCTCGAAGCGGGGTGTAAAGGAGCCGACGGTGCCGCCGTCGGTGGAAAGCTTCCCCGGCCAGCCGACCATGGTGTTGTCGGACTGTCGGGCCCACAGGTCGGGGACACCGTCACCGTTGAGGTCACCGGAGGAGCTGACCTGCGGGTATCCGGCCTGCGTCACGCCGGAACCCACCCTGCTGCGCGTCTGGGTGCCCCACGTGGCCAGGTCGACCGCCTGGCCCTCTTCCGGGCTCTTCTTTCCGTAGGTGCGCAGAATGTCGCCGTTGGCGTTGTCCCTCAGCCATAGGTCGGGCACGCCGTCCTTGTTGAGATCGCCGGGGGCGATGACCGTGTACTTGTCCCAGTCGGTGCCGCCCACCAGCACGGGTGCTTCGAGAGCGCCCCAGAGGGTGTTGTAGTAGGCCCAGAGCTTGTTGCCCTGCTTGACGAGGATGTCCGGAACCCTGTCGCCGTTGAGGTCGCCAGGGGCGATGATCTGCTCCGCGTCGGACCAGTGGTCGTCCTGGGGCCGGTCGGCGGTCTTCTCGGTGTGGTTGTCGACGGTGCCCTGGCCGTTGTTCTCGTAGACCCACAGCGTCTTGCGGGTCATGCCGGCCTGCTGCTCGAGAGCGAGCATGTCGTTGTAGCCGTCATCGTTCCAGTCACCCAAGGCTGCCACCTGGGAGCGGGCGAAGGAGTTGGCGGAGCTGACGGTTGCGGAGAACTTGCCGTTGCCCTGGCCGGTGTAGGTCAGGAGGCTGCCGAAGAGGTCGCTGCTCCAGATGTCACGGAAGCCGTCGCCATTGAGGTCGTGGGGCACGTCCACCGTCGTCGTGCGCGCCGCGTAGAACTGGTAGGCAGCGGTGTCGGAACGGTTCCCGGCGGCGTCCTGGCTGAAGGCGTAGACGAAGTGCGGGCCCGCGCCGGGCGGGGTGAGCTTCGCGGTAAAGGAAGCGCCCGCGGCGACGGAGGTGCTCCTCACCTCCGGGTCCCAGTCGGTGTAGTAGCCGTACCAGGTGACGTCCTTGTCGCCGTTGGCGGAGAGGACGAAGTCACCTTCCTGACGGGCCTTGCCCGTGCCCTGCGGCCAGCCGTTCTTCCCGTCGGGGAAAGCGGTGGAGGTGATCTTCGGGGCCTCCGCCGGCCGGCTACGGTCAACGGTGAACTTGCACGTCTGGGACCAGGCCGACTGCGCACCGTCCTGGTCGGTCGTCCGCGCCTTCCAGGTGTAGCCCCCGTCGGGAAGGGAGGCGTCGGGCACGTTCCAGGTGGCGACCTTGCCGTTGTTGGCCGGAATGTGCTGGCTGGCGGCAGGGGTGCTCTGGCCGTCCCTGAAGATCTGGAACTCGGTGCTCAGGTTGCCCGAATCACGGTCTGCGATGGTCGCGTTGACGCTGATGGTGGCATTGCCGATCGATCCGCCCTGGACGCAGGGCACCCAAGGAGAGGTCCCCAGGTCAGACGGCGTGTCCGGCGGATTGTTGTACTCGATCTCCAGCGTCATGGTCTTCGCGTCGAAACGCTTCCACTGGAACTCGTCGGTCTCGTCCGACGCGAACAGGCCCAGGGTCACGCTCGACCAGTGGTTGGCCGCGGACTGCTGCACGGCATCAGTGGCGTTGAACTCGAGGTTGCCGGCACCACATTCGGCGCGCCCCTTCGCGTCCTTGACTGTGTCCTGCCAGCGAGCGTTCGCCTTGCCCGGCTGATTTTTCCATGTCGTCTCGGACGAGATGGGACCGGTGCTCCACAGCTCCACCGGGGTCTTGGTACAGGACCAGGACCAGGTCTCCCTGATCCGGAACGTCGCCTTCGACACCTGGGCACCCTTGACGTCCGAGGTGTCGAGCTGGAAGTAGGCGCGAGAGAGGCCGTGCGTATCCTTCTCGTACCCGACCCGCACGTCCTCCTTGGTGTTCCAGTAGGAATTCGTCTCCCACTTGCGGTAGACCCACGACCAGTTCTGCCGCTCGCCCCACGCCACTGACGGGTCGATGAAGACGGGGTACTTCGTCTCGGGGCTCGTGAGGAGAGCCTGGTCGGGCTTGATCTCCAGGTTGTCGTCCGTGACGGTGGTGGGCATTTGGGCGTTCTTGGCCCCGGACGGTGTCACGAAGGCGTCCGCGGGTGCCGGGTCCGTCTCCGAACCGGCGTCGCTGAGCACTCCCGCGCCTGCGGGCACCTGGGGCGGAGCCCCCGTGGTGGTGGAGTCCCACATCACCGGTGTCGGGGAGGTGAAGACCACCTCACCGGCCGGATTGACCGCGGTCAGCAGTCCGGTCGTCGCGTTCCTGGTGACGTTCAGGCCGACGGTGTCGAGCTTGAACTTCAGCGTCGCGAGGTCGGGATGCTTGGCCGCGGCGGCGGTCTTGACCACCAGCAGCTGGGAGAAACCCTCGACCTCGGCCTTCAGCTGCAGGTCCACGTCCGGCAGGACGTTCGGGTACGTCGCCACGTTCGAGGCGAGCGTCGGCTTCGGCAGCGCCGTGGGCCACGTGAGCGACAGGGTGCGTCCGTTCCTCACCCCTGTCAGCAGCGGACCGGTCCCACCCCCCGAGAAAGCGATCGAGACGGCCGACGCCTTCGGCTTCACCTTCCCGTCCGCCGCGAACTGCAGCGTCGGGTCGGTCGCGACCCACCCGCCGGCGCGCCGGACGCGCACGGTCGTGCCGTGCCGCTTGACCGACCACTTGCCCGTCGGCAGCGCCCAGGTGTCCGAGGTCTCGGTCCGCGCGGACGTCAGCTCGTAGGGCTGGCCGGTTTCCTTCGCCTTGGCAAGCGCGAAGTCCGCCGCGCTCATCGAGCCCTCGGCGACAGGATCAGTGGCGGCGACCGCGGTCGCCGATGACTGAATTACAGCCAATCCGGTGGCAGCCATTCCGGTTATCAGGGCCACGGAAACAGCCCGCAAAACCCCCCGCCCACTCGGCGAACCGAATGAGGCCTCTTTTCTTCTCACACCAACTCCATCTGTCCGATATCCATGGGCGACTCTACTCAGAGTTTCAACGCAGACCACCCTGACCTGCGATTTTTATGTGGGTCACACGCTGACCACCCCATTTGATCCACTACATCCACTAGGTCCACTTAGAGCTCATTTCCAGGATGCCTGATTGGCTAATTCCGCCTGTTAGTCTGCGCCCTAAATCTTTCTAGAAGCATGGGGTGGGGTGTGAGAAAATTTCGTGTGCGAGGACTTTCTGTGGCGTTGGCCACAGTAGTCCTCTCAGGCATGTTGCCCGGCGCAATTGCCGTAGCGGACAGCAAAGCCAAGCCTTCGCTGTCAGAGCTCAAGCAGCCGAAGGCGGTGCCGGTCAAGCCGGTTCGTGCGGGTGGGGCGAAGAAAGCCGATGACGCGGGGGCGACTCCGTGGAAGGCGCCGAAGGTCTCCTGGCCGGCCGCCGGTTCGGCGGAGGTGGACCTGATTTCGGCTTCGGCGTCGGGTCCGGTCTCGAAGTCGTTCCTGTCGGGTGCCGCTCGGGGGCCGGCCGTCGGATCAGGCTCGCCGCAGGCGGGCAAGCTCCCTGTCGCGGTCTACGTCGCGCCGGGCAAGGCGGCCGAAGCGCCGTCGAAGGTCAAGGTCTCCGTCACCGGCAAGGACGAGGCGCGCAAGGCGGGCGTCGACGGTGTCCTGCTGTCGGTGAGCCGCTCCGACGGCGCCACGCAGTCCGCGTCGGCGAAGGTCGAGGTGGACTACAACTCCTTCCGGGGCGCCTACGGCGGCGACTACGCCTCCCGGCTGCGCCTGGTCGAGCTTCCGGCGTGTGCGCTGACGACTCCCGACCGCGCGGAGTGCCGTACGCAGAAGCCGCTGCAGACGCACAACGACACCCGCACGGGCAAGCTCTCGGCCCAGGTGACCACACCGTCGGCCAAGGCCGCGGGTGCGCAGGCCATGTCCGCCTCCGCTGCTTCGCGCAGCGGGACCGTACTGGCCGCGACGGCCGGTGACGCGGGTCCGACGGGTGACTACAAGGCGACCTCCCTCCAGCAGTCGGGCTCGTGGAGCTCGGGCGGATCGACGGGCGCCTTTTCCTGGTCCTATCCGGTCGCTACGCCCTCCGTGCCCGGCGGGCCGGCCCCGCAGATCTCGCTCGGCTACAGCTCCCAGTCCGTCGACGGCCGCACCGGCGCGTCCAACAGCCAGAGCTCGTGGATCGGTGACGGCTGGAACTGGGAGCCCGGCTTCATCGAGCGCAAGTACAAGCCCTGCAACGACGACAAGACCGGTGGCACCAACACCTCCAAGGTCGGCGACCAGTGCTGGTTCAACGACAACGCCACGATGTCGCTGGGTGGCAAGTCGACCGAACTCGTCTACGAGCAGGGCAAGGGGTGGCACCCGGCCTCGGACTCGGGCGAGAAGGTCGAGAAGCTCACCGGCGCCACCAACGGCGACAAGGGCACTGCGGGCGTCGATGGTGTGGGTGAGCACTGGAAGATCACCACGACCGACGGCACGCAGTACTTCTTCGGCCTGAACCGTCTTCCCGGCTGGAAGGACAACGGCACGGCCGCTGACGACCCGACGACCAACTCGACCTGGACCGTCCCGGTGTTCGGCAACCAGTCGGGCGAACCCTGCTACAACGCCTCGTTCGCGAGCGCGTGGTGCCAGCAGGCCTGGCGCTGGCAGCTCGACTATGTCGTCGCCCCCGGCGGCAGCGCCATGGCGTACTACTGGAAGACCGAGACCAACAACTACGGCCGCAACTTCTCGGAGACCACCGGCAAGGCCACGGTCACGCCGTACATCCGTGGCGGCTGGCTCGACCACATCGACTACGGCCTGCGCTCCGACACGGTCTACACCGGCAAGGCCATGGCACAGGTGAAGTTCGACGTCAACGAGCGCTGCCTCACCGGCTGCGGCACCTTCGACGAGGCCAACGCCACGAACTGGCCGGACTCGCCGTACGACATGTTCTGCAAGGACGGGTCCACGGAGTGCAAGAGCCAGTTCTCGCCGACGTTCTGGTCGCGGATACGCCTCACCGGGATCAACACCAGGATCCTCACGGGCGGCGCGTACCAGGACGTCGATTCCTGGATCCTGGACCAGAACTTCCCGCCGGCGGGCGACGGCATCTCCACCCCGATGTGGTTGAAGTCCATCGTGCGCACCGCCAAGGGGGGCGCCGCGCCGGACGTCCCGTTCGATCCCGTCACCTTCGCGGGTGAGCCGCGCCCCAACCGGGTGGACAAGACCGGGGACGGCCTGGCCCCGTACATCCGGCTGCGGATGTACCAGGTCAACACCGAGACCGGCGGCACCATCGGTGTCACCTACTCCCAGCAGGACTGCACGCCCACCACGCTCCCGGCCGCGGACGCGACGAACACCACGCGCTGCTTCCCGGTCAAGTGGGTGTGGGAGGGGGACGACTCAAAGCTCGACTGGTTCAACACCTACGTCGTCACCCAGATCGTGGAGGGCGACAACCTGGCTTCGACGCCCGACAAGGTGACCTCGTACACCTACGTCGGCGGAGCGGCCTGGGACAAGGACACCAGCGAGTTCACCAAGGCCGAGGACCGCGTCCACTCCGTCCCGCGCGGCTATGAACTGGTCCAGACCCGCACCGGTGCGGCCAGTGACCCGAAGACGCTGTCGGAGACCCGCTACTTCCGGGGCCTGGACGGCAAGGCGGTCAAGGACGGCACCGGGACCGCGGTCACGGACCGGCCCGAGTTCGCCGGCATGGTCCGCGAGACGGCTACGTACGACGGCGACGACACGGCCAAGCTCGTGGGTGCGACGTCCAGCACGCCGTGGCGCTCGGGTGAGGTGGCCAAGCGTCTTCGCCCCGGCCTCCCCAACCTCGTCTCCTACAAGACCAATGTCGAGAAGGAGTCGACCCGTACCACCGTCGCCGGGGGCACCCGCACGATCGAGACCATCCACCACTTCGACGACTACGGCATGGTCGACTGGCAGTCGAGCACCGGTGACACCGCCAAAACCGGCGACGAGTCCTGCACGAGGACCAGCTACGCGCGCAACACCGCCACCTGGATCCTGGACCGGCAGAGCCACGTCGAAACCGTCGCGCTGCCCTGTGAAACCACCGGCAGCACTCCGGCGGACGTCATGAGCGACACCCGGACCTACTTCGACAACGGTACGCTCGGCACCGTACCCGGCACGGGTCTGGTGACGAAGACCGAGAAGATCAACGGCAAGGGCGACGGCTACGACACCACGTCGAGCATCCCGTCCACGTGTGGTGCGGCCAAGGACCAGCTCTGCTACGACATGTACGGCCGGGCACTGGCGGCCGCCGACGCCTACGGAAAGGTCACCACCACCGCGTACACGCCGGCCACCGGCGAGGTCCCGACCGCGATGACGGTGACCAACGCGCTGGGCCACACCGTCACCAGCCAGCTCGACCCACTGCGCGGTCAGGCGACCAAGGTCACCGACCCCAACGGCAAGGTCGTCACGACGGCGTACGACGCCCTGGGCCGGGTGACGAAGGTCTGGGTCCCGAACTGGACCGCGGAGGCCAACCCGGACCTGCCGAGCCGGGTGTTCGAGTACACCGTCCGCAACAGTGGTCCCAATGTCGTCACGTCGAAGACGCTGACGCACGACTACAAGTACTCCGTCGTCCACTCCATCCAGGACGGTCTGCTGCGCGAGCGCCAGACGCAGACCCAGTCGCCGGACCTGGCAGGCCGTCTGGTCACGGAGACCTTCTACGACACCCGCGGCCTCGCTTGGCGCACCTCTGGCACCTACTACGCCGACGGCGCACCTTCGCCCGACCTGGTCACGGGGCAGGAGCTCACCTACCCGGCCTCCACCGACACCCTCTTCGACGGTGCCGGCCGCCCGACGGCGGTGATCGCCAAGAAGTTCGGCACCGAGACCAAGCGCACCACGACCAGCTACACCGGCGACACCACCACGGTCATTCCGCCCCAGGGCGGCACCACGACCACCACCGTCGTCGACGCGCTGGGCCGCACGGTCGAGGCCAAGCAGTACACCGACCCGGCCCGCACCGCCTCGCAGTCGACCGTCTACACCTACAACAAGCTCGGGCAACTGGCCCAGGTCACCGACCCGGGCAACGCCAAGTGGACGTACACCTACGACGTCCGCGGTCGTCAGGTCGAGGCGAACGACCCGGACAAGGGCGTCACCAAGACGGCTTACGACGTCGGTGACCGCGTCATCGATGTCACCGACGCCCGCGGCGTCACCCTGCACACCGACTACGACGACCTCGGCCGTCCCGTCGCCACCAAGCAGGGCGCGACGACGCTGACCTCTTCCGTATACGACACCGTGGCCAAGGGCCAGCCGGCCAAGTCCACACGCTATGTAGACGGTAAGGCGTACACCTCGGAGGTCCTGGCCTACAACGACCTCTACCAGCCTCTCGAATCCCAGGTCACCGTCCCGTCCCATCCGGACACCGGCGCCCTGGCCGGCACGTACAAGTGGACGAACACCTACAACATCGCCGGCCAGGTCCTCACGACCAAGCACCCGGCCATGGGCGGCCTCCCGGCCGAGACGGTAGGAAGCACCTACAAATCGGTCTCCGGTCTGCTCAACAACATGGGCGCCGGCACCAGCCGCCTCGTGTCGTCGATGACGTACGACCACTACGGCCGAACCATCCGGCAGGAACTGGGCGCCGCCGGCCAGCGCCTGTACCGGTCGAACGAGTTCGACGAGCACACCGGCGCCCTCACCCGGGCCTATGCCGATCGTGACCTCGCCCCTCAGCGGATCGAGGACACCAAGTACACGAACGACCCCGTCGGCAACCTGACCGCCATCGCCACCGCATACGGCCAGGACATCACCCGGACGACCGACACCCAGTGCGTCAACCTCGATGCCCTGCGCCGCATCACCGAGGCCTGGACCAACAAGGCCGAGACCTGCGCGGCCGCTCCGTCGACCACCGTCATCGGCGGCGAGGACCCGTACTGGACCACGTACACCTACGACGCCGTCGGCAACCGCAAGACGGAGACCAAGCACAAGACCGCCTCGGGCCCGACCGCGGACACCGTCCGCACCTACGCGACACCGGCCGTCGGAAAGCACGGTCTTCCCAAGGTCACCCAGACCGGTACTGACCCGCACGAGGAGGCGTTCACCTACGACGCGGGCGGCAACACCAAGACCCGCAAGAGCGGCACGGGTGAGACCCAGTACCTCGACTGGGACGCGGAGGGACGCCTCAAGTCCCTCGTGCAGGGCACTGCCACCGACTCGTTCGTCTACGACGCGACCGGTAACCGCATCCTGCGCAAGGAGAAGGACGCCACCACCCTGTACCTGCCCTCCGGGAACGAGTTGAAGCTCGACAAGACGGGCACACCCACCGGGACCCGCTACTACGGCGACGTCGCGATGCGCACGGGTGGCAAGCTCACCTTCACCCTCGCCGACCACCACAACACCAGCACCACGCAGATCACCGCCGACACCACCCAGACGGTCACCCGCCGCAAGACGGGCCTGTTCGGAGAATCACGCGGCACCCAGCCGACGGCGTGGACCGGCGAGAAGACCTTCGTCGGAGGAACCAAGGACAACGACAGCGGCCTGACCCACATCGGCGCCCGCGAGTACGACCCCCTGATCGGCCGATTCATCTCCGTCGACCCGATCATGGACCTCAAGGACTCCCAGCAACTCCACGGCTACACCTACGCCGCGAACAACCCCTTCACCTTCTCCGACCCGAGTGGCCTCAAATACTTCGAAGGCGACAACGACGGCGGCTTCCAGTCCAAACCGCAGAGCGTCGTCAGCGCGGCCACAAGATACGGTCACTACGGAGACGACAGGCCCAACAGGGTCTGGCAGCAAACCAAGGGAGCCCGTCAGACAGCGAAGAGCGGCGGCCGACTGAGCAAGGAAGATATCATTTTGCTCGGGAAGGATTTGGACCGCGAGGATTTCCTGAACACGCGCTGGCCTAATTCATGGGAGAAGCAAGGGCAACAGCCGTGGGCGCGACCCGAGGGCCCCAATCCCACCTTGAATCTGGCAGAACTGACTCTCTGCTTGAGCAACCCTTTGGAATGCTGGGAGGTGAAGGAGGTGATGCAGTGGGCCTGGGACGTTTCAGACGCCGAGAAAGACCCGAGCGTCGATAACAATGCCTATCGGCACGCCCTTTGGCAAGGGCGCATGACAGTAGAATTCGGCGCCAAGACGGCTGAAGCGTGGGGCGATGCCCATGAGGCATATTTTCCGTATGCCGAGCAGCGCGACCACATCGCCGACCTTTATAACAATGTCCGGGGGAGGGCCATCGGGCAGGCGATTCGCCAGGCGTCGAAGGAGAGCGGAGAACAACCGACCCAATGGCTCAAGCAGAGACAATTTGAACCCCTGATATCCCGAGCCAAAGAATTCGCCAGTTCCGATCAAATCGCGAGGGCTACGGATTTTGAATTCAACCTATCCACTCTGAAACCTCGAGGGCGCCGATGAATAGATCCCTTCGACGTACCGCAGCCTTCGGCTTCCTCATTGCCGCGAGCTTCGCCTTGGCATCATGCGGACCTCACAGCTCCCGCATCGAGAAGCTCACGGCGGTGGACGTCGCCGGCACGTGGGAGAGCAACAAAGGCGGTCGAATCACGTTAACAGAGGAAGGAGCAGTCTCGTTTAGCAACATCACGCAGGACCCATACTGCGTTCCGGAAAACCTCCGGGCCGCAGTCCCGCGCACATCCGGCGACGGGAAATGGAAATTTGAAACCATCCCGGACGAACTTCCGGGCGTCCGGATCGAATTCGACACAGGGCTGGACAAGCCCACCCATTGCACACTGAATGCAATGTGGGTGGGGACGCGGCCTTACGTTGAAATATATCTACGCCAGGACGACGGCATGGGCGAGCGATACAAAAGAGATCCTGTCGCGGACCGATAAGATGCTTCCGCGATAGGGGCGTCGAATTTCGGACACGAACTTCGCGCCTGTGGGGCCGGGGGTCTCATTGGTTCGCTCGTAATGACGAGCCGCGCGACCCCCGCCCCCCAGTAGGAACTGCCGCCGGGGCTTTTCGGTGGCCGCCGCGCTATACGGCCTGCAGGCCCGCCGCGTCCAGGAGGTAGGCGACCAGCGGGTCGTAGTGGCGGGGGTCGCGGACGTGGTCGTCCAGGGGGATCGCGACCTGGAGGGTGCCTTCGGCTTCGCCGAGGAAGAGGGCCGGGTCGTTGCAGTCGGCGTAGCCGACCGCGTCCAGGCCGCGCTGGGCCGCGCAGCCGGCCCAGCCGTGGTCGGCGACGACCAGGTCCGGCTGGGGGCGGTTCTCGGCCGTCAGGCCGTCGAGGATCGCGGCCATCGGCTCCGGGGAGTGGGTGTGCCAGAGCGTGGCGCCCCGCTCCAGGACCGCGACGTCGGCGAACTGCCACACCGAGCCCTCGTCGGCCACCAGGCCCGAGGGGATGACGACGATCTCGCAGCCCGCGGCGCGCAGGGCCGCCGCCGTGGCGCGGTGGACGTCCAGCAGTCCGCCCGGGTGGCCGGTGGCGAACAGCACGCTCTGCCGGTCGAGCGCCGCCTTGCGCAGCCGCGCCGCCAGCCGGTCCAGGCCGGCCACGGTCAGCTCCGGGTCGATGGTGTCCTGGCCGTACCGGAAGGCCGGGTCGTCCACGACCCCGCACCGCTCCGCCATCACCGCGAGGACGTCCTGTTCGTCCGTCCAGCGGTCGCCCAGCTCCAGCCCGAGCCAGTAGTGCCGGTCACCGTTGGCGAGCTTGCGGTAGTGGGAGAGGTTGTTCTCGCGCGGAGTCGCCACCTGCCCCGCGATCCGCGTACGGACCAGATGGTCGATGAGTTCGGCACGGCTCGGCGTCTCTATCGGCTTCGGCATACGGGCCATTCTGCCGCCGCCCGGGCGGAGGCGGCGCGTCCATTCCGATCGGCGGACGCCCCGGGTCATGCCGACAGCGCCCCGAACGCCCCGTGCGCGAGGCGGCGCAGCAGGGATTCCGTCGCCTCCCGGCCCAGGGCCGCCAGGTGGGGGGTGGAGTTCAGCAGGCCGAAGACCGCGTGGACCGAGACGCGCACCTCGGCCTCGGCGACCTCCGGGTGCAGTTCCCGTACGACCTCCACCCACAGCTCCACGTACTGGCGCTGGAGCTGCCGTACGAGCTTGCGGTCGGCCTCCCGCAGCCGGTCCAGCTCCCGGTCGTGCAGGGTGATCAGCGCCCGGTCGTCGAGCGCGAAGTCGATGTGCCCGTCGATGAGGGAGGACAGGACCCGCTCCGGGGCGCCCGCCGCCTCCGCCACCCGGTGGCGGCCGCCGGTCAGCAGCCGCTCGCTGATACCGACGAGCAGCTCGGCCAGCATGGCGTCCTTGCCCGCGAAGTGCCGGTACAGGCCGGGGCCGCTGATGCCCACCGCGGCGCCTATCTCGTCGACGCCGACACCGTGGAATCCGCGCGCGGCGAAGAGGCGGGCGGCCTCACTGAGGATCTGCTCGCGACGGGTGGGGGCGGCCGCTCTGGTGCTCATGGGAAACCATTCTAGACAGGGCCGTTAGCGCTCGTTAACCTAGGCCGTACATGCGTTAACGCTTATTAACAGCGTGCACCGAGCAAGGGAGCTCGACCGATGCAGCAGGCACCAGTGCTGACGAGCGCCGCGGACCCGGCGTCCGAGGCCTGGCGGACCAACGAGGCCGCCCACCGCGAGCTGACCGAGGGCCTGCGCGCCCGGCTCGACGCGGCCCGGCTCGGCGGCGGCGAGAAGGCCCGCGCCCGCCACACCGCCCGCGGGAAGCTCCTCCCCCGCGACCGCGTCGACACCCTCCTCGACCCCGGGTCGCCCTTCCTGGAGCTGGCCCCGCTGGCCGCCGAGGGCATGTACGGGGGCGCCGCCCCCGCCGCCGGGGTCATCGCGGGCATCGGCCGGGTCAGCGGCCGCGAGTGCGTGATCGTCGCGAACGACGCCACCGTCAAGGGCGGCACGTACTACCCGATGACCGTCAAGAAGCACCTCCGCGCCCAGGAGGTGGCGCTGGAGAACCGTCTCCCCTGCCTCTACCTGGTCGACTCGGGCGGCGCCTTCCTCCCCATGCAGGACGAGGTCTTCCCGGACCGGGAGCACTTCGGCCGCATCTTCTACAACCAGGCGCGCATGTCGGGGGCCGGCATCCCGCAGATCGCCGCCGTCCTCGGCTCCTGCACGGCGGGCGGAGCGTACGTACCGGCCATGAGCGACGAGGCCGTCATCGTCCGCAACCAGGGCACGATCTTCCTCGGCGGCCCGCCGCTGGTGAAGGCCGCCACCGGCGAGGTGGTCACGGCCGAGGAGCTCGGCGGCGGCGAGGTCCACTCCCGCGTCTCCGGCGTGACCGACCACCTCGCGGAGGACGACGCGCACGCGCTGCGGATCGTACGGAACATCGTGGCGACCCTCCCGGAGCGCGGAGCCCTGCCCTGGGCGGTCGAGGCTCCGGAGGAGCCCAAGGTGGACCCGTACGGCCTGTACGGCGCGGTCCCCGTCGACTCGCGCACCCCGTACGACGCCCGCGAGATCATCGCGCGGATCGTGGACGGGTCCCGCTTCCAGGAGTTCAAGTCCGAGTTCGGCCAGACCCTGGTCACCGGCTTCGCCCGGATCCACGGACACCCGGTCGGGATCATCGCCAACAACGGCATCCTGTTCGCCGAGTCCGCCCAGAAGGGCGCGCACTTCATCGAGCTGTGCGACCAGCGCGGCATCCCGCTCCTCTTCCTCCAGAACATCTCCGGCTTCATGGTCGGCAAGGACTACGAGGCGGGCGGCATCGCCAAGCACGGCGCCAAGATGGTGACGGCCGTGGCCTGCACCCGGGTGCCGAAGCTGACGGTGGTCGTCGGCGGTTCGTACGGCGCGGGCAACTACTCGATGTGCGGGCGGGCGTACTCGCCGCGGTTCCTGTGGATGTGGCCCAACGCCAAGATCTCCGTGATGGGCGGCGAGCAGGCGGCCTCGGTCCTCGCCACCGTCAAGCGCGACCAGATCGAGGGCGCGGGCCAGGAGTGGCCGGCCGAGGACGAGGAGGCCTTCAAGGCCCCGGTCCGCGCGCAGTACGAGGAGCAGGGCAACGCCTACTACGCCACGGCCCGGCTGTGGGACGACGGGGTCATCGACCCCATGGAGACCCGGCAGGTGCTGGGGCTGGCCCTGACCGCGTGCGCGAACGCCCCGCTGGGCGACTCGGGCTTCGGCATCTTCCGTATGTGACGTGAGGACCTCACTGATGTTCAGCACTGTTCTGGTCGCGAACCGCGGCGAGATCGCGGTCCGGGTCATCCGCACGCTGCGGGAGCTCGGCATCCGCTCCGTGGCCGTCTTCAGCGACGCCGACGCGGACGCCCGGCACGTACGGGAGGCCGACACGGCCGTCCGGATCGGCCCGGCGGCGGCCGCCGAGAGCTACCTGTCCGTGGAGCGGCTCCTCGACGCCGCCCGGCGCACGGGCGCCGAGGCCGTCCACCCGGGCTACGGCTTCCTCGCCGAGAACGCGGCCTTCGCCCAGGCCTGCGCGGACGCCGGGCTGGCCTTCATCGGGCCGCCGGCCTCCGCCATCTCCCTGATGGGCGACAAGATCCGCGCGAAGGAGACGGTGAAGGCGGCGGGCGTGCCCGTGGTCCCCGGCTCCTCCGGCAGCGGCCTGACCGACGCCGAACTGGTCGCGGCCGCGGTGGAGATCGGCATGCCGGTGCTGCTCAAGCCCTCCGCGGGCGGCGGCGGCAAGGGCATGCGGCTGGTCCGCGACGAGGCGGTGCTGGCCGAGGAGATCGCGGCGGCCCGCCGCGAGGCGAAGTCCTCCTTCGGCGACGACACCCTCCTCGTGGAGCGGTGGATCGACCGGCCGCGGCACATCGAGATCCAGGTGCTGGCGGACGCCCACGGGAACGTCGTGCACCTCGGCGAGCGGGAGTGCTCGCTGCAGCGCCGGCACCAGAAGGTGATCGAGGAGGCGCCGTCGGTCCTGCTCGACGAGAAGACGCGTGCGGCGATGGGCGCGGCGGCGGTCGACGCCGCCCGCTCCTGCGGGTACGTCGGCGCGGGCACGGTGGAGTTCATCGTCCCGGGCGTGGACCCCTCCTCCTACTACTTCATGGAGATGAACACCCGCCTCCAGGTCGAGCACCCGGTGACGGAGCTGATCACCGGGCTGGACCTGGTGGAGCAGCAGATCCGGGTGGCGGCCGGCGCCCCGCTGGGCTTCGACCAGTCCGGGGTGACGCTCACCGGGCACGCGATCGAGGCCCGCGTCTGCGCGGAGGACCCGGCGCGCGGGTTCCTGCCGTCGGGCGGTACCGTCCTCGCCCTCTCCGAGCCGGACGGCGGGGCCGTGCGCACGGACTCCGGGCTGACGGCGGGCGTGCCGGTGGGGTCGACGTACGACCCGATGCTGTCGAAGGTGATCGCGTACGGGCCCGACCGCGCCAGTGCGCTGCGCCTGCTGCGGGGGGCTCTGGCGGACACCGTGATCCTGGGCGTCCAGACCAACGCCGGTTTCCTGCGGAGGCTGCTGGCCCATCCGGACGTGGTGTCGGGTGACCTCGACACCGGGTTGGTGGAGCGGGACCTCGCCGAGCTCCTGCCGGAGGGGGTCCCGGACGAGGTGTACGTGGCTGCGGCGCTGCTGTCTCTCCCCCACCCCGCCCCTTCCCGAGACCGGGGCTCCGCCCCGGACCCCGGTCCTCAGACGCCGGACGGGCTGAAGGGGTGGCTCGACCCCTTCGACGTCCCCAACGGCTGGCGCCTGGGCGGCACCCCCGCGTGGACGGTGCACCACCTCCGCCTGCCGGGCCAGGCACCCGTACTGATCGAGACGCGGCTCAGCGATCCAGCCTCGCCGGCGTTTGAGGCGCGGGGTCTGGGGCAGAGCCCCGGCGCACCGGCGCGAGCCCGGATCGTGGCCCGCACCACCGACCTCGTCACGGTCGAACTCGACGGCGTCACGCACCGGTTCAGCCACGCGACCTCCCCGGAGGGGACCTGGCTCGGCCGCGACGGCGACAGCTGGCACGTCCAGGCGTACGACCCCGTCGTGGCGAACCTCAGCGGGGCCGGACGCGGCGGCGCCGACACCCTCGCCGCCCCCATGCCCGGCACCGTCACCGTCGTCAAGGTGGCCGTCGGCGACCGGGTGACGGCCGGGCAGAGCCTGCTCGTCGTCGAGGCCATGAAGATGGAGCACGTCATCTCCGCCCCGCACGCCGGCACCGTCACCGAGCTCGACGTGACCCCCGGCACCACGGTCGCGATGGACCAGGTCCTGGCCGTCGTCACCCCCGACGAGGACGAGGAGGGCGCCGCGTGAACAGGCTGCCCATGACCGTCCCGGTCCCCGGCCTCCCGGCCCGGGTCCGGATCCACGAGGTCGGCGCGCGGGACGGGCTCCAGAACGAGAAGAGCGCCGTACCGACGGAGGTCAAGGCGGAGTTCATCCACCGCCTGGCCGCCGCCGGGCTCACCACCGTCGAGGCCACCAGCTTCGTGCACCCCAAGTGGGTTCCGCAGCTGGCCGACGCCGAGGCGCTGTTTCCGCGGCTCGCGGACCTCGAGGGGGTGGCCCTGCCCGTCCTCGTCCCCAACGAGCGCGGTCTGGACCGCGCACTCGCCCTCGGGGCCACCCGGATCGCGGTCTTCGGCTCGGCCACCGAGACCTTCGCCTCCCGCAACCTCAACCGGACCGTGGCCGAGTCCCTCGCGATGTTCGAGCCCGTCGTGGCCCGCGCGAAGCAGGACGAGGCGCACGTGCGCGGCTATCTCTCGATGTGCTTCGGCGATCCCTGGGAGGGTCCCGTCCCGGTCCACCAGGTCGTTCGGGTCGCGAAGTCCCTGCTGGACCTCGGCTGCGACGAGCTGAGCCTCGGCGACACCATCGGCGTCGCCACTCCCGGCCACGTCCAGGAGCTGCTCGGCGCCCTGAACGAGGCGGGCGTCGGCACCGACCGCATCGGCGTGCACTTCCACGACACCTACGGCCAGGCCCTCTCCAACACCCTCGCCGCGCTCCAGCACGGCGTGACCACCGTCGACGCCTCCGCCGGCGGCCTCGGCGGATGCCCGTACGCGAAGAGCGCCACCGGCAATCTCGCGACCGAGGACCTGGTGTGGATGCTCGACGGTCTCGGCATCGAGACCGGGGTCGATCTGGCCGCCCTCACCGCCACGAGCGTGTGGATGGCCGAACAGCTGGGGCGTCCCAGCCCCTCACGTACCGTCCGCGCCCTCTCCCACAAGGAGTAGTCACACCATGTCCCTCGACCACCGGCTCACCCCTGAGCACGAGGAACTCCGCCGCACTGTCGAGGCGTTCGCGCACGACGTCGTCGCCCCGAAGATCGGCGACCTGTACGAGCGGCACGAGTTCCCCTACGAGATCGTCGCCGAGATGGGCCGCATGGGCCTGTTCGGCCTGCCGTTCCCGGAGGAGTACGGCGGCATGGGCGGGGACTACCTCGCCCTCGGCATCGCCCTGGAGGAGCTGGCGCGCGTCGACTCCTCGGTCGCCATCACCCTGGAGGCCGGTGTCTCCCTGGGCGCCATGCCGATCTACCTCTTCGGCTCGGAGGAGCAGAAGCGGGAGTGGCTGCCGAGGATGTGCTCCGGCGAGATCCTCGGCGCGTTCGGTCTGACCGAGCCCGGCGCGGGCTCCGACGCCGGCGGCACCCGCACCACGGCCGTCAAGGACGGCGACGAGTGGGTCATCAACGGTTCGAAGTGCTTCATCACCAACTCCGGTACGGACATCACCGGTCTGGTCACGGTCACCGCCGTGACGGGCCGCAAGGCGGACGGCCGCCCGGAGATCTCCTCGATCATCGTCCCGTCCGGCACCCCGGGCTTCACGGTGGCCGCGCCGTACTCCAAGGTGGGCTGGAACGCCTCGGACACCCGTGAGCTGTCCTTCGACGACGTACGGGTGCCCCTGGCCAACCTGGTGGGCGCGGAGGGCCGCGGCTACGCCCAGTTCCTGCGGATCCTCGACGAGGGCCGGATCGCCATCTCGGCGCTCGCGACCGGGCTCGCGCAGGGCTGTGTGGACGAGTCGGTGAAGTACGCCAAGGAGCGGCACGCCTTCGGCAAGGCCATCGGCGACAACCAGGCCATCCAGTTCAAGCTGGCCGACATGGAGATGCGCGCCCACATGGCCCGCATCGGCTGGCGCGACGCGGCCTCCCGGCTGGTGGCCGGCGAGCCCTTCAAGAAGGAGGCGGCGATCGCGAAGCTGTACTCCTCGACGGTGGCCGTCGACAACGCGCGTGAGGCGACCCAGATCCACGGCGGGTACGGGTTCATGAACGAGTACCCGGTGGCCCGCATGTGGCGGGATTCCAAGATCCTGGAGATCGGCGAGGGCACCAGCGAGGTGCAGCGCATGCTGATCGCCCGTGAACTGGGCTTCTCCGCCTAGCCGCAGAGCGCGTCCGGGGACGGGGCGGAACGAGGGGGCCCGGAAAAACTTAGGGCCCCCTTATCGCTTTCGGCCAAGGTTAGGCTAACCTTCCTCACGAACGGCTCAGTGGCCGCCCGGATACGCACGAAAACGGACATCGACATGCCCAAGTCCCGCACCTCCTCCCTCAGCCGTCGCGGATTCATCGCGGCAGGCGGCGCCCTCGGCCTCGTCGCGGCGCTCGCCGCATGCGGCGGCACCGACTCGGCGAAGGGCGACGGCGGCAAGGACAACGGCGCTGCGGCTTCCGGCCCCTGGACCTTCAAGGACGACCTCGGCAAGGAGGTCAGCACCAAGTCGAAGCCGAAGAACATCGTCGCCTTCACCGGCACCGCCGCGGCGCTGTACGACTACGGCGTCCAGGTCAAGGGCGTCTTCGGCCCGACGAAGACGGCGGACGGCAAGCCCGACGTCCAGGCCGGCTCGATGGACATCTCCAAGGTCGAGATCCTCGGCAACGTCTACGACGAGTTCAACGTCGAGAAGTACGCGGCCCTCCAGCCCGAGCTGCTCGTCACCAACACCTGGGACGGCACGTACTGGTACGTCCCGGAGGCCTCCAAGGACAAGATCCTGAAGCTGGCCCCGGCCGCCGCGATCTCCGTGGGCGGCGACGCCACCCTCGACAAGGCGCTGGAGCGCACCGCGGACCTCGCCAAGTCCCTGGGCGCCGACATGAACGCCAAGACCGCCGTCGACGCGAAGGCCCGCTTCGAGGCCGCCGCCGCGAAGGTGCGCGAGGCCACCAAGGCCAACCCGGGCGTCAAGGTGCTCGTGGGCTCCGGCTCCGCCGACCTGTTCTACGTCTCCACCCCGGACACCTCGGCGGACCTGAAGTACTTCAAGCAGCTCGGCGTCGAGTTCGTCACCCCCGAGAAGCTGGATGAGGGCGGCTTCTTCGAGAGCCTCAGCTGGGAGAACGCCGGCAAGTACAAGGCCGACGTCGTCCTGCTCGACAACCGCACCGGCACCCTGCAGCCGGAGGACCTGAAGGCGAAGGCCACCTGGGCCGAGCTCCCGGCGGTCAAGGCCGGCCAGATCACCCCGCGCGTCACCGAGCCGATCTACTCGTACGCCAAGTGCGCCCAGATCCTCGAGGACCTCGCGAAGTCCATCCAGAACGCCAAGAAGGTCAGCTGACCCGGTCGACCCGCGGCGCCCGGTGACCCCGGGCGCGCGTAGGCCGTTCCGACTTCCAGGGGGATCCTCCGCATGACCGCCACCGCGTCCGACGACACCGCTCCGGCCGCCGCCCACTTCAGGTTCTTCGAGCTCGAAGTCGTCCGCACCCGCCGCCTCGGCCACTCGTTCCTGCGGGTCACCTTCGGCGGGGAGTCCCTCGCGGACTTCCGCTCGGGCGGCTTCGACCAGAGCCTGTCGCTCTTCCTGCCCCCGTCCGGCCGGCAGCACACCGTGCTCCCGTCCACGGACGAGGACACCTGGTTCGCCGCCTGGCGCGGGATGCCGGACGAGGAGCGGCCGGTGATGCGCTCCTACACGGTGCGCGAGCAGCGCCGTACGCCCGGGGGTGCGGTCGAGGTCGACATCGACTTCGTCCTGCACGGCGACGCCTCGCCGGCTTCCCGGTGGGCCGGGCGTGCGGTTACCGGCCGCCGGATCCTGGCCATCGGCCCGGCCGTCGCGGAGAACAAGTCCGTGCGCTTCCAGCCGCCGGCCGCCACCGACGCGATCTGGATGTACGCGGACGAGACCGCCCTGCCGGCCGCGGCCGCGATCCTGGACCGGCTGGCCTCCGGGACCCGGGTGCGGGCCTGGTTCGAGGTCCCGCACGAGGACGACCGGCTCGCCCTGGACACGCTCGCCGACGCGGACATCACCTGGATCGTGCGCGAGGGTCACGGCCGGGAGCGGACCGAGCAGGTGCTGAGCGTGCTGCGCTCGGCCGAACCGGCCGCCGCCGAGGCCCCGTACGTCTGGCTGGCGGGTGAGGCCGGCACCATTCGCGCGGTGCGCCGCCACTTCGTGCAGGAACGATCCGTCGACCGCCGCGCGGTGCGTTTCACCGGTTACTGGCGGCTCGGCGCGAGCGAGGAGCAGCTCCTCGCCGAGGCGTACGCCGGCAAGGCCCCGAGTGAGGACCCCACGTCCGAACTGTAGGCAACTGCTCTACACAGCAAGGCCTTTGGAGAGGGGCCCTGGCTTTCGGCCAGGGCCCCTCTCCATTTGGCCTATTAGCTTAGGTTAGGCTAACCTAAACATCACATGCCCCACCCTCCCCTTCTCCCCCTGCCCGGAGGAAAGTTGATGCGCTCGCATCTGCTGAACGAGACGACCGCGGACCTCTACCGGCGTTCCGTCACCGAGGGCGTCGACCGCGTCGCCGCCAAACTCGCGACCACGGAACGACCCCACACCGGTATATCCGTCGACGAACTCGCCCCGGTCATCAACGGGATCGACCTGGACAAGCCGCTCGCGGACGCGGCCGCCGTCCTGGACGAGCTGGAGGACGTCTACCTGCGCGACGCGGTGTACTTCCACCACCCGCGCTACCTCGGGCACCTCAACTGCCCCGTCGTGATCCCCGCGGTGCTCGGCGAGGCGGTCCTCTCGGCCGTCAACTCCTCCCTCGACACCTGGGACCAGTCCATCGGCGGCACGCTCATCGAGCGCCGCCTCGTCGACTGGACCGCCCAGCGCATCGGCCTCGGCCCCGCCGCGGACGGCATCTTCACCTCCGGCGGCAGCCAGTCCAACTTCCACGCGCTGCTCCTCGCCCGTGACGAGGCCTGCCGGATCGTCATGAAGCGGGCCCTGGACGAGGGCGCCGAGCTCACCAAGGCCGAACTCCTGCCCAGGCTGCGCATCTTCACCTCCGAGGCCAGCCACTTCAGCGTGCAGAAGTCGGCCGCCATGCTCGGCCTCGGCTACGAGGCCGTCATCTCGGTGCCCGTCGACCGCAACCGCCGGATGGACACCGCGGTGCTCGCCCTGGAGCTGGAGGAGTGCGCCGCCGAAGGCCTCTTCCCGATGGCCGTCGTCGCCACCGCCGGTACCACCGACTTCGGGTCCATCGACCCGCTCCCCGAGATCGCCCGCCTGACCGCCGAGCACTCCGCGTGGATGCACGTGGACGCCGCCTACGGCTGCGGACTGCTGGTCTCCCCCACCCGCCGGCACCTCCTCGACGGCATCGAGCACGCCGACTCGGTCACGGTCGACTACCACAAGTCGTTCTTCCAGCCCGTCAGCTCCAGCGCGATGCTGGTCCGCGACCGCGACACCCTCAAGCACGCCACGTACCACGCGGACTACCTCAACCCGCGCCGCATGGCCGAGGAGCGCATCCCCAACCAGGTGGACAAGTCCATCCAGACCACGCGCCGGTTCGACGCGCTCAAGCTCTGGATGACCCTGCGCGTGATGGGCGCCGACGGCGTCGGCTCGCTCTTCGACGAGGTCGTCGACCTGGCCGCCGCCGGCTGGGACCTCATCGACGCGGACCCGCGCTTCGAGGTCGTCGTCAAGCCGCAGATCTCCACCCTCGTCTTCCGCTTCCTGCCCGGCCGGGAGGTCCCCGCCGACCTCCTCGACGAGGCCCAGCTCCACGCCCGCAAGGCGCTCTTCGCCTCCGGCGAGGCCGTCGTCGCCGGGACGAAGGTGGACGGGAAGCAGTACCTGAAGTTCACCCTCCTCAACCCGCAGACCACGACGGCCGACATCGCTGCCGTCCTCGACCTCCTCGCCGCGCACGCCGAGCAGTTCCTGGGAGAATCCCTTGCCGTCCACCACTGAGACCCACGACTTCATCGGTATCGGCCTCGGTCCCTTCAACCTGGGACTCGCCTGCCTCACCGCGCCGATCGACGAGCTGAGCGGCCTGTTCATCGAGTCGAAGCCGCACTTCGAGTGGCACGCGGGGATGTTCCTGGACGGCGCGCACCTGCAGACGCCGTTCATGTCGGACCTGGTCACCCTCGCCGACCCGACCTCGCCCTTCTCCTTCCTGAACTACCTGAAGGACCAGGACCGGCTGTACTCGTTCTACATCCGGGAGAACTTCTACCCGCTGCGCGCCGAGTACAACGACTACTGCCGCTGGGCCGCCGACCGGCTCGACAACGTCCTGTACTCCACCTCCGTCACCGAGGTCACCTACGACGAGCAGGCCGGTCTCTACGAGGTCCACACTGACAAGGGGGAGACCCACCGGGCCCGCCGCCTGGTCCTGGGCACCGGCACCCCGCCGCACGTCCCCCCGTCCTGCGAGGGTCTGGGCGGCGACTTCCTGCACAACTCCTCCTACATGCAGAACAAGGCGGAGCTGCAGAAGAAGAAGTCCATCACCCTGATCGGCTCCGGCCAGAGCGCGGCCGAGATCTACTACGACCTGCTCGCCGAGATCGACACGTACGGCTACCAGCTCAACTGGGTGACCCGCTCGCCGCGGTTCTTCCCGCTGGAGTACACGAAGCTGACGCTGGAGATGACCTCCCCCGAGTACGTGGACTACTTCCACGCGCTCCCCGAGGACACCCGCTACCGGCTGGAGACCCAGCAGAAGAACCTCTTCAAGGGCATCGACGGCGACCTGATCAACGCCATCTTCGACCTGCTCTACCAGAAGAGGATCACCATGCCGGGGCAGGTGCCGACCACCCTGCTGACCAACACCTCCCTGAACAGCACGGCGTACGACACCACCACGGGCACCTACACCCTGGGGCTGCGCCAGGAGGAGCAGGAGCGGGACTTCACCCTCGCCTCCGAGGGCCTGGTCCTGGCCACCGGATACAAGTACCAGGTGCCGGAGTTCCTCGCCCCGGTGCGCGAGCGGCTGAACTTCGACGGCCACGGCCGCCTCGACGCCGCCCGCAACTACAGCGTCGACACCACGGGCCGCGGGGTGTACCTGCAGAACGGCACCACCCACAACCACTCCCTGACCTCGCCCGACCTGGGCATGGCCGCGTACCGCAACGCCTACATCGTGGGCGAGCTCCTGGGCCGCGAGTACTACAAGGTCGAGAAGTCCATCGCGTTCCAGCAGTTCGCAGCCCCGGAAGGCACGCACGCATGAGCACCACCGAAACCCTCTTCAGCCGGACGGACCCGGCCCTCGGGACCTTCACCATCCGCCCGCTGGACCCCTTCGCCGACGCGGAGCTGCTGCACGGCTGGGTCACGCACCCCAAGGCCTCGTTCTGGATGATGCAGGACGCCTCGCTGCCGGACGTCGAGCGCGAGTACATGCGGATCGCCGCGCACGAGCACCACCACGCCTTCATCGGTCTCCACGAGGGCCGCCCGGCCTTCCTGATGGAGAGCTACGACCCGAGCGAGCTGGAACTGGTCGGCCTGTACGACGCCCGGCCCGGCGACGTCGGCATGCACTTCCTCGTCGCGCCGAGCGACCAGCCCCTCAGCGGCTTCACCCGCGCCGTGATCACCACGGTCATGGCCGCCCTCTTCGCCGACGCGCGGACGGAGCGCGTCGTCGTCGAGCCCGACGTCCGCAACACGGCCGTGCACGCCCTCAACGCGGTGGTCGGTTTCGTCCCCGAGCGCGAGATCCGCAAGCCCGAGAAGGAAGCCCTCCTCAGCTTCTGCACCCGCGCCCAGTTCGAGGCCGCCACCGGCATCACGCAGGAAGTGTCGATATGAGCCTGGCCGACGCCGTCTCCCACCTCTCCCCGGAACTGTGGGCCCGCGCCAACCGCGCGCTGGTCCGCAAGGCCCTCGCGGAGTTCTCCCACGAACGCCTCCTGACGCCGAAGCCGCTGGGCGACTCCTGGTACTCGGTCCTGAGCGACGACTCCACGGTGGAGTACCGGTTCAAGGCCGTCCTGCACGCCCTCGACCACTGGGCGGTGGACGAGTCCTCGGTCACCCGCCTGCAGGGCGGCGCCGAGCTCCCGCTGGACGCGCTCGACTTCCACATCGAGCTGCGCGAGGCGCTGGGCCTGAGCCCGGAGGTGCTGCCCGTGTACCTGGAGGAGATCTCCTCCACCCTGGCCGGCACGGGCTTCAAGTACACGAAGCCGCAGGTCTCCGCCACCGTCCTCGCGAAGTCCTCCTTCCAGGACATCGAGACGGGCATGACCGAGGGCCACCCCTGCTTCGTGGCGAACAACGGCCGTCTCGGCTTCGGCGTGCACGAGTACCTCGCGTACGCCCCGGAGACGGCGAGTCCGGTCCACCTGGTGTGGGTGGCGGCCCGCAAGGACGTCTCCACCTTCACGGCCGGCGCGGGCCTGGACCACGACTCCTTCGTCCGGGCCGAGCTGGGCGAGGAGACGGTCGCCGGGTTCGCGGCGCAGCTGGCGGCCCTGGACCTGGACCCGGCCGACTACCACCTGCTGCCCGTCCACCCCTGGCAGTGGTGGAACAAGACCACGGTCACCTTCGCCGCCGAGATCGCCAACCGCCGCCTGGTGCTGCTGGGCGAGGGCTCGGACGCGTACCTGGCGCAGCAGTCGATCCGTACGTTCTTCAACCGGAGCGCGCCGGAGAAGCACTACGTCAAGACGGCCATCTCGGTCCTCAACATGGGCTTCATGCGCGGACTCTCGGCCGCCTACATGGAGGCCACGCCGGCCATCAACGACTGGCTGCACCAGCTGATCGAGGGCGACGAGGTGCTGCGGTCGGTGGACTTCTCGATCATCCGCGAGCGTGCGGCGATCGGCTACCACCACCGCCAGTACGAGCGCGCCACCGACCGCTACTCGCCGTACCGCAAGATGCTGGCCGCGCTGTGGCGCGAGTCCCCGGTCAACTCCCTCAAGGGCGACGAGCGGCTCGCCACGATGGCCTCGCTCCTGCACGTGGACGCCGAGGGCAAGTCCTTCGTCGGCGCCCTGATCGAGGAGTCGGGGCTGACCCCGGCGCAGTGGCTGCGCCACTACCTGCGGGCCTACCTGGTCCCCCTGCTGCACTGCTTCTACCAGTACGACCTCGCGTACATGCCGCACGGCGAGAACACGATCCTCGTCATCGAGGGCGGCGTGGTGAAGCGGGCGATCTTCAAGGACATCGCCGAGGAGATCGTGGTCATGGACCCGGACGCGGTGCTGCCGCCCGCGGTCGAGCGGATCCGGGCGGACATCCCGGAGGACATGAAGCTCCTGTCCGTCTTCACGGACGTGTTCGACTGCTTCTTCCGCTTCCTGGGCCCGATCCTGGCGACGGAGGGCATCTGCGAGGAGGACACCTTCTGGCAGGCGGTGGCCGACTGCGCCCACGCCTACCAGGAGTCGATGCCGCAGCTCGCGGAGCGCTTCGCGCGGTACGACCTCTTCGCGGAGGAGTTCCAGCTGTCCTGCCTGAACCGCCTCCAGCTGCGGAACAACAAGCAGATGGTCGACCTGTCCGACCCGTCCGCCGCGCTGCAGCTGATCGGCACCCTCAAGAACCCCGTCGCGGCCTTCGCCCGGCGGTGACGCACGGGGCGGGGGCGGTGTCGATACGGTCCCTCGGCACCGCCCCCTCCCCTGGTCAACTCGTCCAGGGCACGTCCGGGGACCGGTAGAAGGCGATGCCCTGCGCGTCGAGGCGGGGCTGCTGGGCCGCCAGGCGGCGGCTGTACGAGGTCCAGTCCAGCGAGCCCGCCGGGGACCAGCCGAGCTCGGCCAGGCCCAGGACCCGCGGGAACGCCATCAGCTCCCAGTCCGCGCGCGTCGCGACGTTCTCCGTCCACAGCGGGGCCTCCACCCCCAGGACGGCGGACTCCGGGACCCCGGCCAGGTAGGCGCCGGGGTTCCAGGAGTACGACCGCTTCACCGGCACGTACCCGGCCCAGGCCAGCCCCGGCTTCGTCGCCGCCTCGTACTTCATGTCCAGATACAGCCGGTCCGCCGGCGACAGCACCAGCGGGTGGCCCGCCTTCGCCGCCGCCACCACGGCCGCCCGGTCCGCCGCCGAGGTCTTGTCGTGGCCCCAGTACTGGAGCACCGCCCCCTGCGCCGGCCGCGCCGTCGCGAGCTGGTGCCAGGCCACCACCGTCTTCCCGTACCGGCCCACCACCGCCTGCGCCCGGTCCATGAAGGCCGCGTAGTCCGCCGCCGGCGTCACGTGCGCTTCGTCGCCGCCGATGTGCAGGTAGCGGCCGGGGGTCAGCGCCGCCAGCTCGCCGAGCACCTCGTCGATGAACTCGTACGTCCGCTCCTTGGCCACGCACAGGGAGCTGAAGCCCACCTTGGTCCCGGTGTACCGGGCCGGGGCCTTGCCGTCGCAGTTCAGCTCCGGGTACGAGGCGAGCGCCGCGTTCACGTGCCCCGGCATGTCGATCTCCGGGACCACCTCCACGTACCGCTCGCCCGCGTAGGCCACCAGCTCCCGGTACTCGTCCTTCGTCCAGTGCCCGCCGGGTCCGCCGCCGACCTCGCTGCCGCCCCCGTACTCCGCCAGCCGCGGCCAGGAGTCGACCGCGAGCCGCCAGCCCTGGTCGTCGGTCAGGTGCAGGTGCAGCGTGTTGACCTTGTACTGGGCGAGCTGGTCCACGTACCGCTTGACCTGCTCCACCGAGAAGAAGTGCCGCGCGATGTCGACCATCGCCCCGCGGTACGCGAAGCGCGGCCGGTCAGTGACCGTCCCGCCCGGCACCGTCCCGGGCCCGGCCACCGGAACGAGCTGGCGCAGGGTCTGCCCGGCGCGGAAGAGGCCGGCCGGGGTCCGCGCGGTGAGGGTGATCCCGTCGGGGCCGGACTCCAGCCGGTACCCCTCCTCGCCCAGCCCTTCGGCCTCCTCCTCGATCCTGAGCCGGATCCCGTCCCCCTGCGCGCCGTCGGCCACCGGCAGCGGCAGCCCGCTCGGGCCGCGCAGCTGTTCCGCGAGGAGCTCGCCCACCCGGCGGACCTCATCGTCCGCGCCGCGGCCGGTCCGGATGACCGTGCCCGCCCCGAAGGAGTACCCGGGCCCCTCGGCGCGCGCGGAGAGCGGCGCGGGCAGCAGCCGCTCGAAGGGGGTGAGGGCCGCGGGCGGGTCGTCGCCGGGTCTGGCGTCGTCCCCGTGAGCGGCGGTGCAGGAGACGGAACCACCCGCCAGGCCGAGGGCCAGCAGGGCGCCGAGCGTGCGTCGCAGTCGCAGGACTCTCATGGGCCAGGTATAGGCCAACCGGTCCGTCCGTGACGGTGGGAGAATCGCCGGATGGCGGAAATCATCCAGAAGGACGGCACTTGGAGCTTCGACGGGGACGCGGTGCGCATCGTGCCGGGCCGCGACAAGGGGGTGGCGCTGTTGCGGCAGACCCTCGGCGAGGTGGTCGTACCGCTGCGCGCGATCGCGGGGATCTCCTACGAGCCGAGCCGGAAGGCGGGCCGGCTGCGGCTGCGGCTGCGTGACGGCGCGGACCCCCTGCTCCAGGTGACGGGCGGACGTCTGCCGGAGGCCTCCGACCCGTACCGGCTGACCGTGGAGTCGGACCGCAGCGGGGTCGCGGAGTACTTCGTGGACGAGGTGCGCAACGCGCTGCTGCTGGACCAGGTGGACCCCGGCCCGGTGGACACCTACCTGCTGCCGGGGCCGGCCGTGCCGATCGCGGTGGGCGCGGGCGACGGGACGGCGGCCTTCGACGGCGAGCGGGTGGCCCTGGACTGGAACTGGACGACGGAGGAGGCCAAGCGCTCCGCCGGGCCGCGGGAGTTCCGGATCAGCGACCTGCGCACGGTGGAGTGGTCCCCGTCGAAGGGCCTGGAGAACGGCTGGCTGCGCTTCACCCTGACGGGCGCCCCGCCCGCCCCGGCGCCCAAGTACGACCCGCACACCGTGGAGCTCTTCGGTTTCAAGAAGGACCCGCTGATGGCGCTGGTCGCGGCGGCCGTGGCTGTACGGATGCCCCACCCGGCGGCGCCGCAGGAGGGCCCGGCGGACGCGGTCCCCGCGCCCGCGGAGCTCTCCTCGGCGGCGGCTCCCGCCGAGGACCACGACACCCTGCTGCGACGGCTGCGCGAGCTGGGCGATCTGCACCAGGCCGGGGTCCTGACGGCTGAGGAGTTCGCCGCGGCGAAACAGGCCGTTCTGCGGCGTTTCTAACCGGAGTCACCCATTCACTGGTCCAGACCAGGGAGATCCTGCCCGGATTCGGGCAGGATCTTTGCGTTCGGCGCCGTTAGCCGCCAATATCTACGAGTGCTCGATCGCCGCCCGTCGCATGACGACCTCGTCGACCACCTGGTGCGCAGCACCGCGCTGCAGCGCGGCGAAGCCGCCCGGGTGGTACTCGACGTGCTCGCCTACTTCGACGAGACGACCGAGGAGTTCGTCCGCCGCCGCCACCGGGAACTGCAGTCCGGCGGAGCGGTCAACGCGGAGATCTTCGAGCGGATCGCGGCCGAACTGCCGCACCGCGCCGTGGCGCCTCCGGAGCTCTCGCTCCGGCAGCTGCGCCGCATCGTCTACGGCTGAGCCGGCGGCCGCGGACGCGGCTGCCGGCGGGTACACGAACCGAACTTCAGGAGGGGCAAAACCGTATGTGCGGAATCGTCGGTTACATCGGCAAGCGTGACGTGGCACCGCTGCTGCTGGAGGGCCTGCAGCGGCTGGAGTACCGCGGATACGACTCCGCGGGCATCGTCGTGAACAGCCCGAAGGCGTCCGCCCTGAAGGTGGTCAAGGCCAAGGGCCGCGTCCGCGAGCTGGAGTCCCGCGTCCCCAAGCGCTTCGCCGGCACCACCGGCATCGCCCACACCCGCTGGGCCACGCACGGCGCCCCGAGCGACATCAACTCGCACCCGCACCTGGACGCCGACAACAAGGTCGCCGTCGTCCACAACGGCATCGTCGACAACGCCTCCGAGCTGCGCGCCAAGCTCGAGGCCGAGGGCGTCGTCTTCGTGTCGGAGACCGACACCGAGGTGATCGTCCACCTGATCGCCCGCTCCGAGGCCGAGTCCCTGGAGGACAAGGTCCGCGAGGCCGTCAAGGCGATCGAGGGCACCTACGGCATCGCCGTCATGCACGCCGACTTCGCCGACCGCATCGTCGTCGCCCGCAACGGCTCGCCGGTCGTCCTCGGCATCGGCGAGAAGGAGATGTTCGTCGCCTCGGACGTCGCCGCCCTGGTCGCGCACACCCGCCAGGTCGTCACCCTCGACGACGGCGAGATGGCCACCCTGAAGGCCGACGACTTCCGGACCTACACCACCAGCGGTGCTACCACCACCGCCACGCCGGAGACCGTCGAGTGGGAGGCCGCCTCGTACGACATGGGCGGCCACGACACGTACATGCACAAGGAGATCTCCGAGCAGCCCGACGCGGTCGACCGCGTGCTGCGCGGCCGGATCGACGACCGCTTCAACACCGTGCACCTGGGCGGCCTGAACCTGGACCCGCGCGAGGCGCGCGGCATCCGTCGGGTCAAGATCCTCGGCTGCGGCACCTCGTACCACGCGGGCCTCATCGGCGCCGGCCTCATCGAGGGCATGGCCCGCATCCCCGCGGACGCCGAGCCGGCGTCCGAGTTCCGCTACCGCAATCCGGTCGTGGACCCCGACACCCTCTACATCGCGGTCTCCCAGTCGGGCGAGACGTACGACGTGCTCGCGGCCGTGCAGGAGCTCAAGCGCAAGGGCGCCCGCGTCCTCGGCGTGGTCAACGTGGTCGGCTCCGCGATCGCCCGCGAGGCCGACGGCGGCGTGTACGTGCACGCCGGCCCCGAGGTCTGCGTCGTCTCCACCAAGTGCTTCACCAACACGGTCGTGGCCTTCGCGCTGCTCGCCGTGCACCTGGGCCGCATCCGGGACCTGTCGGTCACCGACGGCAAGCGGATCATCGAGGGCCTGCGCAAGCTGCCCTCGCAGATCCAGGAGATCCTCGACGGCGAGGAGGACATCAAGAAGCTCGCGGCCGAGTTCGCCGAGGCCAAGTCGATGATGTTCATCGGCCGGGTGCGCGGCTACCCGGTGGCCCTGGAGGCCTCCCTCAAGCTGAAGGAGATCTCCTACATCCACGCCGAGGCCTACCCGGCCTCCGAGCTCAAGCACGGCCCCCTCGCCCTGATCGAGCCCTCGCTGCCGACGGTCGCGATCGTTCCGGACGACGACCTGCTGGAGAAGAACCGCGCGGCGCTGGAGGAGATCAAGGCCCGCAGCGGCCGGATCCTGGCGGTCGCCCACCGCGAGCAGGAGAAGGCGGACCACACCATCGTGGTCCCGAAGAACGAGGACGAGCTGGACCCGATCCTGATGGGCATCCCGCTCCAGCTGCTGGCGTACCACACGGCCCTGGCCATGGGCCGGGACATCGACAAGCCGCGCAACCTGGCGAAGTCGGTGACCGTCGAGTAGCCGACGGCCCCCCGTCACACGAGTCGACCCCCGTGCGCACCGCGCACGGGGGTCGATTGCGTTGGAGCCCTGCGGATCCCTGCGGATCCCCGCGGATTCCGGGGGTGCTCAGCTCGCGGCGACGGCGCCGCGCCGGGACTTGCCGACGGCCATCGGCCAGTGCGCCAGGGCCGCAGTGGCCCCGTACCAGGCCAGCAGCCCGGACACGGCGGCGACCCAGCCGCCTGCCTTGGCGAGCCCGCCGCTGTCCATGAAGGAACCTATCGCCAGCAGGACGAGCGACAGGGTCAGCAGACCGTAGACGCCCTGGCTGAACAGACCGCTCGCGGCGGCGACCGTGAGGGTCAGCGCGAGCATCGCGAACAGGACGAGAAACGTTCCGGCGGCTTCGTCGGAGACCGAGGCGCCCGCGCCCTTGGCCCAGGTGAACCAGAAGATGCCGAGGCCCGCGAACGCGGTGCCGTTGAACCCGTCGCCGCCGCGGTACTCCAGGAGCCCGAGGAGGAACAGGGCCGCGCCGCCGACGTACATCGCGAGCGACACGGAGTTGGCAGCGGACACGCCGTCGATGACACCGGTGTGGCCGATACCGAACGCGAGAAGGGTGAGACCCAGGGCGATGTTCCCGAGGGTCGAAGTCGAGGCCGTGCTTCCCGCAGAGACACCATTGTCCACGGCGGGCTCCCTTCGATCTGCAGTTGTTTGCTGCGTCCCAGCAGCATTTATCTACCCTTTACACGAGGGCACAACCGCACAATCGACTTAACAGAGGGTCACGGAATGACAACGACGGGTCGCTGCGCGCGCTTGGCGAGACGGCCGGCCACCGAGCCGAAGATCCGGCCCACGATCCCGTGCGTGGAACCCACCACGATGGCGTCGGCCGAATACTCCCGGCCGACCTCCTCCAGCTCATGGCAGATGTCACCACCCCGCTCGACGAGGATCCACGGCACTTCCGCCAGGTAGTCCGCACAGGCGAGTTCCAGCCCGAGCACCTCGGTGCGGTGGTCCGGCACGTCCACGAAGACGGGCGGCTCGCACCCCGCCCACACGGTGGTGGGCAGCCGGTTGGCGACGTGGACGATGATCAGACCGGATCCGGAGCGCCGCGCCATGCCGATCGCGTACGCGAGGGCACGCTCACTGGACGTGGATCCGTCGAATCCCACAACGACTCCGTGCCGGAAGGCCGGATCGCAGGGCATGCGTGTCTGTTCCACCGCGCGCAGATCGGCGGCCGACGCGGGGTCGGCGAGGCGTTTGCGCTTGCGGTCCGCGGGTTCGGAGAATTCGTGACCGGCCATGGGTGTCTCGGCGAAGAGGTCCTTGGAGGAAGGAACAGGGGAGAAATCGGCGACGCAGTGTGACGGAGCTCTGTCCGGGAAGCATCTTCCCAAGCCCATACCCACCAGGGTACGGCGACACTCCTGTCCTGCACAGGGCTTGCCGCCCTTGGAGAGCGTCCCAGGGAGCATGCCGGAGCGAGCGCTCCTTGGCAATGACCACTGTCCCCTACAGCCAGTGACGAGACGGGGGCGTCGCCACCCGTGCGCGCAGTGACCGAGCCCCGCCGCGCGGCGTTGGACACGAGTCCGACCGTCCAGGAAGAGCCCGCAGGGAGCACGCCGTGCCCGGTCATCCGGTCCACCCCGTCCGACCAGCTCAGCCGACGCAGTCCGTCCGGTCCCTCCAGCCCGCCGACCCGGGTCCGCGTTCGACCCCGTCGGAGCGCCCGGGACGCCATTCGTCCCCTCACCCGTCCGTGCGGTCCGCCGCGCGCGCCCATGACGACCCCGCGGGTGACGTGGTGCGCTGGGCCGCCTTCAGCTGCCTGCTCGTCCCCGTGGTCCTCGTCGTCTACGGAACCTCCTTCGGCGGGGCGGCCGTCGCGACCCTCGGCCTGCTGGCCGTGACGGCCGCGTGCCGGGTGCTGCTGCGCCACTCGGAGAAGGCGGAGCGGGCCGCGGCGCGGGTCCTGACGGAGGAGCGGTCGCCGCGGTCCCGCCGCCGCCGGCACTCGCGCGGCGGGGCCGGGAACCCGCGCGGCTGCCACGGCTCCGGAGCCGGGTCCCCGCAGGACTGACTCATTCGCACACCCACACCCGCACGTTTTCAGCCAACTTCCCGGCAGGGTGCCCTCCTTGCCGGAATGTCCCCCCAACCCCCTCACCACCAGCGACTACAGCACCCGAGGGGCGCAGAGGCCCTACGGGTACTGGCCACAGCCGGGCGGCGGACTTCCCATTCGGGTAGCGGAGCGGAACGCTTACTGATCGAATGCTTTTCGCCAAGTTGAGAAGTCGACATAGCGCTGCGTGCTGAACTTGTCACGCCGACACCACGGGACGCAGTAGATTCGATCATGTATTTACGGCGGGGGATCCACGTGCAAGGCCGAGGGGAAACGTGCAGGTGCGACCAGACCAAGGAGTCGCGACACCCAAGGGGGGCTTAGCGCCATGAGCCAGGATTCCACCGCCGTCGTCACAGACGCCGGCCGGAAGCTCGCGGGGCGTCGCCGCAGGGAGATCGTCGCGGTGCTGCTCTTCAGCGGCGGACCGATCTTCGAGAGCTCCATTCCACTTTCCGTGTTCGGCATTGACCGGCAGGACGCGGGAGTTCCACGCTACCGACTGCTCGTGTGCGCCGGTGAGGACGGTCCGCTGAGGACCACCGGCGGACTCGAACTGACCGCGCCATACGGGTTGGAGGCGATCGCCCGGGCAGGCACGGTCGTCGTTCCCGCCTGGCGCTCCATCACTTCACCGCCGCCTCCCGAGGCGCTGGACGCACTGCGTCTGGCGCACGAGGAGGGGGCCCGGATCGTCGGACTGTGCACGGGAGCCTTCGTGCTCGCCGCCGCCGGTCTGCTGGACGGCCGGCCCGCGACGACGCACTGGATGTACGCGCCGACGCTGGCCAAGCGGTACCCGTCCGTCCATGTCGATCCGCGCGAACTGTTCGTCGACGACGGCGACGTGCTCACGTCCGCGGGCACCGCGGCCGGAATCGACCTGTGCCTGCACATCGTGCGCACGGACCACGGCAGCGAGGCGGCCGGGGCCCTGGCCCGCAGGCTCGTCGTGCCGCCGCGCCGCACGGGCGGTCAGGAGCGCTATCTCGACCGGTCGCTGCCGGAGGAGA
Organism: Streptomyces sp. NPDC046308; assembly: GCF_055588065.1. Taxonomy (NCBI): domain Bacteria; kingdom Bacillati; phylum Actinomycetota; class Actinomycetes; order Kitasatosporales; family Streptomycetaceae; genus Streptomyces; species Streptomyces sp. NPDC046308. The sequence continues at coordinate 783,215 of NZ_JBVJFB010000002.1, forward strand.
TCGGCGCCGACCCGCTGGCCGAGGTCGTCGCCTGGGCGCTGGAGCACCTCCACGAGCAGTTCGACGTGGAGACCCTGGCGGCCCGCGCCTACATGAGCAGGCGCACCTTCGACCGCCGGTTCCGCTCGCTCACCGGCAGCGCGCCGCTGCAGTGGCTGATCACCCAGCGGGTGCTCCAGGCGCAGCGGCTGCTGGAGACCTCCGACTATTCGGTCGACGAGGTCGCCGGGCGCTGCGGGTTCCGCTCGCCGGTCGCCCTCCGGGGTCACTTCCGGCGGCAGCTGGGGTCCTCCCCGGCCGCCTACCGCTCCGCCTACCGGGCACGCCGGCCGCAGGCCGACGTCGCGCAGGTGGCCGAGATCTCGGGGCCGGTCCCGCACCAGCGCACTCCGCAGCCCCACCGGGCGGCGGCGGCACTGGCCGCTGCGGGCCCGACGGTCACGGAGCTCTACGCCCCGGGCCGGGTCCTGCGGGAACACGCGTAACCCACCGCGGGTACGACGAACGGAAGGTCCCCCATCGGTCACCGCCGATGGGGGACCTTCCGCTTATGCGGTCCGCTCCGCGGGGGACCGCATAAGGTGGGACACATGAACGATCGCATGGTGTGGATCGACTGCGAGATGACCGGGCTCTCGTTGACGGACGACGCACTTATCGAGGTGGCCGCACTGGTCACCGACTCGGAGCTCAACGTGCTCGGCGAAGGCGTGGACATCGTGATCCGCCCGCCGGACGCGGCCCTGGAGACCATGCCCGACGTGGTGCGCGAGATGCACACCGCCTCGGGGCTGCTCGACGAGCTGGCCGGCGGGACCACCCTCGCGGACGCCGAGGCGCAGGTCCTGGCATACGTACGGGAGCACGTGAAGGAGCCCCGCAAGGCGCCGCTCTGCGGGAACTCGGTCGGCACCGACCGCGGCTTCCTGCTGCGCGACATGGCGGCGCTGGAGAGCTACCTGCACTACCGGATCGTGGACGTGTCCTCGGTCAAGGAGCTGGCGCGCCGCTGGTACCCGCGGGCCTACTTCAACAGCCCCCCGAAGAACGGCAACCACCGGGCGCTGGCGGACATCAAGGACTCCATCACCGAGCTGCGCTACTACCGGGAGGCGGTCTTCGTGCCGCAGCCCGGGCCCGACTCGGACACCGCCCGGACCATCGCCGCGAAGCACGCCGCGCCGGGCGCGTAGTACCTCCCGGAGAAGGGCGCGGGAAAGGGTGGAGCGAGCACCCTCCCGGACCCTGTACCCTTTTCTTCGGCCGGTCGGTTTTCCGACCGGACATGGTGGGTGTAGCTCAGTTGGTAGAGCACCTGGTTGTGGTCCAGGTGGCCGCGGGTTCAAGTCCCGTCACTCACCCTGTGGGAAGGCCCCGATCGCGAAGGCGATCGGGGCCTTCCGCGTTCCTACGAGGACTCGCGGACCACCAGCCGGTTCGGCAGCACGACGGACGCCTCGGCCGTCTCGGCCGCCTCCCCCGCGATCCTCGCCAGCAGCACCTGCGCCATGGTGCGGCCCATCTCCTCGATCGGCTGCCGGACGCTGGTCAGCGGCGGATCCATGTGCCGGGCGACCACCGAGTCGTCGAAGCCGACGAGCGCCACGTCCTGCGGTATCCGGCGGCCGGCCGCGCGCAGCTCCCGCAGGGCGCCCGCCGCCATGACGTCCGAGGCGGCGAAGACCGCGTCGAGCCCGGGGCGGCGGTCCAGGAGCTCGCGCATGGCCCGGCGGCCGCCGTCCTCGGTGAAGTCACCGACCGCGATCAGCGTCTCGTCGACGGTGTGGCCGGCGGCGGCCAGGGCCTGCCGGTAGCCGTCGAGCCGGCACTGGGCCCCGTACACGTCCAGCGGTCCGGTGATCGTGGCGACCGTGCGGCGGCCCCGCGCGAGGAGGTGGCGTACCGCCTCGGCCGCGCCCGCCAGGTTGTCGGAGTCGACGGACGGCAGCGTCTCGGCGGCGGAGCGGCGGCCGCTGATCACGGTCGGGATGCCGAGCTCGGCCAGCAGCTCCGGCAGCGGGTCCCCGGCGTGGACGGAGACGAGCAGGACGCCGTCCACGCGGTGCCCGGACAGGTACTGGGCGAGACGGCGGCGCTCGCGGTCGCTGCCGGCCAGGGTCAGGACGAGCTGGACGTCGGTCTCGGCGAGGGCGGCACCGACCCCGCGGACCACTTCGGAGAAGTAGGGCTCGGCGAAGAAGCGCGCCTCGGGCTCGGGGATCACGAGGGCGATGGCGTCGTTGCGGTTGGCCGCCAGCGCCCGCGCGGCACGGTTCGGCACGTACCCCAGCTCCGCCACCGCGGCCTCGACCGCGGCCCGGGTATGCTCGCTGACCTTGGGGGATCCGTTGATCACCCGGGAGACCGTGCCGCGCCCTACCCTGGCGCGCGCCGCGACCTCCTCCAGCGTGGGCCGTCCCCCGCTGCGCCCGTGCCCGTTCATGGCTTCCTCCCGGTTGTGAATCTACCCCTTGACGACTGTGGGAGCGCTCCCACACTGTGTCACAGACACCCGGCACGTTCCGTCCTTCAGGGAGGATGCACATGCGAGCCCAAGCCCGAGTGCGAAGAAACCTCGTCACGGTGGTCACCGCGGTGGGCGCGGCCGCCCTGCTGCTCGCGGGTTGCGCGCAGGACCCGGCCGAGAAGTCCGACGCCGACGCCCCGGCCGACGGCAAGGGGAAGACCACCCTCACCGTCGGGGTCTTCGGGGCCTTCGGCCTCAAGGAGGCCGGGCTCTACGACGACTACATGGCGCAGAATCCCGGGATCCGGATCGAGCAGACCTCCATCGAGCGCAACGAGAACTACTACCCCCAGCTCCTCACCCACCTGGGCACGGGCAGCGGGCTCGCGGACATCCAGGCCGTCGAGGTCAACAACATCGCCGAGATCACCGCCACCCAGGCCGACAAGCTCGTCGACCTCGGCAAGGCTCCGGGCGTCGACAAAGCCGCGTACCTGCCGTGGAAGTGGGCGCAGGGCACGGCGAGCGCGGCGAAGGGCGGGGCGACGGTCGGCCTCGGTACCGACATCGGCCCGCAGGGCATCTGCTACCGCAAGGACCTCTTCGAGGCGGCCGGGCTGCCCACCGACCGCGCCGCGGTCGGGGCGCTGTGGGCGGGCGACTGGAACAAGTACCTGGAGACGGGCCGGGCGTACAAGGCGAAGGCGGGCGACGGGAAGGCCTTCGTGGACTCGGCCTCGGGCGTGATGGCAGCGGTGACCGGGAGCAGCGCCCAGCGGTTCTACGACGAACAGGGCAAGGTCGTCTACAAGACCAACCCGGCGGTGCGCGGGGCCTTCGACCTGGCGGCCTCCTTCGCCACCGACGGGCTGAGCGCCAAGCTCCAGCAGTTCACCCCGGGCTGGGACCAGGGCTTCGCCAACGGCTCCTTCGCCACGGTCTCCTGCCCGGCCTGGATGCTCGGCTACATCCAGGACAAGGCGGGCCCGGCGGGCAAGGACAAGTGGGACGTGGCGCAGGCGCCGAAGCCCAGCAACTGGGGCGGCTCCTTCCTCGTGGTGCCGAAGGCGGGCAAGCACGCCCAGGAGGCGGCGAAGCTGGCGGCCTGGCTGACGGCCCCGGAGCAGCAGGCGAAGCTGTTCGAGAAGCGGGGCAGCTTCCCGAGCGCGAGCGCCGCGTACAAGCTGCCGTCGGTGTCGGGCGCGCAGCACGCGTACTTCGGCGGCGCCCCCATCGGCGAGATCTTCGCGAAGGCGGCGCAGGGGGTGCCGGTGACGGTGGTCGGCCCGAAGGACCTGGTGATCTCGCAGAACCTGGCGGACATCGGCATGCTCCAGGTCGACCAGAAGGGCCGTTCGCCGCAGGAGGGCTGGGAGGCCGCCGTGAAGGCGATCGACAACGCCCTGGACCAGTGAGGCGCCGGTGACGGACGAGACCGCTGTCCTGTCCCCCTCCGCCGTCGGCCCGCAGCGGCCGGCGGCGGAGGGGGGCGGCCGGGGCGGGCGGGGCGGGCGGGGTCAGGTGTGGCGCTCGCGCCGCTACCGCTGGGACCTGCGCTTCAGCCCGTACGCCTTCGTGGCGCCCTTCTTCCTCTTCTTCGCCGCCTTCGGGCTGTTCCCGCTGCTCTACACGGGCTGGGCGGCGCTGCACCAGGTGGAGCTGACCGATCCGGACAGCATGACGTGGGTGGGGCTGAAGAACTTCACCCGGCTGTGGGGCGACGAGTTCTTCTGGAACGCGCTGCGCAACACCTTCACCATCGGGCTGCTGTCCACGGTTCCGCAGCTGGCGATCGCGCTCGGCCTGGCCCATCTGCTCAACTACAAGCTGCGCGGTTCCGCCTTCTTCCGGGTCGCGCTGCTCACCCCGTACGCGACGTCGGTGGCGGCCGCGACCCTCGTGTTCGTGCTGCTGTTCGGCCGGGACTACGGGATGATCAACTGGGCGCTGTCGGGGGTCGGTTTCGGGGCGGTCGACTGGCAGAACGGCACCTTCGCCTCGCAGTTGGCGGTGTCCACCATCGTGATCTGGCGGTGGACCGGCTACAACGCGCTGATCTACCTGGCCGCCATGCAGGCCGTCCCGGGCGAGCTGTACGAGTCCGCCGCGCTGGACGGGGCCTCGCCCTGGCAACAGTTCCGGCACGTCACGGTGCCCTCGCTGCGGCCGACGATCTTCTTCACCTGTGTCGTGTCGACGATCGGGGCGACGCAGCTGTTCGGGGAGCCGCTGCTGTTCAACGGCGGGGGCGCTGCCACGGGCGGCTCGGACCACCAGTTCCAGACGCTCGGGCTGTACCTGTACGAGCAGGGCTGGGTGAACCTGCACCTCGGCCGGGCCTCGGCCATCGCGTGGGCGATGTTCCTGATCCTGCTGCTGATCGCCGGGGCGGCGCGGCTGCTGAGCGGACGGAAGGACTCCCGATGAGGTCACTGCGCGCGGGCCGGTTCGCGTACCTGGTCCTCGGCCTGTTCACGGCCGGCTCGCTCTTCCCGCTCGTGTGGACGGCGATCGCGGCCTCCCGGAACAGCACGCGGCTGGCGCAGACCCCGCCGCCGTTCTGGTTCGGCGGGAACCTGGGGCACAACCTCCAGGTCGCCTGGACCGACGCCAACATGGGCACCGCCCTGCTGAACACCGTGATCGTGGCGGGTACGGTCACCGCGGGCACCGTGCTCTTCTCGACCCTGGCGGGCTTCGCCTTCGCCAAGCTCCGCTTCCGCGGCCAACGGACGCTGATGGCGTTGGTGATCGGGACGATGCTGATCCCGCCGCAGCTGAGCGTGGTGCCGCTCTACATGCTGATCGCGAAGCTGTCGTGGACCGACCGTCTCCAGGCGGTGATCCTGCCGACCCTGGTGGGTGCCTTCGGGGTGTTCTTCATGCGCCAGTACCTGGTGCACGCGCTGCCGATCGAATTGGTGGAGGCGGCGCGCACCGACGGCGCGAGTTCCTTACGGGTCATGTGGCACGTGGTGTTCCCGGCCGCTCGACCGGCGATGGCGGTGCTGGGGATGCTGACCTTCGTCATGGCCTGGAACGACTTCTTCTGGCCGATCGTCGCGCTGACCCAGAACGGCAGCCCGACGGTGCAGGTGGCCCTGACCGGGCTGGGCCGCGGCTACATACCGGACCAGTCGGTCATCATGGCGGGTGCCCTGCTGGGGACGCTCCCGCTGCTGCTCGTGTTCATCGTCTTCGGCCGCCAGATCGTTGGCGGCATCATGCAGGGAGCGGTCAAGGGATGACGGACATGCGATTCCCCGAGGGTTTCCTCTGGGGCACGGCCACGGCGGCCTTCCAGATCGAGGGCGGGTCCGCCTCGCGCGGGCCCTCGATCTGGGACACCTTCTGTGCCACGCCGGGGAAGGTGTACGGCGGGCACACGGGCGACGTGGCGGCCGACCACCTCCGGCTGTGGCGCGAGGACGTCCGGCTGATGGCCGAACTCGGGCTCGGGGCCTACCGGTTCTCGGTGTCCTGGCCGCGCGTGCTGGCCGGCGGGATCGGCTTCTACGACGCGCTCGTCGACGAGTTGCTCTCCCACGGGATCACCCCCTGCGTGACCCTCTACCACTGGGACCTCCCGCAGGAGCTGGAGGCCGCCGGGGGCTGGCCCGAACGGGAGACGGCCTACGCCTTCGCCTCGTACGCGGCGCAGGTCGCGGAGGTGCTGGGCGACCGGGTGGAGCTCTGGACCACGCTCAACGAGCCCTGGTGCAGTGCCTTCCTCGGCTACGCCTCCGGGGTGCACGCCCCGGGCCGCACCTCTCCCGCCGACTCCCTGCGCGCCGCCCATCACCTGAGCCTGGCCCACGGCTTGGCCGCCGCCGCGCTGCCCGCCCGGTCCCGGGTCGGCATCGCGCTCAACCCCAGTGCGGTGCGGCCGCTGACGCCGTCGGCGGCCGACGCGGACGCCGCGCGCCGTATCGACGCCCTGGCCAACCGGATCTTCACCGGGCCGCTGCTGCACGGCGCCTATCCGCAGGACCTGCTGGCGGACACCGCCCCGGTGACCGACTGGTCCTTCGTGCGCCCCGGCGACGAGGCGCTGATCCACCAGCCGCTGGACTTCCTCGGCGTGAACTACTACACCCCGGCGGTGGTCTCGGCCTCCCCCGGCGGGGACGGCCCGCGCGCCGACGGCCACGGCGGCACGGCCCACTCCCCCTGGCCCGCGGCGGACACGGTGGCCTTCCACCAACCGCCGGGCGAGCGGACCGACATGGGCTGGTCGATCGACCCGAGCGGCCTCTACGACCTGCTGATGCGCTTCACCCGCGAGGCGCCCGGCCTGCCGCTGCTGGTCACCGAGAACGGCGCGGCGTACGCCCCGGACGTGCACGACCCGCTCCGCATCGCGTACCTGGAGGCCCATCTCGCCACCGTCCACCGCGCCTTGGCGGACGGCGCCCCCGTCGAGGGCTATTTCCTGTGGTCGCTGCTGGACAACTTCGAATGGTCCTACGGCTACAGCAAGCGCTTCGGCATCGTGCACGTGGACTACGAGACCCAGGTCCGCACCCCGCGTTCCAGCGCCCACTGGTACTCCCGCCTGGCTCGCGAGGGGGCCTTCTGAGAGCCGGGCGCGGCGCCGGTCAGCGGTGGACCGGGGCGGAGCCGGCCGCCCGGTCCGCGCAGGACCACGGCGGCGACCACGGCGGCGACCTCGGCGACGCCCGCCGGGTCGAGGCCCGGCGCCCGGAGCCGGAACGACTCCCTCACCTGAGACCACGCGCTGCGCCGCTCAGGCCGCGAAGGCGTCGGCGTGGTCTTCCGCCCAGGTTTCGAAGGTACGCGCCGGGTGGCCGGTGAGGCGCTCGACGCTGTCGGTGATCTCGGCGGGGAGGCCGTCCGAGGAGGCCCAGAAGTCCAGCAGGGCATCGGCGTAGGGGCCGGGTATGTAACCGTCGACCTCGGACTTCCACTGCTCGGCGGATACGGCCTCGAAGGGTATGGGCCGCCCGAGCACCTCGCCGAGTATCGCGAGCTGGGTCGCGAAGGTCAGCGACTGCGGGCCGGTCAGGGTGTAGGCGCGGCCGGCGAGGGCGGGGTCGGTGAGGACGGCGAAGGCCGCCTCGGCCAGGTCGGCCTCGTGGACGGGGTCGCAGTAGGCGCCCGGGTAAGGCAGGTGGACCGGCCGGCCCGACTTCACCGACCAGGCCCAGCCCTGGGCATTGCTCGCGAAGGAACCCGGGCGCAGCACGGTGGTGCGCAGCGGGGAGGCCGACAGGGCCTGTTCGACGGCGAGGTGGGACGCGGACAGGGGGCTGCCGGCGGCGTCGGGGCCGAGCACCGAGGAGGAGGACAGGAGCACGACGTGCTCGACCCCCGCGCCCACGGCCTCCTTGACGAAGGCGTCGACACCGGAGGCCTCCGCATAGAGGAAGACGGAGCGGACACCGGCGAGAGCGCCGGGGAAGGTCGACGGATCGGTGAGGTCACAGTGGACCGCATCGGGGATGTCCCGCTGGCGGGAGCCGAGACGGTAGGGGACGCCGTGGGCGTCGAGGAGGGCGCTGAGGCCGCGGGCGACGGCGCCGCGGCCGCCGGTGACGAGAATCGACATGGCTGACTGGTTCCTCATCTGGAGTTGGGCATAGAATCCGCATGTGACGCAGATTCTGTGCGACACATTCTCTGCGTCACACAGTTAAATTTGAAGCACGGAGGATCCGATGTCAACCGATCCCACTCGTACGAGTGGTGCGGAGTGGAGCCGCGCCGAACTGCTGGCGCGCATCGTCACCGAGAGCCAGCGGCACTACGCCGACTACTCCCTCTTCAACCAGGCCATGGCGGACCACGTCGGCCTCCACCCCACCGACATGCAGTGCGTCGCCCTCCTCGACATGGAGCCCGGACCCGTCAGCACCGGCGACATCGCCCGCCTCACCGGCCTGACCTCCGGTTCCGCCACCCGCCTCGTCGACCGCATGGTCAAGGCGGGCGTCGTCGAGCGGCACGCCGACCCGAACGACCGCCGCCGCTCCCTCGTGTCCCTCTCGCCCGCGGCCCGCGAGCGGATCGGCGCGGCGTGGGACACCCCCGGCCGCGCCTTCGGCGCCGTCCTGGAGAGCTACTCCGACACCGAACTCGCCGTCATCGCCGACTACCTGCACCGCGCCGCCGAGGTCGGCCGGGCCCAGGCCCAGCGGCTCAACTCGGGGGAAACCGGCTGACGGTCTTCCGAGGGGGCCGTTGCGCCACTACGGTCCCGCTCAACGGGCAACAGCGCGCGCCGGAGAAACGGGAGGGTCGGCGTGCGGTCGGAGGTTGTCCGTGTCCCAGCCCGTCCCCGCGCCCACGCCCGCACCCGAGCCCGCACCCACGCCGGAGTCCGCCCCCACGTCCGCACCTGAGCCCGCGGCCCCGGCCGGCGGCTTCCGCCGGGTGTTCGCACTCGGCGGCGCCGCCCTCCCCCTCCACGCGTTCCTCGCCCGGCTCCCCGCCGCGCTCTGCCCCGTCGGCACGCTCCTGCTCATCAACGCCCGCGACGGCATCGGCGACGCCGGCGCCGTCGCCGCGGCGCTCTGGCTCGGCCAGGCCCTCGGCGGCCCCGTCATCGGCCGGCTCGCCGACCGGCGCGGCCACCGCCCCGTGCTGCTCGTCGCCTGCGCCGCGAACTCCGCCGCCCTCCTCGCCCTCGTCGCCGCCGTCCTCGGCGGGCTGCCGCTGGCCGCCCGCATGGCGTTCGCCGTCGCCGCCGGACTCACCGTGCCGCAGATCGGACCGTTGGCCAGGGCCCGTTGGGCGCGGCTGGCCGGCGCGGACAAGAAGCTGCTCGGGTCCGCCCTGTCCTTCGACACCACCCTGGACGAGGTCGGATTCATGGTCGGTCCCGCGCTGGCCGGCATCCTGGCCGTCACCGTGCACCCCGCCGCGGCGCTCCTCCTCGCGGCCGCGCTGATCCTGGTGTCCGGCACGCTGTTCGCGGTGCATCCGACGGCTCCGGGCCCGGCCGTCGCCACGCCGGGCGCGCGGGCCGGCGTACGGCTGTGGTCGCCCGGGCTGGCCCTGCTGTTCGCGCTGGCGGTGCTCCAGGGGGCCGCCTGGAGCGGGGCGAACACCGGGGTCAACGCCCTCGCCGAGTCGGTCGGCGAGGCGGGCGCGGCCGGGCTGGTGTGGGCCGCCATGGCCGTGACCAGCTCCGTCGCCGGCTTCGTCACGGTCGGCCGGCCCGGATCGGCGGACCTGACCGTGCGGCTGCGGTGGACGATCGCGGTGCAGGCGGCGCTCACGCTGCCGCTGCTGGTGGTGTCCGGCCTGTGGGGCGCGTCCTTCGCCGTCGCGGGTATCGGACTGGCCGTCGCGCCCCACCTGATCGCGCTGTTCGGGCTGGTGGAACGGGCCGGTCCGGCGGAGCGGATGAGCGAGGCCATGACCGTGGTCGGCAGTGGGCTGATCCTCGGCCAGGCGCTGGCCGCGGCGTTGGCGGGGCCGCTGGCGAGCGCGTACGGCCATCGGGCGGCCTTCGCCGTCGCGTGCGCCGCGGCGGCCGCCTCGGCGGCCGTCGCGTGCGCCGCGGCGGCCGCCTCGGCGGTACTGGCGATTGCCTCCGGCGGGTCGGCAGAGGTAAGGCCGGCTGCGCCGGTTGCCTCCGGCGGGTCGGCCGAAGTGAAACCGGCTGCCCCCGGGCCGGGCGTTGCCCCAAGGCCGGACACCCGTTAGCTGCGCCGGTTGCCTCCGGCGGGTCGACAGAAGTGAGGCCGGCCGCGCCCGGGCCGGGCGTTGCGACGCCGAGGCCGGGCACCCGTTGGCTGCGCCGGTTGCCTCCGGCGGGTCGGCCGAAGTCAAACCGGCTGCCCCCAGGCCGGGCGTTGCGCCGAGGCCGGACACCGGTTGACTGCGCCGGTTGCCTCCGGCAGGCCGGCAGCGGTGAAACCGGCTGCCCCCGGGCCGGGCGTTGCGCCGAGGCCGGGCACCCGTTGGCTGCGCCGCCCGGGCCGGGTCGGGCTCGGGCCGGCTGCGCCGGTTGCCTCCGGCGGGTCGGCAGAGGTGAAACCGGCTGCGCCCGGGCCGGGCGTTGCGCCGAGGCCGGGCACCCGTTGGCTGCGCCGCCCAGGACCGGTCGGGACCGTCAGGGCGAGGAGTGCATCGCCGCCAGACCCTTCGCCAGCTCCTCGGCGTTCATGACGGGGGCCACCTCCAGCTCGGCGTGGAACTGCAGGAACATGTCCTCCATCAGCGCCGGCATCCGCGAGCTGTCGTCCAGGTCGAAGACCATCCAGCAGGAGCGGACGCCCTCGTGCAGACCGAAGTAGGCCGCCTCCGGCTTCACCGCGTCCATCAGCTTCTTGACCGCCTGGGGCAGCGAGCCGGTCTTGACGCCCTCGTTGGTGGCGGCCGTGTCAAAGTGCGCCCTGAGCATGACCCTCATGCGTGGCTCCTTCCGTCACGCCCACCCTCGGCGCGGCCCGGGGGCGCGGCAACATATGCGCCCCCGTCCGTGCGGGGCCTTCCGACGCATTCCCCGCCGTCAGCCGGAGGAGGAGGAAGAGGAGGAGGGAGAGGAGGGAGAGGACGCGCCCTGGATGTGGAAGTTGAAGTCCGCGTGCCCGAGGGTGCCCATCAGCCTGAGCCAGACCGGCAGCAGCATCTCGGCGCCCCGCGCCGTCTCGATCCCGCCCAGGTCCAGGATGCTCCGCTCCGGCCAGCCGAAGGAGTGGAGCAGTTCCCGTACGGCCTTCTTCGCGTCCGCGTCCTCGCCCGAGAGGAAGACGTGGTGCTCGCCGGCGACCCGGCCCGGGTCGACCATGACCAGGCAGTTCATCGTGTTCAGCGTCTTGACCACCCGCAGCCCCGGGAAGGTGCGCTGGATCAGCTCGCCCAGGCTGTCGGTGTCCACCGGCTCCAGCCTCGGCGGAAACCCCCGCGAGAAGTCCAGCGGGTTCGCGACGTCGATGAGGACCTTGCCGTCCAGGTGGGCGGCGTCGGCCTCCGTCAGCGCGGCGATGCTGACCTGCCCGCCGGTGGCGTTGACCAGGGTGTCGCCGTCCCGTGCGGCCTCCGCGAAGCCGGCGAGCCGCACCCCGGGCTGCCCCGCCTGCCAGTCGGCGTACTCGGCGCGCCCGGCGGTCGCACCCGGGTCCCGGGTGCCGATGACCACCTCGTGGCCCAGGGAGGCGAGCCGGGCCGCCAGCGTGCGGCCGACGATCCCGGTTCCGAGGACTGCGTAGCGCATGTCTGATTCCTTCCGCTCGGCCGGGGAGTCCCGGCTGGTCCAGGATCACCACGTCGCAGAAGAAGCGATACCGGTTCGGGTCGTCCGGCGGGAACCGCTGGAAGCCCTCGTCGAGGGGTGTCCGTGCCGCGGACCGTACCGAGGCGGGCACCGGCCGCCGCCTAGGCGCGCCCCCGGTTACGTCGGTTGCCGCGCCGGCCGCGGCCCGGCCGCCCGCCGCCGGGACCGCCGAGGGTGCGGCCGTCCAGGCCGATCCACACCCGGACCTCGGTCCCGCCGAGGACGGAGCGTCCCAGCCGTACGTCGCCGCCCGTCGCCTCCGCGACGCGGCGCACGATGTCGAGGCCCAGGCCGGTGGATCCGTCGCGGCCGCCGTCGTTGCCGCGGCGCAGGGCCGCCTCCGGGTCGGCGATGCCGGGGCCCGCGTCCGAGACGAGCACGATGACCGCGTCACCCGCGTCGTGGACGTCCACCGAGAAGGGCGTGCCCTCGGGGGTGTGCCGGAAGACGTTGCCGAGCATGGCGTCGAGGGCGGCGGCGAGCTCGGGCCGGGCCACGGGGATCCGTACCGTACGCTCCACCCCCGCGAGCCGCACCTCGCGGCCCTCGTCCTCCGCGAGCGCCGACCAGAAGTCCATCCGGTCGCGGATCACCTCGGAGGCGTCGCAGCCGGCGCCCGCCCCGACCAGGCCGGTGGCCGGGCGCTGTTCCCGCGCCGTTCGGATGATCGTGTCGACCTCGCGCTCCAGCTGTTCCACCGCGGCCCGGGTCTGCTCGGCGGCCGCGCCGTCGCCGAGTGAGGCCGTGTTGAGCCGCAGCACGGTCAGCGGTGTCCGCAGCCGGTGCGAGAGGTCGGCGGCCAGTTCCCGCTCGTTGGCGAGGAGTTCCACCACCTGGTCCGCCATCGCGTTGAACGCGACGGCCGCCGACCGGAGTTCCTTCGGCCCCACCTCCGGGACCCGCGCCCCGAGCCGGCCCTCGCCCAGCCGGTGCGCGGCGTCCGCGAGCCGCTCGGCCGGGCGCACCAGCCGGGCGCCGAGCCGGTCGGCGACCGCCACCGAGCCCACGATCAGCGCCAGCCCGACGCCCGCGAGCACCACCCAGGCCGTCGCGACGCCGTTGCTGACCTCGCTCTCCGGTACGAAGATCTCCACCACCGCGATGTCCCCGGAGCCGAGCGCGGTCGGCTGGAGCAGCGCCGAACCCCCGCCGCGTACCGAGGCGGTCGTGGCGCGCCCGATCCGCCGGGTCTCGGCGACGGCGTGCTCGCCCGCCCGGCCCCGGCCGATCTCCACGGGCGCGCTGTCGCCGATGGCCGGGACGTGGACGGCCATCCGCCGGGCGGCGCCCATCTGCGTGGACTCCACGGCCTTCTGCAGCTGCACCGGGTCGGTGGTGATGGACAGGGTCGGCCCGATGGTGGCGGCCTGCCGTTCGGCGTTGGAGAAGGCCCGGTCGCTGGCCATCTCCTGGACGACGAGCCCGAGCGGCACGGCGAAGGCCACGACCACCATGGCCGTGACCGCGAGGCACACCTTGACCAGGGCCCATCTCATCGGGGCATCACTGCGGCGGCTCCAGCTTGACGCCGACACCCCGCAGCGTGTGCAGGTACCGCGGGCGGGCGGCGGTCTCGCCGAGTTTGCGGCGCAGCCAGGACAGGTGGACGTCGATGGTCTGGTCGTCCCCGTACGACTGCTGCCAGACCTCGGCGAGCAGTTCGCGCCGGGCCACGACCACCCCGGGCCGCCCGGCGAGGAAGGCCAGCAGGTCGAACTCCCGCCGGGTGAGGTCCAGTACGGTCCCGTCGAGCTCGGCCTGGCGGCGCAGCGGGTCGATGGCGAGCCCGCCGACGCGCAGGACGCGCGAGGGGGGTTCGGTCCCGGCTGCGGCCCGGGAGCGCCGCAGGACGGCGGCCATGCGGGCGGAGAGGTGCTCCACGGAAAACGGTTTGGTCAGGTAGTCGTCGGCGCCGTCGTTGAGCAGCCGGACGATCTCCGCCTCGTCGTCGCGCGCGGTGGCGATGATCACGGGCACGTCGGTGATGCCGCGCAGCATCTTGAGCGCCTCCGACCCGTCCAGGTCGGGCAGTCCCAGGTCGAGGATGACCACGTCGAAGCGGTGGTGCGCGACCTCGCGCAGGGCCTCCAGGGCCGTGCCGACGCTCCGCACGGTGTGCGAGGCCTCGGTCAGGTGCCGGATGAGGGCGGAACGTACGAACTGGTCGTCCTCGACCACGAGCACACTTGCCATGGCCCGCACCGTAGTCCATTCGAGGGACCCAGCGGGGTGTCGGGCTGCTCTTGTGACGGGTGGTGCAGTATGTGCCCTGATGCGACGAGGACTTCTTCATGCCATGGCTTGGACGCTGGCGACCGGGGCGGCGGTGACGCTGTCGTGGTGGGGCGTGCACAGCGTCATGTCGGGAACGGCCTACGATCCGCCGCTCGCGGTGCCGCTCGCCGCCCAGCCGCTGTCCTCCTCGACGCAGCGCGCGCAGCCGCCGGACACCCCGGCGCAGTCCGCTTCCGCGTCGCCGTCGCCCTCCGCCTCGCAGGCGCCGGCCGCGCCGTCGTCCGCCGGACCCTCCTCCTCCGGCAGGCCGTCCCAGAAGCCCGCGGCGACCGCGTCCCCCTACGGGCAGGGGGACGGGCGGGATCCGGGCGACGTGAAGGCCTATCCGGTCTCCGGCGGCCGGGTCGTCTTCTCGCTGGGCGCGTCCTCGGCCGAGCTGGTCTCGGCCACGCCGGCGGCCGGCTGGCGGATGCAGGTGTGGAAGCAGGACTTCTGGATCCGGGTCACCTTCACCCGGGACGGCCGCGAGGTCTCGGTGTTCTGCACCTGGCACGACCACCCGCCGCTGGTGGAGATCGTCGACCCCTGAGCCGGACCGTCCCGGACGGGAGGCCAAAAGCCGAAACAGGCCGGGGCCGCAGCCCGGCCGGCCTCACGCCGGGACCGCAGCCCGGCCGGCCTCAGGCCGGGACCGTGCCCACCAGCACGAACTCGTTGTACGGGAAGACCTTGCCCATCGGCCGGGGGAAGGGGAAGGAGTAGGTCCGCCGGACCGCTATCCCCGCCTTGGCCGCATGGCCGCGCAGCTCCTCGAAGCCGACCCAGCGGATGTGGGTGGCGTCGGACCGGAAACCGACCTCCTGCGGGGTGATCATGACGACCGACCCGCCCGGCTTGACCAGCGGAAGGTACTGCTCCAGCAGCGTCGCCGCGGTGTCCTCCTCCACGTGCTCCAGCACGTGCGCGACCAGCAGGCTGTCGAAGGACCCGGGACCGCAGTCCGGCGCGGCGGCCAGCCCGTCGGGGGTGTAGGCGTTCAGTCCGCGCTCGCGGCAGGTCTGTACCGAGTGCGGGTTGTGGTCGACGCCCACGCTGTCCGGGCCGCAGTTGAGCAGGTTCCGCCCCAGCCCGCAGCCGATGTCGAGGACCCGGCCCAGCTGCAGTCGCTGCAGGTTCCAGCGGTACGGCGCCTGCGTGGGCAGCAGCCGCTTGATTCCGGACTGCTCCAGTCGCGCCAGCCGCTGGGTGTAGTCGGAGCCGGCGGTGCTGGGGGTACTCGGGGTGCCGGGGGTGGGGGCACCGGGGGTTGCGGGGAAATCAGACATGGCCTTGCCGTCTCCTGAACGCGTCGTAGGAGGGCAAGCCCTCCTAGGGGTTCACAGGCTACGCAGGGCGGCCGTCCGCCGGGAGTACTCCGGGGATCTTTATCTGTAACCGCGCAATCCTCATCCGTCACCGGCCCGCCTCCGCCCGGGAGCCCCGCGCCGCGAGACCCGCTCGGCTACCGGAAGACCGAGGGCGGCGGCTGCGGCGAGGCCACCGCGGAGTCGTCGGCGACCGGGACCGCGCCGCCCGCGAAGTCGGCCAGGGCCCGGCCGTGCTCGACCCGGCCCGGGTGCGGGTCGCTCGCGACCCGGCGGGTGAACTCCGCGACGGGCAGCTCACGGTCGGCGGCCACCAAGACCGCATTGCCGAATCGTTTCCCCCGCCACACCACCGGGTCCGCCGCCAGCGCCAGCTCCGTGAACCGGGACGCGGCCGTCGCGATCTGGCTCCGCAGGTGGGTCAGCGGCGGACCGTCCGCGAGATTGGCCACGTACCACCCGGTGGGCGCGAGTGCGCGGCGTACGTCGTCCAGGAACTCGGTGCTCGTCAGGTGCGCCGGGGTGCGGGCCCCGCTGAACACGTCCGCGATCACCAGATCCGCCCAGCCGTCGGGAACCTTCGCCAGGCCCGCCCGGGCGTCCACCGCCCGGACCCGGACCCGCGCCTGCGGGTCCAGCGGCAGGTGTTCCCGTACGAAGGCCACCAGCGCGGCGTCGATCTCCACGACCTGCTGGGTCGAGCGGGGGCGGGAGGCGGCGGTGTAGCGGGCGAGGGTGAAGGCGCCGCCGCCCAGGTGCACCACGTTCAGCGGCCGGCGGGCGGGTGCGACGAGGTCGATGAGGTGGCCGATCCGCCGCTGGTAGGCGAAGTCCAGGTACGTGGGATCGTCCAGGGCCACATGCGACTGCGGGGCACCGTCGATCAGCAGGGTCCAGGCGCCGGCGCGCTCGCGGTCCGGCTCCAGCTCCGCCCGGCCGCCGTCCACCTGCCCGGTGACCGCCTCCGCGGTGCCGCGACCGCGCTGCCTGCCCTTGTTCCTGTCCTTGCCCGCCACCACCCCATTGTGCCGGGCGGCCGTCGCGGAGGGGTCAGCGGCAGTTGTCCGCGGCCTCGATCAGCCGGGCCGCCTCACCGAGCGCCGCGCGCAGCACCTCGGGGTCGGTGACCGGCCCGACGGCCTCCGGCGGGAGCAGCCAGCCGGTGGCGCCCGCGGCGGGCGAGGCGGCGTCGCCGAAGCGCATCCCGCGCCCGTTGGTCTGCGTACAGGCACTGCCGGGCAGGTCCCACGCGTCGGCGGTGCCGGGCGGAACGAGGAAGCCGAGGGTGTCGCCGGATCCGTCGTGCAGGACGGGTCCGACCCCGCCGGCCCGGCTGGCCGCGCGGCGGATGATGTCCACCGCCTCCAGCCCCTGCCGCGCGGGCACCGTCACCAGATCCAGATCCAGGTCCGAGGCCGTACCGGGCTCGGGCGCGGTGTTCGTTCCAGTGCTCTCCATGCCGGCCTCCACCAAGGGAACCCCTCCTCGATCCGTATCCGCATGGGTTCAACGCACGGGAACGTCAACGGGTGCGGCGGCAAGACGCTGCAAAGGATGGCAGTTCATGGCGGATCGCGGGTGAGATATCCCTTTTGTAGCCAAACATCGCTTGACCACCCCCTCGCTGGCGGTACGTTCATGCGCGCCGGACCCCAGTAGCACCGGTGCTGCGTTCCTCGCCAGAGAGGTCACGTCCATGGCGGCGTCCCCCCACTCACCCAACTCCACCTTCCGGCGGCTGCGCGGGCAGCACTCCCCGGCCGAGTTCGCGGCCCTGGTGCGCCGGGCGGCGAAGGAGATCGGAGAAACGGTTTCCTGCGACGCGCGCTACATCGGCCGCGTCGAGTCCGGCGAGATCCGCTGCCCCAACTACGCCTACGAACGCGTCTTCCTGCACATGTTCCCCGGCCGCGCCCTGGCCGACCTGGGCTTCTCCCCCCGCGAGAGCGTCCGTGGCCGCTCGGGCCGGCGCGAACCCTCCCCCGTCCCCCTCCACCGTTCCCCTTCCAGTGCCAAGGAGAGCGACGTGCTGCGTCGCGCGTTCATGGCGGGCGGCTCCGCGACCGTGGCGGCCGCGACGCTCAGCCTCACCCTGCTCGGCGACACCCGCCGGCTCCCTTCCCGCGCCGGCGAGTCCGAGGCCGCCGCCGTCGAGGACGCCGTACGCCAGATCCGCCTGCTGGACGACCGGCACGGGGCCGACGCCCTGTACCGCAGGGCCGCCGAGCCCCTGCGCACCGCCTACGCCCTGCTCGACGCGGGGGCCACCCGGCAGTCCACCGAGGACCGGCTGCACACGGGCGCCGGCGAACTGGCCGTCTCGGTCGGCTGGCTGGCCCACGACTCCGGCCGCTTCGACGACGCGCGCTCGCACTACGCGGAGGCCCTGGCGACGGCCCGGGTCGCCCGGGACGCGGGCCTGGAAGCGCACGCCTTCAGCAACATGGCCTTCCTGGCCCGGGACTGCGGCCGCTCCCGCGAGGCCGTACGGGCGGCCCAGGCGGGCCGCCGGGCCGCGCGCACCCTCGGTTCCCCGCGGCTGCTGTCACTGCTCGCCCTGCGCGAGGCCGGCGGCTGGGCGGGGCTGGCCGACCGCAAGGCCTGTGAGGAGGCACTGACCCGGGCCCACACGGAGTTCTCCCGGGGCGAGGCCGACGCCGACCCCGAGTGGATGACCTTCTTCGGCGAGGCCGAGCTGGAGTTCCTGGAGGCCCGCTGCTGGGCGGCGCTCGGGGAACACGCCCGCGCGGCCCGGCACGCCCGCCGCGCGGCCGACCTCCAGGACCCGCACTTCGCCCGGAACGTCGCCCTCTACACCGCCGAGCTGGCCTGGGACCTGGCCCGCGCGGGCGCCCCCGACGAGGCCGCCTGGGCGGGCGGGCGGGTGCTGGACCTGCTGGCCGAGGTGCAGTCCACCCGGGTCCGGTCGATGCTGTCGGAGACGGCGGGCGCGCTCGTTCCGCACCAGCGCTCTCCTCGGGTGGGGGCCTTCCTGACGAGGCACGCGGCGGTCTGACCCCGGCCGGTCAGCCGCCGACGTACTCGTAGACCCCGCCGTCGGGGTGACGCACCACCGCACGACGGCCGTTGGGCGTGGGGGCGGGCGCCGCGATCACCTCGCCCCCGGCCGCGGCGCAGTGCGCGACGGCCGCGTCCAGGTCCGCCACGGAGAGGGTGGCGGCCACTCCCGCGAACCGCTCGGCGATCGGATCGGGCCCGCTGAACAGCAGGAACGGGCCGACGCTCGCCAGGTCCAGGCCGGCGAACCCGAACCGGGTGGCGGGCTGGCCGGTGAGTCGGACGTAGAAGTCCACGGCCGGACCGAGATCGTCCACGCGCCGGCGCAGCACCACGGAGGTAATCGTCATATGGCCATCCTCCCCGCGACGCGCCGCCCAACTCCGTTGCGGTGGACTGAATTCGGCGGTCGCCGGCGGCGCGACTGGCCGGTGCGGCGCAAAGATCGGGGCTCCGCCCCGGACCCCGCTCCTCAAACGCCGGAGGGGCTGGATTTGGTGCGGCGAGGCTGAATTTGCGCGGGGAGGCCGAATGGTGCGCCAGCACCGGAAGGTTGGTCGGCCGGGGCGGTTGGGGTGGGGGTGGGGGTGTGTCGGGGTGATCCCCGCAGGGTGCCGAACACAACAAGGCTCCGCCCTCCGACCCCTCGTCACGTTCGGCGCCCGAGGAGACGCCCCGGCGCGCGCCCGCCCCCACCCCAACCGACCCCCACACCCGCTAGGCCGCGCCGCGACAGCCCCCAGCACCACCCCGAGCGACGCAGCCGACCGGCGCTCGAGCCGGCCTAAGTGTCCAGGTGGCCCGTGTCGTTCCAGCGTTCCAGCGCGGGGGCGCCGTAGGCCCAGCCGAGGACCGAGAGGGAGGTGGGCTCCAGGCGGATGCGGGCGCCGAAGGAGGCTTCGAAGCCGAGCCACCGGGCGGCGAGGGTGCGCAGGATGTGCCCGTGGGCGAAGACCAGGACGTCGCGCTCCGCCGAGCGCGCCCAGGCGACCACCTCGTCCGCGCGCGCCGCGACGTCGGCGACGGACTCGCCGCCCGGGACCCCGTCGCGCCAGATCAGCCAGCCCGGCCGGATCGCCTGGATCTCGGCCGGGGTCATGCCCTCGTAGTCCCCGTAGTCCCACTCCAGCAGCGCGTCCCACGGCTCCGCCCGGACCCCGAAGCCCGCCAGGTCGCAGCTCTCGCTCGCGCGGACCAGCGGGCTGGTGCGAACCTCGACCCCGGCGAGGTTCTTCCACGGGTCGCGGGCCAGCCGCTCGCCGAGCAGCTTCGCCCCCCGCTTGCCCTCCTCCAGCAGGGGCACGTCCGTGCGTCCCGTGTGCTTGCCGAGCTGGGACCACGCCGTCTGGCCGTGGCGGGCCAGCAGGATGCGGGGGGCCATGGGGTTCTCCCGTTTCGTACGAGTCTGTGCGCGTTCATGCGTTTTTCCGGGCATTCAGCCGTCCGCCCATCATCCAACAGCACGTGCACGGGGCGGACTCCCCCCGCCCCCGCCACCGGTTTCCCCGCCAAGCCCACGATTGTCAGTGGCGGATGGGACACTTCCGCCCGTGAGCTCCTACCCGCCCCGCAGCCCCGCGCAGCCGACCACGCTGCGGCAGCGGCTCGCCGGCCTGCGCGGCCCGGCCGTGCCACCCCGTCCGCTCGACGCCCGGGCGCTGGCGGCCCTCGCCGCCAATCCCGGCTGCGGCAGACGGGCCCTGCTCGACGGCGCGGGCGTGGACAAGAACGCCCTCGCCACGGCCCTCGGCTCGCCCGCCGCGTTCGGGCAGTCGCAGTTCGCCATAGTCCGCGGGAACTCCTTCGAGGCCAAGGTCAAGGGCGACGGCGGAGCCGAGCTGCTGCGGCTGGTCCACGCGCACCTCGACCCGGCCGCCGAGCCCCCCGGCGCGGGCGCCCACGTTCCCGACCTCACCGCCGCCGGACCCGAGGGTCGCTCCGCCCGGACCGCCCTCGCCCTGCGCGAGGCCACCGCGGCCGGGGCGTGGACCCTGCTGGACCACCCGATGCTGGCCCTGGAGGTGGCCGGCTCCCCGGCCTACCTGGAGCCGGACGCCGTGGTCGTGCATCCCGACGGCCGCTGGAGCGTCGTGGAGATCAAGTCGTTCCCGATGATCGACGGGGCCGCCGACCCCGCGAAGGTGGGCGCCGCCGCCCGCCAGGCCGCCGTGTACGTGCTGGCGCTGGAGAACACCGCCGGGAAGCTGGCCGGCGCCGAGGTCGGGCACACCGTGCTGCTGGTCTGCCCGAAGGACTTCTCGAACCTGCCCACCGCCTCGCCCGTCGACATCCGCCGCGAGCGCTCCGTGACCCGGCGCCAGCTGGAGCGGCTGACCCGGGTCGAGGAGCTGGCCGCGACCCTGCCCGAGGGGCTCAGCTTCGACCCGGCGACCCGGACCACGGAGGAGCTCGTCGAGGCGGTGGCGGCCGTCGACGCCGCCTACGCCCCCGAGTGTCTGGCCGCCTGCGAGCTGGCCTTCCACTGCCGGGACCGCGCGCGTACCGGAGGCGCGGTGACCGCGCTGGGCCGTTCCGTACGGGGCGAGCTGGGCGCGCTGACCACCGTCGAGCAGGCCCTCGCGGCGGCCTCCGGGGCCGGCTGCGCCGAGGATCCGACCGCCGCCGCCCTGCACCGGGCGGCCCGGCTGCGCGCCGAGGCGCTGGAGTCGGCGGCGGGGGTCCGCGCATGAGCCTGCTGACCACGCTGGCCCGGCTGCAGGCCGTACGGGCGGGCCGCGCCCAGCCGCTCGCGACCGTACGGCACCGCCACCTGAGCGAGACCCCGATGGTCTTCGTGCCGCTGACCACGGCCGGTGAGGCCGGGGCTCCGCTGGGCGCCATGGTCGGCACGGACCGGCACGCGCCGCGGGTGTTCGTGATACCCCAGCCGCGCGACCGGGACCTGCGCTGGGCGTTCCTCGCGGACCTGGCGGCCCCCGTGCTGGCCCACATCGACGCGTACGCGGACGCGGTGGAGCCGGCCGAGCGCAGCGAGACCGACCCGGAGACGGGCAAGCGGGTCAAGGTGGAGGCCGAGCTGTGCGTGGACGCGCCGCAGCTGATCGTGCCGAGCCGGGCGGGCATCGAGTACGTACGGCTGCTGGGGCGGTCGATGCGCTTCCGGCGGACCGCCGAGGAGGAGCCGGAGAACCCGTATCCGGCGCCCTCGCAGGTGCCGATGCTGGGCCGCTGGTTCACCCATCTCGCCGAGCGTTCGCGGGTGCCGGGCTCCTCGATGCTGCTGTCGGCGACGGACCTGCTGTCGCGGCACTGGGCGACCGGCCAGAGCAACCTGGAGGACCAGCACCTGGGCGCGCTGTTGGCCTGGATCGACCCGCCGGAGGGCCTCTCGGGTGCCGAGGCGGCGCTGCGGGCGGAGCTGGGCCGTGACGCGGAGGGCCGGCTGCTGTGCCCGCCGGCCGGCCCGGCCACCGATCCGGCCTTCGACAACAAGCTGCTGGCCCCGGCCATCGCCCGGTACGACGCGGCGCGCTCGGCCCTGGCGGCCGGGCCCGGGGACGACGGCCGCGGCGCGCGGAACGACGAAGAGACGCGGCGGAGGGCCGAGCAGGTCCGGAAGGCCGAGGAGACCGTGCGCCGGCTGGTCGTGGACCAGATGTCGAACACCTGGTGGGCGACGTGGGAGGCGATCGACCTGCTGCGCTCCCTGCCGCCGGGCGAGCGCGCGGAGGAGCGCTGGACGCGCGACCGCTGGTCGTACACCGGTCACCGCGACCGCGTACGGGCGGGCGAGCCGCCGCAGCCGCGCCGCGACGACGCGGTGACGGCCGCCCAGAAGCTGGCCACGCGGGAGACCGAGCAGGTGCGGCTCGACGCGCAGGAGGCGCTGGACGACCCGCTGGTCATGGCGGGCCGGCGCCTCGCGGGCGAGGCGTTCGCCGGCGAGGTCACCGAGGTGGTGATGGAGTGGACGGAGTCGAAGCGGCCGAGTCCGCGCCCGCTGGTGACGGTGGCCACGGAGGACCGGCCGCAGCTCGCGGACGGGGGCGGCGGGAAGGTGTTCCGTTCGCTGGACGGTCGCCCGCAGAGCGCGCAGTTCGTACGATTCGAGGAGGACGGGCGGCTGGTGCTGCGGCTCCTCGACAAGATGGGCCGCGGCCGGGACCCGGAGCCGGGGTCCGTCCCGGAGAAGGGCGACCGGGTCTGCTGGACGCTCTTCGAGCACGACGCGCGCGGCGGCCCGAAGCTCCCGGAGCCGGAGCAGACCCCGTGGACCCACGGCGGTCCGCCGGGGCACCTGAGCGCCGTCCCCCTGCCCGACGCCGTGACCGACGAGGACCTGCTGTGACCGCGACCGCATCCTTCGACCCGGGGGCCGCGGCGGCCGAGGCGACCGCCGCGATCCTGCGCGACACCCTGCACGGGGCCGAGCGGGGCGTGGTCGTCGACTCCCCGCCGGGGGCCGGCAAGTCCACGCTGGTGGTCCGGGCGGCCCGGGAGCTGGCTGGGGCCGGGCGCCGGCTGATGGTGGTGGCGCAGACGAACGCGCAGGTCGACGACCTGGTGCTGCGGCTCGCCGACAAGGACCCGGAGCTGAAGGTGGGCCGGCTGCACAGCAGCGAGGGCGACGCCTACGATCCGGCGCTGCGCGAGCTGCCCTCGGTCACCCTGTCGGCCAAGCCGAAGGACCTGGCGGAGCTGCCGATCACCATCTCCACGGCGGCGAAGTGGGCCTTCGTCAAGGACGTCGAGCCCTGGCAGCACGCCATCGTCGACGAGGCGTACCAGATGCGCTCGGACGCGCTGCTGGCCGTGGCCGGGCTGTTCGAGCGGGCGCTGTTCGTGGGCGACCCCGGGCAGCTGGACCCCTTCAGCGTGGTCGGCGCGGAGCAGTGGGCGGGCCTGTCGTACGACCCTTCGGCGAGCGCCGTCAGCACCCTGCTGGCGCACAACCCCCAGCTGCCGCAGCACCGGCTGCCGGTGTCCTGGCGGCTCCCGGCGACGGCGGCGCCGCTGGTCTCCCGCGCGTTCTACCCGTACACGCAGTTCCGCAGCGGTACGGGACCGGGCGAGCGGCGGCTGTCGTACGGGGTCCCCTCGGACGGGTCGGGCCCGGACCGGGTGCTGGACGAGGCCGCCGAGGCGGGCTGGGGCCTGCTGGAGCTGCCCGCGCGGCACACCCCGCGCACCGACCCGGAGGCGGTCGCGGCGGTGGCGCTGGTGGTCCGCCGCGCCCTGGACCGCGGGGCGGTGACCTCCGACGAGCACTCCGAGGGCCCTTCCCCGCTGACGGCGGACCGGATCGCGGTCGGCACCGCCCACCGCGACCAGGCGGCCGCGGTCCGCGCGGCGCTGGCCGCGGTCGGGGTCACGGGGGTCACGGTGGACACCGCGAACCGCCTCCAGGGCCGCGAGTACGACCTCACGGTGGTCCTGCACCCGCTGTCGGGGCGCCCGGACGCGACGGCCTTCCACCTGGAGACGGGCCGCTTGTGCGTCCTGGCCTCCCGGCACCGGCACGCGTGCGTGGTGGTGGCCCGGGCGGGCATAGCGGAACTCCTGGACGACCACCCCTCGACGGAACCGGTCCAGCTGGGCGTGACGGTGAAGTTCCCGGACGGCTGGGAGGCCAACCACTCGGTCCTGGCCCACCTGGCGGAACACCGCGTCCCCTGGCGGCCGTAGGTCCGCCGGAGGCCTGGCCGCGGGCGGGCGGCGGTCGGCGGCCGGCGGTCGGCGGGCGGCGGTCGGCGGGCGGCGGGCCGCGGTCGGCTCACGCTTTGCGGCGGGCGCCCAGCCGTTGCCGGAGCACTTCGCCGACCTCCGCCAGGGTGCGCAGTTGGTCCGGGGTCAGGACGTCGATCAGGTGGCGGCGGACGGACTCCACGTGGAGGGGGGCCGCCGCCGTGATGGTGGCCACGCCCGTCCCGGTGAGGACGACCTCCGCGCCCCGGCCGTCCGTGGCCACCTCCTCGCGGCGGACGATGCCGCGCTTCTCCATGCGGGTGAGCTGGTGGGACAGCCGGCTGCGGGACCACTGCATCAGTTCGGCCAGTGCGGTGATCCGCATCCGGTGGCCGTCCGTGGAGCCGAGCACCGACAGGACGTCGTAGTCGGCCTCGGAGAGTCCGCTGTCCTGACTGAGGTCCCGCGCGATCTCCGCGTCGACCAGCGGGAACATCCGCCGCCACGCGTACCAGGCGTCCTGCTCGGGCTCCGTGAGCCAGCGGGGCGGCTCGGATGCGGGGGTCATGCCTTCCACTTTAGCCAGGTCGGTGACACATCACTTATCTGGTTGACACGTCACTCACCTTGCGGGTTTTATTGGTGACACATCAACAACCGCACCGACCGGGAGCTCCTTCATGACCCGCCTGCACGTCGTCTCCGCCGCCACCCGTCCGACCTCCTCCGGCCGCCCGCTCGCCCACTGGGTCACCGAGCAGGCCCGCGACCGCGGCGGCTTCGAGGTCACCCCCGTCGACCTCGCCGAGATCGCGCTGCCCTTCCTCGACGAGCCCGAATACGCCTCGACCGGCAACTACGCCCACCAGCACACCCGCGACTGGAGCGCCCTGGTCGACTCGGCCGACGCCTTCCTCTTCGTCCTGCCGATGTACAACGGCGGCTTCACCGCCCCCTTCAAGAACGCCATCGACTTCCTCTACAACGAGTGGAAGGGCAAGCCGGTCGGCCTCGTCAGCTACAGCGCCGGCCCCACCGGCGGCGTCCCGGCCGCCGAGATGCTGCTGCCGGTGCTCACCCGCCTCGGGATGCTGCCCGCCGAGCGTTCCGTCGCGATCCCGGGCATCCCCAAGCTGATCGGGCCCGAGGGCTTCGAGGCCCCCGAGGCGCTCGTCGGCGAGCTGGCCGGCGTACTGGACGACGTGGCCGAGCTGGCCGCGCGGCGCGCCGCGGAGTCCGTCACCGTCTGAGCGGGTCCCCGGCGCGTGGGTGGCCGTACGCGGCGTGCGCGTACGGCCCCCGCCACGGGCCCGCCCCCGCGCCCTCGCCACCGGCCCCGGTCGCTCGCCCGTGCGACTCCCCCGCCCCTGTGGCGGCGGGTCTTCTCGTGCGCCCCGTCGGCCGTACACGTGTTCCAGCCCATCGCACGGGGTCTTGCGCGGCGTTGGACAATGGACGGTGGCCCGGAAGCTTTTCGCACGCGCAGCAGGAGGACACGGATGGCAGAGCCCGAGCGGACCGAGCGACGGCTGCGGCCGGCGCCGCTGCTCTTCGAGCCCTCGGAGGCCGCGGGGGATCCGGAGCACTTCTTCGACCTGGAGTCCATCGAGGACCCCCGGGAGCTGCTGACCCGGGCGACCGAGCTGGCCCTCGCCTTCCGGGCGGCGCAGGACCGGGCGGTGGAGTTCCAGGCGCTCGCGGCGGCCCAGCTGGCCGATCCCCGGCGCTTCGACCGGCTCTCGCCCGCCGTGATCGCCGAGCAGGCGGAGTGGACCGAGGACTACGCCCTCAAGATGATCGAGTTCGGCGAGACCCTCCAGCGCGGAGCCGGTGCGCCGTAGCGGGGCCGGGCCGACCCGCCGCGCGGAGCCTGCCGTACGAGGCAGCTGGCATATGCGGGGCGCAACATACCGCAGTGACCCCTCGCGCGTCCCGGTTTCCGGTAACTCCTGGAAACCGGGTCGCTACGGCCGGTAGACCTGGGCCCATGACGACGCTGACGACGGCTCCCGGTTGCCCCGCCCTCACCACACGGTCCGCGCACGCCACCCACGTCACCCCGCAGGGCGCCGCCTGGCTCGCCTCCGCCTCCGCCCACCCCCGGAGCACCCTCGCGCTCTGGGAGGCACGGGCCGGCCTGCCCGCGACGCTGCCCTGCGGGAACGCCTTCGACGTCGTCAACGTCCCGCTCGTTCTCGGCCGCCGCGTCCTGGACCTGCTCTGGGCCGAGGGGCCCGGCTCCGGTCCGGTCGCCGTGCACCGCGGCCGGATGCTCCTCTTCGCCGCTCCCGGCACCGCCCACCGGCTCCCGGCCCTGCTGGCGTGGGAGGAGTGGGGAGCTTCCCGCACCGCCCCGGTGCCGCTGTGCCACGGCCCCGGCGACGCCGTGACCGTACCGCCGCTGGCCCCCGCCCCCGGCCCCTCCCGCTGGCTGGTCGCCCCCGACGCGCGGACGCCGTGGCTTCCCGGGCCGCAGGCCCTGCTCTGGGCCTTCGTACGGGCGGCCCGCAGCCCCGCACCGACCGGACCTGGGGATATCGATTTTTCGTTCCGCGGATCCTCCTGCTAATGTCTTCCTCGTCAGCAAGCGCCGCTAGCTCAGTTGGTTAGAGCAGCTGACTCTTAATCAGCGGGTCCGGGGTTCGAGTCCCTGGCGGCGCACAGACGAGAAGAAGGCCCCCACGCGAGTGGGGGCCTTCTTCGTCGTGCCGCGGCGATACCGCCGCTATCCCCCGGTCACGTCGTGATCTTCACCGTGTACGCGCCCGACCGGGTCCGGTCCGCCACCTCGATGGTGATCCGCTCCCCCGGCACGGTGTACGTCTCGCCCACCTCCAGCGGGGCGTCCGCCAGCGGCGGGTACACCGAACGGTCCCAGCACGCCTCCGTGTCCGGGTGCGCGTCCATCACCTCGATGGGGCCGCCGCCGGACGCCGCCTCGTTGCGCACCCGGTAGACCAGGACCCCTTCCGTGCAGGTGTCCCCGTCGTTGCCGGCGGAGCCCCGCGCCTCGACGGCGATGGCGCTGCCGGGGCCCGTACGGATCACCGCGAGCCGGGTCCCGCCGGTGCCGCCGTCCGGCGGGACCTGCGCCAGCGGCTGGAGCGTGTGCATGGAGGAGCCCGACTGCACGCAGTCCACCTGGGAGGCGTCCAGCCAGCCCAGCTTCCACTTGTGCCAGGCGAAGAGGTCCGGGGCCATCCCGAACTGGCTGCCCATGACGTCCCAATCGCCGACGTACGTGTCCCAGTCGCCCTTGCCGTCCGTGGGCCGGTGGTAGAGGTCGGGCAGGTCGAAGACGTGGCCGGTCTCGTGGGCCAGTACGTTGCGGTCCGGCGGGTGGCGTTCGAAGACGGTGACGATCCGCCGCAGTTCGGTGCCGTCCGCCACGATCGGGCGGTCGAAGTTGACGACCTTGGTGGCATCGGAGTCCACTCCGGGCGCGTCCGGGTCGGCGACGAAGTAGACGATGTCGTACTTGGCGAAGTCCACCTCGGCGTCGGCCGCCCTGACCGCGTCCCGCAGGTAGGCGGCCCGGTCCTCGGGGGCCCAGTCCCGCCTTATCCCGTACGCGGTGGACGGCTTGGGCATCCGGATCCACTGCTTCTGCGGGTGGGGGGCGAGCCGGAACCGGCCGTACGAGGCCTGCTCGAAGAACTCGCTGGTGGCAGGGAAGTGGTCGCGGGCGAGCTCCGTCGTCGTGAGGGTGGTGCGGTGGTCGGGGAAGGAGAGGAAGACCATGACCGCATCGAGGGTGCGCTCGGGCTTGGGGTAGGCGCCGTTCCAGCTGTCCAGGCCCAGCGAGTGGTGCGCGCCCGTCCGGGTCAGCGCGCAGGGTCCGGCGCCGGAATCGGCCACCGCGGGCCCCGCGACGAGCGACATGGCGGCGAGCGCGGTGAGGGAGGTGAGCGCGGCGGCGGTACTTCGGATGCGGGAACGGTCCACTCCCCCGGGTGTCTGCTGTCGCGCCACATCGACCTCCGGTGGTGGATTCGTGCCTGTTTAGCCACCTTGGGGCGATTGTCTTACTAATGCCCTGTTCCGCTGCCCCACACGAGTGAGCGATGAGGCAAGTCGGTGACCCCCGGACTTCACGCACCTGCCTACAGAACGTCACGACCGATCACCCGAGATCAGCCAGGGCCTTCGCATGCTCACAGCCGCGCAGAAACGATCAAGCGATCTTGGTCCGGCAATCCGTCATCACGCCGAACTCCCGGGGCTCGCGCGGCGACGCCGCTGGATAGGGCCTCCCGGCAGCCTCTATGATCGGCACACTTTCCTGCACGGACACTCACGAACACTGCGGGAGCCAACGGTGAGCGGAACCTCAGAGGGAACCGGTTCGGCGGCCGACAGCATCCGATCGGCCATTACGGAGCGTCACTTGGCAGTGCCCGCAGCGTCGGCGGCGCCGTCGCGCGCCGGCGAATCGGAGCGGCGCGACTACCGGGCCGCCTTCAACGCCGCCCACCTCGCCATGGCGGTCGTGGACCGCGACGGCTACGTGGTCGCCGCCAACGAGGCCTTCGCCGGGCTGCTGGGCAGCGAGCCGCAGGCGCTCGTCCACCAGTGCGCCGCCGACCTGGTGGACCTGGCCGCGGAGGCCCGCACCTGGGCCGCGTACCAGGAGGTGCTCCGCGGCCGGCAGGCCCGGCTGCGCTGCACCCGCCGCCTCAAGCACCCCGACGGGCACTCGCTGTGGACCGAGGTGACCCTGGGGCCCGTACCCGGGACCGGGGACGTCCTGCTGTCCGTCTCCGACATCAGCGACCGCCGCGACCTCCAGGCCCGGCTCCGGCACCTGCAGATGCACGACCCGGTCACCCGGCTGCCCAACCGGGCGCTGTTCTTCGAGCGGCTCTCCGCCGCCCTGGAGGCCTCCTCGTACGACCACGGGGGCACCGGCCGGATCGGGCTGTGCTACCTGGACCTCGACGGGTTCAAGGCCGTCAACGACACCCTCGGCCACCGTGTCGGCGACCGGCTGCTGACCGCCGTCGCGGCCCGGCTGACCCAGTGCGCCGACCAGTCGGGGTACGGACGCACCGGCGGGCACCTGGTCGC
The DNA here is from genome assembly GCF_055588065.1 of Streptomyces sp. NPDC046308. Taxonomy (NCBI): domain Bacteria; kingdom Bacillati; phylum Actinomycetota; class Actinomycetes; order Kitasatosporales; family Streptomycetaceae; genus Streptomyces; species Streptomyces sp. NPDC046308. The sequence continues at coordinate 812,256 of NZ_JBVJFB010000002.1, forward strand.
CCGGCTCGGCGGCGACGAGTTCGCCCTGCTGGTCGAGGACTCCACCGGCACCGAACAGCTCACGGAGCTGGCGCGGAGCGTACTGGCCGCCGTCCAGGAGCCGTTCGACCTGGCCGGGCAGCGGCTGTCGGTCTCCGCGTCGATCGGGGTGGTGGAGCGGAGCACGGCCGGCACCTCGGCGACCGGCCTGATGCAGGCCGCCGACACGACCCTGTACTGGGCCAAGGCGGACGGCAAGGCCCGCTGGACCCTCTTCGACCCGGAGCGCAACGCGCACCGCATGACCCGGCAGGCGCTCTCCTCGACGCTGCGGCCGGCGGTGGAGCGCGGGGAGTTCGAGCTGGAGTACCAGCCGCTGGTCGACCTGGAGAGCGGAGTGGTGCGCGGGGTCGAGGCCCTGGTGCGCTGGAACCATCCGCAGTTCGGGACGCTCACGCCGAATCGGTTCATCGGAATTGCGGAAGAGGACGGATCCATCGTCCAGTTGGGCCAGTGGGTCCTGCGCACCGCCTGCCGGCAGGCCCGGCGCTGGCAGATCGAGCAGCCCAGCGACGCACCGGTCTTCGTGTCGGTCAACGTGGCCGTGCGCCAGGTGTGGGACTCCGACCTGGTCGGCGACGTCGCGGAGATCCTGGCCGAGACGGGCCTGGCGCCGCAGCTGCTCCAGCTGGAGCTGACCGAGTCGGCCGTCATGGGCTCGGCGGGCCGGCCGCTGCAGGCGCTCCAGGCGCTCAGCGACATGGGCGTGCGGATCGCGATCGACGACTTCGGCACCGGGTATTCGAACCTCGCCTACCTCAGCCGGCTGCCGGTCTCGGTGCTGAAGCTGGACGGCTCCTTCGTACGGGGCTTCCGCTACGAGGAGGGCGCGCACCCGAACCCGGCCGACGAGACCATCGTCGAGGCCCTGGTACAGCTCGCCCACCGGCTGGGCCTGACGGTGACCGCGGAGTGCGTGGAGACCGCCGGGCAGGCGGCCCGGCTGCGCCGCGTCGGCTGCGACACCGGGCAGGGCTGGCTGTTCTCGCGCGCGGTGGCCCCGGACGTGATCGCCGGCATGATCGGGCGCCGGACCGCGGCCTGCGAGGCCGCCGCGGCCGCCGCGGAGGCGAATGCCGCGCAGCCCGACGGGCCCGCGGCAAGGCCGTGATCCGCAAGGCCGCGTGACCGCCGGCCGGACCCACGAGCGAAGGCCGGACCGCTCGACGGGGGGCGGTCCGGCCTTCGCTCGCGTGGGGGCTATCCGTTGACGACGTTGTCGTAGCGCAGGGCGACGTAACCGGAGGCGGCGTGGCCGGCGATGCGACCGTCGCTGCCTCCGTTGAGGTAGTCCTGGCCGCGCATCATGTCGTCGTTGGTGTTGGCCTCGTGGATGTACGAGAACTTACCGGCGGCCTTGTCGACCCACTTCTCGAAGAGCACCACGTGCCCGTCGAGGGTGTTCAGCGCGTCACCGGGCTGGAGGTCGGACTTGGAGATGGTGGCGGCGACGCCCGGCAGGCTCTGGGTCGTGTAGCTGGTACCGGCGTGCCAGACCATGGAGACGAAGCCGGAGCAGTCGGTGCGGTAGGTGTGGTCGCCGTCCGGGTCGGAGGCGTACGCGCCCTGGTTGTAGGGGATGTCACGGTTCAGCCAGTTCGCGGCGCGGCTCATGATCTCGCTGCGGGCGATCTGCCCGCCCCTGGTGGAGGGCGTGGGGGTGGGGGGCGTCGGCGGCTGGTAGGTGCAGTCGTTTGCGAAGGCGGAGAGCAGGCTCTGGGTCCAGCCGCTCGCGTCGACCGGGTCGGCGGGGTGGTAGGCGATGTCGTCGCCCTTGCCGTCGGTGGGGTCGGCGTCGTGGTACCAGTACATCCCGCCGTTCGTACGGCCGTAGTAGAGGCCGCCGCCGGGCGAGACGAGGTTGTCGACGGCCGACCAGCCGGAGCTCTTGAGCACCGAACTCTCCCAGTCCCCGACGCCGTTGATCTGGTACGAGAGCAGGCGGCCGTCGGCGGTGCTGGCGATGAGGACGTCGTCGCCGGCGGCGGCGAGCGTCTTCAGGACGAAGCCCGTGTCGATCACGGCGTGCTTGGCGATGTGGGCGGGCCCGCTGGGCTTGGCCTGGGAGACGTTGTAGCGGTGGAGCTCGCCGCCGACGGTGCCGTAGAGGTGACCGGCGCCGTCGTAGGTCAGCTTGTCGAAGGTCCATCCGCTGTCCCAGATCTTGGTGACACCGGCCAGGGCCAGGGCGCTGTCGTTGGTCTGGATGTCGACGCGGTACAGCTCACCGGCCGTCGAGGTCACCAGGACGGTGTTGAAGTTGAGGGTGGCCATCGCCTTGGGCGTGAAGCCGAGGTCCGCGCCGATCAGGGTCTTGACGCGGTCGCCGGTGTTGGGGGCTATCGCCGTGTACGTGAGGCGTCCGTCGGGGAGGGTGCCGTAGACCGACACGTTGCCGCCGCAGATGGCGGCGGCCTGGGCGGGCGCCGAGGTGAGCGTGACCATGCCGAGGGTGGTGGCAGAGACGGCCAGGGTGGCGGCGAGACGGCGCTTGAGGGACGACGAGGACATGGGTGTCTCCGGATTCTGGGCAGCCCTGACGTACGCGCGCCGGGCCGGGGAGGTGAGGGGGAGGCAGAAGGGGGGAGCGGGCGGGACTCGGGCGCCGCTCAGTACCAGTTGTTGTTCAGGAAGTGGGTCCAGGCGCCGCAGGGCGTGCCGTACTGGCCGTCGATGTAGGACAGGCCCCACTTGATCTGGGTGACCGGGTTGGTGCGCCAGTCGTCACCGAAGGCGTCCATCTTCGAACCGGGCAGGGCCTGGGGGATGCCGTAGGCCGTGGAGTTCGGGTTGTCGGCCCAGTAGCGCCAGCCGCTCTCCCTGTCCCAAAGCTGCTCCAGGCAGTTCCACTGGGCGGTGCTGTTCCAGGCGCCGCCGTCGTGCTTGTTCATCAGGTCGCGGCCGGCCGCCTTCACGGCGGGTATGTCCCTGCCGTCGAGCGGGTCCGCGGGGGTGGTGCAGGCGAACGTCTCCGGCTGGGCGGAGAGCAGCTTCTGCGTCCAGCCGCCGGTGTTGACGGGGGCGTCATTGTGGTACGCGATGTCGCCGCCGCTGCCGTCGGCCGGGTTGGCGTCCTTGTACCAGTACATGGCACCGGTGGTTTCGATCCGGCCGTAGTAGAGACCGCCGCCAGGTGATACGACCTGGTCGAACCCGGACCAGCCGGAGGACTTGAGGTCGTCCCGGTCCCAGGTGCCATCGCTGTTGATCTTGTAGGAGTAGAGCGCGCCCGCCGACGTGGTGGCGAGCAGACGGTCGTCTCCGGCGGCCGTGAGGGTCTTCAGGACGAAGCCGCTGCCGATCTCCTTGCGCTGGCCGATGTGCGCCGAGCCGGTCGGCTTGGGCTGGGAGACCAGGTACTGGAGCAGGACCCCGCCCGCGGTGCCGTACAAGTGGCCGTGTCCGTCGTAGGTGAGCTTGTCGTGGGTCCAGCCACTGTCGAAGATCTTGACGGGCGGGCGTTCCAGGACCAGGGACTCGTTGTTGGTGAGGACGTCGAGGCGGTAGAGCGCGCCCGTCGTCGAGGTCACCAGCACCGTGTTGAAGTTGAGGGTGGCCATCGCCTTGGGCTCGAACCCCAGGTCCGCTCCGACCCGCACCTTCTTCAACGCACCGGTGGCCGGGGTGATCGTGCTGAAGGTGAGGCGGCCGTCGGGAAGGACGCCGTAGATCGAGGCGGTCCCGCTGCACGTGGTCGCGGCCTCGGCGGCCGGGGCGGCGGCGACGGCCGCGGCGGTGAGCAGTCCGGCGCCGAGGGCGGTGGAGAGGACGGCTACCGCGCTCTTACGGGCAGCCTGGCGGAGGGTGGTGGTCACTGCGTGCTCCTGAAGAACGTTCGCGGCGCGGCTCGGTAGGGCGGTAGCCGTGCGCCCGCAGCGGGGCGCGGGCGCCGTCGAGGATCGCGTGGGCCTGGGTGAGGGCCGCGGCTTCGGAGGCGGCTCTCAGGAAGAGGTAGACGTCCACGCCGTCGGCTGCGGCTTTGGTCCGCAGGTGTTCCAGGCCGTGGGCGGCGGGCGTGTGGGCCCAGATCAGATCGGAGACGAGCGCGAGCACGCCCTCCTGGTCCGGATCGGCACGAGGCCCTGAGAGTGAGGCTCGGACGACGCGCATCCCGGCTAGTCCCAGTTGATGCTGTCCTCGGCCGACGCCGGCGCCGTGTCCCAGTTGATGCTGCCGTCGGCGGAGGCGCTGACCCGGTGGGTCTCGGCGGCGGCAGCGGTCACCGAGGCGGTGGTGACCGCGCCGGCGCACAGGGCGGTGAGGACGGCGGCGACAGCGGCGAAGCGGGCGGTGCGGGCGGTGCGGGACATGGTTTCCCCCCAGGTCACAGGCTCGGAAGCGAGGCGTTCGGTGCGGTGTGCTGCGCGCTGACCCGGATCGTCCTTGCGGCTCTGGCCTGAGTCGGGGAGTTCCCTCCCCGCCGTCCCGGTGATCACTATGTTGCTGCCCCCGGGCCCTGCCAAGAAGAGGTTCCGGCTGTCACCAACAGGCCTGGCACCTTGGTGCCAGACTTCGCCTACGATCGCGGAGGCGGCGCCCGGCGGGTGCTGCCCAACTGCTGCTGGGGGGCTGGGAGATGCTGCAAACGCTGGGGCTCGGAGCCGACGTGGAAGCCGTGTACCGGGGCATGCTGGCCGACCCTTCGGGTGGCATAGCCGAGCTCAGCGCCCGCCTCGGTCTCACGGAGACCCAGGTCCGCGAGGGCCTGGACCGACTCGTCGACCTCGACCTCCTCAGACCGTCACGCGACTGCATCGGCGGTCTGCGCGCGGTGAGACCCGAACTGGGCCTGGAGCTCCTGCTGCGCCGCCAGGAGGAGGAGCTGGCCCGGCAGCAGCAGGAGCTGGCCCGCAGCAAGGCTGCCGCGGCGCAGGTGGTCTCCGAGTTCGCCGAACTCAGCCCGAACACCGAGGTCGACGGCGCGGAACGGCTCGTGGGGATGGACGCCATCCAGGGCCGTCTGGAACAGCTCGCCCACGGACTGACCCGGGAATGCCTGGCGATCCTGCCGGGCGGCGCACTGTCCGAAGCGAGCCTGGAGGCCTCCCGCCCGCTGGACCGGCGCGCGCTGGACCGCGGCATCGAGATGCGCTCGGTCTACCAGGACAGCGCCCGCAACGACCCGACGACGCTGGCCTACGCGCGGTGGCTGACCGAGCAGGGCGGCCAGGTGCGGACGAGCCCGCTCCTGCCGCCCCGCCTGCTCATATTCGACCGCGCGGTGGCGGTCGTCCCGATCGACCCGGACCACTCCCGCCTGGGCGCCCTGTGCACCAGCGCGCCCGGCATCGTGGCCTCGCTGACCACCCTGTTCGAGCAGACGTGGGCGGCCGCCGTGCCCCTCGGAGCCGACCGCCCCCGCCCCAGCGACACCCGGCCCACCACGGCCGAACTCGAACTGCTGAAGCTCCTGGCCTCGGGCATGACCGACGAGGCCGCCGCCAAGCGCCTCGGGGTGTCCCTGCGCACCGTACGACGCCAGATGTCCGCGCTCATGGAACGCCTCCACGCGACGAGCCGCTTCGAGGCCGGCCTCAAAGCGGCCCAGCAGGGCTGGCTCTAGAGGCCCCTCACGAAGGCCGCGAACGCGTCTGCCGTGACCGTGAAGACCGGCCCGCCGGGGTTCTTGGAGTCCCGCACCGCGACGCGGCCGTCTCCTCCGGTGGTTCCGCTGTACGAGGCCTTGCGCCAGGCGGCTCCGTCGAAGGGGGCGCACTCGACGCACTCGCCGCCATTGGTGCTGCTGTAGGTCGACTTACGCCACTGCACGCTCCTCAGGTCCACACTGGTCCCCATAGCGTTCCTCCATTACGCGCGCGATCAGAAGGGCCGATTCCTCCGGCGAGAGCGCGTCGGCCTGCAGCCGAGCGTAGCCGAGGGAACGCTCCCGGATCACGGGCGGATTGGCCGTCATATGGCCCGAGTCATAGCTCTCCGTGTAGAAGAGATCGGGGTCGTTGTCGAAGCGGAGGAGGGTGAACGATCCCGTCATGCCGGTGTGTTCGCCGGCGGAGAAGGGCATCACCTGGATCTGGACCCACGGCCGCGCAGAAAAGGTCAGCAGGTGGGCCAGCTGTTCCCGCATGACGTCGCGGCCACCGACCCTGCGATGCAGCAGCGCTTCGTCCAGTACCACCAGCAGGACCGGCGGGATTTCGCGGGCCAGTATGCGCTGACGCTCCAGACGGGCCGCCACGATCTCGTCAACCCGCCCCGAATACTCCACGCTCAGCAAGGCCTTCGCATAGGCCTCCGTCTGGAGGAGTCCGTAGACCACCTGCGACTGGAACGTGGAGATGTACGTCGCCCGGGCCTCCATCTCCGCGTACGGCTGGAACCACGTAGGCAGGACACTCCGCAGGACCAGCCCCACCAGCCGGGAGAAGTGCCCGTCCGTGCCGAGCGCCGCGTCCACCCGCTCCGAGAAGTCCCGCGTCGGCACCCGTTTCGTCGTCTCGACCTGACCGACCAGGGAGCCGGTACAGAAGATGATGTCGCCCAGCTGCGACTGCTTCAGCCCGGCCCCTTCTCTCAGGCGGCGCAGCTCGTAGCCGTAGTAGTCCAGCGGCGAGGCACTGGGATCGAGATCGCGGGCCTGGACCATGGGATGGTCACCCCCATACAAACGCGGGTCGGAGCCGGATTCGGCCTGCGGCCGAGCGTAGCCACTCCCACACGCTCCGGAGTCGGAATCGTCAGATCCGGATCTCGACCTCCGGGTAGGCCTCGACGTAGCTGTCACCCTCGGCGCCGTAGTACGTGCAGGTCCGCGCGCTCAGGTCGACCTCGTACCAGACGACGCCGGCCTTCCAGCAGCCCCGCACGAACTCGGGGAACGTGGTCTCCCCCGCCTGATCCGCGCGCAGGGCGGCGACGAGCGCCTCACGGTCGAACGGCGTGACGTCGACCATGCCCGTGACCAGCGGCTCGCCCTGGACGGCGACCGGTCCGGCGTCGGTGAGGTACAGCATGGCGTTCGACGGCACGGCCATGCGGCAGTGGGTGACCCCGGCCTGGCGCAGGACCTCGGCGAGGTGGGGGAAGCCGCCGACCGCGGGGCGGACGGCCGCCGCACGTTCCAGGGCGGCTTGCAGGGTGGTGATGGCGGTGCTCATGGTTTCTCCCTCGTATACTGACAACAGATTTACGCACTGACATCATGTTGTCAATCCAAGGAGGTGAGGCGGCATGCCGGACGAGATGGCCCTGCTGGTCGCGGACGTGTTCGAGGCGGCGGGACTGCTACGCAAGTCGGGCGAGGCGATCGCCGCGACCGAGGGGCAGACGCAGGCCAGGTGGCAGCTGCTGAGCGTGGTCTCCGAGGACCCCCTGACCGTGGCCCAGGCCGCCCGCCGCCTGGGCATCGCACGCCAGGGGGTGCAACGCGTGGCCAACGATCTCGTCCGCGAGGAACTGGCCGCCTTCCGACCCAATCCCGACCACCGCGGCTCGCCGCTCCTGGCCCTCACGCCCCAGGGGCACTACGTGCTGGACAAGATCACGCTCCGTGCCGCCGATGTGCACCGCGCACTGACCGCCGACATCCCCACCGGCGAGATCACCCGCGCACGCACCCTGCTGCACCGCCTCATCGAGCAGGTGCGCCGCCACGAGGCCGACGGGCGGATCCCACCCGGGTGAAACACCTCCGCCCCGCCCCCGGGAGAGTGGGGGCGGGGCGGAGGCGTCGCTCGGCGCGGGGTGGGGGGAGATCAGCAGGCGCCGAGGTCCTTCCAGACACCCCATTCACCGGTGGTGCCCGGCGTCTCGTTCTGCGTCCACCACTGGGCCTTGTACTTGCGGCCGTTGTGGGAGACCTCGTTGCCGGCGGTGTAGACGGTGCCCGCGACGTACGCCGGGGTCGAGCCGCAGCCCGTGGTCGGCGGGGTCGTCGGAGGAGTCGTGGGCGGAGTGGTCGGAGGCGTGGTCGGCGGCGTGGTCGGCGGGGTGGTCGGCGGGACCGTGGCGGAGCCGAGCGCGTCCGAGATCTGGTTCAGCAGCGTGGTGTTGTTGTCCAGGCCGAGGAGGGAGTACATCATCGCTCCGGCCAGGCCGCGCTGCTTGCCGTAGTCGACCCGGGCCTGGATGGACTTCTGGTTCAGGCCGGTGAAGAACTCGCCGTCCTTGTAGAAGTACGAGGCCTTGGCCTGGTCGTCCCAGAAGCTGGTCGCCGCGTTGTCGACGAGGCCGCCGAGCTCCTTGTAGTTGGCGATGCCGGCCTGCTGGCTGGTGGGCCGGGCGGCCGAGGCGCCGGTGGCGGACTGGGCGAGGCCGTTGGTGGTCCCGGCGGGGACGCCCTTCCAGCCGCGGTAGTAGAACTCGTAGCCGAGGGTCAGCTTGTTGGCGGGGAAGCCGCCGGTGATGCCGTAGGCCGGGTTGCCGTCGATCCAGGAGTCGATGGCGTTGTCGATGCTGTACTTCTGGGTGCCCGGCGCGATCGGGTCGGTCGGGTCGTTGGCGCCGGAGTACAACGGGGACTGGTGGTACGTCGGGCCGTCGCCGTCCCAGGCGCCGTGCATGTCGTACGTCATGATGTTGGCGTAGTCCAAGTACTGGCCGATCTTGTCGGTCTCGATGTACTTGATCTTGTCCTGGCCGGCCGGGAGGGCGGAGGTCAGCAGGTACTTCTTGCCGCCGTTGGCCGCGCCGTAGGCGTCGAGCTGGGTGCGGAACTCCTTGAGCAGGAGCGTGAAGTTCTGCTTGTCCTCGGGGGCGTAGTGGTTGCCGAGGTGGCCGCCGGAGGAGCCCGGGTACTCCCAGTCGATGTCGATGCCGTCGAAGATCCCGGCCGCGACGCCCTGGCCGCCGTAGCCGCCCTCGACCGGCAGGTTGCCCTTGATGTACTGGTCGATGCAGGAGGAGACGAGCTTCTTGCGGGAGGCGTCGGTCTTCGCGGCGTCGCTGAAGTACTTCGAGTAGGTCCAGCCGCCGATCGAGATGTTGATCTTCAGGTGGGGGTACTTGGCCTTCAGCTGCTTGAACTGGTTGAAGACGCCGACGATCGGCTGGTCCCACTTGTCGGCGACCCCGCTGACGCTGTCCGCGGCGCTGAAGGACTTCTGGTAGTCGGCGTACGAGTCGCCCGCGCCGTCACCGGCGTTGGGGTTGTTGTCGTCGCCCGCCGCCTTGTTCGCCTCGAAACAGGTGAGGTCGGTGGGGTGGATGTTGCCGAACGAGTAGTTGATGACGTCCAGCTTGCCCGCTATGCCACGGGTGTCGAGGTGCTTGGGGTAGAAGGCGTTCCCGTACACGCTCCACTGGTCGTAGTAGGCGATGCGGACACCGCCCGCCGCGGCGGTGGTTCCGGCGCCGGCGGCCTGGGCCGTGCCGAGTCCCGCGAAGGAGGCAAGCGCTCCGGCTGCCAGCGCGGCCGTGGCGGCGGCTGCGATGAGGGGTTTACGGATGTGCATGAACCGCTCCGTGGGGGTGGGAGGAGAGAGCAAGAAGTTCAGGTGAGAGAAGTGATAGCGATCACTCCGACCCGGCGTCAATGGTTCGGACCAAAGAAGGACTAGACCACTTCCGCGCTATCTCCCCAAGTCAGAGACCTGAGCGCACATCAGAAACCGCTCGCCACCCCGGGTGACGAGCGGTTTAAGGCTGCCTTCAGACATGCCCCCGCAAGGTTTCGTCAACAAACCAGCCAAACCCCGTTCGCATACGGTCAGTCGGCCGCCGGGGCGTGCGCGGGCATGCCGTACGCATCTGCGACGAGCTCGTACGAACGCAGGCGGGCCGCCCCGCTGTGGGCGTTGGCGGTCAGCATCAGCTCGTCCGCGCCCGTCCGCTTGGCGAGGTCGTCCAGTCCGGTGCGGACCTCGTCGGGGGTGCCGTGGACGATGTTCGCGAGCCAGCCGTCGACGAACTCCCGCTCCGCCGGGGAGAAGGGGTACGCCGCCGCCTCCTGCGGCGTCGGGACCAGCCCGGGCCGCCCGGTGCGCAGCCGGAGCATCGACAGCGCGCCCGTGAGCACCTGGGCGCGGGCGTCCGCGTCGGTGTCGGCGGCGAGCGCAGAAACCCCGATGACGGCGTACGGGGCGTCCAGGACGGCCGAGGGGCGGAAGCTCTGCCGGTAGAGGTCGAGCGCGGGCAGGGTACCGGCCGCCGAGAAGTGGTGGGCGTAGGCGAAGGGGAGGCCGAGCTCGCCGGCGAGCCGGGCGCTGAAGCCGGAGGAGCCGAGGAGCCACAGCGGCGGCCGCCCGGCCGGGCCCTGGACCGGGCCCGGTACGGCGTGCACGCGGGCGTACGGGTGCCCGTCCGGGAAGTCGTCGTCGAGGAACCGGGTGAGCTCCATGAGCTGCCGGGGGAAGTCGTCCGCGGACTCGTCGAGGCGCCCGGCCCCGCGCAGCGCGGCGGCCGTGCGGCCGTCGGTGCCCGGGGCCCGGCCGAGGCCGAGGTCGATCCGCCCGGGGGCGAGCGCCTCCAGGGTGCCGAACTGTTCGGCGATGGCGAGCGGGGCGTGGTTGGGCAGCATGACCCCGCCCGATCCGAGCCGTACGCGGGAGGTGTGCGCGGCGAGGTGGGCCAGGATCACGGCCGGCGAGGAGCTGGCGACACCGGGCATGGAGTGGTGTTCGGCCACCCAGTGGCGGTGGTAGCCGCGGGACTCGGCGAGCCGCGCGATGGTCACGCTGGTGCGCAGGGAGTCGTGGGCGGTGCTGCCGGCGCCTACGGTGACGAGGTCCAGGACGGAGAGCGGTACGGTCGCCCGGCCCTGTGCGGCGCCCCGGATGCCGCCGTTCCTGCCGTGCTGTCCATGTGCGCCACCGGTGTCACTCATCGTCGCTCCCGTTTCGCCGTTTCGTCCGTACGAAGAATTCGAACCGTGAGCGGCGGCGGGGCATTCCCGGCGCACCGGGACAGGGCGCATGACCTTGGCATATGCCAATGGAGTAGATCCAGGCAGACAGACGTGATCGAGCCATCAATCTCCTCAACAGGCGCTCCACATGGGCCTCTTGATGGCTATCGTGGTAGGGCAAGCGGTAACAACCTGCTAGGGGGAAACCGTGGCGCTGAAGCCCGAGCCGACCGCGCCGTTCCACTCGGTGCAGTACGCACTACGCGTACTCGAAACGATCGCACGGCACACCGGTGGTGTGACCGACGTGCAGATCGCGCGTGAGACCGGCCTGCCCGCCGTCCATCTCGCCCCGATGCTGCTCATGCTGCGTCGGGAGGGGTATGTCCTGCAGGTGTCCGACGGCGCCTACGCCATAGGGGACTCCCTCGTCCTGCTCGGCTCGGGCATCGACCGGCAGCAGGCGCTCACGGACAAGCTGCAGGAGACCCTGGACCGGCTGCGCGACTCGGTCGGCGCGGCCGTCTACATCAGCCGGTACGTGGACGGTGAGGTCAGGATCACGCAGTTCGCGGACAGCCCGCGCACCCCGAAGGTGCACGAGTGGGTCGACTTCCGCTCCGCGGCGCACGCCAGCGCCGTCGGCAAGTGCCTCCTCACCCAGCTGGACCTGAACGGGCGGCGCGACCACCTGTCCCGGCACAAGATCGCCCGGCTCACGTCGAAGACGATCGTGAACGAGCGGATCCTGTTCTCCAAGCTGGACGCCCAGCCGGCCACCGTGCCGATGCTGGACCTGCAGGAGTACGCCGTGGGCACGGTCTGCGCGGCGGTCCCGATCACGGCCGGGGCCTCGGTGGGCTGCCTGGCCCTGTCCATGCCGGTCGAGCACGCGCACCGGCTGCGCGCCGCGGCGGACACCCTGAACCGGAAGGCCGCGCCGCTGCTGCTGTCGCTCACGCTCTGACGACGGCGGGGCAGCACACGGGGCGGAAAACACTTCGGGCGGTTCCCGGTGAACCGGGAACCGCCCGAAGTACAGGTGCGCCGCCAGGGACTCGAACCCCGGACCCGCTGATTAAGAGTCAGCTGCTCTAACCAACTGAGCTAGCGGCGCCTGACAGAGAAAATACTACCTGGTCCTCAGGGGTGCTCAAAACCAATAGGGCGCTCCTCGGCGCGGGGGCGTGGGGGCCGGCCCCCAGCAGCGGTGGGGCGGGCTAGCGGCGCAGGAGGTCCGCTCGGCCGTGCGACTCGTACGCCGCGAGGAGGGCGGCCACATCGGCCTCGGTCAGCAGGGCGTAGCCCCCGGCCGGGGTGCGGTGCCAGACCGGGTCGGCGCAGCGGAAGCCGGCCCGGCGGAGGGAAACGCGGTGGATCTTGTTCGTGGCCGTGACCGGCATGGCCGGGAGGACGCGGACGTAGCGCGGGGACATTTTCGTGCCCAGGTCCGGCTGCGCGGAAAGGAAGGCCTCGAAGGCGGCCGGGGAGAAGACCGCGCCCTCCCGGAGGGTGAGCGCGGCCATCACCTGGTCCCCCGCCACCTCGTCCGGGACGGCGTAGACCGCGACGGCCGCCGCGTCGGCCCAGCGGGCCAGGATGTTCTCGATCACCGCCGCGGCGAGGTTCTCGCTGTCGACCCGCAGCCGGTCGTCCGTGCGGCCCGCGAAGTAGAGGAAGCCCGCCGCGTCGCGGAAGAAGAGGTCTCCCGTCCAGTACCAGCCGTCCCGGGTGCGGTCGGCCTCCGCGGCCGGGTTGCGCCAGTAGCCCTCGAAGAGGCTGCGGCCGCGGTTGACCAGTTCGCCGATCGCCGCCGAGCCGTTGAGGAGGCGGCCGTCCGGGGCGAGGACCGCGGGCGGGCATTCCGCGCCCGTCTCCGGGTCGATCACCGCCAGGTCGTCCCCCGCGCCCGCCCGACCCAGGGCGCCCGGCGGGGTGTCGGGGGTGCTCTGGACGGAGGCGCCGCCCTCGGTGGCTCCGTAGCCCTCCACCAGCCGGACCCCGAACCGCTCGGCGAAGCGGGCCGCGTCCACCGCCCCGGCCTCGGTGCCGAAACCGAGCCGGAGGCTGTGCTCGCGGTCGTCGGGGCGGGGTTCGGTGGCCAGGAGGTACTGGATCGCCCGCCCGACATAGGTGAAGTAGGTCGCCCCGTACCCCCGTACGTCGTCCAGGAACGCCGAGGCCGAAAAGCGTCGGCGCAGCGCCACCGCGGCCCCGCCGGCGAGCGCCGGGAGCCAGTCGGCGATGACGGCGTTGCCGTGGAAGAGCGGCATGCAGACGTAGTGGACGTCGTCCGGGGTGACCGTGAACTGGCGGGCCAGGGCCGATCCGGCGGCCGCGAGCCGGCCCTGGGTGCAGATGGCGGCCTTGGGGGCGCCGGTGGAGCCGGAGGTGAAGTAGAGGAGGAGGCGCGAGCCGGGGGCGGGGGTGCGCAGGGCCGCCTCGCCGGGCTTGGCCGCGGCGTAGGGCGCGAGCAGGGCCTCGTACTCCTCGGTGCCGGTGACCAGGACGCGTACGCCCGGCAGGTCCAGGCCGCGCAGCAGGGGCAGGTGGGCGCGCTCGGTGATCAGGATCCGGCAGTCGGTGTGCAGGATGTCGCGGGCCAGCTCGGGGCCGCGCCGGGTGGGGTTGATCCCGGCGACGGCGGCCCCGGCCAGGGCCGCCGCGCCGAGCCAGAACGGGAACTCGGGGGTGTTGTCGAGCAGCACCCCGAGGTGCGGCTCCGCCCCCGGAGGCATGAGGTCGACGAGGAGCGCGGCGCGCGCGGCGGCCTCCTGGGCGGTCCGGTGGTGGGTGAGGGCGCCGCCCTCGTGCTTCAGCCCGGTCCGGTGGTCGCCCCATTGGCGCGCTATGAGCTCCGCGACGGTTTCGGGTGCAGTCGTCGTCCGCATGCCGCCGGAGGTTAGCTGACGTTACGTCAGAATTGAACGTCGGAGCAGGCGTAGAAGGCCATCGGGGTGTCGTTGACGGTCCAGACGGCCAGGATCAGGTGCCGGCCCGACTTGCCGCTGGGCATGGCCCCCTGGTGGACGGTGGTCATGGCGGGGCGGGCGCCGTTGTAGGCGACGGTGAGGAAGGGCTGGGGGTCGAGGTCGGCGCGGGTGAGGGCCTTGGTGCCGGTCCAGCCGTTCTTGGTGACGTAGTACTTGAAGTCGGTGGTGGAGTGGTTGGCGGTGAACTGCCACCGGAAGGCGTAGCTCTGCCCGCTGGTCACCTTGGTGGTGGGCCAGGCGCCACCGCGCGGGTTGTCGAGCTCGGCGAACTGCGAGAGCCCGCCGGAACATATCTTGCCGTCGGCGGGGCCGGCGGCCGGGAAGCCCTTGAAGCCCTCGACGCTCTGCGGCTCCCACTGGATCGCGCCGCAGTCCGAGACGGTCTTGTTGGCGCAGAGCTTCTGGCGGCTGATGGGGGTGTCGGTGTAACCGTGGCTGCTGGCGGTGGGGGCGCCGATGAGGGTGATGCCGGCGACGATGCCGAGGCCGAGCGCGGCGACGCCGGCCCGTTTGGGCATGCGGACGTGACGCATGATGCTCCTTGAACGTGGGGGGAGTTCGGTGAGAGCGCGCGCGTGTGGGGATTAGGTCTAGACCAAGTTCCAGATTATTGACGAGAGTTGGCCATGTCCATACCAACGGGAAAACGGGTGGTCCGGTGAATTCCGGCCCACCCGCTCCCGTACTGCTGGACTACCGCCCTACTCGGGGCGTCCCGTGTAGAAGGCGACCGTGAGGTCCTTCACGAGGGCCTTGCGTTCGTAGTCGTCGAGCTCGACCAGCCCGCGCGAGGTCAGCCGGTGCACGGTGTCGTCGACCGCGTCCACGACCGAGGTCAGCACGGTGTCCCGGTGCTTGGCGTCGATCGCCGCGACCCGGCGGCGGCGCATGGCCTCGGCGACCTCGGCGGCGTACTCGATCCGGGTCGGCTGGGCCGAGAACACCTCGATCCCGACGGCCTCGGTCTCGGCCGCCAGCATCCGGGTGAGCGCGTCGCCGACGGCCTCGGCGTCGCGCAGGGTCGGCGCGTCCTCGTGGAAGGCGTCGGCGGGGAGCTGGGACAGTACGCGGGCCATGGCCGACTCGACCTGCTCGGCGAGGTACTCCGTGTGGTCCTCGACGGCGAGCGTGGCCCGGGCCGTGTCCTTGACCTGCCAGACGACCTGGACGACGACCTGGAGGGCGAGGCCGCCGGAGTCCACGGCGGGCATCGGGTCGCTGCGCCAGTGCCGCAGCCGTACGTCGACCCGGCGGCGCAGCAGGAGGGGGCTGACCCAGGTCAGGCCGGTACGGCGGACCGTGCCGCGGTAGCGGCCGAAGAGGGTGAGCACCCAGGCGTGGCCGGTGCGGGCCCGGCCGAGTCCGCCGAGCGCGACGAGGGCGACGATGCCGAGGAAGGCGAGCGGGGGCCAGTGGGTGGCGCGCAGGCCGTGGTAGGCGCGCGGGGTCGCGCCGAAGGCGGCCACGAAGGGGGCGGGGACGGCCCCGGCCCGCCAGAGCACGGCCGTGCAGCCGACGAGGGCGACGCCGCCGACGGCCACGGCGACCCAGCCGGGCAGTACCGGGCCGCGGTGCTCCCGCAGCCGGTCGTCGCCGCGGGGGACCCGGCGGCCGGCGGCGGGCCGGGGGGTGGTCCGGGACCGGCCGGGGGCAGGGGCGGGTGCGGGTGCGGGTGCGGGCATCGGCTTCGGGTCGCCGCGGAAGGGGAGGTGCACCGGCACCTCGGTGACGGAGGTGCCGCGCTGCCGCCCGAAGCGGGGGACGTCCTCGGAGTCGCCCTCCGTCGGCGGCTTCTCCAGGCCGCGCGACACCGCCTGGGCGGCGATCTCGGCCGCACCGGGGCCGGGCACGCCGGAGTACGGGGCCACGGGCTCGGGGTCGGAGGCGGGGGCGGGCTGGATGGTCCGCAGGCTCAGGGTGGCCACCCCGGCGGCCTCGGCCTCCGCGTGCTGCGGGTGCGGGATGTCCGGTCCGGCGGCGGCCGTCGGCTCGGACTCCGACTGCGTCCGGGCCGCCGGCACCTCCGGAGCGTGCGACGGCGCCGGTTCGCCGGCCTGCGCCGAGCGGTCCGCCGGGGCGCCCGCCCCGGCCTCCTCGCGCGGCGCGCCCACGGCCGCCGCCGCGGCCGGGCCGGAGGACCCGGACGAGCCGGAGGCCACGGCCAAGGCCTCCGCCTCCCACGCCGGGTGCTCGCGCGCCGCCTGCGCTGCCATGCCGGAGTCCGGGCGCGGCGCGGCGACGGCCACGGCCGAGCCGTGCGAGCCCGTGACCTCGGGCTCCGCCACCCCTACGGACTGCCCGGCGCGGCCGGTCCCGCGGTGGCCGACGGCGACCTGCGCGAAGTCCGGACCGGCCACCGGCTCCCGCTCGGCCGCGGGGCGTGCGGGCGGTGCGGGCGCGGCCGTACGGACGGGCTCCGGCTCTGCGGCCGCCCACTCCGGGTGCGGGCGCGGCCCTTCCGGTGCCGTCCGGGGGACAGGTGCCGGCTCGCCGTGCGCCGCGAGGGCCGACTCCGGCAGCGCGCGTTCCGAGCGGGGCGTGGACACGCCCGCAGGGGCGAGTACGGGCTCCGGCTCCGGGGCCGCCCAGTCCGGGTGCGGGCGCGGCCCTTCCGGTTCCGTCCGGGGGACAGGTGCCGGCTCTCCGTGCGCCGCGGGCGCCGACTCCGGCAGCGCGCGTTCCGAGCGGGGCGTGGACACGCCCGCGGGGGCGAGTACGGGCTCCGGCTCCGGGGCCGCCCACTCCGGGCGGGACCCGGGCCCGGCCGGGGCGACGGCGGCCGACGCCGTACGGGGGTCCGGGCCGGGAACGGGCTCCGGCTCGGCCGCCCGTCCCGCGCGGACCTGGGCGGCGGCAGCGGGCGCGGGCCGCAGCTCCGTCGCCCACCCCGGGTGGGAGCGCGGCTCTTCCGGTGCCGTCCGCGATACGGGCGCCGGCCCGCCGTGCGCGGCGGTGGCCGACACCGGCAGCGCGCGTTCCGCACGCGGTGTGGATACGGCCGCGGCCGGCGGCTCCGGACGGGAGCGCGGCCCTTCCGCTGCCGGGTGGGACCCGGGCCCGGCCGGCGTGCCCCGGCCGGGCCCTGCTTGGGGGGCAGCGGCCGACGACGTACGGGCCGGCTCCGGCCCGGCGGTCGGCCACGCCGGGCGGGACCCCGGCGGGGCATGGACGGCGGCGGCTGACTCCGGGTGCGCGCCGCTCGCGCGGGCGGGCTCCGGTTCGGCGGCCGCCCACGCCGGGTGCGCGTGGCCCGCGGCCGACGCCGTACGGGCCGGCTCCGGCCCGACGGTCGGCCACGCCGGGCCGGAGCCCGGCGCGGCCTGGGCGGCGGCGGGCTGCGGCGGCGCCGGCCGCGCCGGGACGGCGTGGGGCGCCGCCGGCGGTACGCGGAGGGTGCCCGTCGTCGAGGTGGTGCGCGTGGGGAACATCGTTACCTCCGTCATGCGAACAGCCGGCGCCAGGTTTCCGGGCCCGGGTAGCCGTTGGCCGAGGCGCCGCGCCAGCCCTGTGCGCGCTGGAAGGCCTCGACGTTGCGGCGGTCGGCCTCACCCCAGCGGGGGCCCGGGCCGGACGTGTAGTACTTGCCGAAGCCCTTCTTGACCAGCTGCCGGCCGAGGGCCTCGACGGCCGCGTTCGACTGGCCCGGGCGGAACAGCGCGGCCCCCGGGTAGGCCCGTACGCCGCCCGGCCCCGGCGCCGCGCCCACCAGCGGGGCGATGTCGTTGCCCTGCTTCTCGACGAGCAGGCGCCAGGTGTGCGTGCCGGGGATGCCGTCGGCGTCGGCGCCCGACCAGCCCTGGGCGCGCTGGAAGGCCTGGGTGGCGAGCTTGTCGTGGTCGCTCCACGTCCGGTCCGCCACCCCCTTGGGGTAGAAGCGGTACGCGCCGCGTTCGATCAGCATCCGGCCCAGCTGCGCCACGAAGTCGTTCGTGGCGCCTGCGGCGAACTTGTCCGCGCCCGGGAAGGTCTTGGCGTCGCCCGGCTTCGGGCCCGCCGCCGGCGGTTCGGGGACGGTGCCCGGGACGGCCGGGACGAGCCCGCCCGTCACCCCGTTGAACCGGTACGGGACGTACTTGGCCGCGTTGCTCCAGTAGCCGTAGGGCGTGGCCAGCCTCCGCGTGTTGGGGCGCGTCTGCTCGTAGGCGACGTAGTGCGTGCGCGTCTCGTCGACCCAGCCGCCGAAGAGGACCACGTGCGAGCCGTTGTTGGGGTCCGCAGGGTTGTGGAAGAGCAGCATGTCCCCCGGCAGCAGCTCGTCCTTGGTGATCTTGGTGGCGAATTTGTCGAGGCTGCCGGTCCACTCGTTCGAGCCGAGGTTCCAGGCCATGGAGACGTAGCCCGAGCAGTCCTGCCGGTAGCCGTCCGTGAAGTACGTGGACATGCTGTACGGGACCTGCGCGTCCAGCCACAGCTTCGCCCGGGTGATGATCGTCGTGCGGTCGATCCGCTTCACCGCGCCGGGCTTGGCGGGGGCGCCGGGTCGGCCGATCGGGCCGCCCTTCGGGCCGTGCAGCGGGGTGCGTCCGCCCTGCGGGGAGCCGGGGTCGTCCAGGGCCACCGGGCCGGTGGCCGGGGTGGTCACGGCCACCGCGGCCGCGCTTCCACCGCCGAGGACCACTCCCGCGGCCGTGGCCAGGACCAGCACCCGGCGGGCCCCGCGGACCGCCGGGTGGCCCCCGTCACGCAGCGGTATGGCCCGCGCGCGGGCGAGGGAGCGGCGGCGCTGGGCGCATCCCCGGCACACACAGTCGCCCGCGGGCTCGTACTCCTCGAAAGCGGGCATCGGCATCTGCACATGCGTCGGAGGCTGCGTCGTCATGCGGATCCGTCCACTCCCCTGCTCGTCCCCTGCTCGTCCACTGGTCGGCCGGGCTCGCATCTGATAAGGCATCAGATGCGTACGGCGCAGACATATCGTGCACGATAAACCCCTCAAACATGGGTTAATCGGACAAGGCGGGCGTGGCTGGTCACGAGCACCTGCGGAGGTGGGGTAGAGTTTTCCCTGTCAGCAAGCGCCGCTAGCTCAGTTGGTTAGAGCAGCTGACTCTTAATCAGCGGGTCCGGGGTTCGAGTCCCTGGCGGCGCACAGACGGAGGAAGCCCCTCGCAGCGAAAGCTGCGAGGGGCTTCTTCGTTTCCCGGTCCGGCCGCCGTTCGGGCCAACGCCGTCGGACCGTGTCAGACCGCCGTGCCCGCGCGGGCTCCCACGCCCGTCAGGTAGGCGGAGACCACCACGTTCGCCGTGTACTGCCCGGCCACCTTGTCGTAGGTGCCGCCGCAGGTCACCAGCCTCAGCTCCGCCCGGCCCCGGACCCGCGGGCCGTACGCCTTGTGCGCGTCGAAGTCCGCGCGCTCGTAGACCCGTACGTCCTCGATCGTGAACTCGGCGACCGATCCGTCCGCCCGCACCACCCGCACCTTGTCACCCGGCTGGACCGTGCTCAGGCCGTAGAACACCGCCGGCTTGGAGCGGGTGTCCACGTGCCCCACCATCAGCGCCGCCCCGGCCGTCCCCGGCTGGGTGCCCCGCCCCCACCAGCCCACCGTCCCCGGGCTCTCGTACGGGGGAGGTTCGAGCGCGCCGTCCTTGTCCAGGCCCCGGGAGACCACCGGGGCCTGGATGCCTATGGAAGGCACGTCGACGCGCTGGGGCAGGGCCGCGGCGAGCGGGGCGTGCGCGGCCGGCAGCCCCGGACCCACCGCCCCGCCGGCCTGGCCGGCGGGCGGGGCGGGCGCCACGGTGAGCTGGCGGCCCCACAGCCACAGGCCGAGCACCAGCACGGACCAGGCGGCGAAGGTCAGCAGCCGGCCGCCCCCGGACGTCCTGGCCTCACTCATCCGGCCCCCGCTCGTCCACCGTCCGGCCCCCGCCGGTGCGCCCGCCTCATCCGCCGGCCGCCTCACTCGCCGCTGCGGCGGCGGCGCAGGGCCAGCGCCCGGCCCGCGACGGCCAGGGTGGCGACGGCGGCCAGGATGGCGCCGATCACCGTGTGCGGCAGGCCCGGGCCGTCGTCGCCGTGGTCCTTCTTGGCCGCCGCGGCGGCCGGCTTGCCCGCCTCCGCGAGTTCGGCGGCCATGCCGCCGCCGCCCGCGTGGACCGGCCAGACCGGCGAGGCGTGGTGGGTGGGGTGGCGGTACTGCGAGATCTGGACGGAGCCGGTGACCTTGTCGTGGCCGTCGCACGTCACCCGGATGGAGTGCCAGCCAGGTGAGGCGTGCGCGCTGATCGTCGCCTCGCCGTAGAGCGGGCTGCGGCCGCCCTCACGGCCGTAGAGGTCGACGTCCGCGACGAAGACGGCGGACTTGGCCGCCCCTCTGGTGCCGTCGCATCCGTGGACGCGCAGCTTGACCTGCGCGCCGGGGTGGGCCGGATCCGGGTCGACCGTGATGCTGCCGCGGTCGCCGCGGTCCTCCTCGCCCGCCAGGGCGACGGGCGCGGACACCGCGGAGAACGCCGCCAGGGCGACGGACACGGCGGCGGCACGGACAGCGATCGGGACACTGCGCATGGTGAACCTCCTCGTCAAGGAGATTCACGCGCGACGCGCCGCTCCGCATCCGGAACGGCGCCGTACGTGTCAGCCGTACGCCTCGAACGGGGTACGCCCTGTCGGCCGTACGCGCCCTGCGCGGCGCACGCGCCCCCACGCGCCGGACGGCCCCGCGCCTCAGACGAGGTCGACCAGGTCCGCGATCGAGTCGACCGTCTTGGTCGGGCGGTACGGGAACTTCTCGGTGTCCTGGGCCGTGGTCAGGCCGGTGAGGACGAGGAAGGTCTGCATGCCCGCCTCCAGCCCGGCCAGCACGTCGGTGTCCATCCGGTCGCCGATCATCGCGCTGGTCTCGGAGTGCGCGCCGATGGCGTTCAGGCCGGTGCGCATCATCAGCGGGTTGGGCTTGCCGGCGAAGTACGGCTGCTTGCCCGTCGCCTTGGTGATCAGCGCGGCGACCGCGCCGGTGGCCGGGAGCGGGCCCTCGGTGGAGGGGCCGGTCTCGTCCGGGTTGGTGCAGATGAAGCGGGCGCCCGCGTTGATCAGGCGGACGGCCTTGGTCATGGCCTCGAAGCTGTACGTCCGGGTCTCGCCGAGGACCACGTAGTCGGGCTCGTGGTCGGTCAGGATGTAGCCGATGTCGTGCAGGGCGGTGGTCAGACCGGCCTCGCCGATGACGTACGCGGTGCCGCCCGGACGCTGGTCGTCGAGGAACTTCGCGGTGGCCAGCGCGGAGGTCCAGATGTTCTCGACGGGCACGGCCAGACCCATGCGGGACAGGCGGGCCTGGAGGTCTCGCGGGGTGTAGATCGAGTTGTTGGTCAGGACCAGGAAGGGCTTGCCGGACTCGCGCAGCCGCTTGATGAAGGCATCGGCGCCGGGGATCGGGGTGCCCTCGTGGATGAGGACCCCGTCCATGTCGGTGAGCCAGGATTCGATCGGCTTGCGCTCTGCCACTGGACTGTTCTCCGCTCTCGGTGGCCCATGACCTTTGGCCTCTGGTCTGTACCACCCTATCGGGGCCGGGCCGTGGACGCCGTGGGCGTCCACAGCCCGGACCGCGGGGAGCCTGGATCAGCTCAGGCGGACGTTGTCGACGGTCCAGTACCGGTTGTCGTTCCCGCTGTAGCGGAAGCGGATCCGGACGTCGGTGGCACCGGCGGGGACCTGGAAGACGTCCCGGGAGCGGACGTTGAGCTCGCGCCACTGGTCGCGCTGCGACCGGCTCCAGAACTCGTCGGTGGCGAAGGCCCAGCCGGCCCACTCGGTGACACCGCCGGTGCCCATCGTGGAGTTGTCCACGGACCAGCCGGCGGGCGGGGTGCGCGTAAAGCCCTGCACGCCCGCCGGGATGCCCGTGGCGATGACGAAGGTGCCGCGCTCCTGGATGGTCGAGCCGCCGTGGCCACCGGAGTTGGTGTGGCCGTGGTCGGTGGTGACCAGGACCTTCCAGTTCTCCTGGGCGTACGTGGGGCGGTTCCGGA
The DNA here is from genome assembly GCF_055588065.1 of Streptomyces sp. NPDC046308. Taxonomy (NCBI): domain Bacteria; kingdom Bacillati; phylum Actinomycetota; class Actinomycetes; order Kitasatosporales; family Streptomycetaceae; genus Streptomyces; species Streptomyces sp. NPDC046308. The sequence goes on from NZ_JBVJFB010000002.1 coordinate 834,066, forward strand.
CGGCGGTGAGCAGTTGGCCGACCAGGGCGTCGACGCGGGCGATGGTGTCGAGGTACTGCCGGCCGGCGGTGCCGTAGGAGTGGCCGGCCGCGTCGATCTCGCCGAGGTGGACGCCTGTTGGGGCCGGGGCCAGAGCCTGCGGCAGCCGGGGCCGGCGATCGGGCTCCGCCCCGGACCCCGCGCCTCGAACGCCGGCGGGGCTGGGTTTGGTGCGGCGAGCCTGCCCGGATGGGGGGTCGGTTCCGTGGGGCCGGGCGCGCGCTGGGGCGTCTCCTCGGGCGCCGAACGTGACGAGGGGTCAGAGAGCTCGGCGGCAGTGCGTTCGACGCCCTGCGGGGATCACCCCGACACACACCCGACCCCACCGGACCCGCCCTGGGCGGATCAGGGGCGGTCGGAGGGACGGAGGCGGCGGGCGCCAAGGAGGAAGCCGGCGCCAGTGGCGAGCGCGGCCACGGCGCCCGCCCCGTACGCCCACTCGCGCGGGCCCGTGTGGGCGAGGGAGCCCGCTTCACCGGAATCCTCCGGGCTCTCGACGGAGAAGCGGTAGCCGCCGGCCTCACCGATCCAGTCACCGTCGTCGCCCTTGCGCTGGACGAGGGCGGCGTCGGCGAGGACCTCGCCGGTGGGGGCGTCGGGGGCGAAGGCGAGGCCGACCCGGACGGTCAGGGAGCCGCCGGGACCGACGGTGAAACCGGGGAAGGCGTCGCCGCCGTCGAAGACCGCGATGATCTCGTCGCGGTCGCTGTGCTCCAGCGTCGTGGGAAACGTGCCGCCGGGCGCGTCGAACTCCATCCGCAGGTGGGCGGGGCGCAGGGCGCGGGCCTTGTCGGTGAACACGACGACGGGGTGGATGGCCGTGCACTCGGAGTCGGTGGTGTTGGTCAGGTCCAGGTACCAGGTCTGCGGGTCGCCGCCGGTGCGGTACACGGCCGGGCCGCCGCGGATGCGCGCACCGATGGGGAAGGCGGTGCTCTTCCCGTCGCCGCAGGTGGCCTGTGCGCGGGAGGGCAGCGCGGGTGCGGGTCGGGCCCCGCCGCCGGTCCCGATGTCCGCGGACGCGGTGGGGGCGGAGGTGGCCACGAGTACGGCGGTGAGGGCAAGGGCTTTGCGTAGTCGCATGGAAGACCTTCGCTGCTCGCCGGACGGGACGATGATCGGACCAGGTGACAATCACCCCGGCCTGCCCGCACCGTGCCACGCCCGCGGACCCCCACCCCGCGCGCCACGCCTGAGCCGTTCCGGTTTACGCCCGATCGCCGGAGGGGTCAACCCCCGACCGCCCCTGTCGGGGCAGAACCGGCCCCCGCCCCGGGTCCGGCCTCGCCCGGGCCGCGCGGCCGACCCGCTATGCGCCCTGCTTGAACTCCAGGGTCGCCGCCATCGCGCCCAGCTGTTCGAAGGAGGCCGTTCCCGTCACCACCGTGACGTGGCCCTGCTCCCGGCGGACGAGCGCGTCGTACTTCTCCCCGTCCCAGCGCTCCCAGGCCGTGTCGCCGACCTGCTGCGTCTGGCCGGTGGCCGTCGCCTGCTGGGTGACCCGGGCGAGGTACTTGGGCGAGGTGTCCGTGGACTGCTCCACCGCCACGTACTGCTGCTGCGGGTCGAGGAAGCCCAGGTGCCAGGCGTTGGCGTTCTTGCGCTCGTACGTCACCGACGTCGCCCGCCACTGCTCCGGGAGCCCCACGGGGGCCGCCACCGGATACGGGGCCGCGCGCCGGGCCGTGATCGTCTCCACCCGGTAGTCGACCGCGTGCGTCGGATCGGCCTCGTCGTCATGGGGGACGAAGAGGTAGATCCCGGCGACGACGACGCCGATCACGCTCAGCGACCGGACCATGTCCCAGACCGTCTGCTTGCCTTTCATACCTGCCACGGCACCATCGTCCCGCATCGCGAGGGGGCGATCACCGCCGGGGTCGCGCGGGCGCGCCGGACGACGGACGCTTGAGATCCACCGGGGATCCGCAAGATGTCCGCTCAGGCCAAAGACCTGACCGATATTCCGCTCATACGTGACCCGCCCTGCTCAATATGTCGACGTACCGATAGAGTTCCAGCACCCTCACTTCCCGGCCGTCGCCGTACAGAAAGGTGCGCTCCGATGACCGAGCACAACCTGCCGCCCCAGCTCGAGGTCTCTCCGGAGGCCCCCGACCGCAACCTCGCCCTGGAACTCGTCCGGGTCACCGAGGCCGCCGCCATGGCCGCGGGCCGGTGGGTCGGGCGCGGCGACAAGCTCGGCGCCGACGGCGCCGCGGTCAACGCGATGCGGACCCTGATCTCCACCGTCTCGATGAACGGCGTCGTCGTCATCGGCGAGGGCGAGAAGGACGAAGCCCCGATGCTCTTCAACGGCGAGCGCGTCGGCGACGGCACCGGTGCCGAGGTCGACATCGCCGTGGACCCGATCGACGGCACCACCCTGAACGCCAAGGGCATGCCGAACGCCATCGCGGTGCTCGCCGCCGCCGACCGCGGCACCATGTTCGACCCCTCCGCGGTCTTCTACATGGAGAAGCTGGTCGCCGGCCCCGAGGCCGCCGACTTCGTCGACATCAACGCGCCGGTCTCGGTGAACATCCGCCGTGTCGCCAAGGCCAAGAACATGGCCGTCGAGGACGTCACCGTCATCATCCTGGACCGCCCCCGCCACGAGGGCATCGTCAAGGAGATCCGCGAGACCGGCGCCCGGATCAAGTTCATCTCGGACGGCGACGTCGCGGGCTCGGTCATGGCGGTGCGCGAGGGCACCGGCGTGGACCTGCTCCTCGGCATCGGCGGCACCCCCGAGGGCATCATCTCGGCCTGCGCCATCAAGTGCCTCGGCGGCACCATCCAGGGCAAGCTGTGGCCGAAGGACGAGGCCGAGCGCCAGAAGGCCCTCGACGCGGGCCACGACCTGGACCGGGTCCTGCACACCAACGACCTGGTGTCCGGCGACAACGTCTTCTTCGTCGCCACCGGCATCACCGACGGCGAGCTGCTGCGCGGCGTCCACTACCGCTCGGAGACCGCGACGACGTCCTCGCTGGTCATGCGCTCGAAGTCGGGCACGATCCGGCAGATCGACTCCACGCACCGCCTGTCGAAGCTGCGCGCGTACAGCGCGATCGACTTCGACCGCGCGCAGTAGGCACCAGCGCGCGTCCACAGCGAGAGGGGCGGTCACCGTGTGCGGCGGTGACCGCCCCTCTCGCTGTGTCCGAGCGGCTCGTACGGAGGTCGCGCGCGCCCCGACGGCCTAGCCCGCGGCCGCGACGGGTCCGGCTGCCGGGGCCTGGCGCAGCTCGGCCGACCTGCGGCGCATACGGGCCAGGACCACCCGGCGCTCGGCGGCGGTCAGGCCGCCCCAGACCCCGTACGGCTCGGGCTGGAGGAGTGCGTGCTCCCGGCAGGCGACCATGACCGGGCAGCGGGCGCAGACGCGCTTGGCGGCCTCCTCGCGGGAGAGCCGGGCGGCCGTGGGCTCCTTGGAGGGCGCGAAGAACAGTCCCGCCTCGTCCCGGCGGCACACCGCCTCCGCGTGCCATGGGCCGTCCTCAGCCCTCGCCGGCACCCGCGGCTTCGGCACGGCGGCAACCTTCAGGGACTGATGCGGCGGATGCGGCACGGTCTACTCCTGACGACGGGTACGCGAGCGAGAGACGATGCACCTGTCCCTACCCGCTGCACGCGCCCCTATGCACCGGGTGCCACCGGGCGCCGGGGGTTCGTCCGAAACGCGCCCCTCGGCCGTGAGCGGCTTTCAGCCGTCCCGGCGCTCGCGCAGTTTGCGGGCCAGATCGACCAGGCGGGCGCCGGGCTTGGGCCGCGCCTCGATGTTGCCGAGCAGGGCGAAGCCCCGGACGATCACCACCGGCGCCTGCGGGTCGCTCTCCCCGCGGCCCTCGCCGCGCACCTCGAAGTTGCCGAGGACCCCGCTGCCGTAGCCGCGCAGGGTGACGTTCTCCGGGACCAGGACCTCGACGTTGCCGAGGACGGAGGTCACGTTGACCTCGGTGACCTGCTGCTCGAAGACGGCCTCGGTGAGGTCGATGGTGATGTCGCCCATCACCGACACCGCGCGGGTGTGCGCGCCCGGCCGCCAGCGGCCCTTGCGGGCGGAGCTGCTGCACACGGCGACGATCGTCTCGGCGGGGCCGCCGGCCGACGGCGTGGGGCCCGGCTGCGTGAAGGGCGCATGGGCGCCGCCGGGGGCGGGCAGATCCCGTACGAGGGCTTCCAGCTCGCCGACCGTCTTGAGGGCGTACAGCGAGTCCAGGCGCTCGGCGTGCTCGTCGGAGGTCAGCCGGCCTTCGGCGACGGCATCGCCGAGGATCTGCGCGATCCGGTCCCGGTCGGCGTCGGAGGCGCGCAGGTCGGCGGGCGAGGCTGCGGCTGCGGGGGCGGCGGGGTGCTTTTCCAGGTCCACGGACCCAGCATAGCGAGACACGATAGATCGCGATACTACCGAGTGAGCCTTACCTCACAGACACGTCCTCGGCGGAAGGTCCTACGCTGGTGGACTGCGCTGCCAATTGGTCGCCAGCGCTGTCTGCCGAGTGAGGATTGGCCACACGATGCCGGAGTTCGCGTACACCGACCTGCTGCCCTTGGGCGAGGACACCACCCCCTACCGGCTGGTGACCGCCGAGGGCGTGTCCACCTTCGAGGCGGACGGCCGTACGTTCCTCAAGGTCGAGCCCGAGGCGCTGCGCAAGCTCGCCGAAGAGGCCATCCACGACATCCAGCACTTCCTGCGCCCCGCGCACCTCGCGCAGCTGCGCCGGATCATCGACGACCCCGAGGCCTCCTCGAACGACAAGTTCGTCGCGCTCGACCTCCTCAAGAACGCGAACATCGCGGCGGCCGGCGTCCTGCCGATGTGCCAGGACACGGGCACGGCGATCGTCATGGGCAAGCGCGGCCAGAACGTGCTGACCGAGGGCGGCGACGAGGCGGCGCTGTCGCGCGGCATCTACGACGCGTACACCCGCCTGAACCTGCGCTACTCGCAGATGGCCCCGCTCACCATGTGGGAGGAGAAGAACACCGGCTCGAACCTGCCCGCGCAGATCGAGCTGTACGCCACCGACGGCGGCGCGTACAAGTTCCTCTTCATGGCCAAGGGCGGCGGCTCGGCCAACAAGTCCTTCCTCTACCAGGAGACCAAGGCGGTCCTCAACGAGGCCTCCATGATGAAGTTCCTGGAGGAGAAGATCCGCTCGCTCGGTACGGCGGCCTGCCCGCCCTACCACCTGGCGATCGTGGTCGGCGGCACCTCCGCCGAGCACGCCCTGAAGACCGCGAAGTACGCCTCCGCGCACTACCTGGACGAGCTGCCGACCGAGGGCTCCGCCACGGGCCACGGCTTCCGCGACCTCGGCCTGGAGGAGAAGGTCTTCGAGCTCACCCAGAAGATCGGCATCGGCGCGCAGTTCGGCGGCAAGTACTTCTGCCACGACGTCCGCGTGGTCCGCCTCCCGCGCCACGGCGCCTCGCTGCCCGTCGCGATCGCCGTGTCCTGCTCGGCCGACCGCCAGGCGACCGCGAAGATCACCGCCGAGGGCGTCTTCCTGGAGCAGCTGGAGACGGACCCGGCGCGCTTCCTGCCGGACACGACCGACGCGCACCTGGCCGAGTCCGCGGACGTGGTCTCCATCGACCTGAACCAGCCGATGGACGACATCCTGGCGACGCTGACCAAGCACCCGGTGAAGACCCGCCTGTCCCTGACCGGCCCGCTGGTCGTGGCGCGCGACATCGCGCACGCCAAGATCAAGGAGCTGCTGGACTCGGGCGCGCCCATGCCGCAGTACCTGAAGGACCACCCGGTCTACTACGCCGGCCCCGCAAAGACCCCCGAGGGCTACGCCTCCGGCTCCTTCGGCCCGACCACGGCCGGCCGCATGGACAGCTACGTCGAGCAGTTCCAGGCGGCGGGCGGCTCCAAGGTCATGCTGGCCAAGGGCAACCGCTCCCAGCAGGTGACGGACGCGTGCGGCACGCACGGCGGCTTCTACCTGGGCTCGATCGGCGGCCCGGCGGCACGCCTGGCCCAGGACTGCATCAAGAAGGTCGAGGTCCTGGAGTACGAGGAGCTCGGCATGGAGGCGGTCTGGAAGATCGAGGTGGAGGACTTCCCGGCCTTCATCGTGGTCGACGACAAGGGCAACGACTTCTTCCAGAACCCGGCCCCGGAGCCGACGTTCACCCACATCCCGGTCCGCGGCCCGGGTCTGTAGCGCCACGGTCCGAGGGCCTCTCCCCCGTTCGGGGGGAGAGGCCCTCGGGCATGTCCGCCTCGGCGACGGGGCGGCGCGTCCGGGTTAACGTCGGGGACACTGCTCCGCGCCTGCGCGTTCACCCTGGCCTGCAAGGATTTCCGTATGACTGCGACGACCGCGACGTCCTCCCTCCGCACCGACCGCGCCGTTCGTGTGGTCGCCCATCGCGGGGCCTCTCACCAGCACCCCGAGCACACCCTCGCCGCGTACCGGCAGGCCATCGCCGACGGGGCCGACGCGCTGGAGTGCGATGTGCGGCTCACCGCCGACCAGCGGCTGGTGTGCGTGCACGACCGGCGGGTCGAGCGGACCTCCGACGGGCGCGGGGTCGTCTCCGCGATGACGTACGAGGAGCTGTGCGGCCTCGACTTCGGCGGGTGGAAGGGCGCGGAGCACCGCGGGGCCCGGGTGCTGCTCTTCGAGGACCTGCTTCGGGAGGCGCTGGCCGCGCCGCGGCCCGTCGGGTTGGCCGTCGAGACCAAGCACCCGACCCGCGCGGGCGGCCGGCTGGAGGCCGAGCTGGTGCGGATGCTGCGGGAGTTCGGGCTGGCCGACGGGTCCGCCGGGCTGGTCGAGGTGATGAGCTTCTCCCGCAACGCGCTGACCCGGCTGCACCGACTCGCGCCCGGCCTGCCCTCGGTCTACCTGATCGAGCGGCGGCTGCGCCCGGTGCGGCCCCCGTACGCGACGCACGCGGGCCCGGGCATCGACCTCGTACGCCGGGACCCGGGGCTGGTGGGCCGGCTGAAGGCCAAGGGGCTGTCGGTGCGGGTGTGGACCGTGGACGAGCCGGAGGACGTGGAGCTGTGCCTGCGGCTCGGCGTGGACACGCTGATCACCAACCGGCCGCGCGAGGTGCGCGCACAGCTGGAGGCGGCCCGCTGACCTGCGGCCCGGCTGCGCTCGTACCGGCCGCATGAGAACACCCGGCCGGGGTGCGCCGGCCGGGCGTGGGGGGTCGGAGGGTGCGGGGCGGTCGTCCGGTTCCGTTGGTCCGGGGCGTTACACGAAGCGCTGGTTCGTGGATCCGTTGCAGGTCTGCAGGCGCAGCGGCTCGTGGGCGGCGGCCACGGTGAGGCACATGCCCGGGGCGGCGGCGGGGCGCAGGGTGGCGCCGTCGCGGACGAACTGCTGGTTGGCGCCGCCGTGGCAGTTCCAGATGATCAGGCCGGTGCCGGAGCCGTAGTGGGCGCCGGGGGCGTCGAGGCAGCGGTCCTGGGTCAGTTCGATGTGGACGGACTTGCGGGCGGCGTCGTACCACCAGCCCTGGTTGCGGCCGCCGTGGCAGTCCCAGCCCACGATCTTCGTCTCGTTGGCGCTGGAGCCGCCGAAGGAGTCGAGGCAGTTGCCGGTCGCCTCGTTCTTCAGGGGCTTGAACTTGTCGTCCCAGGCCCCGGCCTGCAGGACGGGCGTCCCGGTGCTCGCGGGGTCGGCGCAGGAGGCCTCGCGCAGGCCCGAGTTGTAGAGCTGGGTCAGACAGGAGGCGAAGGCACCGTGACCCCGGTAGTTGGGGTGGAAGGACTGGCGGGCGGTGTTCTCGTCCCACGGGAAGTGGTCCCCGAGGTCGAGGTAGAGGCCTCGGGCCCAGGTGTCCTCCATGCACACCTCGTGCCCGTGGAAGAGCCGCGAGTTGTCCAGGTAGGTGGCGCCGGAGGCGAGGGCGGCGGCGCGCATGCCCTTCTCGAAGGTGGGCACCGCGTAGTTGCGGCCCCAGGTGGCGTCGGAGTCGTAGCCGGCGCAGCCGCCGGGCAGCTTGCCGGGGAAGTTCGGGTTGTCGTGGAAGTCGGGGCCGATGGGGCTGGGGTAGCCCATCACGACGAGCTTGTAGTCGGAGTCGGCGTAACCGGCGTCGCGCATGACCGTCTTGAGGTCGGCGACCGTCGCCTCGACCTTCGGCTTCAGGCCGTCGACGCGCCCCTGCCAGCCGGGTCCGTACTTGGGCTCGCAGGTGCCCTGGCTGAGCACCCAGCGGGTGACGCAGTCGGTCATGACGGGGCCGAACTGCAGGTCGTCGTTGGCGCCGGCGACCAGCAGGACCATCTTGATCCTCGTGTTGCGGGCCTTGACGGCCAGGCTGTCGCTCTGCACCAGCTCGTCGGCGTACTGCTTGCTGCCGCCGATCCGGATGTTGCCGGTGTAGCCGCCGGAGCAGGCGACGTTGAAGGTGAGGTCGGCCGGGATGCCGGTGCGGTGGATCGCCGCGTCGGGCGAGCGGTGGCACTGGTTGTCCGGGGTGTTGGTCGCGGGGTCGTAGTTGCCCACGCCCTCGCCGGATATCTCGCTGTCGCCCAGTGAGATCAGGCCGGTCTTGCGCTCGTTCAGCGGGCGGATGGCGGCGTCGCCGTAGATCCTGGTGGCCTCCGCGGCGCGGATGGCCTCCAGCTCGGGCGAGAGGGGGGTGACGGCCCCGGCGGCGGGCGCCGCCTGGGCCATGGGGGTGACGGCGGTGACGCCCCCCAGGGCGGCCGCGATCGCCGCGACGGCGGCGAAGGTAGATCTGAGCATGGGTTTCGTACGTGCACGTGCCATGAACGCCTCCCCGGATGTCAGTGTTACCCCCGGTATTTACTGGTGGGTAGGGGAGTTGGGAACACTTCGAACAAGACAATTGCTCAAGTTTTTGAGGAGGCCAGGAAAATGACCGAAGATCAGCAGGCCGATGCGTTCCGGATCGAGCACGACTCCATGGGCGACGTACGGGTGCCCCGGCACGCCAAGTGGCGCGCGCAGACGCAGCGCGCGGTGGAGAACTTCCCCGTGTCCGGGCAGCGGCTGGAACGCGCCCACATCGAGGCGCTCGCCCGCGTCAAGGCCGCCGCCGCCGCGGTGAACGCGAAGCTGGGCGTGGTGGACCAGGACGTCGCCGACGCGATCCGGTCCGCCGCCGCCGAGGTCGCGGACGGCCGCTGGGACGACCACTTCCCCGTGGACGTCTTCCAGACCGGCTCCGGAACCTCGTCCAACATGAACGCCAACGAGGTGATCGCCACCCTCGCCACCGAGCGTCTCGGCCGGGAGGTGCACCCCAACGACCACGTCAACGCCTCGCAGAGCTCCAACGACGTCTTCCCCTCGTCCATCCACATCGCCGCCACCGCCGCCGTCACCGGCGAGCTGATCCCCGCCCTGGAGCACCTGGCCGCCGCACTGGAGCGCAAGGCGGCCGAGTTCGCGCAGGTGGTCAAGGCCGGACGGACCCACCTGATGGACGCCACCCCGGTCACCCTGGGCCAGGAGTTCGGCGGGTACGCGGCGCAGGTCCGCTACGGCGTCGAGCGGCTGCGCGCCTGCCTCCCCCGCCTCGCCGAGCTGCCGCTGGGCGGTACCGCGGTGGGTACCGGCATCAACACCCCGCCCGGGTTCTCCGCCGCCGTGATCGCCGAGGTGGCCGCCGCCACCGGGCTGCCGCTGACCGAGGCCCGTGACCACTTCGAGGCGCAGGGGGCGCGGGACGCGCTGGTGGAGACCTCCGGGATGCTCCGTACGGTCGCCGTCTCGCTCACCAAGATCTCCAACGACCTGCGCTGGATGGCCTCCGGGCCGCGCACCGGTTTGGCCGAAATCAATCTGCCCGATCTCCAGCCCGGCTCCTCGATCATGCCCGGGAAGGTCAATCCGGTGGTCCCGGAGGCCGTCCTGATGGTCGCCGCGCAGGTCATGGGGAACGACGCCACCGTCGCGGTGGCGGGCGCGGCCGGCAACTTCGAGCTCAACGTGATGCTCCCCGTGATGGCCAGGAACCTCCTCGAGTCGATCCGGCTGCTGGGCGGCGCGAGCCGCCTGCTGGCCGACCGCACCGTCGACGGGATCACCGCCAACGAGGCGCGGGCCAGGGAATACGCCGAGTCCTCGCCCTCCGTGGTGACCCCGCTCAACCGCTACATCGGCTACGAGGAGGCCGCCAAGGTGGCCAAGAGGTCCCTCGCCGAGCGCAAGACGATCAGGGAGGTCGTCCTGGAGTCGGGCTACGTCGAGCGCGGCGCCCTCACCGTGGAGCAGCTCGACGAGGCCCTGGACGTGCTGCGCATGACGCATCCGTGAGACGCCGGACCCGGCCCCCGGGCGGGGGCCGGATCCGGTCGATTCCCGCCCGTCAACCCCCCAGTGACCTGCACCGCAGCGGGGGCGCGGGCCTCCGCCCTAAGATCTGCGCATGACAGGTACCTTCAAGCCGGGGAGCGGTTCGGCGCAGGAAGCGCCGCAGGGCCCCGCACAGGGCACGCGCTGGGCGCCCGGGGAACAGATCCTCTGGCGCTACCGCGACCACGCCCCGGGACTGAAGGGTTCGGTGCACATCTGCCGCCCGGTGACGGTGGTTCAGGACACCGACGAGCTGCTTGCCGTCTGGATGGCCCCGGGCACCGAGTGCGTCAAGCCGGTGATGGCCGACGGCACCCCCGTACACGAGGAACCGCTCGCCACCCGCTACACCGCCCCGCGGACGACCGTACGCTCGCGCTGGTTCGGCGGCGGGGTGCTGAAGCTGGCCCGGCCCGGCGACCCGTGGTCGGTGTGGCTGTTCTGGGGACACGGCTGGCAGTTCAAGAACTGGTACGTGAACCTGGAGGAGCCGCGGTCGCGCTGGGCCGGTGGGGTGGACTCCGTGGACCACTTCCTCGACATCGCCGTCTACCCGGACCGCAGCTGGAAATGGCTGGACGAGGACGAGTTCGCCCAGGCGCAGCGGTCCGGCCTGATGGGCCGGGAGCAGGCGCTGCGGGTCCGGCACGCGGGTCGCGCGGCGGTCGGGGTGATCAAGGAATGGGGAGCTCCGTTCTCCGCCGGCTGGCAGGACTGGCGGCCGGATCCCGCCTGGAGGATTCCGGCCCTTCCGGAGGACTGGGACCGCACCCCGGCGCATATGACCTCATGAGACCCTTGATGCGCCCCCGGGGTTCAAACGTAGGATCGTGCTCCGCGAGGTCGCGCGCGCGGGCCGGTGCTTTCGGACCGCACATCGGCAAGTGTCTTACCGCACGCGGAAGCTGACGGGAGGTCGGCGCGGGGCGAGAGCCAAAGAGGAACCTCGGGGCGATGGTGCCCGGGCCGCTGAGCGGGTATACCGCGACTGACCGAGCTGAGTGCAGCGCACATCGAGCGCAAACGGACGGAATTCCACGCGTGACGGAGTACCCCACCTCCCAGGAGGGCCCGCAGCCCGTCGCCTCCGGCGGAGGAACGGACGAGGCCGGCCACGGCAAGGCGCCCATCGCCGCCGCCGAGGCCGTGCGCACGCATGCGCCGAGCACCGGCGCCGGCCGTGCCGCGGAGTCGGGCGGCGGCCCGGCCGCGGCGGCCGCCGACGCGCGCTCGGCCCGCTCCGCGGCGGGCGCGGGCGGGGCCGCGGGACTCCCCCGGCCCCGGCGCAAGGCTCCCGCCCCGGGCGAATCCGGTGACCCGGCCGCCTCGGACCCGGTCCAGGGGCTGGGCCAGGACGGCGTCCGCCTCCGGGACGGCGCGGCCGCCCGCAACGCCGCGGGCAGCGCGACCGGGCTCGGCGAGCCCGCCGAACCGCCCCGCCCGCGCGGTGACGGTCTCGACCCTGCCGCCGCGGCCGGCGAGAGCACCCGGCAGCCTGCCTCGCCGGGAGCGGAAGCCGTGCCCGGTGGGGGCGGGAGCGCCGGGCAGAACAGCGGGTACCGCGCCGCAGGCGAGCGTCACGGCGGCGGGAGCGGCATACCGGGAGCAGGCGCCGGGGAGATGACCGCCGCGCGCCGCGAAGGGGACCGGCTGCGTTTCGTGGGCGCCGCCACCCGGCGGATCGCCCGCGGCATCGACCTCGACGAGATCGTGCTCGGCCTGTGCCGGGCCACCGTGCCCACCTTCTCGGACGCCATCCTCGTCTACCTGCGCGACCCGCTGCCGGTCGGCGACGAACGGCCCGTCGGCCCGGTCGTTTTAAGGCTGCGCCGCACCGACCGGCTCCGGCCGATCGACGACCTGACGGACGTCAGCAGCACCATCGGCGCGGGCGTGGACCTCGCCGGGGCCGCGGGGGCCACCGGCGAGCTCGACTTCAGCCAGCTGCCGCTGGTCGGCCCGCAGGGTGACCTGCCCGCGGCCGAGCTGTGCGAGATCCGGCCCGGTGGCGCGCTCGCCGAGGTGCTGCGCGGCGTACGGCCCGTCTTCGCGTCCTCCGCCGGCGCCCGGGCCGCGCTCCCCGAGCTGCTCGGCGTGGACCATCCGCTGCCGCGCGGCAACCGGGCGGTCCTGGCGCCGCTGCGCGGCCGCCGCCGGGTGATCGGCGCGGCCGTCTTCCTGCGCAGCCCGGAGCGTCCCGCCTTCGAGCAGAACGACCTGCTGGTCGCCGCCCAACTGGCCACGCACACCGCGCTCGGCATCGACAAGGCGGTCCTGTACGGCCGCGAGGCGTACATCGCCGACGAGCTCCAGCGCACCATGCTGCCCGACAGCCTCCCGCAGCCCACCGGAGTGCGGCTGGCCTCCCGCTACCTGCCCGCCGCCGAGACGGCGCGCGTCGGCGGCGACTGGTACGACGCCATACCGCTGCCCGGCAGCCGGGTCGCGCTCGTCGTCGGCGACGTCATGGGCCACTCCATGACCTCCGCCGCCATCATGGGTCAGCTCCGCACCACGGCGCAGACCCTCGCGCAGCTGGACCTGCCGCCGGCCGAGGTCCTGCACCACCTGGACGAGCAGGCGCAGCGCCTGGGTTCCGACCGCATGGCCACCTGCCTGTACGCCGTCTACGACCCGGTGGCGCACCGGATCACCATCGCCAACGCGGGCCACCCGCCGCCGGTGCTGCTGCACCTGGGCGGCCGCGCCGAGGTGCTCCGCGTACCGCCGGGCGCGCCCATCGGCGTCGGCGGCGTGGACTTCGAGGCCGTCGAGCTGGACGCGCCCGCCGGGGCCACGCTGCTGCTGTACACCGACGGTCTGGTGGAGTCGCGCCTGCGGGACGTGTGGACCGGCATCGAGCAGCTGCGCGAGCGGCTGGCCACGACCGCCCAGCTGACCGGCCTGGACCATCCGCCGCCGCTGGAGGCCCTGTGCGACGACGTGCTGGACATGCTCGGCCCGGGTGACCGGGACGACGACATCGCGCTGCTCGCGGCCCGGTTCGACGGGATCGCGCCCAGTGACGTCGCGTACTGGTTCCTGGACCCGGAGGAGACCGCTCCGGGCCGGGCCCGGCGGTTCGCCCGCCGTGCCCTGACCCGGTGGGGCCTGGAGGAGCTGAGCGACTCGCTGGAGCTGCTGGTGAGCGAGGTGGTCACCAACGCCGTCCGGTACGCGGAGCGGCCCGTGACCCTGCGCCTGCTGCGTACGGACGTGCTGCGCTGCGAGGTCGGCGACGACTCCCCGCAGCTGCCCCGCCAGCGCCGGGCGCGGGACACCGACGAGGGCGGCCGCGGCCTGTTCCTGGTCAACCGGATGGCCCGCCGCTGGGGTGCGACCCGTCTGAGCAGCGGCAAGGTGGTCTGGTTCGAGCTCCCGCTGCCGGGGGCGGGCGAGCGGCAGTGACCGGCCGTCGAACCGGCCTCCTTCCGGCTCACGAAGAACCGCCGCCCCGCAGCCCGAAGGCTGCGGGGCGGCGGTGTGTCAGCGTCCCTCGTCCCCGCCGAACAGCGGCGGGTCCGGCGGCTTCGGGCCGCCGGTCTTGGTCGGCGTCGTCGTCGGCGTCGGCGGCGGCGTGGTGGCGCTCTTCGTCGGCGTGGGCGGCGCAGTGGGGGTCACCGGCGTCGTGGGGGACTGCGCCGGGCTGCTGCTGGAGGCCGGCGGGCTGGAGGACTGGCTCGTCGTGGGCGACGGCGAGGTGCTGCGGGACGGCACCTGCGTGGGGCCCATGTCCGCGTCCGACACGTCGAACTCGCCGGTGTCCACGCCCTTCAGCGCGGCCAGCGTGTACGCCTTCCAGATCGAGGCGGGGAAGCTGGAACCGCCCGCGCGTCCCAGGCCGGCGGTGCCGGTCAGGGTGACCTGGGTGTGGGTGCCCGGCTCCTCGCCGAACATCGCCACGACGGTGACCAGTTCGGGCGTGTAACCGGTGAACCAGCCGGAGAAGTTCGACTCACTGGTACCGGTCTTGCCGGCCGCCTCGTAGGCGCTGCTCCTGACCTTGTTGCCGGAGCCGCCCTCGTCGTTGACGACGCCCTGGAGCACCTTGGTGACGGTGTCGGCGGTCTTGCGGCTGATGGCCTGGCTGCCGATGGCCTGCTGGGGCGTGAACGTGCGTTCCTTGTGCTCGGCGCTCTTGATGATCGTCGGCGTGACCTTCTTGCCGTGGTTGTCGAAGCTGGCGTAGACGCCGGCCATCTCCACGGTGCTCGCGGTCATCGTGCCGAGCGCCATGGCCGGCCGGTCGTCGGGCCAGCCCGCGCGGTCCACCATGCCGAGCGCCAGGGCCGTCTTCTTCACGTTCTGCGGCTTCACGTCCACGATCATCTGCGCGTAGACGGAGTTCACCGAGAAGTCGGTCGCCTCCTGGACCGTCATCATCGGGGTGCCGAAGTTGCGGTTGTCCTGGTTCTGCGGGTTGAACGGGATCTTGCTGCCGACGACCGGGCGCTTGCTGGTGCCGTCGTAGAGCGTGTTGGGCGTGATGGGCTTGCCCTCCTGCGTCTTCGACCCGTTCTCCAGGGCGGAGGCGAGCACGAGCGGCTTGAAGGTCGAGCCGGGCTGGTAGTCCTTGCGCAGGGCGTTGCTCTCGGACTTCTCCGTCAGGCCCTGGCCGCCGTACATGGCGACGATGGCCCCGGTCTTCGCGTCCACGGAGGTCGCGCCGGCCTGGACGCTCTGGTCCTGGGGCCGGCCCTTGGTGTCCTTGCGGTCGAGCTTGGACTCCAGCTCGTCGTCGACGGCCTTCTCCAGCGCCGCCTGCTTCGCCTTGTCGACGTTGAGGGTGATGATCCAGCCGCCGGCCGCGATCTGGGCGTCGTCGATGTTCTGCTTGTTCAGCTCGTCGTTGGCGGCCTGGACCAGGTACCCCTTCTGGCCGTCCATGCCCGGGCGGGGCTTGGGCTTGATCGGCGGCGGGAGGGTCATGGTCTTGCGCTTGGCCGGGTCCAGCTTGCCCATCTCGACCATGTTGTCGAGGACGGCGTTGAAGCGGATGTTGACCAGCCGGGTGCCGTTCGGGCCGGCCGTCGCGAGGTCGTACTGGCTGGGGGCCTGGATGACGGCGGCGAGGTAGGCGCCCTGCTCCAGCGTGAGCTTGTCGACGTCGACCCCGTAGAAGGCCTGGGCCGCGGCCTGGATCCCGTACGCGTTGCGGCCGTAGAAGTTCGTGTTCAGGTAGCCGACGAGGACGTCGTCCTTCTCCATGCGCTGGTCGACCTTGAGGGAGATCACCAGCTCCCGGAGCTTGCGCGTCGCCGACTGGTCCTGCGTCAGGTAGTAGTTCTTGACGTACTGCTGGGTGATCGTCGAGCCACCGGCCTTGCCCTTGCCGGTGACCGTGTTGAACAGGCCCCGGGCCACGCCCATGACGTCGATGCCGCGGTCGCTGTAGAAGGACTTGTTCTCGATCGCGATGAAGGCGGTGCGGACGTCCTCGGGGATCTTGTCGATCGGCACGATCTCGCGGTTCGTTTCACCGGTGCGGGCCATGATCGAGCCGTCGGAGTACCGGTAGGTGTTGCTCTGGAGCGTGGCCTGCTTGTTGGGGTCGCTGGGTTCGTCCACCGAGAAGTAGAGGACGATCGCCGCGGCCATGAGGAGGAGGATCCCGCCGAGGAACGTCCCGAGGATCTTCTTCCACGTGAAGAAGCGACGTATGCCGCTGCGTTTGCCGGTGCCGCCCTTGTCCTTGGCGCCGCCTGCGCGTCTGCTCGGCGCACGCCCCGCACCGCGCTGCTGCGCCTTACGCACTTCTGCTCGGCCCATCGCTCCCGCTCCGCTCGATTACCCCCCCGACGTCAGCTCAGAAAGCTAACACCGCAGGCTGTGACAAAGGATGGTCAACCGTGACCAATACCGGTCAATTCGGACGTGAGAATCAGCACCCACATCACTGGAACCGACGCTCACCTAAGCCGAAGGGTTGCCGCAACGCAAAAAAGTGATATCACTTTGCTAGGCGGCCCGAGCGGCCGCGACCAGAGAAACGGGGCAAACAATGACGAACCACATCGCGAATCCGGACGGGGTACGGGAGTTCACCGCGCGCAGCGTGGGCGGCGGTCTGGCCCTACTCCTCGGCCTGGCAGGCCTGTTGGCGGGCGGCGGCCTCATCGCGGCGGGCGCGGTGATGGCGGCGGCCGCGGCCAAGGCGGCGCTCATCGCCCTCGGCGTGCTCACGATCCTCGGCTCCGTGGTGGCGATGAGCGGTCTGAACACGGTGGCCCCGGGCGAGGCCCGGGTCGTGCAGCTGTTCGGCCGCTACCGGGGCACGATCCGCACCGACGGACTGCGCTGGGTCAACCCGCTCACCTCGCGCGAGAAGATCTCCACCCGGGTGCGCAACCACGAGACGGCCGTCCTGAAGGTCAACGACGCCTACGGCAACCCGATCGAGCTGGCGGCGGTCGTCGTGTGGCGCGTCGAGGACACCGCGCGGGCCACCTTCGAGGTCGAGGACTTCACGGAGTTCGTCGAGACCCAGACCGAGGCGGCGGTCCGGCACATCGCGATCGAGTACCCCTACGACTCGCACGACGAGGGCGGCCTGTCGCTGCGCGGGAACGCCGAGGAGATCACCGAGAAGCTGGCGGTCGAACTGCACGCGCGCGTCGAGGCGGCCGGGGTGCACATCATCGAGTCCCGGTTCACGCATCTCGCGTACGCTCCGGAGATCGCCTCCGCGATGCTCCAGCGCCAGCAGGCGGGCGCCGTCGTGGCGGCCCGCAAGCAGATCGTGGAGGGCGCGGTGGGCATGGTCGAGCTCGCCCTGACCCGCCTGGCGGAGGAGGACATCGTGGACCTGGACCCGGAGCGCAAGGCCGCCATGGTCTCGAACCTGATGGTCGTCCTCTGCGGCGACCGTGCGGCCCAGCCGGTGGTCAACGCGGGAACCCTCTACCAGTGACCCCCGGCGGCGAGCAGAGCCCGGCGGGCCGGCAGGCGCGCAAGCAGGTGCTGCTGCGGCTCGATCCGCAGGTGTACGAGGCCCTGGCCCGCTGGGCCGGCGAGGAGCTGCGCAGCGCGAACGCGCAGATCGAGTTCCTGCTCCGCCGCGCCCTCGCCGAGGCCGGCCGCCTCCCCTCCAGCCCCGGCCCCATCCCCCGCCGCGGGCGCCCCCCGAAGTCCACGGACTGAGCGCGCACCGGGCCGGACCGCTCTCCACGCGGTCCGGCCCCTCCTTCCCCCCTCTATACACTGCGCGTATACACACGGTGTAGAGTCACGGCCATGTCCATCGGTCACACGCTCCTGGGCCTCCTCGAGGCCGGCCCGCGCCACGGCTACGACCTCAAGCGCGCCTTCGACGAGAAGTTCGGCCACGACCGCCCCCTCGCCTACGGGCAGGTCTACTCGACCATGTCGCGCCTCCTGAAGAACGGCCTCGTCGAGGTCGACGGCGTGGAGAGCGGCGGCGGTCCCGAACGCAAGCGGTACGCCATCACCGACGCCGGCATCACCGACGTCGAAACCTGGCTCTCCCAACCCGAGAAGCCCGAGCCCTACCTCCACTCGACCCTCTACACCAAGGTCGTCCTCGCCCTGCTCACCGGCCGCCGCGCCGACGAGCTGCTGGACACCCAGCGCGCCGAGCACCTGCGCCTCATGCGCATCCTCACCCAGCGCAAGCGCAAGGGCGACATAGCCGACCAGCTCGTCTGCGACCACGCCCTCTTCCACCTGGAGGCGGACCTGAGGTGGCTGGAGCTCACCGCGGCCCGCCTCGACCAGCTCGCGCGGGAGGTCCGCCGATGATGCCCCCGGCCGGATCCCTCCTCGCCGCGACGGACCTGCGCAAGGCGTTCGGGACCACCAAGGCCCTCGACGGCGCCGAGTTCTCCATCCACCCCGGCGAGGTCGTCGCCGTCATGGGCCCCTCCGGCTCCGGCAAGTCGACGCTGCTGCACTGCCTCGCGGGCATCGTCCCGCCCGACGCCGGCTCCATCACCTACGCCGGCCGCGAGCTCACCGCCATGAACGACGCCGAGCGCAGCGAGCTGCGCCGCACCGAGTTCGGCTTCGTCTTCCAGTTCGGCCAGCTCGTACCGGAGTTGACCTGCGTGGAGAACGTCGCCCTGCCGCTGCGCCTGACCGGCGTCAAGCGCAAGGAGGCCGAACGCACCGCCCTGCACTGGATGGAGCAGCTCCAGGTGGAGGACCTCGGGGCCAAGCGGCCCGGCGAGATATCCGGCGGCCAGGGACAGCGCGTGGCCGTCGCCCGCGCCCTGGTCACCCGCCCCCGGGTGATCTTCGCCGACGAGCCCACCGGAGCCCTCGACTCCCTCAACGGCGAACTCGTCATGCAGCTGCTCACGGAGGCCGCCCGGTCCGCGAGCACCGCCGTCGTGCTCGTCACCCACGAGACGCGCGTGGCCGCGTACTCCGACCGTGAGATCGTCGTGCGCGACGGGAAGTCCCGTGACATGGAGCGGATCGTATGAGCCGGCTCCGGGTCTGGGCCCGCGATCTCGGGATGGGCACCCGCTTCGCCTTCGGCGGTGGCCGCGAGGGATGGATCCGCACCCTGCTCACCGGTGTCGGTGTCGGTCTCGGCGTCGCGCTCCTGCTCATCAGCACGGCGATCCCCGGCGCCCTCGCCGCGCGGTACGAGCGCGGCGACGCACGGTCGACGATGAGCTCCGAGCGGGCCGACGCCCCCGGGCCCGACACCCTGCTGATCGCCCGCGTCGGGCAGACGTACCACCACAAGGACATCGAGGGGCACGTGCTGCGGGCCGAGGGCCCGGACGCCCCGCTGCCGCCCGGTCTGCGGCGGATCCCCGGCCCCGGCGAGATGGCCCTCTCCCCCGCCCTCGACGCGCTGCTGAAGTCCTCCGACGGCGCCCTGCTGCGCGAGCGGCTCGACGCGCGGGTCAGCGAGATCGTCGGCGACCCGGGGCTGGTCGGCCCCGGCGAACTCCTCTTCTACCTGGGCAGCGACACCCTCCGGAAGAACGGCCCCGAGGACTACCGCGTCGAGCGCGTCACCGGCTTCGGCTACGACGCGCAGCGCGACGGCCTCGACCCCGTGCTGATGCTGATGGTCGTGCTGACGTTCGTCGCCCTGCTGATGCCGGTCGCCGTGTTCATCGCCACCGCCGTCCGCTTCGGCGGGGAGCGGCGCGACCGGCGGCTCGCCGCGCTGCGGCTGGTCGGCGCGGACAGCAGGATGGTGCGCCGGATCGCGGCCGGCGAGGCGCTGGCCGGCTCCCTGGTCGGACTGGTGCTGGGCACCGGCTTCTTCGCCGCCGGCCGCTCCCTGGTCGGCAGCGTCAGCCTCCGGCAGCGCAGCGTCTTCCCCGCCGATCTCGACCCGGCGCCCTGGCTCGCCGTCCTGGTCGCCCTCGCGGTGCCCGCGGCGGCGGTGGCCGTCACCCTGTTCGCGCTGCGCGGGGTGGTCATCGAGCCGCTGGGCGTCGTCCGTACGGCCAAGCCCTCCCGGCGGCGCATCTGGTGGCGGCTGCTGCTGCCCCTGGTCGGGCTCGGTCTGCTCGCGCCCATGGGCGGCCGCGGCAACGACCACGGCACGTTCAACCAGTGGCAGGTCTCCGCAGGGGTGGTGCTCCTGCTGGTCGGGATCACCGTGCTGCTCCCCTGGCTGCTGGAACGTTTCGTGGCGAGGATGTCCGCCGGCCCGGTCTCCTGGCAGCTGGCCGTGCGCCGGCTCCAGGTCAACAGCGGCGCCGCGGCCCGCCTCGTCAACGGCATCGCCGTGGCCGTCGCCGGCGCCATCGCCCTCCAGATGCTCTTCGCCGGCGTCGAGGGCGACTACACCGAGTCCACCGGCCAGGATCCCGGCAGGGCCGCCGTCGCGGTCCTGGTGAACCGCGACGCGGGGGCGCGCATGGACGACCTCGCGCAGCGGATCTCCGCCGTGCCGGGCGTCACCCGCGCCGTCCCCCTGACGTCCACTCAGGCCGCCCACCGGGTGCCCGCGCAGGAGACGGTCCAGGTGACCATCGGCACCTGCGACGCGCTCGGCGAGGTCGCGACGCTCGACTCCTGCGAGGAGGGCGACTCCTTCGTCCTGACCGGCTCCCCCTCGGAGGCCGTCTACGGGGCCACGGCCAAGCCCGGCGACGAGGTGTACGTCGGGAACGTCCGGGGATACGGGGACGCGTTCGGATCCGACTCCGGGACGGCCGACCCGCCCGCTCCGGCGAAGTGGAAGGTCCCCGCGGACGCCCGTACGGTCCCCAGCCGGGAGGACCCCACCGGGCAGCTGCGCAGCGGCCTGCTGGTGACCCCGTCGGCGGCGCCGAAGGAGATCGGCGACTTCCCGGACGCGCGGATCTTCGTCCAGGTCGACGAATCCCGGGACGACGCCCTGGACCGGGCGCGCAACGCCGTCTTCAAGGCGGACCCGTTCGTCACGGCGATGACGCTGCGGGACACCACACAGGCCGCCGGCTACTCCTCGATCCGCACCGGGCTGTTCTTCGGCGCCACCGCCGTACTGGTCCTGATCGGCGCGAGCCTGCTCGTCTCCCAGCTGGAGCAGTTGCGCGAGCGCCGGCGGCTGCTCTCGTCCCTGGTCGCCTTCGGCACCAAGCGCTCTACGCTGAGCCTGTCGGTGCTGTGGCAGACGGCCGTGCCGGTCACGCTGGGCCTGGTACTGGCGACCGGCGCGGGCGTGGGGCTGGGCGCCGTCCTGATGAGCATGGCCGCCACACCGGTCCGGATCGACTGGGCGTCGGTGCTCGGGATGACCGCGGCCGGCGCGGGGGTGGTCGTCGCGGTGACCCTGCTCAGCCTGCCCCCGCTGCTGCGCCTGATGCGCCCGGACGGCCTGCGCACGGAGTGAACACCGCGCGCCCGTGACCCGTACGCCCGTTCCCGGCGGCGCCCCCGGCCTTCAGTCGGTGGGCCACACCGGGAGCGGGCGTACGGCTTCGCGCAGGGCGGCGGCGATCGCCCGGAACTCCTCCTGGCGGGCCGTCCCGGTGCGCATGGCCAGGGCGATCCGCCGCGAGGGAGCGGGCTCGGCGAAGTACCCGGTGGACAGGTACTCGTTGCGGGCGGTCTCCAGCCGCAGCGCGGTGCGCGGCAGCAGCGTCACGCCCAGGCCGCCGGCGACCAGCTGGACGAGGGTAGAGAGCCCGGCGGCGGTCGTCGTGACGTCCGCACCCGTGGTGCGCCCCGCCTCCCGGCAGATGTCGAGGGCCTGGTCGCGCAGGCAGTGCCCTTCGTCGAGCAACAGCAGCTGCAGTCCCCGCAGTTCCTCCAACGGAATGTCCCGGCGCCCGGCCAGCGCGTGCTCCCTGGGGGCGAGCAGTACGAAGTCCTCGTCGAAAACGGGCAGTTCGGTGACCCCGGGGACGCCGAGTGGCACCGCAAGCAGGAGCAGGTCCAGCCGTCCGGTGGCCAGCCCCTCCAGCAGGGTGTCGGTCTGCTCCTCGTGCACCTGGAGGTCCATCCGGGGGTAGCGCCGGTGGAAGAGCCCGAGCACGGTCGGCAGCAGGTACGGGGCCACCGTGGGGATCACCCCGAACCGCAGGACCCCGGTGAAGGGGGCCCGTACCGCCTCGGCCTCCTCCAGCAGCCCGCCCATCGCGTCGAGGACCAGCCGCGCGCGGGCCGCGATCCGCTCGCCGGCCGGGGAGAGCAGCACCTTGCGGGTGGTGCGCTCCAACAGCTGCACGCCGAGGGCCTCCTCCAGCGCGGAGACGGCTCCGGAGAGCGCCGGCTGGCTCATCCCGATGGCCGCGGCGGCGTCCCGGAAGTGCAGGTGCTCGGCGACGGCCGCGAAGGCGCGCAACTGTGCGAGGGTCGGCTGTTTCGCTCCCCTGTTACCCACGGCCACTGATAGGTACCTCCGATCACCCGCCTCAAGTCTAGCTATTTCCGCAATCAATGCAGGTGTGTCAGCATGTGAGATACGTCCAACCCCAACGGAAAACCCCCCAAAAGGGGCTATTTTCCATGTTCCAAGGAGATCGCGTGCTGACTGTTGGTGACAAGTTCCCGGCCTTCGACCTGACCGCCTGCGTCTCGCTCGAGGCCGGC
This sequence comes from Streptomyces sp. NPDC046308, assembly GCF_055588065.1. Taxonomy (NCBI): domain Bacteria; kingdom Bacillati; phylum Actinomycetota; class Actinomycetes; order Kitasatosporales; family Streptomycetaceae; genus Streptomyces; species Streptomyces sp. NPDC046308. The sequence goes on from NZ_JBVJFB010000002.1 coordinate 856,424, forward strand.
GCCGAGTTCGCGCAGATCGACCACAAGACCTACGAGGGCAAGTGGAAGGTCGTCTTCGCCTGGCCGCTCGACTTCACCTTCGTGTGCCCGACCGAGATCGCCGCCTTCGGCAAGCTGAACGACGAGTTCGCCGACCGCGACGCGCAGGTCCTCGGCTTCTCGCTGGACTCCGAGTACGTGCACCACGCCTGGCGCAAGGACCACGCCGACCTGCGCGACCTGCCCTTCCCGATGATGTCCGACATCAAGCGCGAGCTGTCGGCCGAGCTGGGCATCCTCGGCGAGGACGGCCTGCCGATGCGCGCCGTCTTCATCGTGGACCCGAACAACGAGATCCAGTTCTCGATGGTGACCGCCGGTTCCGTGGGCCGTAACCCCAAGGAGGTCCTGCGGGTCCTCGACGCCCTGCAGACCGACGAGCTGTGCCCCTGCAACTGGAACAAGGGCGAGGCCACCATCGACGCCGGCGCGCTGCTGGCCGGTGAGTGACGGATGTCCCTGGACTCCCTGAAGTCGGCCGTCCCCGACTTCGCCAAGGACCTGAAGCTGAACCTCGGTTCGGTCATCGGCAACAGCGACCTCCCGCAGCAGCAGCTGTGGGGCACGGTCCTGTCCTGCGCGATCGCCGCCCGCTCCCCGCGCGTCCTGCGTGAGCTGGAGCCCGAGGCGAAGGCGAACCTCTCGCCGGAGGCGTACACCGCCGCCAAGGCCGCCGCCGCGGTCATGGCGATGAACAACGTCTTCTACCGGACGCGGCACCTGCTCTCCGACCCGGAGTACGGCACGCTGCGCGCGGGCCTGCGGATGAACGTCATCGGCAACCCGGGCGTGGAGAAGGTCGACTTCGAGCTGTGGTCGCTCGCCGTCTCCGCGATCAACGGCTGCGGCCAGTGCCTGGACTCGCACGAGCAGGTCCTGCGCAAGGCCGGCGTCGACCGCGAGACGATCCAGGAGGCCTTCAAGATCGCCTCGGTGATCCAGGCCGTCGCGGTCACCCTCGACGCCGAGGCCGCCCTCGAGACCGCCCTCGTCGCCGAGTAACGCCACCCCGTACGACACACCAGGGCCCCGCCACCGATTCCGGTCGCGGGGCCCTGGTGTGTCGTCAGTCGGTGTCGTCAGTCGTCGCGCAGCGCGGCCATCAGTGCGCGGGCGTCCTCCACCATCGCTGCCTGGAGGGCCGCCGAGTCGGCCGGGGCGTTCCCGGCGGTGCCGCTGCCGTAGGCCTCGATCGTGAACACCGCACCGCCCTCGAGCACTCTGAGCTGGAACGAGGAATCGCCGGGAGCCGCGAAGACCACGGCGCGCTCGCCGAGGCCCTGCACCGACTCGGTGCGGCCCTCGCCGATATCGGCGGCCATCGAGAGCGACGGCACGTCGAACTCGGGCCCGGGGTCGGTCTTCTTGTGCAGGTCGACCTGCGCCCGCACGATGAGGGTCGACACCGTCTCGGCGTTGTGCAGCACACAGATCGCCCCGCGCACGGCCGGGTGGTCGCTCTGCTGGTTCATCGGCCGGTACCGGTGCAAGTCCCCTGCGATCTTGCCGAGCGCCTGCGCCCGGAAGTCCTCGCACAGGTTCTCCGTCGCCCGGTACCCGAGCTGCGGCGCGGCGAGCCGGTCCCCGAAGGCGTACAGCCCGCCCGCCCACACCGCCGAGGCGACCACGGCACCGCCCAGCGCCCACAGCCACGGCCGGCGGGCCCCTGCGGCGTCGTCCGTCCGTCCGCGCGGGGCGAGTTCCTCCGCCTGCTCCCCCGCCGGGCCGGTGTCGCCCCCGGTGTCGAGCTCCGGCTCGGTGATCATGTTCGTTCCCCCTGTCGTCCCGCTGCGGACGCCACCGGCGGTGGCGTCCGTTCCCGCCCCCCCCTCGGCCTGGTCAGGGCCCGGGGTCCTCGCTGTCGGGTACGACGCCCAGGGCCGTCGAGCCGTGCGGGGCCGGACCGACCATGCCGGCTCCGTGATGGCTCTGCTCGCGCGAGTACGCCCTCAGGTAGCCCACCACCGTGTTGGTGACCGCCACCAGCGGAACGGCGACCACCGCGCCCCCGATCCCCGCGATCATGCCGCCGGCGGCCACCGACAGCACCACCGCGAGCGGGTGCACCCGTACCGCGCGGCCGAGGATGAAGGGCTGCAGCACGTGCCCCTCGATCTGCTGCACCGCCAGCACCACCAGCAGCACCATCAGGGCGGTCCACACGCCCTGGGTCACGAGCGCCACGACCACCGCGAGGGCGCCCGAGACCACCGCCCCGACCAGCGGGATGAAGGCGAAGAGGAAGATGAAGACGGCCAGCGGCACCGCCATCGGCACGTCCAGGAAGTAGATGCCGAGGCCGATGAAGATGGCGTCGATGAGCGCGACGATGACCGTGCCGCGCACGTACGCGGTCAGGGTGCGCCAGGCCCGCGGACCGGCCCCGGCGACCCCGGCGCGGGCGGCGTTCGGGACGAGGCCCAGTGCCCAGTTCCAGATGCGCTTGCCGTCGTAGAGCAGGAAGAGCGTCGAGAACATCGCGAGCAGTATGCCCGTGAGGACTTCGACGAGGACGGTCACGCCCTGCAGACCGGCGGAGGTGATCTGCTCGGTGTTCGTGCCGATGGTCTCGCTGAGGTTCTTCGCGATGTCGTTGATCTGCTTCTCGGTCACGTGGAACGGACTGTCCAGTGCCCACAGCTTGAGCTCGTTGATGCCGTCGCGGACCCGGTCGGACAGGTCGTCGAGGTTCTCCATGACCTGCCAGACCACGAACCAGCCGACGAGCCCGATGACCACGAAGCCGAGGATCGCCGTGACGGCCGTGGCCAGCCCCCGCGGCAGGCCCAGCCGGCGCAGGCGGACGACGAAGGGCTGGAGCATCGCGGTGACGAGCATGGCGGCGGCGAAGGCGAGGACGACCAGCCGGACTTCGCTGATCACCTTCATCAGCACCCAGAGCATGCCGGCGAGGAGCAGCAGCCGCCAGCTGGCCTCGGCGGCGACGCGCATCCCCCAGGGGACCACGCTCGCCGGGTCGGGGCGCACGGGGACGGCCGGCGCATGTACGGGGGCCGGCGGATACGCGGGGGCCGGCGGTACGGGCGCGGCGGCGGACGGTTCGTGAGCCGCCGGCGCAGGGGTGGCCGGGGCGGGAGCCCCTGGGGCCCCACCGGTCTCGGCCTCGACCTCGGCGCGCCGCTCGTTGAGCCGCGCCTCCATCCGGTTCAGCCTGTTCCCGAGCCGGCCGAGCCAGCCTTCCCGCTTCGCCATGTCGCTTCCTTCCCCCGCCCCCGTGTTCGGGCACGCCTGAAAGACCGTACACGCGAGGAGCCCCGCACCGTAGGACGGTGCGGGGCTCCCGGAGGTTGAGCGTGCTCCTAGTACCAGCCGTTGGCCTGGTGGAAGCTCCACGCGCCACAGGGGCTGCCGTAGCGGCCGTTCATGTAGTTCAGGCCCCACTTGATCTGCGTGGCGGGGTTGGTGCGCCAGTCCGCGCCGGCCGAGGCCATCTTCGAACCGGGCAGCGCCTGGACCAGACCGTAGGCGCCCGAGGACGAGTTCACGGCCTTGTAGTTCCAGGTGGATTCCTGGTTGATGATGTTCGAGAAGCACTGGAACTGGCCGGCCGGGACCATCTGCTGGGCGATGGCCTTGACCTGGGCGACCGTGTAGGAGCTCTGGGGGGCGAAGTCGCCGGCGTCGCGGGCGGCGGAGCGGCTGGCGACCTCTTCCTTCGCCTCGCGCTCCTTCTTCGCCTTCTCGTCCGCGGCCTTCTGCGCTTCGGCCTTCTTGGCCTTCGCGTCCTCCGCGGCCTGGAGGCGGGCGCTCTCCTCGGCCGAGCGCTTGGCATCGGCGTCGGCGGCGTGGGCGATGGTGTCGGCCTGCTGCGTCAGGGACGCGCTCTGGACCTCAGCCTGGTCGCCGACCGGGATTTCGGCAAGGAGAGTCGCGCCGGAAGCGGTCGTCTCGAGATCGTTCGTGGGGTCGCCGGTGGCAACGCCCACGACTGCGCCGACGGTGGTGACCGCGGTGGCCGAAGCCACGGCGAACCCCCGGACCGAGATCCGGCTCACACGGTGTCCTTCCAGCAGCGTCCGCAGTGACCGCGCGGGCGCAAAAGTGCCCCTCGACGCTGGCCTCCGTGGTTCTGCGGTCACTGGAGGCGCGGGCCCGTGGGCAACTCCCTCGCGGGGGCTGCTCCGTGTAGCTCCGGGCGGCATACGGCATTCGACTGTGGAGTTGTGGTGCTGCTTGTACCTCACGGGAGATACAGGAGTGCCGTATGCGGGGCCTGACGGAAACCAGACTCTGCCGGAACGCGACACCGCAAGGCAATTCTCCGTTGCGTGGGAAAGGTCACACCTGGCATGTCGCCTTCTGTTTCGCCAAAGGGCTGTGCAGCGCGACGCCGCCCGGCTAGGCTCTCGTGCCTTTGCCGGGCGGCGCCAACTCACCTTCCCGCTATGGGGGTTTTGACCGTTTCGGGCCGCCCGGAGACGGCCGTCGGGGTCAGAGGCTTTCGAGCATCTCGGTGACCAGTGCGGCGATCGGAGAGCGCTCGGACCGCGTGAGCGTGATGTGCGCGAAGAGCGGATGCCCCTTCAACTTCTCGACCACGGCGACGACTCCGTCGTACCGGCCGACCCGGAGGTTGTCCCGCTGGGCCACGTCGTGGGTCAGAACCACCCGCGAATTCGCGCCGATTCGGGACAGAACGGTCAACAGGACGTTGCGCTCCAGCGACTGCGCCTCGTCCACGATCACGAAGGCGTCGTGCAGCGAACGGCCGCGGATGTGGGTGAGCGGCAGGACCTCCAGCATCCCGCGGTTCAGCACCTCCTCGATGACCTCCCGCCCGGCGACCGCCGAGAGGGTGTCGAAGACCGCCTGCGCCCAGGGACTCATCTTCTCGGCGGCGTCCCCGGGCAGGTAGCCGAGGTCCTGGCCGCCCACCGCGTACAGCGGCCGGAAGACCATCACCTTCTGGTGCTGGCGCCGCTCCAGCACCGCCTCCAGGCCGGCGCACAGCGCCAGCGCGGACTTTCCGGTGCCGGCCCGGCCGCCCATCGAGATGATCCCGAGCTCGGGGTCGAGGAGGAGGTCCAGCGCGATGCGCTGCTCGGCGCTGCGGCCGTGCAGCCCGAAGGCCTCGCGGTCGCCCCGTACGAGCTTCACGTTGCCGTCCGCGGTGACCCGGCCGAGCGCCTTGCCGCGCTCGGACTGCAGGACCAGTCCGGTGTGCACGGGCAGCTCGGCGGCCTCCGGCACGTAGAGCCGCTCCTCCGAGTAGAGGAGGTCCACCTGCTCCCCGGAGAGGGCGACCTCGCTCATGCCCGTCCAGCCGGCATCGGTGATCGCGAGCTCCGCCCGGTACTCCTCGGCGATCAGCCCCACGGAGGAGGCCTTGATGCGCAGGGGAAGATCCTTCGAGACCACCGTGACGTCGTAGCCCTCGGCCTGCAGATTGCGGGCGACGGCGAGGATCCGCGAGTCGTTGTCCCCCAGTCGGAAGCCGGCGGGCAGGACACCCGGGTCGGAGTGGTTGAGCTCGACGCGCAGGGTGCCGCCCAGATCGCCCAGCGGGATGGGGGCGTCGAGGCGACCGTAGCGAACCCGGAAGTCGTCGAGCAGGCGCAGGGCCTGGCGCGCGAAGTAGCCGAGTTCGGGATGGTGCCTCTTTGCCTCCAGCTCGGTGATCACCACGATCGGGAGCACGACCTCGTGCTCGTCGAAGCGGGAGATCGCGTTGGGGTCTGCCAGCAGGACGCTGGTGTCGAGGACGTAGGTCCGCCTGTCGGGCAGGCGGCGCTTTGTGCTGGTCACCACGGAAGGACGTACCCCCTCGGAAGAGGTCGGGCCATGAAGACCGGACCGGTCATCGGCACCCATGCCGGGGCCGATTTCCGGCCCTCCCACTCCGTCCGTGCGCATCGCACGTGCGTCCTGGTGCAAAGGGCCTCCCGGGCGGACGACCCCATGCCGTCCGCTGAGACTCGACACCCGTGGATCGGGCATCGACCTGAAAGGGATATTCCCCGATCAGGCCAGGCCATGCCATGGCATATGACGGACGCTCGGTGAATCCCTGGTGAAGGGTTCGAGGGAAGGGGCCGAGGGGACCTGCCGGCCCCCACGCGGGATCAGGTGCCGTAGCGCCGGTGGCGTGCCGCGTAGTCGCGCAGGGCCCGCAGGAAGTCGACCTTGCGGAAGGCCGGCCAGAAGACCTCGCAGAAGTAGTACTCGGAGTGCGCGCTCTGCCAGAGCATGAATCCGGACAGCCGCTGCTCGCCGCTGGTGCGGATCACGAGGTCCGGGTCGGGCTGGCCGCGCGTGTAGAGGTGCTCGGCGATGTGGTCGATGTCGAGGATCTCGGCGAGCTCCTCGAACGAGGTGCCCTTCTGCGCGTGCTCCAGGAGCAGCGAGCGCACCGCGTCGGCGATCTCCTGCCGACCGCCGTAGCCGACGGCGACGTTCACGAGTATCCCGTCGACGCCGTGGGTGGCCTCCTCGGCCTCCTTCAGGACGCTCTGGGTGCCGGCGGGCAGGATGTCGAGGTTGCCGACGTGGTGGACGCGCCAGCGGCCGTCCGCGGCGAGGCCCCGGACCGTGTTCTCGATGATGTTGAGCAGCGGTCGGAGCTCGACCTCGGGCCGGTCCAGGTTGTCCGTGGACAGCATCCACAGGGTGACGACCTCGACGTCCGTCTCGGTGCACCAGCCGAGCATCTCGGAGATCTTGTCGGCTCCGGCCTGGTGGCCCTGTTCCGTCGTACCTCCGGACGCCTTCGCCCAGCGGCGGTTCCCGTCCAGGATGACGCCGATGTGCTTGGGCGCCGCGTCATGGTCGAGGCGGCCTTCCACCCGGCGTGCGTAGAGCCTGTACACCAGGTCGCGCAGCTTCACGATCTTCCAGCCCCTCCGTGCAATGCCCCCGTGCCATTTGCGGTCTCCCCCGAGGCGGCCACATTACTGCGCGGCGGGATGGGGTACCCAACTCGGTCTGTCACAAGTCCGTGATAGGGAGGACAACGTGACTGATACCAATCCCTATCGGGCAGAGCCCTCGCGCTACGACTCCATGGAGTACCGGCGCACCGGCCACAGCGGCCTCAAGCTCCCCGCGATCTCCCTCGGCCTCTGGCACAACTTCGGCGACGACAAGTCCCTGGAGTCCCAGCGGGCGATCCTGCGCCGGGCCTTCGACCTCGGCGTCACCCACTTCGACCTGGCGAACAACTACGGACCGCCGCCCGGCTCGGCCGAGCTCAACTTCGGGAAGGTCTTCGCGCAGGACTTCGCGTCCTACCGCGACCAGCTGATCCTCTCCACCAAGGCCGGCTACTTCATGCACGAAGGGCCGTACGGCGAGTGGGGCAGCCGCAAGTACCTGCTCAGCTCGCTCGACGCCTCGCTGAAGCGGATGGGCGTGGACTACGTCGACATCTTCTACTCGCACCGCTTCGACCCGGAGACCCCGCTGGAGGAGACCATGGGCGCCCTCGCGTCCGCGGTCCAGCAGGGCAAGGCGCTGTACGTGGGCGTCTCCTCGTACACCGCGGAGCAGACGGCCGAGGCCGTGCGCATCCTGCGCGGCATGGGCGTGCGCCCCCTCATCCACCAGCCCTCCTACTCCATGATCAACCGGTGGACGGAGGAGGACGGGCTGCTGGACACCCTGGAGGACGCCGGCATGGGCTGCATCTCCTTCGCGCCGCTGGCGCAGGGGTTGCTGACGGCCAAGTACCTGAAGGGCATCCCGGCGGACTCGCGCGCCGCGCAGGGCAAGTCCCTCAACCCCGATCTGCTGTCGGACGAGGTGCTCCGCCGGCTCGTGGGCCTGAACGAGATCGCGTCCCGCCGCGGCCAGTCGCTGGCCCAGCTGGCGCTCAAGTGGGTGCTCCGCGACGACCGCATGACGTCGGCTCTGATCGGCGCCTCCAGCGTGAGGCAGCTGGAGGAGAACGTGGCCGCGCTGGCGTCCGCGCCGCTCTCCGAGGCCGAGTTGAAGGAGATCGACTCCTTCGCGGTGTCCACCCCCGGCACCAACATCTGGGCCCAGCGCGGCTGACCTGGTCATTCGTCTCGCCGCCCGGTTCAAGGGCGGTGAAACGAAAAACGGGCCGGTCCGTGGGGGGGATACGGACCGGCCCGAGGGGGGGGTTCCACCATAACCCTTCGTAAAGCGTGCTGCGTGCATTGGCGCGCCACGATTACGCTCCGAAACCACCCAGCAGCACTCCGGTGAGTGCTCCGGCCGCCATGAAGGGGCCGAAGGCGAAGCCCTGCTCGCGGGTCGCGGAGCCGCGCAGCAGCAGGGTGAGGCCGTACAGGGCCCCGTAGAGGAGCCCGAGGAAGGCCCCCGCCATCCATACCCCCCACCCGTACCACCCAAGAGCGACCCCCAGCGAGAGCGCCAGCTTGACGTCGCCGAAGCCCATCTCGGCGGGGTTGATCAGGTGGAGCAACAGGTACGCGGCTCCGAGCGCGCCGCCGCCCAGGAGCGCGAGCCGCCAGTCGCCTCCGGCGCGGGGCAGTGGGGCGGCCACCCCGAGCAGGGCCGCCGCCCCGGCCGCGAGCGGCAGGGTCAGTACGTCGGGCAGCCGGTGCACGGCACGGTCCACCAGGGCGAGCAGCACGACCACCGGGGCGAGCCCCACGAAGACCACCCCCTCGGGCCGCGCCCCGACGGCCGCCGCGAGCACGGCGCAGACCGCACCCGTGAGGGCGGTGAGGGGGACGGCGCGCCTCCCGTAGGCGTGCGGCGCCGCGGCCGCGGGCGGCGGCGCGTCCGAGCCCCGCACGACGACCTCCGCGGCAGCCCGGCAGCGGGCCGGCCCGAGCCAGCCGCGCACCCGGTGCCTCTCCGGACAGCGGTCCCGCCAGGGCTCCCCCGGCTCGACGGAGAGTCGGTACGCGGCACGCGGCAGCAGCCATCCGGCGGTGGCGCCGTAGCCGGCGGCGAGAACGATCAGGACGACCCCCATGCCGGCCAGCCTAGGGGCGGGGTACGGGGCGGAGCCCCGGTATTTCAGCCCCGCCGGCGTTTGAGGCGCGGGGTACGGGGCGGAGCCCCGGTATTTCAGCCCCGCCGGCGTTTGAGGCGCGGGGTACGGGGTGGAGCCCCGGTATTTCAGCCCCGCCGGCGTTTGAGGCGCGGGGTACGGGGTGGAGCCCCGGTATTTCAGCCCCGCCGGCGATTGAGGCGCGGGGGCCCGGGGGCAGCACCCCCTCAACGCACCGCCCCCCCCCCCCCCCCCCCAGCCGGCCCACCCATCAAAACGGAAAGGAGGAAACGGACCCCCTCCACGCTGAG